>CAIQWD010000066.1 GCA_903875445.1 uncultured delta proteobacterium | reverse complement strand
CTTTTAGGGGCCTTCCTCATGCCACCGGCTCTGCCGGTGGTTTACCTGTTTTTATCATCAACAACGTTCCCTAGCGTGGTCCCTTGAGCGCTTCCGCCAATAACTCAAGAAGATGCACTGCCCGAACCTTCATCCCGGCATGGTTGATGCTGTCCTGCAGCTGCATGATACAGCCGGGGCAGGCGGTGGCGATCATGCTTGCCCCGCTTTCCCTAAGACCCGGCATTTTTTTCGCCCCAATCGCCTTGCTGCTCCGGTAGTGATTGACCGAGAAGGTGCCGCCCAGGCCGCAGCAAGCGGAGGCATCGGCCATTTCCACAAAATCGACGTTAGGCAGAGCTCTCAGCAAAGCGCGAGGCTCTTTCGTTATCCCCTGGAGTTTCAAGTGGCAGGGATCGTGGTAGGTGACCCGCGTCCTCTCCCTCTCCGGCCATTTTTCCATCGCGGCCAGCTCTTCGAAGAGCCCGGTGCCTTGCAAAAATACGCTGAAATCGACAACCTTGCCGGTAAAGCCGGCGAAATCCCCCTGCATCGTCCGGTAATGTTCACCGATCCCGCCGTTACAGGAACCGCAGGCGGTGATGATGTGCTGCACCTCCCTGCCTCGAAAAGCAGCGACGTTTTTCTCGGCCAGTTCCTCTACAAGCTTGCCGTTGCCCGAGGACAGAGCTGGGATACCGCAGCAGCGCTGGCCTTTCGGCAGGTAGATGGAAAAGCCCAGGCGGTTGAGGATGGCCACCATATGTTCGCCTATCTCCGGATAGGCATAGGTGATCGAACAGCCGGCAAAGAAACCGACAACCGGCTTCTCCGGCTGCCCTTCGATAAACTCCGGCAGGCGATCAAAAAGGTTGCGGAAGGCAAGCTGCGGCACAGTCCGGTCCGCCATGCCAGGGCCCGGAAAACGGAGACGCAGGCCGCTTGACTCCGGCACCTTTTTCAGCAGCAACGGCGACAGCAGCGCCCCGCCCTTACTGAGACTGTTCATCAAGACCTTCGAGCCGAGCAGGGTCGAAACCCCTTTGCCGACAAGCGACAGCCCCTGCTTGTCGGTAATCCGCCGGCGAATCGCCCCGACGATCTCATGGGTCGGCACCTTGTTCGGACATTTACCGACACAGGAGCCGCACATAAGACACATGGAGATGTCCTCCTGCAGCCGCTCTTCAAGCTCCGCCTCGCCCCGCAGGAGGGCCGCAGCCAGGGCGATTTTGCCCCTTGCTACCGTGCCCTCTTTTCGCTTGAGCAGATAGGTCGGGCAGTGGGCCTGGCACACCCCGCACTTGACGCACTCGCCGATGACCTTGGCAAAATCCTCTAGGTTCTTATTCTTGCTCATTGCTCAGTTGCTGCCCGCCTTGGCCGGGAGGGAGGATTTAGTATCCGGAAAGATCTTACCGGGGTTAAGAATATGGTTCGGATCAAAGGCGTCCTTAATCCGCTGCATATAAGAAATGGTTGCCACATCGAGTTCCATGCCGAGATATTTTGCCTTGGCGGTGCCGATGCCGTGTTCTCCGGAAATGGAGCCTCGCAGGTCGATGACCGCCTGAAAGACCTCGTCGAGAACCGTTTCCACCTTTTCCGCCATGCCCTCTTGCCGCAAATCGACCATGATATTGACATGGATATTGCCGTCGCCGGCATGGCCGAAGTTGACGATGGGCACTCCGTAATCGGTGGAAATCCTTTCCAGGGCGCGGATCATGTCGGGGACTTTAGAGCGAGGGACGACGATATCTTCGTTAAACTTGTCGGGATTGATCCGGCGCAGGTTCGGGCTGACGTTGCGCCGCACCTGCCAGATCTCCTCCGACTCTTCGTGGCCGGCGGCAATCCTCACGTTTAGGATGCCGAAGGGCTGGATAATCTCTTCGATTCGGGCGATCTGTGGATCGAGCATGGCGGCATCGCCGTCCACCTCAATGATAAGAATGGCCCGGCAGTTTTCCGGCAGGGCAATGGGGCTGGTGGGACGGATGCAATCGATGGTGGCCGCGTCCATAAATTCGAGGGTGGTGGGAATGATCTTTGCCTCGATTATCGCCGCAACCGATTTCGCCGCCCCCTCGATGGTCAGAAACTGGACGAGCATGGTCTTTTTCGCCTCCGGTTTTGGCAGGAGTTTTAAGATAATTTTGGTGACGATGCCAAGCGTGCCCTCCGAGCCGACAAAAAGTTTGGTGAGATCGTAGCCGACCACGTTTTTCAGGGTTTTGCCACCAGTATGAATGATATCGCCGGTGGGGGTAACCACCTCAAGCCCGAGGACATAATCCTTGGTCACCCCGTATTTGACGCAACGCGGACCGCCGGCGCATTCGGCGACATTGCCGCCGAGGGTGCTGAACTCCTTGGAGGCCGGATCGGGGGGATAAAACAGCCCCAGTTTCTCGACCTGCCGTTGCAGTTCGCCGGTGACCACCCCCGGCTCGACCTCGGCGGTAAGATTTTCGCTATCGATATCAAGAATCCTGTCCATCCGCGTAAGCACCAGGACGATGCCGCCACGCACCGGCAAAGTTCCGCCGGAAAAGCCGCTGCCGGCCCCGCGCGGCACCAGGGGAATTCGCCTGCGGTTGGCAAGCCTGACAATTTTCGCCACCTCATCGGTGGTTGCCGCATAGACAACCGCATCCGGCAGATAGCACTTCTGGGTGGCGTCGTAGGAGTGGGTTATCTTATCGGCAGGGGCGGTCGAGACGTTGTCTTCGCCGACAATTGCTGCGAGTTCTGCTAGGATCTGTGCATCCATCAATATCCTTTTCTCACCCTTTCACTTCATATCTGCTTCTATAGAGACCGACATGTTCCTGCATTATCCAGCCGTACAATCCATTGGCAAGCCGAACATAGTACCACTCCCCGTCAATACCTCCGACCTCGACAACATCGCCGCGAAAGAGTTGACTGACAACCTTGTAACGCTTGCCTGGTCCGGAACGAACATTAAGAAATTCAGCCGTGACCCGCACCTCGTCACCGACCTCAATCCGGTAATCGCCGCGTGCCGGTCTTTCTATGACTACGTACTCGACGCCATCCGGTTCATAATACACATCATCGCAGACATAATAGCTACGCCCATCGATATAGAGGGGCGAGCATCTCTCCGGCAGGGTTCGTACCCGCGCGCCGAGTGGCGCCTGCACCACCACGTAGCCTTCGTCGGTTTGCCGGTAGTAGGCCCCCATATGATAAAAAAACATGCCGCCGGCAATACTCAGGGCAAAGGCCTCGGCGGGAAGGTTTCTATACAGACTGCCATGGGGCCGATACCAGTTGTCGCGATCGCGATCATGCCGCCAATCCGGTTTATTTCGCGAATAATCGCGGGGATCATGCCTGTTCGAACCGTAGTCCCGATCAGCCGGAGGCCGCGGTTGCTCACGATGTTTTTCCACAAAGACCGGCGATCCGGGCACCGGGGCCGGAATCCCGGGGGGCAAAGGCGGCAGCTGCACCTTCATGCTCGGATGCATTCCCGGCGCAGGAACGGGGATTTCAATCTCCCCGTCATCCTGCTTGGCTCGTGCATATGCCGGAACAATGGGCGAGAGGAGAAGACTGCCTGAGACTATGAAAATGAGAACACTGCGGAAAGAGTACCACGCTTTTTGCACGGCAAGACCCCCTTGATACCTTAGAATTTTTTTTGCTCTGCAATTTTAGCTGGTTTTCTCCCTTTTGTCTTTGACTATCTCTTTTCGCAAAGAGACTTCCCGCCGCCGCCTTTTAAAAACCCTTCAAGGCTACCAGCCTCCGGAAAAGGAAATAAAAATCCCGGTTTTTGCAACTACCGTGGATACGGAAAAAACTTGCGAAAACAAAGTGAAAAAGATAGCCTATCTTTATTGCAGCCTTGTTTTAAGAAGAGCGGTTTGTCTATTACATTATGAGAAAGTTGCTTATTACCGACGACGCAGCATTACTCAAAATCTGTGAATACAAGGCGACCCCATGTCAAAAAAACTCTGGTTCAAGGGCTTCCTACTCATCCTGGGAGTCGTCTCCGTCTGTTCATTAGCCTTTTCCCTGACCACTATACCACTTACCCGTCAAATCACTTACAAGATGTCGGAGCAATCCGCCATCGCCGCTCTTGATCGGGTCGCTGATCTGGTAACCACAACATACCAGGAGATCGAATCCCACCGGCATAGCGCTCTCGAGGATAAAAAACGCGATCTGAGAGACATTACCGACATAGGAGGTTGTTTTATTCAGTTGCAATACGATGCGGCCAAGCGTGGTGAGATTACCGAAGCCGTTGCCCAAAAACGCGCTCTTGAAGGTATGCGAATGTTGCGGTATGGAAAGGACGATTACCTGTGGATCTCTAATTTTGACTCAGTGCTTATCTCCCATCCCGACCCGAAACTCTTTGGTGCTGATTTTTCGAATATCCGTGACGTCAACGGAAACCTCATAGTACCGCCAATGGTAACCGTCGCAAGAGAAAACGGCCAGGGATTTACTTCGTATTGGTGGCATCGCTTGGGTCATAATGAGCCATCCGAAAAACTCACTTACTCAAAGTTGTTCGAACCCTGGCAATGGGTGTACGGGTCTGGGGTCTATACAGACGACATCACAGAGGAGGTCAACTTGCGACGAGAGAGCCTCATCGGTCGGCTCCACACGCTTTTGGAACGAATCACCATCGCCCAGACCGGCTATATGTTCATCTTCGACGATCAGATGAAGATGATTATTCACCCTAACCGCCAAATGGAAGGAAAAAACTTTGCCTCGATTCCCAACCCGCGCACCGGCAAACCTCTGGTCAACGAACTGGTCCAAGCGGCTGAAAGCGGCAAACCGCAGACCTATTTATGGGATCGTCCGCAAGAGCCGGGCCAATATATCTATGAAAAAATCAGCTGGATGCGCTACTTCCCCGAATTTAAATGGTATATTGGGTCGTCGGTATATACTGACGATCTGTTTAACCAATCAAGAGCGCTGACTTCCCGCCTGATTCTTATTTCCATCGTAACGTTTTTATTCTCTCTTGTTTTAGGCACATTGGTCATACGACGCTTCTTACGACCTATCGAACACCTTTCCGCCGTCGCCCAACGAGTGCGCCAAGGAGAGGCTAAACTCAGGAGCAACCTGATTCGGAATGATGAATTGGGGATGCTGAGTAGAGAATTTGATCGCATGCTCGATACGCTCGATGACATGCTCGAAAACCTGGATAAAAAGGTACGGAATAAAACCCGTGAACTTTCCAAGCAGTATGAAGAACTCGTCTTTGCCAACCGTGAGATCAAGGCGTCGATTCAGTACGCACGGAGAATTCAACATGCCATTCTGCCCGGAAAAGATACCTTGCCCAATGCAATCCAGGATCATTTCGTGATTTGGAAACCTAAGGATATAATTGGTGGAGATATCTTCTGGGTGCACACCCGCGGTTCCCGTTTTATTGCAGCGGTCATCGATTGTACCGGGCATGGGGTCCCCGGGGCCACTATGACGATGATCGCCAATATGGCCTTAAGTCGCGTGGTGCAGGATGTGGGCGACGATGATCCCTCTGCCATCCTCAAGGCACTGAACCGACTGGTGCGCATCAGTCTCGGACAGCATGTCCCGGCCTCAGTCACCGACGATGGACTGGATATCGGATTATGCGTTGTGAATCCCGAAGAGAGGACTTTACTCTTTGCCGGTGCCCGTATGGGGATGTTTATGAGCGAAAACGGCATTATCAAAGAAATCAACGGTGATCGCGAGTCCATCGGTTATAAGACTTCCGATCCGGACTATAATTTTACCGCCCATAGGCTGTTGCTGGAAGAAAATGCCGCAATCTATCTCGCCACGGACGGCATCTTCGGTCAGGCTGGAGGGGACCGGCATCTCCCCTTTGGAAAGCGTCGATTTCTGCAAATCGTCACGACCCATACAGATGAGGCCATGTCGAGGCAAAAACAGGTTCTTGAAGAAGCGCTCACCGACTATAAAGGCTCGGAGGAACAGCGCGACGACATCACGGTTGTTGGGTTTCGTTTGTAACCGATTCTGGAGGAATCACATAGAGAAAGGAGAAAATATCATGTGGGATGCATACACGTTCTACCGCAATATGCAGGAGGACGGGATTATCTTCAGTTTCACAGGACCCACCAGCCAGAGTGTCGTTGAGGGCATCGGCGAGGTATTACGCCGAAAAATGGCACTTGAAGAAACGAAGATGTCGGTATCGCTGAAAGTCTTTTCCATCTTTGTGGAGCAGATGCAAAACGTTCTCAATTACTCTGCCGAGAAAGAGCCGCCGAAGGTGGAAGACGATAATGAACTCCATTACGGCATGGTCACGGTCGGTAAAAAGGACGGACATTTTTATATACTCAGCGGCAACTATATCACCAAGCAGGATACTGAGCGCTTCTGTTTTTTGCTTGACCGGGTCATCGCCATGGACAAGGATCAGTTGAAGGCCTACTATCTCGAACAGCGCCGGAAGGGGCCGGATGCGTCCAGCAAGGGCGCTGGTCTCGGCCTGATCGAAACGGCCCGCAAGGCTACCAGACTGGAGTATTTCATCGCCGATGCCGACGAAGAGAGAAATTTTATCACAATCAACGCCGTGATCTGAGGGATCGACATGGAAAATCTCATCATCAAAGCCACCAAATCCTCCCCGTCCATTTGTCTGGATGCACAAAGTCGGATTCTCGAAATCACCGGTGAATCATATCCGGAAAATGCAGCAAATTTCTATGCTCCCGTCTTTGCATGGATCGATCGGTTTTTTGCTCAGACGAACAATACCCCGGTGACGGTAAACATCACTCTCCACTATTTTAACTCCAGCAGTTCCAAGGTGTTAATGGATATTTTTGACCGTCTGGAAAAAGCCCATGCCGACGGCACCCCCATTATCGTCAATTGGCGGTATCATGAAGAAAACGATACGGCCGTGGAATGTGGAGAGGAATTCAAGGAAGAAATAGAATGTATCGCCTTCAATATGGTCGAGTTCAACGATGAGGATTCTTGATATCGTCAATGGACCTCTTTAAACAGGAATATGAGATCATTCGTAAGGGTGAAGCCTTGCTTGAAGAGGAGATTTTCTCAGACGAGGTGGGTGCAAAGCACTACCGAGCCTTGCTGCGTCACTATCGTAAGCTGTTTTCCCAACTCCGTCACTTGGTGAAGATCTCCGATATTCAGCAAAACGACCTCAACCATCTGAACAAACAACTGGTTCGACTCTCTCAGTTTGACCCGCTGACTGGCATCCCGAACCGCCGTCGCTTTGAAGAAGAACTTAATAGGGAATGGCGTCGGCACCAACGCCTTGGAACTCCCTTTTCGTTGATCATGATCGATATCGATCACTTCAAACAATATAATGACACATACGGCCATAGTGCTGGTGACGATTGCCTCCGAAAAGTGGCTCAGGCTTTGTCCGTTGCCGTCAACCGTCCTGCGGACTTCGTGGCCCGATACGGAGGCGAGGAATTTGTCTGTGTCCTGCCCCAGACCGATGGCCAAGGAGCAGTCGCCGTGGGGCAGCGTCTCTGCGATATGGTCAGCCTTTTGGCCATCCCCCATGCCGGCTCAAGTATTGGGAAGTATGTGAGCATAAGTCTCGGAGTTGCCACTTTGGCATGTCCCACCGCCGACCACGCCATTCAAGACATTATCACAGCTGCCGATGCTTGCCTCTATAACGCCAAAGAGTCAGGACGGAATCGCCTTGACTCCGTTTCTTTATAACTCAGAGATTCTTCTTATCCTCCAATCTTGACCTTGATCCCTTTTTTTAGGATGTGCCTGTTATAGACATCCAGAGCATCGCAACGCTTAAGCATACTTAAAACGACACCGCCTCCACCTAGAACCTCCTTCATGGAGTCGTAGTAATCACCCAAAAATATGGGCTTGAGCTTCCATTAGATATGAATAATTCAGTTGTTCCTCACCAGCAGGCTGGCATTTGGGGTGCAGGCGATGTTGTGTGCGGCAGACAGGCCGGCAAGATGGATGGTGGCAGGAAGTCTCCAAAGAAAGCAGCTTTATCGCCATCACTTTGATCTGATTATTGTGACATTGGCTCAGAAGTTTTATGGTACGGACAAGAGTCTATGGTGAGAGTGGCGGTTAGGTGCCTTGCCGCCTTGTTGCCGGCAACCAACTTCTTTTAACTGGCAGGAGGTGCCAATGAAAAGTGTGCAGCGATACCATCTTTCTTGTTTCGTCGTCCTGCTCTTGTGCCTCACTGTCGTCCCGGCGGTGGCTGCGCAATACCGGTACCAGGAACAAAAGGGTAAAGAGATAACTGCGGTCACCGTGACCAGGGAAAAGCAGGGTAACTTGTTACGTACCGAAATCAGCAAGAACGATGTGACAACCGTCAGTTTCAATGACCCTGGTGGTTTTGGAGCCACCAGTCATTGGCAACTCAACATCGGAACAACAAAGAGCTACTCGGTCATTCGGGAAAAAAACTTCCTCACCATCTCCGGCAAAGCCGAGGGCGAACCGCACGAAAACACCGCCGGCCTTGATGATAAACCATGGCTGCAGGATCTTGGTTACTCGTTTGCCAAGTTTATCAAGACACCGCATCGTGACCTCTTTTTTTGGACGATTCAGGAAGGGGCACTGGAGCCTACCCTGCTGATGGCCAGAAAACGTGGTTCTGAAACTATTACTTTGAACGGTCAGTCGGTGGTAACCCAGAAGATTGAGATCAGTTCCAACGATATCTTCTTAAAGCTCTGGCGCGCCTTCTACTGGTTCCGCGACAACGACGGACTTCTGATCCAGTATCGCAGCGACCCGGGCATCCCCGGGATGAGCGTGACGGTGGGCACGCTAATTGAAAGTTTAAACAATTAGGGATAACCATCAATCATCCAACAGCTCCGGACCGCACCTCTATCCCTTGGTACTCAATGCGTGTAGCCTGGCGCGCCAATGATTTCCGCAACCGCCAGGAGTCGTTTGATCCCGATCTCTTGCTTAGCTGAATAAAACCACTGGTTGGTTGCCTTCATCTGTACCATCTGCGACGGGTTGTTGATTCTGCTTGGGGCCTCAGGGCTTGGCACCGTGGTCGCAGAGCATCAATTGCTGCAGAAGGTCGGTTCCTGGGGCGGGGCGGTGTTTCTGTTTTGGTTTGGCTTGCGCTCGCTTCGAGCCGCCCTGCGCAGTGACGGTCTGGTCCTCGATAAGGTGCGATTTTCTTCGCGTCGGGCGGTTGTTGCCGCCACCTTCGCAGTCACTCTGCTTAACCCCCACGTCTATCTCGATACCATCTTGCTGCTGGGCAGCATCAGCGGCCAGTATGATGGTGACGGGCGGCTGCTTTTTGCCATCGGTGCAAGTGCCTCATCCTTGATCTGGTTTTACAGCCCCAGAATATCTTTGACTCTGCCGACTGCACCGCTTTCCAGCCGCACCTTGATGCCGTGCGGATGGGTGGGCGACTTGGTGAGGATGGCCTGCACCCGGCCATAGGTGAGGACTCCGCTGCCTTGATCCTGTTTCAGAACAATGGCCACTTCCGAACCAAGTTTGATGTCGGCGCGATGTGTTCCGTTCATGGCCTTATCCCCCACTCCTTTTTGCCTGCCAGCCGCGTTTTTCGAGATCTTCAAGGAGCACATCGCGATGGTCACCCTGAATCTCGATAACCCCGTCTTTAACCGTACCCCCTGAGCCGCAGCGCTTTTTCAATTCCTTGGCAAGAGTCTCTAAAGCGGCAACATCAAGGGGCAGGCCAGTGATAACGGTCACCCCCTTGCCCTTCCGGCCTTTGGTCTCGCGACCGACTCTGACACCGCCCTTTGCCGGGATGACGGCCTTCTTTTGCCGGCAGATACAGGAAGCAACCGGCTTATCACAATCAGGGCAGATCCGCCCATGGTCGGTGGAATAGACGGTGGGTCTCATAGGTTTCATGGTAGCCATTTCACTTTTCTCCTGTTAGCCCCGACCGCGATACGGCGATACCCCTTGCTCCGGCACCCACAAACCTATGGGAGGCTCGCCGGTCTGATAAAAAACATCGATGGGCATGCCGCCGCGCGGATACCAATAGCCGCCAAGGCGCAGCCATTGCGGGGCGATACAGTCGAGCAGACGACGGGCGACTGTAATGGTGCAATCCTCGTGGAAGGCGCCGTGATTACGGAAAGAGCCGAGAAACAGTTTCAGCGACTTGCTCTCCACCAGCCAGTCGCCAGGCAGATAATCGATGACCAGATGGGCAAAGTCGGGCTGTCCGGTGATCGGGCAGAGGGAGGTAAATTCCGGGGCGGTAAAACGGACCAGATAGGCAACGCCCTGCTGTGGGTTAGGCACCTTTTCGAGAACCGCCGCCTCGGGGCTTGCCGGCAATATCGCTTTACCGCCAAGCTGGGTGAGATTGCTGTAGATGGTTTCCTGCGTCATATTTTTCCCCTCCTTTATCTTCCCCGCTGATTGCCCCAGAGGAGCACATGCAGCTGCGGCAGCACCCGGGCTTCATACCAGGAGTCGGCGAGAATCCTGGTGACAAGCCAGTGCAGCCTTGCCAGCATTGCCCCGCTTTCCTCGGTCGGAGTACTCACGTTGCAGGGCTGCAGATACACCGGCAGCTGCGGAAACCGCGCCGCCACCTGGCGGGCGAATTGGTAGTCGTCTTCGTCGAAAACGACGAGTTTCAGAGTCACCGCCGCCTTTCCTGCGGCAGCGACGCAGTCCTCCAGTTGCTGCCAGTCGGTTTTCATGCCGCTCGACGGTGGTTTCGGGCTGAGCGTCAACACCTCAAGGCTTGCAAACCAAGGCTTCGCGACACTTCCTTGGGTTTCCATGGCGAAACGATAGCCTTCTGCCTTGCCGAGGCGAATCAAACCGTCCAGGGGCTGGAGAGCCGGGTTACCGCCGGAAAGGGAGACCAGCAGCGGCTGCCCGCCGGAGAGGTTGCCGACCTGGGCGAGAATCTCCGCCGCCGTCATCTCCGTCCACTGCCGGCGAAAGCCGGCGTCCACCGCATAGGCGGTATCGCACCAGCGGCAGCGGTAATCGCAGCCGCCGGTGCGCACGAATACCGTCGGCTGGCCGATGAGCGAGCCTTCCCCCTGGATGGTCGGGCCGAAGATCTCGCAGATTGTGATGAGGCTTCCGTCACTCACGGCCGATATTCCGCCCAGGTCCTTGCCGACTCGCTGACCCGTACCGCCGACATTTCCGGCCAACGGGCCTGGCACCAAGCAAAGAAATGCCGGGCCAGATGCTCGGCGGTGACCGAGGCGTTGCCGAAGAGGTCGTTCAGATGGCGGTGATCGACTTCTTCTTCAAGATAGGTTTTGAAGGCGCTCAATTGCCGATAATCGCGGACAAACCCGTGGCTGTTAAGCTCCGCCGCCTGCAACTCGATGACCACCGCGTAATTATGGCCGTGCAGCCGGGCACAGGGATGGCCGTCCGGCAAACCGAAGAGTTGATGCGAGGCGGAAAAATTAAATTCCTTTGTAATGGTATACATCTATGCCACCCCATCCATTTTCGCCCGAGCCACTGCCTCTCGCCAGTAATGATCATCGGCGTATTCGGTCGGATCGGCAACGCCTGCCAGGGCAAAGGCCTCGATACGTTCGACGCAGGTGCCGCAGCGGCCGCAGTGAATTGCACCGCCCTTGTAGCACGACCAGGTCGCCTCGAAGGGCACAGCCAGGCGATGGCCGGCGGTGACGATATCCGCCTTGGTCGAGGTGACAAACGGCGTGTACAGCTTGATCTGCGCCAAACCCGCGAGAGCCAAGTCCTGCATGCTTTGAAAGGCGGCCAAAAAGCCCGGCCGGCAGTCGGGGTAAATGAAATGATCGCCGCCGTGTACCGCCATGGCAACGGCCTCCGCCCCCCGCGCCGCACCAATGCCGTAGGCGATCGCCAGCATGATGGCGTTGCGGTTCGGTACCACGGTGAGTTTCATGGTCTCTTCGGCGTAGTGGCCGTCGGGGACGGGGATTGCGTCGGTGAGGGCCGAGCCGCTGAGCAAGGGTCCGAGATGGGAAATATCAATCTTCAGATGCGCCGTGCCGAGCCGGTCGGCGCACTGCGCCGCGTAGTCGATCTCTTTTTTGTGGCGCTGGCCGTAGAGGAAGGAAACGAGCCCGAGCAGCCGATTTTCGGCAGCCACTTTATGGGCGAGAGTGACGGAGTCGAGTCCGCCGGAGCAGACAACAATGGTTTTCATCTTTTGCTTTTCGTCCTTGTTTTTATTAACCGGGTAGGTCCGCGACCGGTATGCTGCCGTGGCAGGTGGCTCAAGCTATAGCAAGTTTCAGGTAAAAATGTAAGGTATTTCTTGTTCCGGCAGGGGGTGGGACGGTGGTTCCACCCCCTGCCGCTCTCTTACTTGCTGCCTTCTTCAGCCTTTTCCGGATTGTCGTCGCCGGCCTTTTCCGGCTCCGCGGCCTGTGCCTTAGCGAGCAAGGAATCGCGGTTCACTTTCAGCAGGCTCTCCACCTGCAGGCTATGCACCTTGCAGTACAGGTCGCGCTCCGACTGTTTCAAGACGTAGTAGTCGCCATCTGCCTTGACCAAACGGAAGTCCACCGTCCCGCCGCCCTTGCGGGTTACAGAATACTGCAGGGCCGGGGCAGCGGAAAAGAGCGGCGCCACCTCTTGCGGCTTGAGAACCGTTTGAATCGTCAGGTCAGCCGCCTTGGCAACCAGGTCGCCGGCCGCCTTGGCATCGGTTGTCTGCCCTTCCGAGAGGTCCGCCAGCTGCCAGGCCTTCTCCTTGTGTTGCAGGGTGAAGCCAGCGAAGGTGATGGCCTCGATCTCCTCTTCCTTGATCTTGAACATGTTTTTATCGAGCCACTGGTCGGCTGCGGTCTCCATCTCGAAGGTACTGAGTTCGACCGCCAGCACCGGGTCCGAGCCCGCCCTGCGCGCATGGATCTGGCGGAAGCCGGGTGAGGTACCGACATACAGATCGCCGACGACGCTGTCGCCGGCATTGAGCACCACATGCCGCTCGAAAAGATCGTCAGCGACCTTGAAACGTTTGGCCGCCGCAGCCGAAGTGGCGACGGCAAAGCCCTGCTTCAAGCCGGCAAGGCGTGCGAGCAGCGCCGTGACCTGCTCGGTGCTCGCCGGGGCGGCAAAGAAATCCGGGAGGATCCAGCCGCTGCCGCTTTTTTGCAGGACGATCCGCTCCTTTTCCGGGCCGGTGATGGTTAGAGTGGTCACCGCCTCGGGCGTAAACCCGAGGAGCGGGGTATTGGGTGTCTTGAGATCGGTCGCCTTGTTGCCGCCGAGCTGCAGAGCCACCACCAGGCCTATCTGCACTACCAGTAAGGTGGCTGCCAGGGTAATTGTCTTCTTCATGCTCATATCTTATATCCTCCCCATGCTCTGCTGCAGTAAGGCTGCATGGCGTTTTTTGCTGCTCTTGACCGCCCTCTTTCTGAGAAAAAAGACTAGAACCAGACCGACCAAGGCCAGAACGTAGTTCATATATTCAAAGAGCAGCTGCATGTCCCGGGTCATCGGAATAAGCGGCCGGGAAAAATGGCTTCTACCACGAATGGCCAAAAGACCGCGGTCCTCAAGAGACCAATCGACGGCGTTGGCGATCAGCTGCACCGGTGCGAGATAGGTGGTGCGCATGACGCTCGAACCAATACCGATAACCGTATCGCTGCAAAAGGTGCTTGAAGAAAAGAGGATGATCCGAGCACTCTCCGACGACTTGTCCAGCTGCCGGGTGATGACCGGGCCCTTCTTCTCCTCCGGCGGTTTTCCGGGTGCGGGCGGCGCAGATTCTTTCGCCTGCTCTTCCGGCGAGGTTAAAAGGGGTGAGGGCCGGCCAGTGAAATAGGAGGCGAATTGCCCTTCCACGGCGACACCCAAGAGCCTTTTCCCCTGGTTCTCACCAACGGCAAAACCGAGTTCGCCATGGGCCTTGAAATTCGGCTGGACCTTGGTTTCCGCCGAGGCCCAGCTTTTCTCCGAACTTTCAAGGAGACGGATCACCTTGCGCTCCTTGTTCTTCTCGGCATCGACATTAATCGGCGAGGCCCAGTTCATGGTCAGTTGATTGAGGCCGGCGGTCAAACCGCTGTCCTGATTCATGCCGCCCGAGCGAATATCGACGAAATAGGGATAGTTGACCAGCCGCGTCTCCTGCACCGAAAAGCCGGCGACCTGTCGCTGCACCGGCACCGGGAAGGCGCTGTTTTGCGGATCAAGGACCATCTCCTCACCGATCTTGATGCCCATAAACCCAAGCCATTCCTCCAGGCCGGAGGGTTTCTTGGTAACCGCCAGGTCCCGGTCGAGACCGATGGCGAAGGGTGAGGTGGCGATCATGACTGTGCCGCCGCGCATGAGGAACTGGTCGATGGCGAAGAGCTGCTTCTCCGTGGTCGCTTCCGGTGCCACGACCATCAGCAGATCGGCATCGTCGGGAGTGTTGCCGCTCGCCAAGTCGGTGGGGGTGATGGTGTGTTCTTTGCCGAGCACCTCTTTAAGGACTTCAAAGGGCATCCCCCTGCCCGGAACGCCGAACTGCGGCATCGGCGGTGTGACCTTCGGAGCCTGCAGGGCGACGGTCTTGCCGAAACCGGCCGAAAACCTCTTCAGCCCGGCCTCGATCGCCCGTTTAAGACTCTCTTTCGCTAAATCCTCCGGCAGGGGGATTTCCACAACCCGGTCACCACTGACAAGGGTCATGTAATACCAGAAAGAGCGCTGGTCGAAGAGGCTTGCGGCCATCGGCCGAAAACCGTATTCCTTGCTGATTTTCCCGGCCAGGCTGCCACCCTCGGCATCCGGGTCGAGCAGGCGGCTGGTAAAGAGCTTGCCGCCCTCCTTCTCCATGTCGGCGAGAATAGTCAGCAGCTCTTTTTTCAGGCCGACAAGTTCCTCCGGCAGTTTTTGATCGGGCGACATATAGCCGGTGAATTCGACCGGCTTGCCGATCCCGGCAAAGAGGTCGCCGCCACCCTGGTAGCTGTACAGCACCTTCTTGATGGCCCGGGTGATATCGTATTCAGGGTTGCGCAGATCGACATCGATATTCTCTTCGCCGGCCGCTTTAATCTCGATCAGATCGCGGAAGCCGAGGACTTCAAATTTATCGCCATACTGGACGAGCAGATCGAAGTAGGAATTGGTGACCGCCGCCTGGTATTTGCTGGCGGTTTGAAAGGGCACCGGGCGGATACCGTACTTCTGCCCCGCTTCCTGCTCAAGTTCCGGATGTTCCAGGGGATCGATAAATTCGACCCGCACCTTGCCGCCGCCGGCCACCGCGAACTCCTGCATGAGATCACGGATGCGCGGCACTAAGGGGGCAAGAAGCGGATGGGTCTGGGCGGAGAAATAGCCGCGGATGAGCAGCGGTTCCTTGAGTTGGCTCAGATAGCTCCTGGTCGCCTCGGAGATCGAATAGATGTTGCCGTGGGTCATATCGGCACGAAGGACGCCGATACCGGCCAGCCAGAAGTTGGCGGCGAAAAAATTGGCGATGATCAACCCACAAGCCAGCTGCCAGCGGCGATGATGGCCGTTTGCCGGGTTATCCGCCCAGCGGATCTTTTCCAGCCCGTAGATATTGAGACTGAGAAAGATACCCATGATGCTGAGATAGTAGTACAGGTCACGCAGATCGATGACGCCGCGGGTAATGGAATTGAAGCGGGAGCCCGAGCCGAGCAGCTGCAGCAGCTCCGAGCCGCGATTGCCGAAAAAGGCGCTCAGGGTATCGGAACCGAGCAGGTAAAAGAGCGAACAGACCAAGACAGTTGCAATGAGACTGACGATCTGATTTTCCGATTTGCCGCTGACATAGAGGCCGACGGCGATATAGGCCGCCGCCAGAAACAGGGTGGCCAGGTAACCGCCAAAGACCGGCCCCCAATCGAGCGGCCCCATGAAGCTGACGGTAAGCGGCAGCGGCAGGGTCAGGACGAGCGAGACGCCGACCAAGCCGAGGCAGGCGAGAAACTTACCGAGCACCAGCGCCCAGGGGGACACCGGCGAAGTCAGGAGAAACTCCAGCGTTCCGGCCCGTCGTTCCTCGGCCCAGAGACGCATGGTGACTGCGGCGGTGAGAAAAATGAGGAGAATCGGCATCCACTTAAAAAGAGGCCGTACCTCAGCAATATTACCGGCAAAAAAGGTCTCCACCCAGAAAAAGATAAAGAGGGTCGCCGCCAGGAAGACGCCGATAAAAATGATGGCAATGGGCGAACTGAAAAATGCATCGAATTCTTTTTTAGCAATACGAAAAATGATCTTCATACTTTTCCTCCCTCGTGCACGCTGATCTCGGCGAAGACGGTTTCCAGATTCCTGGCCTCAAAGCCCAGGGAGTAGAGCTGCCAGCCCTTGTCGTGCACGGCGCGGGCAATGGCGGCGGTCGCCTCGTGCCGATTTTCCAGTGCCGCAAGCGTCAGGGCATAGGTGGTACCGGGACCTGTCTGGGAGGTCGAAACGGGGACGGCCTGACTCACCCCGGCCAAAGTGCCGAGGAAGGTAAGTGCCTCGCCCGCCTGGGCACCCACGGAGAGCAGCAGCCGGCCTTCGGTGCGCAGGGCATCAAGGCGGGAATCGAGAGCCTTTTTACCGTCTTTTAAAATGATAACCCGGTCACAGATGGCCTGGACCTCTTGGAGAATATGGGTAGAGATAATGACCGTCGAGTGCTCGGCAAGTTTGGTGATCAGGCCGCGCATATGCTGGATCTGCGTCGGATCGAGACCGTTGGTCGGTTCGTCGAGGATAAGGATGGCCGGGTTGTGGAGGATGGCCTGGGCCACCCCGGTACGCTGGCGGTACCCCCGCGACAGGGTGGCGATAGGCTTGATTGCCTTATCCTGCAGCTCGGTGCGGGCGATGGCCCGGGCAATGAGCGGCGCCCGCTCTGCCTCGCCGAGACCGTGCAGGGCCGCGGCATAATCGAGATAATCGAAGACCGTCATTTCCGGATATACCGGGCAGTTTTCCGGCAGATAGCCGATCTCCTGCTGGATCGAACGACGATCGGTGCCGATCTCCCGGTCACCCACGGTAATGGTGCCGCTGGTCGGTTCGAGATAGCCGGTGATCATCTTCATGATCGTCGTCTTACCGGCCCCGTTGTGCCCCAGGAGCCCGACAATTTCCCCCGGCGAGATGGCAAACGAGACATTGTCAACCGCCGCAAAATCCCCGTATCTTCGCGTAATATTTTCTACTTTGATCATTTCTGCTCCATGCTTTGAAAATCGGTTACAGCAAGGCAAGAGAGTCCTCCATGCCCCATTATTAGTCTCTTAGAAAAATTAAAAAGATAGACGACCTGGAAACCCAGAGACTTACCTGGATGAAAGAGAAGAAGTGCGGACCTGCATGGGTAAGAGACGGAACACCCGGCAACATCGTCGCCGGGGGCAGAGTTCATTCACGCAGGATACCGGTGTCCTCCCCGAAAAGCCATGCCTGTCGCCCTCACAACAGACAAAGCCCTACCCCGCCATCACTCTGTCCTCATCCGGAACGGTTTCCGGATCAAAACGCAGTCGGCACTTACAGTAAAAACTACCCGGTCGATGTCAAGGGGGAAAGATGAAAAACAACTTGGCCGAGCAGGCAAATCCGGGTACTCTGGCATGGTTGCCTGCACCCGGCAAAAAACCATATGCCCGAGATTGAAAGGCCGGAACACAAGATGCTGAGGAAGATCCTTTTTGTTGATGATGATCAGATATTACGGTATGCCGTTGAAAAACATTTAGCGGCATACCGTGAGCATTTTTCGACAGTCGTTGCCTGCGATGGCTTCGATGCCGTAAAAAAGCTGAAAAAAATGCCGTTTTCTCTGGTCATTATTGATCTGATAATGCCGCGAATGGATGGTATGAGTCTTATCAACCATATGCGCGGCAAGTATCCCGACATCCCCATCGTCATAATTTCCGGGATGAAGGTAGAGGAAATGCAACATCTGGCTGCGGCAAGCGACATAGTCGCCTATCTCAGCAAACCTTTCCAGGCCGACGAACTTGTAACTACCATCATGCAAACGCTACGCAAGGAGGCGGAGGGCGGCACCATGCACGATGTCTCTCCGGCAGTCTTTCTGCAGCTTATGGAAATGGATGCCAAAACCTGCACGATTCGGATTCTTGACAAGGTGTCGAAAGAAGGAGGCATTTTGTATTTCATCGACGGCCAGCTGGTGCATGCCCGGGTCGGTGAATTGTCTGGTACAGACGCCGCCTTAAAAGTTTTTACCTGGGATGCGGTGACGATTTTTCTTCGTAACGATTGTCCACCGCGAGAAGATACCATCAACAGCGGGCTTCAATCGATCATCATGAAGGCTGCGGGGATGAAGGATGAGTCTCCTGAGTCTCAGGTTGCCGAGGATGACGGAGTCGCAGAGCCATCTCCCTTTGCAGCCGCCGATACCCTCAGTGATCTGCTGTTGCCGGACCATCCCACGGGGCTGGTATCTTTACATCAAGCGACAACAGGTGAATCTTCCCGGGATCAAGAGAAGAAAGAGGAGCAATCCGCCTCGCCCCTTGATGATCTGAAAAACCTGTTGGCGAAAGCAGCTGGAATACAATGCACCGACAATGATATTCTCCGTGATGAAGCCTTGGACAAGGTGCTTCTGCAACTGAATGAACTGGGTGAAAGTTCACAATTCGGCAATTTCCAGGTGGGCTACCTGGCCACCGACAAGGCTTGCGATCGAATTCTTCTGCCCGGGCAGCCGCCTACTCTTGTCAACGTTCCGGCAAACAGTCCCCGAGACAAGATTATCGAACTCCTGCGCACCGGAGGCGACAGACAATAACCGAGATAAGGACACTAATCCACGACAGTGCCCGGCTCCTACCGATTGCACCGATAACTGCCAGCCGGGCGCCGATGGGCCATGGCCTCCATTCGCCCTATCGTTCCTTGCCGGCAGTCTGCTGGAATTCCGCATTGCTCAGTTCGGTCTCAAATTCTACATGCAAGGAATAGTCGTTGCCGATAAAATCATGACAGCGTACGGCCATGACTTTTCCGATTCGCAGAAACGGTGCGGCGGTAACATCGGGGCGAATGCTCACTCTGATCCTTTTCCCGAGCAGTGCGGCGGCGTTTTTCTTTTTCGAAAACCGTAAACTAAGGGCAACACCCCCCTTGGAAAGATCGAGAAGTTCCCCTTTTACCGCAAGCCCCATCTCCTTGCCATCTTGATCCAGCAGGTCAATGGTTACCCGACCGACCCCCTTCTTTCGCTCGAAGTGTCTTCTGGTTTGACTGCTCTTGCTAAAATGTTTATTGGGCGAAGTAAATCTTGTGCAAAAATTCTGCAACTTTGAGTGCAGGGCAGGACAATTATCCTTCTGGCTCTGCAGCCTTTGCCAGGTCAGCAAGGCAAGGTGGGCACCCCTGCTCACCACATTCACCGTCCAGACCGAGGGATCGAAGAAGGTCTCGCTGCCCAGTATCTCGCCCGGTCCAACGACCTTGAGAGGCACCACCCGGCCCTGGCTGACGGCATTCACCTGAACACGACCGCTATTTACGAAAAACAAGGTGGCAAGGAACTCCCCTTGCTGCACCACCATTTCGCCATCGGCGAAGTTTTTTTGTGTCGTTGCATGGTAGAGAGAAGCAAACTCCTCAGGGGAAAGGGTCTTGAGGAGTTCTTTCCAGATCAGCAAGTAAGAATCGCTGATTGAAGCCCTTTTTTCTTCTTCGATTATCTCTGCGGCACGAATACTATCGACCAGTGCCATGGGATCAATCTGCAGGAGCCAATCGCGCAATTGCTCGGCCTTTTGAAAACGTTTCTCCCGGGCATTGCGGGCAATAAGTTGCATAATCAGAACGATTGCCTGACGCTTTTGGTCCTGGTCCAGCAATTTCTTGATCTGCTGCTCTTCCGGACTGCTCTCCTCGCTAAGATCTTCAAGATGCGCGGATCGATTCAGGGCCTGGGCAACTTCCGCCTCCGCCAGAAACATGAGGGCGTTGGCGAGATGCGGCTTGGTCTTTTCCTCAGCCTCGGCCAGCATTTTTAACAGTACTCTTTTCCGAACTGTCGGATCGACGAGCTTTCCCCGCACATTTTCACAGGCAATACGAATTTTTTTGAGACTTCTGTCGCTGGTCATACCGACTATCAAATAGCCGACGTCGGTAGAATAGAGATAGTACCGCCCCTTACTGAATACCAACTCTGCCGCCGGTGGCCTGCCCAAATCGTTTATGATTGCCTTCCAGAGAGCAACCTCCCTGTCAACCACCCCCGACATTCCAGCCTGTCTGCAGAAAAGCAGCTTCCCTTGAAGGGAGAGAAGCATCACCTCCCGTATGGAATCAAGCTGCGATATTTTGCGCAAAAAACTGTTCATAGAAATTTTTCAGCCATTTTCACATCCGCCTCAAAATCTTCATGCCGCCACCCGATGCCCGGGGCAACGGGTAAATCTGCAGATCACCGATAACACTCTCCTCGTCGGCATAGCGGCAATAGCGGCTTGTCATGCGGGGAACAGTTTACTCCGGAACAGGAAAAAAACCGCCCCCAGCAAACAACAGCCGGCCCACAGATAATCTATTGAGAGTTTCTCTTTCAAATAAAAGATGGAAAAAGGCACAAACACAAACAAGGTGATTACTTCCTGGAGGATCTTCAACTGTCCGACCGGCATGATCTCGTGCCCCACGCGATTAGCGGGTACCTGCAGGAGATACTCGAACAGCGCGATTCCCCAACTGATGAGTGCGGCGATAATCCAAGGTTTATGGGCCTGGTTGCGCAAATGCCCATACCAGGCAAAGGTCATGAAGACATTGCTGCAGCACAGCAAACATACGGTAATTACAAATCGGTTCATGGGTGTTACTCAACTTTTAAAAACATGCGACATGTACTGGAACAGTAAATCGGAAGGAAGCATAACAACCTCGCCATCTTGACACTTTTCTTTGTTCTTCTTGATGTACGTATATCTTCCCGACATATCCAGAAACTCTCCAGTGTACACCACAGATGCGATGTCATCCAGAATGATTTGCACGACTGCTTTTCTTCATGAAAAAAAGAATTTCCTGGGAATGGGAGGAGATGGCACAATGCCAAGAGACCTTCGCTTATCAGCCATTACTTCGCGTTTTTGGAAAAAGGGCGATAATCGGCAGGGCGAGCAAGGGAACAAAGGCGATGATGGTAAGAACGGGACGAATGGCGTAAAAATCGGCCAACTTGCCGACGATGGGAGTGATGGCGCCGCCAAGACCGTAGGCAAAGCCCATCATCAGACTTGCCACCATGGAACGGCCTTTGGGCGCCAGGGTCTGAGCCATGGTGACGCCGAGGGGCAGGGGTGCCAGGACAAAACCACCGGCCACTACCGCGCCAAGATAGACCCAGTTGCCGTTCAGTTGCATAAGCAACCAGAGAGCTGGGGCCATGCACAGATAAGAAAAAAGAAAAACCGGCTTGAAGTCGATGCGGTCGGAGATGTGGCCGGAAAGCAAGCCGCTGATGGTGCCCGATACAATAAACAGCGCATAGATCGCCCCTGCCGAAACCACGCTGAACCCCTCCTGCACGTAGAGCACCGGCATAAAGGTCAAGAACGATTGGCCGACTATGGCCCGCAGGAGCATGACCAGCCAGATCAAGGCAACGACTTTCCAGGCATCCCCCAGGCTTTCCTTAAGCGCTCCCAAGAAGCTCGTTCGCTTCATGCCCTCGCTCTGCGGTTGGGGTATCACCCTGAAGAGATATACCAGAAGCAGCAGGCCGGCGAGCATGGTGGCGGGCATGGCCGACAGGCCGAAAAAGGCCACATACCAGGTAATGAACAGGGGCCCGAGGCCAAAGGCGAGCGTACCACCGGTGTTGAATACCGACATGGAAAAGCCGGCCTTGCTGCCGGCGTACAGGGGCACCATCCCGGTGACTGAGGGGTGGAACATGGAGGAGCCAACCGAACCAAGAGCAACACAAAGGAGCAAGACCGGGAAATTGGGGGCGATGCCCGACAGCGGGATAAAAACGATGGTCAGCGACAAGCCGATGAAGATAAAGGCCCGCGTCTGATAACGGTCGGCGAGATAGCCGACGGTCGGCTGGATGATAAAGGCCAGGAGGCGCATGGTACCGGCGATGATACCTATCTGCGTCAGGCTAAGGCCGAGTTTGCCGACAAAGACCGGAAATAGAGGGGTAATGAAGGCGGTGTAAAAATCGCCGGTAAAATGGATGAGAGTGAGAGCGAAAAGAATTTTCAGATTAGCCGACATGTTGCAGATTCCTGGGTGTTAAGAGGGCAATGACCAGCCTACTGCGTGGCTTTATTTCATTGGCATCTGCCAATATCGGCATCTGCAGCTGAAAGTCAAACCCTATTGCAGCTTCCAAACAGGATTTCTTTTGCCCAAGAAGGCTGCTACTCCTTCCTTCGCATCATCGGTGGTGCACAACCTGGCAAAGGCCTCGTTCATATACTGGAACTGTTTCTGGTAGTCCATGTCCTCGGATTGATAGAAGGCGCTTTTGGCAATCTGCACCGCCAGGGGACTTCTCGCTGCCAAATCTTCCGCCCATTTCAGGGCTGCCTCGTCGAGTTCCTCATGGGCGACAACTCTATTCACCAGGCCGAGATCAAGGGCCTCCTGGGCTTTCAAAAGATTGCCGTAAAGGAGCAGCTCCAAGGCTTTTTTACGGCCCACGCAGCGGGCAACCGGCAGAATCGGCCCGACACAGTTGAGGCCGACGTTGATTGCCGTAAGGCCCATCTTCACCCGCTCGGATGCAATAACCAGATCCGCCGCCGCTGCCAGCCCCATGCCATTGGCGGTGGCAACGCCTTGCAGCTGGGCTATGACCGGTTTCTTCATGGCGGATATGGTCACCAGGGGATTTTCCATCCACTCTATCCACTGCCGATACTCAGTCGCCGATTTTCCGGCCAGCTCGTTGACATCGATCCCGGCACAGAACGCCCGCCCCGAACTTTTCAGGAGAACCACCCGAACCTTGCTGTCGGCCTCCATGGCAAGGAGCGCGGCATGCAGCTCGCCGGCCATCTGACTGTTGAAGGTATTGAGTTGTTCCGGGCGGTTCAGAGTTATGATCCCGACGAACTTTTCTGTTATTTCAACGAGGACTGTTGCAAACGCCATAAAACACCTCCACTTTGTAGTAATTAATCAGCTATCCCGGTCCATGACTTAGGCGCAATACACATTTATATCCCCGCAGTGATTCCTCCATTATTTGGATTTTGTCAAGCCGCGTAAAGATTTGGTAAGCCACTCCTTGCGATTTTGTGGAGAAGCAGGATTGCAAAAATCCTGCCGGCAGATGATGATGTTGAGATCAACAGAGGGGGTAAAACAAGGATATGAGATATAATAAAAGAAGTAGTGCCAGAAAGGCACTTGATGAAGATGCAACATATTGTTATTGCAGGATTTCATGTTTGGATCTCACAAAGATCGTTTAACGCCTGAAGCCATGGCAACGCCTGTTCTCCGCACCTTCAGTTATCACTATCACCAAAAGTTTGGCCACGGGGTCGGGAAAATTCCCCTCGATTTGGGGCAACCGTGCCCCAATCGCCTCCATGGCGGCTGCATTTTCTGTCGACCGGCAGGTTTTACCCCGGCCTACCTGCGGGGCATGGGTGACATTACCGAACAGCTTGCCGAAGGGAAGAGGCATCTTCTCAAGGGCAGGTTCAAAAAATACTTTGCCTATCTCCAGCAGGAAACCTGCACCGCCGTGCCGGTTGAGAGGTTGTTGCCGATACTTCAGCTTCTTTTGGCAGATATCGACTGCGTTGGCCTGATACTCTCGACAAGGCCGGATTGTGTGGCCGATGCGCTCCTCCGGCCATTGGCTGATCTGGTGCGAAAATCCGGCAAGGAATGTCTTTTTGAACTGGGTTTGCAGACTGTCCACGAACGGAGTCTGAAGCTCCTCAATCGCAATCACGGTTTTGCCGATTTTCACAATGCCGCCCTGCGGATACAGGCGGCAGGTTGTTTTCAGCTTGGTGCCCATCTTATTTTCGGAATTCCAAAGGAGAGCGAGGAGGATATGCTGTTTTCCCTGAAGACGGTATGCGCCATGGGAATAACCCATCTGAAGCTCCACCATTTGCAGGTTCTTCGCGACACCGCATTGGCAACGCTTTATGAAACGGGGAAGGTGCATCTTTTTACCAAGGAAGGATATCTTCAATTTCTTCTCCGCGCTTTGCCGATTATTCCCGCCGGGGTGACAATTCACCGGCTTTGGGCTACCAGTCATCCGGAGCTCTTGCTTGCTCCCAGATGGAATTGCCTGGCCGCAACTCTTAGCACCCTGTTACAACAAAGGATGGTGGTGCAAGGGATATGGCAGGGACAAGCGGCCTGTCCTGTCCTATAAAAAATTGAGGCGCCGGCTGCCGCGCAACAAGGAATTCGCACGACATTGCTATTACCTGATTGTCAAGATCGTTCTGGAAATGGTACGATATCCCCATCCAACGAAAACAAGAGAAAACCGCTGAAGCGTCAACCACAAAGGAATAATCATGGAAGAACAATTTAAGATCCGCTATGCCGAGCGCATGAATCAGCTGCCGCCGTACCTCTTCGGCATGATCAATAAGATGAAAATGGAAAAACGCTGGAAGGGCGATGACGTCATCGATCTGGGCATGGGCAATCCCATGGACCCGACCCCCGGCATGGTCACCGACAAGCTCTGCGAGGTGGCCATCGACCCGAAGGCCCATCGCTATCCGTCGGCGGCCGGCGGCATGAAAAATCTCAAGAGGGAGATCGCCCTCTATTATAAGCGCAACTATGGGGTGGAGCTGACCGGCGAGGACGATGTCATCTGCACCATCGGCTCAAAAGAAGGCATTTCCCATCTCTGCCTGGCCCTTCTCGGGCCGGGCGATACGGTTTTGACCCCGGCCCCGGCCTTTCCCATTCATGTGTATGCCGCGGTCATCGCCGGGGCAAATGTCCTGCGCATCCAGCTCGGTCCCGAGGATGCCATGCTGTCGCAGATTGTTATGATGTGTAAATCGCTGTATCCCGGGCCGAAACTGCTGATGCTCAACTATCCGCATAACCCGACCGGCGTCCTGGTCACCAAGGAGTTTTTTGCGGCAGTGGTAAAACTCGCCAAGCAGTATAACTTCATGGTCATCAATGATTTTGCCTACGCCAAGATCACCTATGACGGCCTAGTCGCACCGAGTCTCCTTGAGGTGCCCGGGGCGATGGATGTCGGAGTGGAATTCAGCTCCTTTTCCAAATCCTACAATATGGCGGGCTGGCGTCTCGGCTACTGTGTCGGCAATACTCAGATGATCGGCGGTCTGGCGAAGATCAAGGGCTACTACGACTACGGCATCTTTTCCGCCATTCAGGTGGCAGGCATCGTTGCCATGCGCGATTGCGATGACAACATCGTTGAGCAGGTAGCGGTGTACCAGAAACGCCGCGATGTGCTGTGCGACGGACTCGTTAAGATGGGCTGGGAGGTCGAGGTGCCGAAGGCCGGGATGTTTCTTTGGGTGAAAATTCCCGAGCCGTATATCCGCATGGGATCGATCAAATTTTCCATCGAAATGATGGAACGGGCCAATGTGGCGGTGGCTCCGGGCGCCGGTTTCGGCGTCGAAGGAGAAGGCTATCTGCGCCTCGCCCTGGTGGAAAACGAAAACCGCATGACTCAGGCTTTAAAGCAGATGCGCCGCGCCTTGAAAGAGATCGACGGCGAAGTCGCCGCCGGCACCTTTCAGCTGACTCCGTAAGGTTCCGCCCTGCGCTTTACCCATCCGAGACTCGTGCCAGAAAGGCCTTCAGGTAGCGGGTCTCGGGAATGGCCGGATGGACCGGGTGATCAGGTCCCTGCATGCCTTCCATGAGAATCTGCACATGCCGGTCTTGACGCCGGCCGGCGCTGCGCAGGACGTCGAGCAATTCTTCCCGGGCGAGATGCATGGAGCATGATGCTGCCAGGAGGATGCCATCCGGCTGGAGCAGCTGCATGGCCAGTTCGTTGATCCGGTGGTAGGCCTGCAGTCCTTCTTTGTGATCTTTCTTTCGCTTAATGAATGCCGGCGGATCGACAACGATGAGGTCGAAGCTTTCGCCTTCCGCCTTCAGTCCTCTGAGGATGGCAAAGGCATCCCCTTCAATCCCGTTAAAACGATCGCCAACCCCGTTTAATTCGGCATTTTTCTCGGCCATTTCCAGGGCCGGGCGGGAGGCGTCGATCGCCACTACCTCGCGGGCACCGAAGGCCGCAGCCTGCACGGCGAAAGCGCCGACATAGCTGAAGACATCGAGTACCCTTTTGCCGGGAGCAAAACGCCTCAGCCAGGCCCGGTTCGGTCGCTGATCGTAGTACCAGCCGGTTTTCTGGCCGTCATGGAGTGGAGCCAGCAATGGCACACCGTTTTCGAGGAGTTCGACTACCTTTGGTGCCTCCCCCCAGGCCACTTCAACTTCCCGGAGCAAGCCTTCGAGGGTCCGGATACTGCTGTCGTTGCGGAGAACTATCGATTCCGGGGCGATAACCTGTTTCAGGGCATCGAGAACCTGACCTCTCATTGCCTCCATGCCGGCGCTGTTCAACTGCACCGAGAGGTGGGGGCCGAAGCGGTCGACAACGAGGCCCGGCAGCAGGTCGCTTTCACCGTAAACCAGCCGGTAGAAAGGTTCGTCGAAGAGTTGCGTGCGCAGCTTCAAGGCCTGCAGCAGCCGGTGCACCAGAAGGGCGCGATCGAGAATACGGTCGTCGCGGCTGACCAGTCGGGCGCAGATCAACGAGTGCGGGTTGACATAGGCGGTGCCGAGGAGCTTGCCGTTATGGGTTTCGACCCGGACCTGTTCCCCGGCCTGGTACTGCTGCAGTGGGGTCTCGCGGCTGTCGACCTCGTTGCTGTAAATCCATAAATGCCCACCCAGCAACCGTCTTTCCTCATGGCGTTTAAGGCGCAAACTTGGCAATTGCATATTTCTCCGTCACCAGTGTGGTGGTCAGTTATATTAATCATCGATCCTGGTTGCACCTTTTCCCCGCCGCTGCATCCGCGAGGGGCGGAAAATTGACAAAACCCTTCCGGAGAGTGATGAAAAGGTTGTTAAGAATTATTATTCTTGTAATATTGTCGTCTGGAAGTCTGACGACGGGCAAGTTACTATAACTCAAAATCGTCTTCGACAGAACAGTAACGGTGTAAAAGTACCTATTTCATTTGTCGGCAAAACACATTAAGGAGGAAAAATGGCAACAACGATTGAAAATCTCAAGGAAGCCTTTGCCGGTGAAAGCCAGGCCAACCAAAAATACAAGACTTTTGCCAAGAAGGCCGAAAAGGAAGGCTTTACCAACATCGCCAAACTGTTTCGGACCACCGCCGAGGCGGAACGAATCCATGCGGAGGGTCATCTGAAGGCCCTGGAAATGATCCACTCGACCGCAGAAAACCTGCAGGCGGCCATTGACGGCGAAACATTTGAGTTCACCAAGATGTATCCGCCGATGGTGCAGTTGGCCCAGGCCGATGGACACAAGGCCAAAACCATGTTCAAATTCGCGGTAGATGCCGAGGAGGTCCATGCGCAAATTTATCAGAAGGCCCTCGATGCAGTGAAAAAAGGGGTGGACATGGAGGTTGGTGACTTTTATCTTTGCTTGGTCTGCGGCTATATTGAGGTTGGCGGTGCGCCGGAGAAATGCCCGGTCTGTGGGGCGTTGAAGAAGGTTTTCGTGCAGGTTGATTGATATTATACAATATTTTTCATTATGGTGTGGCGTTAGTGGTTGATACGTGTTTTGCTGTCTCGGTGATTGTTCCTGTCCATAATGGAGGGATCAAATTTAGAGCTTGTCTCGATTCTCTTGAGAAGTGTTCTCCATCGCCTTGCGAAATTATTATCGTCGCCGACGGATGGAGCGATGGCGAATGGCTTGTGGCGAAGCAGAGGGGGCATCGCACACTGGTCAATGAAAGGCAAAATGGGCCGGCCCATGCTCGGAATATCGGTGCGGCTGCGGCACAGGGAGACATCCTCTTGTTCATAGATGCCGATGTGGTAGTCAACAGTGATGTGATCCTGCGCATTCAATCGCTCTTCTCTCGGGAACCGCACCTGTCGGCGATTATTGGGTCCTATGACGACACTCCGTTTGAAGCGGATCTTGTCTCTCAATATCGTAATCTTTTGCACCATTTCATCCACCAAACTTCTCAGGAAGATGCCTCTACCTTTTGGGGCGCTTGTGGCGCCGTCAGGAAATCGGTATTCGTGGCTTTGGGGGGATTCGACGCGCAATACCAGCGCCCTTCAATAGAAGATATAGAATTCGGTTATCGGATGAAGAAGGAAGGGTATGAAATTCGTCTGCAAAAAGATCTTCAGGTTACACATCTGAAAAAATGGAGCCTGGCAGTTATGCTGAAGACCGATATTTTCAATCGGGCAATTCCCTGGTCGGAACTTCTCCTGAGACAAGGGAGCATCGCCGGAGATTTGAATCTTTCTTTTATGGCCAGGTTAAGCACTGTTCTCGTCTTTTTGCTCACCCTTTTGCCGCTGGCGTGGTACTTTTCCACGGGATACATTTTGGCTTCGGCGGCCTGTTGCCTTGTTCTCCTGGCTATTAACAGAAAATTCTACTTATTTCTCTTGCAAAGGCGCGGCTTGGTTTTCTTGTTGTGCACCCTGCCTCTCCACTGGCTTTATTTCCTTTATAGTGGGATTTCTTTTCTCTATGTGTTTTCCAAGGTCACTGTCTTGCGCCGGTTGATTGGAGCAAACAACAGCGCAAAAAGCTTTTCATCATGACCAAAAAACAAGCGGTTTTTATCCTTGGTGCCGGACCTGCCGGTTTAGCTGCTGCCCAAGAACTGGCGGCAAAGAAGCTTTTCCAGCTCAATGTTCTTGAAAAAGACGATAAGGTTGGCGGAATATCGCGCACCGAATCGTATAAAGGGTACTCTTTTGACATCGGTGGCCATCGATTCTTCACCAAAAGCAATAAAATCGCCGCAATATGGCACGAAACCCTTGGTTCCGAGTTTCTTACCGTTCAGCGGCAGTCGCGAATTTTTTATAACCACAAATTCTTTCAATATCCCTTGAAGTTCTGGAATACTCTCCTGAATCTCGGGGTGACCGAGAGCATTCGGGTCAGTGTCAGTTATGTGAAAGCCATCCTCTTTCCCTTCCCTCAGGAAAACAGTTTTGAGGAGTGGACGATCAACCGTTTCGGTAAACGGCTTTTCCTTCTCTTTTTCAAATCATACACGGAAAAAGTGTGGGGGATACCCTGCAGCTGTATTCAATCCGACTGGGCAGCGCAAAGAATCAAGGGACTCTCGTTTGCCTCGGCAGTCATCAACGCGGTTTTCAAGACCACCAAAGCCACCAGTCTTATTGACGAATTCTTCTATCCAAGGCTCGGGCCGGGGATGATGTGGGAAAAATTCCGTGAACGTATCACCCTTGAAGGCGGTAGTGTCAAGGTCAATGCCCGAGCTGTTGCCCTGCATCACCAACAGGGCATCATCCGCGAACTCACCTTCCAGAAAGGGGGTGACAGGTTCACTGTTGCCGCTGATCAAGTTATATCCAGCATTCCCCTTGATTGCCTGATTGCCATTCTCGATCCTCCGGCTCCCCCCAAGGTCATCGAAGCAGCGAAAAAGATATCCTACCGGGCCTTTATTATTGTCGTATTGATTGTCGCCAAAAAAGAGGTGTTTTCCGACCAATGGCTCTATATCCATGCCCCTGAAGTCAACGTTGGCAGAATTCAAAATTTCAAGAATTGGTCGCTTGCCATGGTGCCGGATGAGAATACGACAAGTCTTGGAATGGAATATTTTTGCAGCGAAACGGACGAAATATGGGCCAGGACCGACCAAGATCTGGTGAGCCTTGCTGCCCAGGAAATTGAGCTGCTCGGGCTTGTGCAAGGATTTGAGATCGTGGATAGCTATGTAATGCGCCAGCCCAAGGCGTATCCTGTCTATGACGAAGGGTACAAAAAACATCTTGAAGAAATCAAAAAATATTTGCAGCAATTTGAAAATTTTCAAACTGTCGGACGAAACGGAATGCATCGCTACAATAACATGGATCACTCGATGCTTTCCGGGATAATGGCCGCCGAGAATTTAATGGGATCCCGTCATGATATTTGGGAGATGAAGGATCCTGAAGAGTATCTTGAGGAAAACCTCATTGATCGTGCACCGGGAATGTTGGCAAGTTTCCGACGCCCGGTGGAGAAAAGCCTGGCTCTTGCTGCGGTGATTGTGTCTATCAGCTTACTTTATTGTTTCTGGTGAAATCCGTAGCGGCTAAAGAAGCGTGCTGCGCGCGGCTCTGCGAGCAGTGGCCGATGCACCTGCCAGACGGGGATTCCCGGCGGTGCATTGGCCTCGATTATACTGAAGCCGTCGTCGGTGAGAAGGATGTCCCAACCGACCATCAGGGCCTCGGGAAAACAGCAGGCGGCGTCAAGGACACCCTCCAGAGCCTGCGCTAGGCCTGGAATCGCTACCCCTTCGATCGGCTCTTGGGTCTGGGGATGGGTCCGATGCCAGGAAAGACGTCCTCGGTCGTCGAGGGAGACGGCCCTGCCGAGGACGGAACGGTCGCAGTCCACCTCAGCGCAGAGGCCGCCGCGCCCTTGGTGCCAGTTGTCGAGCGGAAACGACCGCGCTGTGCCGAATCGATGGACGACGGCCGCCACGAACGGGCCTTGCTCGTCTATGAGAGACAGTATCCGCAAAGTGTTGGCGGTCTGCGGATAGATCCGTCCGGCGTATGCCGCCTGCTCGACGAAAGTGGTGACAATGTAGCGGGTCAACCCGCCGATCAACCGGAGGACATCATCATCGCTTGCCTTGTGACCATTTACCCGCCAAGCCCCCTCGCTCCGCTGCAGGAAAAAAATGCCCTCGCCACCCCCGGACCAGTGGGGACGGAAGACGAGCGGTCGACCAAAGGCGACGCAGTAATCGAGAAGAGCAGCATGGTTGTCCGCGCTGCAGCCGATGGTCCTGCTGCCGACATGATGCAACCGACCGTTGACAATAACGCCGATCACCTGTGGATGGGGGATACCTTGACCGGACAGAATCTGCGACAGCACCAATTTATTGCCGATAATCGGATTGAAGAACCCGTTGAATCGGTAGCTCTGCAGTGAATAGGCCCAATCCGAGAGGTAGTCGCGAGGCTCGGTCTCATCCAGTCGGTAGAGCACCGCACTGTTGGCCGTGAAACCTTGCCGCCACGCTGCCAGTCGCCGTCTCCACGAGATCGTCGGTCGGGCACGGAGCTCACTCAGCAGCAGCCTGAGTCGTCGGATCCGGCAGCGCAGTTCCAGTTCCAGCCGACCGCTGGTCCGCTTGTTCGGCTCAATGCCATACAGCCGAAACAGGTCTTCATTGGTGTGACCGGCATCGTTGGACATTCGTTACGTTTTCCTTACGGGTGGTGACAATACTATCCATCAGGTGATTTTCATGGCTTTAACGGCAACAAAATTTCCGCTTAAAAAGCGTGTCGGTAAGACAGCAAGCCGTTCGAACGACATTAATATCCGCAAGAATTTTTTTTGCGTGCCGGCGCCGGCATATTTCGATAGGATGCGAGCGATTGCTACGGCAAAAATGCGCGGACAATGCATCACAGCCTGGACCTCTAGAATTTCAAAACCGACGTCTTGCAATATCCTGCGTAGCTGCTGCGGTCTGCAGGATGTCCCCATATAGTAGGGCAGCAGCCCTAGGGAGGATAATAGGGAAAATGGCAACATATTACGCAAACCAATCACCGGATTTGCCAAGTTATCAAGGGTGATAAGCAAGTGCCCACCTTTTTTAAGGACTCGATGAAGTTCGTGGATACTCCTGGTAATATCATCTTGTGTTGCAAAATGATCCAGCGTTGAGTTGGAGACAATGACGTCAAAATTACCAGTTACGAAAGGGAGAAGACGCACATCTGCGCCAACTGCCTGCAATCCAGGGTGACGGGCGGTAGCGGCGCCAAGGGTTAAAACAGCCACATCGATGCCAATGACTGTTTTCGCCCGCGATGCCAGCAACGGATACAAACCATCACTATATGCTTCATCGAAGAGATCGGTTTTGAGCAGACGTACAGGTGTCATGGTTGGTAGCCAACGGGCAAACAACCTCATGTTGACCGCATCGCTATGCATTCGCCAGAGCGTTTGCAGAGGTGTCTTCCCCCATATCACAGCAATGCCATCCCAGTAATTGGTCATTTTGCTCGGCATGTTGTCCAATCACCTTTTTTTGAGGCAAGCTGCAAAACAGTATCCATTGGGCTATTGGAGCATCCACCAACAACTCTGAGGAAGTAACGACGCCAAAAAAATATTCTCACATATCCTATTATTTTAAAAGGACGAGGTCCTGCTTTTTCAAGAGCGTTTAAACCGGCTTTGTTCTCCGGCAAGACGGCTACAAAAATATGTCGGTAACCAGCATCGCGAAAATATTGGAGAATTTTATTTGCGTGGAAAGGAGCGATATTTTTACCTCGAAAACCAGGGGAGGTAAAGGAATCATAGATATATATTGCATCTGGGCCGAGTTGAATTTCGCACGACAGGTAATCGATCCAAGCCCTTCTGCGGGCCGCCCAGACTGCATGAACGATGGGGCCTTCAGAGCGTGCCACAAAACAGCAGTTACCCTCATTCAGGCGGCGATAGAGTTCGGCAGTGTCCGTTTCGTTGCGAAAAGCTAGATATTCATCTATTTCTGTTGTCTTGAGCAGTTCCATAGTAAGAGGAACACGGGCAGGTATTTCGGTAATATCGCCGTCAAGATGTCGCGCCATTATTAATAGCCTTCGGTAAACAGTTTCACCTAGCATCTTGAACCAAACGCTTTTGCCGCCCTCCTCCCAAAATACTTTGCAAGCGCGTTTTAATATTAGAAGCAGCTTCAGGGTACTCATTTCGATTTATGGAAGAATTGGCCGCGAGTGAATGCCGCCAAGGGGCTGATATTAAAACGACGAAAGACAAACCACGAATTTAAGCCACTACGAAACACCAGAGAAACTGCCGAAGCCACTGCCGCACCGATTAATCCGCAACAAGGTATGAGGAGTAGCGAGAGGCTTAGGGTGAGCATCAAAGCTATCAATGAAGATTTGAGGGTATCTCTTTCATGCCCCGTCGAGTTTAAAAGACAAGCTGTCGGCCCCGTACCGACGCTGAATACTTTGGCAACACAGAGGATTGCCATGGCATTCGCACCGATAACGAAATCCGGACCATAAAATATATGCAAGATACGATCACCGAAAAAGATAAAAGCAAATGTTATGGGCAATGCGGCAATCAAGGCATAATGGGTTGTTTTTGCTACGAGCCTGGACAGTTCCGTCAAGTGGCCTAAAGCGTAAAGTCGGGAAAAGGTCGGAGCGGTTGCCATGTTCAATGCGAAAAAAACAAAAGGAATCAACCCGGCGCCTCTGGCGCAAATACGGTAGATGCCCGAGCTTTCAACACTGGCAAATTGGCCAAGCAACATGATTACCAACTCGCTTTCAATTTGTAGCGATCCATTTAACAGCATCAACGGCAAGATGCCGCGTAACCAGAGTCGATTTTGATAAATCGGGCTGACGGAATGAATCTCGGGAGGGAAATGCTTGCGTAAGAGTGCGGATCCTATCAAGAATGCACAAAGAGTGGCAAGGATTTGCAGACCAACCAGGGTCAGAGCGGTAGTGTCATTTACATTGACATAAAGAAGGGTGGCGAGAAGCAGAGTTGTTGCCGGAATAACTATGAGTTCAGGAAATTGTCCCCAAATAATGTGACGCAATCCTCTGAGAGCGGCGCTGCGAAATTCATTAAAAATGACCAAAGGAGTCAAAAGGAGGAGGGCAAAGAAGACCTCGTTGGAACCAGGAGTGATTTCATTGAAAAAACTACCGATTAATACACCAATGCCGATTAAGGTCGCTGAGACGGCAACGGCCCACTGACTGGCCCGCTTGAGTAAGCCACGCAGCAATGCCCACTCGCAACGAGCATGATGGATGGCTAAATTGCGAATGATCAAGGTAGAAAAGCTGGTGGTGATCGGATAAAGGATAATGCCGAAAATGGACAAGCAATAACTGTAGACTCCATACTCATGGGCACCGGCTAAGCGAACCAACACAATACTGATCGATAGATGGAAGAGCGGAGCCGCCATCTGCATGGCGACGCTCCCCAGTGCGGCATGCGATAATTTTGATACGGTCATAGGGTTCTATGTTAGCGGTAAGCCAAGATACCTCATTTCCCATCGGAACCGATCTGGTCGGATGGAAGGAGACCTGCGGTTTTTGCCCGAAAATACCCTGCCGCATTGCAAAATTGACTCAGACACAAGCATAAGCTCAAGAAAAATGCCCGCAAACCTCTGTGTTGCGAGAAGGGGAACATCATAAGGTTCTTATAGAAATTCGGGGGTTCTATTGTTAGTCCAATTCCTCTCCGCTGCCTTTTCATTTCATGATAGAGCCTTGCCCCGCAACCATAGCCAAAGTGCTGCTTTAGAAATTGGTAAAAATTCATAGAGTGCCAATGCTCAACTCTGAGCTGTTGAATAGAGCGGATGTGATACCCACTCCATAACCATCTGTCGCAGAATTCGCGGTCCTCGGCGGCAGCACCCTTGAACTGTGTAGAGAATCCTCCGATATCTTTAAACAATAAACAGGGAACGACCATGTTGTTGGAGGTAACAAACTGGGTTTGGCAAGAATCTGTTCGGTAATAGGTGTAGAGATATTCGATCAGCTCTTGGCTGGCAGTCGAAAAAATATTTTTTGTCAACATGTTTACGGTACAGCCACCGAGCATTGTTTGTTCATCCAGAAATGGTGAGAGAGTCTGAAACCAGTCCCTCGGCAAGGTACAATCGTCATCGAGGAAGGCAAGAAAACGTCCGCCGGCTTGATTTGCACCAAGATTCCTTGCTGCGGCAGGGCCTTGATTTGTTTGTCGTAGAAAGCTCCAGTGCGTACCCGATGCATTTTCTGCAACGATATCCTGACAATTGCTCTCGCTGCCATCATCAATGACAATGACTTCGAATAAGGATCTGTCGGCATCCAGTCGCACCAGTGACAAGAGGCACTGCTTCAGTGGTTCCGGCCGATTATGGGTGGGGATAATAATTGAAACAAGTGGACACCGTCGATTTAAGGGAGTTGGCTCGTTTGTCGGCATGGTAATCGGTTGTCTCCGTTGACGGCAACCAGCTGCTTGGTTCGAAATGATTGTATTGCGGCGAGCGTCACCAGCACACCCTGTCGACCGTCATCAAGGCTGCATTCTGGTTGTTTATCCGATAAAACACAATCAATAAAATGGTTCCAGGCGTGATAAAATGTTTCTCCGAAGCCCCCACCCCTGGTCAAGGCAGGCAAAGAGTCGGCACCTTGCCTGAAGGCTTGCAAAATCCCTCTGATTCTTACCGGCAATGATCCCGGATACTCATCGTGAGAATAAAACCTCAGCCCGTCGAATTGATAAAGACGGACAAGCAATCGCCCTTTTGCACCAAGGATTTCGATTTCACTGGTTGGACTAGTCTGAAAGGTATTGGTTACGGTCGCCAAAGTTCCTGCGGATAATCGGGCACCGACAATACTTGTCTCATCTTCATAAGCCGCCGAGGAAGTATGAAAGGCAAACACCTCCTTGATTTCTTGTTTCAATAAATACCGCCAAAGATCGATATGATGGATGCTTTCATTAAAGGTTACCCCACCGCCAAAACATAACTTCCGGTGCCAGTCGGGGGCATCGCCCCCATCCCGGAAATGGGTGTAAGTGCTCCGGATTGCCTTGATTGAACCAAGACGTCCTGAGGAAATTATTTTTCTTGCTTGCAGTATCAACCTATGCCACCTCAGATTAAAACAGACCATAGTTTTTTTACCCGATGTCCGGCCTGCGTCGACAAACTCATCACACTCCTGCCGTGAAAGGGCAAGGGGTTTTTCCATGAATACATGTTTGCCGGCCTGGAGGGCCGCCAAACCGATGGCATAGTGACTGGGAGTATCGGTCAACACTCCGACGGCCTCGACCAAAGGGTCCGCTAACAATTCACCGGCAGTCCGGTATTTTTTTATGCGAGGGGTTCTCAGTTCAGGAAGATTCATCCTGGCTGCACAGAGATCGGCAACCGCAACCACCTCTGCCGAAGAGATGCGGGCAAGGGTCGGCAGGTGATGTTCCCTTGCCACCTTACCACAGCCGATCAGGCCGATTTTCAGTTTTGGCCCCTTGCTGTTCATATCAGGTTGTCATAGAGGATGTTATGGTTGATGATATGGGCTTTAATGCTGCAGTCGGTGGTTTCCCTGTCCCGGTAAGGGCAGTTACGACAAAAGCTTAAGGTTTCTGATTTATCCCTCACCGTTTTGCGAACTTTCCGGGCATTTTCACCGAACCAGATTGTCCGGAAATCCTTTGATTCACTCATCCGTCCCATGGGCAGTCGGGCATTATAGTCTTGGTCGCAAGATACTACTGTACCGTCCGCAAAGAGGGTGGGAAACCAAAAGGGTTCCAAGCAATAAAAATCTTTCTTCGGAACGCGGGATTGGCAGTTGTAGGTATATGCACGGAAGGTGGCATCGTCGGGAAGCAAATCCCGATGCCCTTTATCCGGGCAAGCCGTATCGATGATTGATAAAGTTCGAACCGTCAAAAGGTCGAAATGGTGTTTTTCGGCGAATTCTTGCAAAAGATGAACTTGATGTTGATTGTGTTTCATGACGATAAAGCGCATGTGGAGAACCGGGAGAAAAGTATCCCGCTGTCGTTTTAATTCAGCAAGTTTGCGGACGCCCTCTAAGGCATTTTCAAGTTTTGCACCTTTGCGAAACGTGCTGTTTGTCTCATCGGTCAAGCCATCTATGGCCACAATAAGATAGGTGGGAGGCTCTTCGATGATGGCATTGATGACTTTTTCATCATGAAGATTTTGTCCGTTTGTCGAGAGAAGTACGGCAAACCGGTGTCTTCTGGCGGCTTTTAAAATCTGCTGCAATTGCGGATGCAGATTCGGCTCTCCCCAGCCCCATAAAGAGGCAGTCAGAAGATAAGGTCCAACCTCATCAATTACCTGTTGAAAAATCTCCGGAGACATTGCTTGCGGTTTTCGCTCGATAGCCTTGATCCCGGTGGGGCAAACGGGACACTGCAAATTGCAATAATTGGTCAATTCAAACTGCATGTGCAGAGGCATGCTCCAGGCTTGCAGGCGCCGGTGGAGGAGGTTGACTCCGGAGCGGAAGAGGTTTATGCGTTTGTGCAAACTCATGTCCCGGATAGTCATCGGCATTTGGTCGTATACAAAGCAGTACAGACCTCGGACAAGGATATCCCAGGTAAGTCTTGGTGCCCTGCAGATTGCCTTGATACGTTCATGCACCTTCATGCGAATTCCTTGTATCTGTTTTTTGCATAGCTTCAAGAACCCATTCCCAGAGCAAAGCAAGAGCTCCTGAGATACGCCGGACCCTCAATCGGATGCAAATACTCGCCGTAAAAGGCGGTCATTGCCTCGGTAAAACCGGGACTGTCGGTATCGATCCGGTAGTCCTTACAATCGGCAACACCAAAGGATATCAGCGAATTCGAAATGGCTACAGTAACACGCGGCAAACATCGAAGCTAGTCTTCGTGCAACTCTTGGAGCACAATAGTCGTCTGTTGTTATCCGGTTTCCCGCTTCCGCAACAAGATGTGACAGGAGCACCATACGAAACGTATTGATTCGAATTGCACCAGTGGAGTTGGACTGGGCACTCCAGCAATGGAAATGCCCGGTTTGTGGGGCTTTGAAGAAGGTTTTCGTGCAGGTGAGTTAATTTTTCCCCGCGAATTTCCGGCAAGTTCACCCGTTAACCGATCCTGTCGGAAAATGTTTGTTCGGAAAACACAAATGACGTTGCAATAAAAAAGGCAGAACCAAATGAATGGCCTGCCTAATTTTTGGTGTTATTCTGAGATGGATCTTATGCTTTCTTACGACGTCTTAGAGAAGCCAAGCCTGCTATACCCGTTCCGAAAAGGAGCATGGTGGCCGGTTCCGGGACAGGGTTCCTTGCATCGGTAATCTTGATAAGATAATCCTCGGCCTCCCCTTGAGCAAGCGTGGTGTAGGGGTCCATTTGGTTGTAAATTACATGATTGCACTGGGATCGTGCCCGAAGCTCGTATCCAGCGAAGCCATTTTTGGTCAAGCTGTCAAGCATCGCGGTGGTAACCGTATAACTGTCGGTGGTGAAGGTGGTCATCGTATCATGATTATAATTTTGAGTTATCCTGTCATTGAAGCCCGATGGATCCGCAAGAATTTGATCCTGGTGTTTAAAGTATTGACCCGCTAGGATTGTTTCATTGGCAACATAGGTGTTGGGGTTTGTGAGTGGGTTGACCTGATTGTCATTTTGAAAATATTTATCATTGTTCCAATCTACCCACGCCTTGACCTGGTCGTAATCGTGTCGCCCATAGCCTGCACTCCACAGGTCTATTTGGAATTTGATGGTGAATGCGCCAGTTGCTACGATGGCAGCATTTCCAAATGCGCCCCCATTGACGGACCAGCGTACGCCGTCATCTGCGGTGTTGGAGCGTCCGAGTTGATTCCACTCGGAGGAGTCGTGTTGAGCACCAGCATAGCCGTCATGGGCGGCAACGTCACCAGCCGGGTCGGAGACGTTATTCAAGTTAGTGGTCAGTTCTGATGTTGATAAGTTGGCGGAGACAGTTGACATCGTATAAGCCTGAGCCTGACCTTGCACTCCGATTGCCAGCATAAGTAATGCAGCAGATGCATATACAATTCGTTTAACCGATTGTTTCGATTCTTTTTGTATTTTCATAAAAGTTCTTTCCCCCCTTTCTTTGCTTGAAACATGCTCTGTGAAAAAATCATCAATGTTATTATCTCGGTCGTTGCAAAAACTAGACCAGTATACTGGTTAAGACCAGCAAACCGAGAGGCTTCGTTCCAGCGCCGGCAGCTTTCGTTGAGGAAAACTATCGTGCCGGATAGCTCATCATTCAAGTAATCTTTTAAAATAATGCTTGAATTACAGAGAGTTTTAGAGGAACCCATCGTTGATATTTTCGATCCCCATAAAACACCAACTTTGAAATTGTCCGAAAAATCGCCTTGGCTTGGTGACACTCTGGTTACTGAGCGGATCACTGTCATAACTCTCCATCGGGCTTTTGCATATCAAAATTCCGGAAAACTGATGTATTTCCAGAAATCAGGAGGAATTATTCGGGCCATTGCTGCAATGGTGGTTTAAATCCTGAAAGCACAATTTTGTGTTATTGCTTCCAAGAAAAACTCTTTATCTCTGCAAAATTATATCGTTAACATGCTTGTCCATCAGGAGCGTTCTCGCCATCTGTGACAGTTCACCGGTCATTGCCAGTACCTTGCGGGCAAGTTCGATAGAGAGCGATCCCGTGCCGCAGGATGGGGCGATGAGAGTCTGAGTCATCAGTTGTTGTTCGCTGAAACCAAAAGCGGCTAAGCGTTCTAACTGTACCAGCCATTTATTAAAAAGTGCATTGGTCGATTCCTCAGCCACCGCCAGCGGGTCGCCGGTCGGGACAATGCCCCAGGCGAGGATGCCGCCGCGGGCGAGGAAAGCGCAAAGCTGTTCCTTGTAAAGGATGAAATTATCGAAATAGGAATAGGCGTCAAAGCTGATGATGTCGGTTTCCGAGGTGAGGACCGGTCCCCAGTCGCCATTGGCGCAGATATGCACCCCGGCAAGGCCTCCGGCACCTTTGATGGCGGTGATAACTTCGGCAACGGCGAGACTGACCATCGCAAGAGATACCCCGGAAAAGCCGCTTGAGCCAAAACTCACCAGGCCCGGTTCGTCGATAAAGATGATCGGGGGTGTCAGGTCGGTAAATCGCCGCAATTCCCCGACTTGCCAGCTGGCTTTCTGGGCAAGGAGCTTGACAAGTATGTCTCGCAGATTATCCTCATAAAGGATCGAGTTGCCGTTGCCGTCTTTGACCCCGATTCCTGTGGTGATCGGGCCGGTAACTTGTCCCTTGACGGTCAGCGGTGGCGTCTTCGTAGTGCTAAGATACTCCATCAAGGTGAAAAAACCGGCAGCGGAGTCCGTTCCCAGGGCAAAACGAGAGGTTTTGAGATACACCGGATCCTCAACCGCCTGCAGATACTCGTCGTAAAAGGCGGTCATTGCCTCGGTAAAATCGGGACTGCCGGTATCGATCCGGTAATTCTTCCCGTCATCGACCAGGCCGGGAAAACCGGTGAGAAACTGGCGGATCATCCCTTCGCGTGGATTTTTCGGGAGTTGCGGCCACAGGGGGATGTCCGGGGTGTGGCCTAAAATGAGCTGGAGTGCCTCGACGTGGTCGGTAAGCGGCAGGCTGCCGATGAGGAGAGGGAGACAGTTAGGGGTAAACATAGGCCACTGTTATATAATCGCTTGCTGCATCAATTGCAAGTAATTATGGGATAAAATGAGAGGCTTGCGGCGGTCGGGATGGCTCTCGTCACAAAAGGCGTTTAACCCGCCTTTCGTACGTTTTTTGAAAACCAGATGAAACCATGAGGAACTTGTATTGGCATCGCACTGGTGGTATTTTCCAAGATAATTGAATACCCTTTGTAAAGGAGATCCCATGGAACGCTTTTCAACAAGCCTTCTCGGTGAGGCAAAAACCCTGCTGCTGGCAACCGACGGCTCCAATTACAGCGATGGCGCGGTCCAGGAGGCAATTTTCTTCGGTCAGGCCTGCAGTGCCAAGGTCTTTGCCCTGCACGTCGTAAAAATTAATGCCGAATCCCTGAAATCGGCCGACTCTGCGTTACGGACGTGCCGCCGGGAACTGGAGCCCTACTTCGATCATCTCCGCAAAATGGCCAAGGATAGCGGCGTGGAAGTCGAAATCATCATCATCGGAGCAAGCAACCCGGAAAAGGCCATCATCGAACAGGCTCGTCTACGCAAGGCGGATGTCATTCTCATGGGCCGGCATGGCAAGGCCGGTCGGTTATCGCTTTTGATCGGCCGGATGACATCCAGGGTCCTCGACCTTGGCTTCCCCCGGGTACTGGTGGTGCCGAAGGACTTCATCAGTTCAGGCGCCCGTGTGCTGCTTGCCATAGATAACTCGCCGGGTGCCTTGAAGGCAGTTGATGAGGCTCTGAGCCTCGGACAACGATGCGCCACCCTGCAGGAACTGACTGTTATGTCGGTGACCAAGCTTGAGGCCGATGCACCCAAGATGCAACGGATAGTTGATGCCCTGTGCCTTCGGCTCCAGCAAACAGGACCGCAGGTGGTCTGCAAACCCCTGGTGCAGGTAGGCGTTCCTTGTGAGCTCATCGTCCGGGCGGCGCGGGAACGGCAAATGGATATGATTTTAATCGGTGGTCAAGGCAAGCGCGGCATTGCCAGAAAGCTCCTCGGCCAAGTGACGAAAAACGTCACCGGCGGAGCGCATTGCGCGGTTTTGGTGGTCAACACCTAAGACAACACATACCCTCGCCACCCCTTTAAAAAGGGCGGCATGTACCAGAGGATTACGGAACCCTTTTCGGCTCTTTTTGGTGATCCCCATGACAAACAAGTTGTTCGTTCGTTTTTTTCCCTTTCTTCTCTGGTTTCCGGTGCAGATCAGCATCCTGCGGGGCGACCTGATAGCCGGCCTTACCGGCGCCCTGGTGCTGGCACCGAAGGCGATGGCCTATGCCCAACTATCCGGTCTGCCCCTGCAATTCGGTCTCTATACCGCCTTTGTACCGGCAATCCTCGGGGCCTTATGGGGTTCGTCACGGCAGCTGGCCACCGGCCCGGTCGCTATCATTTCGCTCATGACCGCCGCCGCCGTCATGCCTCTGGCCATGCCCAATACCGAGGAGTACGTCGGCCTGGCCTTACTGCTCACCTTGCTGGTGGGTATCATCCAGTTCCTTCTCGGAGTGGTCAAGCTCGGCAGTATCGTCAACTTCGTCTCCCACCCGGTTATTCTCGGGTTCATGAACGCCGCAGCGATCATCATCGGTCTCTCTCAGTTGGACATGATGCTTGGACTTCCAAAAGGGCGTAGCGATTTCTTTTTGAAAGACATCTGGGAGATGCTCAGATTTCTCCCGCAAACCCATCTGCCTACCCTGGCCATGTCGCTTTTCAGCCTCGGGCTGATGCTCGCCATAAAAAAGATATCGATCCTGGCAAAACCGGGTATCCTGGTAGTTATGGCTATCACTACTCTTTTAAGCGCCCTGGTTGGTTACGAACAGAATGCAACCTGCAAAATCAGCGAAATTGCTACCCCGGAAACCGGGGAGATGATCAGCATGTACAGTAGTTTTTCCCAACAAATCAGTGAACTTAACGCCAATGCAGCCAGCCTTTCCGGGCAGTTGCGCCAGGCGACGAAAATTCATGATACCAGAGCTGCTGCGGATCTCCGCTATCGACTCGATCTGCTCGAACTCGACAGCAAGGCACTTGAGGAGGAAAAGGACAAGCTGTTGCACGATATCAACCTGCTCTCCTTTGTCCGGACTGTCGGCGGAAAGGATCAAGCGGTGCTCCTGCATCAGGAGGGCAAGGTGCCGGCCGGCATAAAAACCGATAGTCGTCGCTGGCATGTCAAAAGAATAGAAAAAGGGGAGGTGAAATTAGTCGGCGGCGGTGATGTAGTCGGTGTAATTCCTTTGGGCCTCCCCTCGTTTCGCCTGCCCGCCTTCAGTCTCGACGGTGTCCTCCAGCTGCTGTCCTCCGCCCTGGTCATCGCCCTGGTTGCCTTCATGGAATCGATCTCCATGGCCAAGGCCATAGCCGGCAAGGCCAAACAGCACATCGACCCTAACCAGGAACTGATCGGTCAGGGACTGGCCAATATCGGCGGCTCCTTTTTTCAATGCTACCCGGCCTGCGGCTCCTTCACCGCTTCCGCCGTCAATCTGCAAGCCGGTGCGAAAACCGGCTTTGCCATGGTTTTCAACGGGATCTTCATCGCCATCACCCTGCTGTTTCTCACTTCCCTGATCTACCATCTGCCGCAAGCCGTACTCGCCGCCAACAACCTCCTGGCGGTTGCCGGCCTGGTGACCATCCAGGCCCTCAAACAAACTTGGAAGGCCAGCCGAGCCGACGGCGTTGTCGCAATCGTCACCTTCGTCATCACTCTCCTGGCTGCGCCCCATCTCGACAAGGGCATCATAGTCGGTGCCGCGCTGTCCATCGGCCTCTACCTGTACCGGACCATGGCACCACGGGTCGCCATCCTCGGTCGCTACGCAGACGGTACCCTGCGCGATATCAAGGTCAATCCCCAGCTGGCCACCTCGCCCCATGTCATCGCTATTCGCTTTGATGGCTCGCTCTACTTTGCCAATGTTGCCCACTTCGAGGACGCGGTTCTGAGCTCGGTTGCCGACCGGCGAGAGGCCGGATACCTCCTGGTGGTGGGAGACGGCATCAACTATCTCGATTCCTCCGGGGAGGAAATGTTGCACAATCTCCTGTCACGGTTGCATGAGTCGGGAGTGGAAGCGGTTTTTTCCGGACTGAAGAAGCAGATTCTTGATGTCATGCGTGCTACCGGTCTCTATCAGCTGATCGGCGAAGACAATATCTTTGCTACGGAGGGACAGGCCCTTGCCGCTATTTCCCGTCGTCTCGGCGAAACAGCGGAAGACGATGTTTTTTTTGATGGAATTGTCGCGCCGGGCGGGCATCGCCGGGAAGGCAATCCTCACTCTTTTAAGCTGGATTCTTAATTTTGGTGAAAAATGCCTGAAGATGAATCATTTCCCCTTGGGTGGTGGTTTTCACCTCATAATCCAAGGTGTTGAAGAGTTTCACCATCCTTTTATTTTCTCTTGAGGTAAAGGCGGTGAGGCCCTTGATACCGTTTCTTTTAGCGGCTTCCGCGAGCTTTATGATAACGATGGACGAGAGACCCCGGCCCTGCCAGTCCTTGACCACCGAGAAGGCTATCTCGGCCAGTTGGGTCTCCGGATCGAGATAGTATTCACCTACCGCCAGAATTTTCTCGAAGCCGGGCGGTCCTTCAACCGCAAGTATGGTCAGATCCTTAATGTAATCGATGACAAAGGTGCGTTCGATCTGCTTGTGGACAAAACTCGTTTTCTCATGAAAAAAGCGCGACACCACATCGATTTTATCCAGACCGTAATAATGCTCCTGGAGGATTCTCTCATCGGTCAGTTTAACCGGCCTGAAGGTGATGCGGTGATTGTCGACGACTCTGGTTTCCTCAAGCCCCAAAGGATAGATCGAATGCATCTCTTCTCTGAGAGTACGTTCCGGCCCGAGGAGCCCGAGTTCTTTCGCCTCATCGAACAACCAGTCGCGGAAATCGGGATGGGCGATACTTATCAAAGCGGTAGCCCGCTCCTGGATGGATTTGCCGAAGAGGTTCACCGAACCGAACTCGGTCACCACATACTGCACCTCGCTGCGGGGCACAACCACGGCGGCGTTCTGCAGCATCGGCACGATCCGGCTGTTCTTGTTATTGTTGGTAGTTGAGGTCAGCATGAGGATCGATTTGCCGCCTTTGGACAGGGCTGCACCGCGGAAAAAATCGAGAATTCCGGTCACCCCGGAAAAATTATTGAAAGGCAGGGCATCGGCTACCACCTGTCCAGTGAGATCGATTTGCCGGCACATATTCATCGCCACCATGCGGTTGTTTTTGGCAATTTTCCTCGGATCATTGACATATTTCGAAGGGTGAAATTCAATCGCCGTATTGTTTTCGAGCATATCGTAGAGTTCCTGGTCACCGATGGCATTGCTACAGATGACTTTGCCGGTATTGAAACCCTTTCTTTTATTGTTCACTACCCCCATGGCTATCAGTTTCATGATGGTGTTGGTCATATACTGGGAATGAATCCCCAGGTCATTTTTCTCCATCAGTGCCTCTATGTTGGCCTGGGAGGTGCCGCCCAACGACATCTGCATGGTAGAACCGTCCTCAATCAAACGGGCAATATAGCGGGCGATCATCCCGGCCATGGCTACATCCGGATAGGTACCTATCTCAATCAGTTTTTCATCATGTTCGACGAAATAGTCGATATCGTTGACATGGATGGAACTGCGGCCGAGGACGCGGGGCATATGCCGGTTCACCTGGGCGATGACCAGATCGGCGGCGGCGGCGGCCGAGGCGGTGACATCGACGGAGATACCGAGGCTCATCCAGCCGAAATCATCGGGCGGGCTCACTTGAATGAGGGCGACCTGCAGGGGCAGCAGCCGCGACTTGATCAACTTGTGGACATCGGAAAGATTGATCGGGGTAATAAAGCGCAGATCGCCCTTAAAACTCTTGGAGTTCGCCGAGCCGAGATAAAAGGAGCGGATATTGAGATTCTGGGATTTCGATTTTTCGGCAATGCGGGATAAAGAAGTACTTTCGCCGCTGAACATCCTGACAATTTCCAAGTCGGTAAAAGTGGTCCCGGCATCGGCCAGTCCTTTGACCAATCGCTGCGGCTCGCCACAGGAGGAGCCGATAAAAATTCGCTGCCCTGATTTGATTTTGGCGATAGCATCGTCGACCGACAATCGACTGTTTTGGTAATTGTCCGCCCAATATCCCGACTTGCTTATCATAGCGCCCTCCAGCTGATGGTTTTGCCTTAGAAGAGGAGAATGTTTTCTTTCAATACTATTGGTTCTTCCTTCTTTTCGCAAGCGCCACCCGGCTTTGTCTGCGGAATTCCGCAGACATTTCGAAAAGCAGGGCAAAAAACAATTGCCGGACTAGCGGTTCATTTGATAGGCTGAATCCATGAGTCACTTTATGGTGATAAAAGGAACGATTTGAAGGCTCCAACTGAAACCATATTGACCTTCGGCCTGTCAAGCGCGATGGCCACCCTGGTCGACAACCTGGTCTCCTCCTTTGAGATCGACACCGTGGCCCTGACCATCGGAACGGTACGCAACTTTGTCAAAAATAACCCGACCAAAAAGATTTGTCTGGTCATCTACCATATCGATTCCGAACACCCGCGACAAACCCGGGTCATCCAGCTGATCCGCGATTTCGTCGGCACCTTAGTCCCTTTTCTGGTCCTGGTACCCAGGCAAAATCTCGGAGAAATCAAGAAGTATCTGAGTGCCGGAGCCGATGACTTTATCGAATTGCCGATCAACGAAAGCAGGTTCTCCATAAGTTTTCTGATCTTATTGGAAATGGGTCAAGCCCTGGGTCAGGCCGTCCCCCGTCAGGATTCGGTAATGCCGATATCACCTACCAATGACAACCAGACGACCAGGGAAGGCTGGGAGCGGATAGTCGATTATTTCCAGGGAGGCTTGAGCTTTTTTTCACCGAAATCCCTCATCAAACTGGCGAAAACCGAACACATTTCCGAGCGCTGGCAGCAGATTCGCCGTCTTGGGGTCGGCGGTTTCGGCATTGTTTGGCTGGTGAAAGAGTACGGCACCAATCGCGTCGCCGTGGCCAAGACGCCGCATTCACCGGCCATGAACATCGGGGTATTACGCTCGGCCGCCATCTTGAAAAGGCTGGTGCACCATCCGAATATCGTACAACTCATCGAGGTCGTCAAAGACAGCGGCCGGTTTATCCTCATTCAGGAGTATGTCGAAGGTCCTACCCTGCAGGAGATGCTGGAGCGCGGGATTTCGGCGCTCGCTAAGGAACGCTATTTTCTGCAAATCGTCTCGGTGGTGTCATATGCGCATAAGCATAAAATCCTGCACCGCGACATCAAGCCGGAAAACATCATCATTACCAAGACCGGGCTGGTGAAGCTGCTCGATTTCGGTATCGCCCGTGACCTTTCCTGGCAGACCGCCGAAGGCAGTTCCGCCGGCACCGTCAATTTTATGCCGCCGGAGCAGTTTGAGGGCAAAAGCTGCATAGCCAGCGATGTCTGGGCCATCGGCGTCATTCTCTACATCTTCGCCACCAATGCCGTTCCCTATTTCCAGCTGAACGATCATTATCCAATGGATATCGATACAACCGTTGAAAGCCGGGCACCACGCCTGATCAATCCGGCCCTTGACGTGGGCCTGGAAAGAATCATCATGCGCTGCCTGCAAAAGGATCTGGACAAGCGCTATGAGAACGCCACCGAGTTGGAAAATGATCTCCGCGACAGCTTTCCCCAGTTCGGTCGCGGGGAACTGCTGCCGAACTGATTTACCGACCGTCGGCCAGCCGCAAGGCGAAGGCCTCCGGCAGTCCGGCCGCAAGAATTTTTTCGGCGGTGCGCTGATGATCGTAGGCGACCCGGTAGAATTCGATGGTCCGCCGCTGATCGTCATAGATCAGGTATGAGGCGCGAGGGTCGCCGTCCCGGGGCTGGCCGACACTGCCGCAGTTGAAGATCTGGCGGTTGAGTTCCGCCGCCGGCACGGTCATGGTATGTTGCGGCGAGCGGATATACACACAGAAGAAGTTTTTTCGGGTAATGGCTACAGGCACATGGGTATGGCCGACAAAAAGAATCTTCGCCTTCGAGCGGGCAAAGGAGCTGGCTATATAGGTCTTCTCCGTCACGTAGTACCAGTTGCGTGGGCGATAAGGGTTGGAGTGACAGAAAAAAATATCCTGCCACTTAATAAGATCCTCCATCTCTTTCAAAAACCATAGCCCGGTTTTTGAAAGGACGTCCCGCGTCCAGTTAATCGCCCGCCGCGCTTCCTGCCGCATATTGATGGGAATACCGAGAACGGCGGCATCATGGTTGCCGAGCAGGCAGGGGCAATCAGGGAGGGTGCGCAGCAGTTCAATGCATTCATTGGGATTGGCGCCATAACCGACTACATCGCCAAGACACACATAGCGGTCAGCCTGCTGCCGCGCGGCGTCGGCGAGCACCGCCTCAAGCGCTTCCAGGTTGGCGTGAATGTCCGAAAAAACTGCGACTCTCATGAATTTCCCGAAAAAGAGCGATCTGCGTTGAGCCTATTTTCTTTCGCGCTTTTCAAAAAGCGCTCCCTACGATATAAATGAGTTTTTCGGGAATAGCAAACTTCCTCTCGGTAAATTTAGGAGCCGTTTCGAAATAGAGGATCATTTTCTTCTGTTTCGTTATGGCTCCTTATGCCGTTTCGAAATAATGGCCATTTTTTCCTTTCTTTTGCACCTCTTTTCCGCTATTGCTTTAGCCATCTCCCCATTCATCCAGAACCTTAACCGGATCCTATCGACAATGCTACCCACCAAAGATAAAAAGACCCTCGAAAAGCTCCTTCGCCTCGCCCCGGAACCGGAGCAGGCCTTTAACTATGACGAACTGTACGGCTTTCTCTTCGGTCTCGCCATGACCCCCGAGTTTATCTCCCCGGAGGAATGGGTTCCGATCATTTTCGGTGGCGATCTGCCGGAATTGAAGAACGAAAAGGAAATGGCGAAAATGACCGATTGCCTGACCAGGGTTTACAACCAATTGGTCACCGATTTCCAAAACGACAACCTCCCTTTCCCCTTCGAACTGGATACCCTCCATGACGACCAGCTGGAAGCAGTATACGGCTGGGTCTCGGGTTTCGAAGAGGCTCTCGTCCTGCGCGAGGAGCTGTGGGATCCGGAGGAATACCCCAAACTGGCGGAACGAAAAAAAGAAGATCTCATGCACAGCATCATGACCATCAACGGTCTGGTCGATCCGATCGACATGTTGGAGATGTTTGAACAGCTGCCGGACGAGGTCTTCCTGGAGACCTTCCCGGGTGTTGCCGGAGAAGTTCCTGACCGGGAAGTGCAGATTCAGGTCTTTCTCCTGGCGACATTGCCTCTGTCCATTGAAACCTTGCAGAAGCATGCCCGGTGGGTGGACAAAAAACGGCGAAAAAAAACCGGTGGGCAGACCATTCCGCTGCCGATTCGTCCGGCTGTAAAGCCTCAGGACGATGGCTGCTCCTGCCCCGGTGGCAGCTCGTGCTGTGGGGCACCCCCACCTCCTCCGAAAAAAGAGGCGAAGATCATCAAGGTCGATTTCTCCCAGCACGGAAAAAAGCGCGGGGCGCCCACCGCTCCGGTGTTCCAGCTGAAGATCAATCTGCAGGGCGCAAAACCGCCGATCTGGCGACGCATTCAGGTACCGGGCGACACCACCCTTGCGCGCCTACACAAGGTCATTCAGTTGTGTATGGGCTGGACGGACAGCCACATGCATCAATTCCTCATCGACCGCACCTTTTATAGTTCGCCCGACATCGACGACGATATGTGGGACGCCGAAGACACTAAAAACGAGACGAAATATACCCTGAAGACCTTAGAGAAAAAGATTCTTCCCGGATTTCAGTATATCTACGATTACGGTGATGACTGGTTGCACCGGATAGCCGTCGAAAAAGTCCTGAGAGCGGAGGAGGGTAAGGCTTATCCGCTCCTCCTTGCCGGTAAACGCGCCTGTCCGCCGGAAGATATCGGCGGCATACCAGGCTTTTTGTATCTTCTCGAGGTTCTTGCCAACCCGGAAGCTGAAAACTACGACGAATACCGGGATTGGCTCGATGAGGAATACGACCCGGCCCGTTTTGGCAAGGAAGAGATTGCCTTGATCAATGCGGTCCTGGAGGAAATGTACTCATAAAGCCGGACCGATGACTACAGATAACCCGCTGTTGCAGCTTGCCGAGGAATTTGTCCGGGACACCGGCTGCAATATTTTTCTCACAGGCAAAGCCGGGACCGGCAAGACTACTTTTCTGCACGGCATCAAGGAGCAGAGTCCCAAGCGGATGATCGTCACCGCCCCCACCGGGGTGGCGGCGATCAATGCCGGCGGCGTCACCCTCCATTCCTTTTTTCAGATGCCTTTCGGCCCGTTCATTCCCGGCAGCGAGGGCGAAAACCGCCACAAATTCAGCCGGGATAAGATCAATCTCATCAAAAGCCTCGATCTCCTGGTGATCGACGAAATCAGCATGGTTCGGGCCGACCTGCTGGACGGGGTGGACAGCGTTCTCCGCCGCTACCGCCGCAACACCCTGCCGTTCGGCGGGGTGCAGCTGCTGCTCATCGGCGACCTGCAGCAGCTGTCGCCGGTGGTAAAAGATGCCGAATGGCGCCTGTTGCAGCCCTACTACGATTCCCCCTATTTTTTCAGCAGCAATGTCCTGCGGCAGACCGAACTGATCGCCATCGAGCTGCAACATATTTACCGCCAGGCGGACCAAAAATTCATCGACCTCCTGAACCGGGTCCGCGACAATAGCCTTGATGCGGAGACGCTGCAGCAACTCAACCGCCGCCATGTCGAAGGCTTCATCGACCACGAAAATAAGGGGTATATCACCCTCTGTACCCACAACAGCCGTGCCGATGCCATCAACGAGGCACGGCTTACCGGCCTGCCGCAAAAAACCCATCGTTTTGCGGCCGAGATTGAAGGCGAGTTCCCGCAACATTCCTACCCGACGGCCGAGATTCTCGAACTGAAAACGGCGGCCCAGGTGATGTTCATGCGCAACGATCCCTCACCCGAGAAAAGGTTTTTCAACGGTAAAATCGGCAAGATCACCGCCATCGCCGGCAAAAAAATCTCGATAAAATGCCCGGATGACGACGAGGAGATCGACGTCGAACCGGTAACCTGGGAAAATATCGAATATGCCCTCAACGAGGAGACTCTTGAGATCAGCGAAAGCAAGATCGGCGCCTTTATCCAGTACCCTTTGAAACTCGCCTGGGCGATCACCATCCATAAAAGTCAGGGACTGACCTTCGACCGGGCGATCATCGATGCCCAGGCCGCCTTCGCCCATGGGCAGGTGTATGTGGCCCTCAGCCGTTGCCGGACCCTCGAAGGCATGGTACTCAGTTCGCCGCTTGCGGCGCGGGCGGTAAAGACCGACGCGGCCGTGCGGCGCTTTGTCGAACAGGCCGGGGAAAATGTTCCGACCGTGGCACAACTGAGCGCCGCAAAAATCCGCTACCAACAGCGACTCCTCCTCGAATGTTTCGATTTTCAGCGACTGCAGGGGCTCCTCGGCCGACTGATCTCGACGGTCGAACGCAGCGGCGAATTGGTACGGATAGAGGGTGCCGGCAATCTCCGCGACCTGCAGACTAAGACCGTCAATGAGATATGCAATGTCGGCGCCAATTTCCGCCGGCAGTTACAGGGGATGTTCAATGAACACAGCCTTCCGGCCAAAGATGCCGCGATAGACGAGCGATTACGGAAGGCATCGGCCTATTTTGCGGAAAAATTTGCGACGGGAATCGGCGAGATGGTTGCCTTTTTTACGGTGGAAACCGACAACAAGGAGATCCGCAAGAAGGCTAAGGATCTGTGCAAATGGCTGTTGGAAGAAACCGCGGTCAAGCGGGCGGCGGTGGGGTGCTGCGCGGCGGGGTTTTCTTCGGCGGAGTACCTGCGAGCCGTTGCCTCGGCGGCAATCGACGCGAAACCGCAAAAGGAAAAAGCCCTTACGCCCATTTACTCGGAGGCCGATGTCGGCCATCCCGAACTTTTTCAGGCCTTGAAAGACTGGCGGAGTCGGACGGCAAAAGAAGAAAACGTACCCCATTACCAGGTCATGCATCAGAAGACCCTGATCCAGGTCGCCGTCAACCTGCCCGACTCTCTGCCGGCGCTTACAAAACTGAAAGGGATAGGTGAAAAACTGGCGGAAAGATACGGCGAGGAACTGGTGGCCCTGGTTGTGGAGTACCGCGCCAAGAATAATATCCAGGCGGTCTTCCTCCCCACCAAGGCGGCGGCAGAGTCTGCGGACCAAAAAGAGCCGGGCCAACCCAAAGAACCAAAAGGCCCCAAAGTCCCAACCAGACTCCTCACCCTCGAACTTTTCAACCAGGGTTTAACCATTCCGCAGATTGCCGAAAAACGCGGTTTTGTCTTCACCACCATCGAAAGCCATCTGGCTCAATGCCTGGAACAGGGCGAAATTGCCATCGACCGGCTGCTCACGCCGGAAAAACGGCAATCTCTTGAACAGATTATCCTGCCCCTGGAAGACAAACAACTTGGTAAGGTCAAAGAGATGGTAGGTGAGGCCTATAGCTACGGGGAAATCAAATATGCCCTTGCACACCTGCGACATAAAGCAGCCCAAGCCTGAACCGCTGTTCCCCTTATGGGAGAGCGAAGGATGGGAAGAAATCAGCAAAGCAGATAGCCCATACCTACCCAATAGTGCCAATCCTCCACCGCCTGCTGGGTATCGAACTCGGTAGAATCGATGGGGGTGAGTTGGGAGAGTGGCACCGCCAAGCTATCATTTTTCCATCGAATAACAACGAACATCTCTTTTTCGCACTCTTCTTCTGGAGCCATCCTAATAACATCAACCTCATCGTTGATAAGCAATGGCGAGATAGCACGCCTTGCATTGCAACGAGCAGTGAACGGGAACTGCAGCATCCCGTCAAGATAGTAATACCATCCCATTGCCTGTTCTTCAGGGCCGTATGCATCAACGATGATCTCCATCACTATGCGCTCTTCCCGTTCGTTATTTTTCTGCGGAGGTTTTGTTTTAGCCATCACTTTTCTCTCGGGTAACTCAATTTTTTGAATCAACAGGAAATTTCAGTGGAATTTCCTTTCTGGTTCTTCTGATTTGATCGGTTGACCATTTGCCCACTGCGATGGATTTTGCAAGTTTCATGTACGGCAACCACGGGTTTCTCCTCTTATTGTAACGATTCTTTCTGAAATGGCTTACAGCATGCTTGAACTTACCGCTTGAAAAAACTTCCTCAAGAGATTTATATGATTTTTTGATGAGTTAGACATCTCGCCATGGAATAATATCCATTATCCCTGGACTCGAGGAATGCCAACGCACCGCTTCAGGGCATTAAGATTGCGGGTTTGACAGAAACTTGTATTCTCCTTGTTAACCGTGTTGAGATAGAGACATACAGAGTTACTCTCCAAGATAGGCAAAGGCAGTGTCGGACGAAATAATAGATTTTAACTATAAGGGCGGGAATATACTCTAGATGGCTGAAAACAATGAACTGGAAAAAACCCTGTGGGCAGCGGCGGATAAACTCCGCTCGAATATGGATGCCGCCGAGTACAAGCATATTGTTCTTGGCCTGATCTTTTTGAAATACATTTCAGATGCCTTTAACGATTTGCATGCGCAACTCAAGGCGGGTGCAGGGGAGCTTGAAGGGGCCGACCCGGAAGATGCCGACGAATACCTGGCTCACAATATCTTTTTCGTGCCAGAAAAAGCCCGTTGGCAGTATTTGCAGGACCGCGCCAAGCAGCCGGAGATCGGCAAGTGGCTCGACGAGGCGATGGACGCCATCGAAAAAATTAACTCGTCACTCAAGGGAGTGTTGCCCAAAATCTATGCCGACCCGGAACTCAACAAACAGCGCCTGGGCGAACTCATCGACCTGATCGGCACCATCGGCTTCAGCCAGGATGGCCACAAGGCCAAGGACCTGCTGGGCCGGGTCTACGAATATTTCCTCGGTCAGTTTGCCGATGCCGAAGGCAAGAAGGGCGGCCAGTTCTACACCCCCGCCAGTATCGTGCAAGTGTTGGTCGCCATGCTCGAACCCTACAATGGCCGAGTCTATGACGGCTGCTGCGGCAGCGGCGGCATGTTCGTACAGAGTGAACGCTTCGTGGAGGAACATCAGGGTAACATCAAAGACCTGTCTATTTATGGACAGGAATCAAACCCTACCACCCTGCGGCTGGCCAGGATGAATCTGGCCATTCGCGGTATCGATGCCCGTATTGAACTGGGTGATACCTTCCTCAGCGATAAACATCAGGACTTGAAGGCCGATTACATCCTTGCCAATCCACCCTTTAATATAAGCGACTGGAGCGGCGAACACTTGCGCGACGACGGCCGTTGGAAATACGGGGTGCCGCCAACCGGCAATGCCAACTATGCCTGGTTGCAGCACTTCGCCCACAAGCTCAGTCCTAACGGCACTGCGGGAATTGTCCTGGCCAACGGTAGTATGAACTCCAACTCCGGAGGCGAGGGTGAGATCCGCAAGAACATGATCGAGGCGGGCTTGATCGACTGCATGGTGGCCTTGCCGGCCCAGCTCTTCTATAACACCATGATCCCCGCCTGCCTGTGGTTTCTGGCCCGCAATAAGACCAACGGCAAATTCCGAAACCGGGCGAACGAAATCCTCTTTATCGATGCCCGCAAGATCGGCTCAATGATCAATCGCCGCAACAAAGAGTTTTCAGATCAAGACATCGCCCGGATCACCGACACCTACCACGCCTGGCGCAATATCGGTGGACAATACCAAGACCAGGACGGCTTCTGCAAAGCCGCTACCCTGGAGGAGGTGCGGAAAAACAGCCATGTGCTCATGCCGGGCCGTTATGTCGGCACCGAGGCGGTGGAGGATGACGGCATCCCCTTTGAAGAAAAGATGAATGTTCTCACCACCAAGCTGGCGGAGCAGTTCGCGAGAGGCAGCGAACTGGAGAAGAGCATCCGCGAGAATTTAAAGGGGATTGGCTATGAGTTTTGATGCGAACGGGGTGAGAAGCTGATGAAAAAGGGCAAGAAGATCATAGAAACCACCGCAACTGGCCGTAAAACCAGAGGCATAGCAAAACCTGAGGTGGTTATGCCTGTGCCTGTCAACCTCCTGGAAATGCCCGAAGGATATACGGCCTTCTTCTCGGGATTGAAAGAACGCATCACCGGCGAACGCATCAAGGCGGTGTTGTCTGCCAACTCGGCCATGGTGCTCATGTATTGGGATATCGGCCAAGCCATCCTTGAACGGCAGCAAAAGGAAGGTTGGGGCGCCAAGGTCATCGATCGACTCTCCCATGACCTGAAAACAGCATTCCCGGAAATGACCGGATTTTCACCGCGGAATCTAAAATACATGCGTAAGTTCGCTGAGTCCTGGCCGGAACGAGCAATCGTGCAAGAGGTGCTTGCACTAATCACCTGGTATCACAACCTGGCCCTGCTTGAAAAGGCCGATGATGCAAGCACCCGGTTGTGGTACGCCAAGAAAACGATGGAACACGGCTGGAGTCGCAACATCCTGGCGATCCAGATAGAAACCCGTTTACACGAACGTCAAGGCAAGGCGATCAATAACTTTCAAGCCGCCTTACCCCCGCCCGATTCGGACATGGCGGCCCAGATTTTCAAGGACCCCTACGTCTTTGACTTTCTGGGCACGGCTGACCCACGCCGTGAGGCCGAACTGGAGCAAAAACTGATCGACCATATCCAAAAGTTTCTGCTGGAGCTTGGCCAGGGTTTCGCCTTTGTCGGGCGGCAGGTTCCGCTGGAAGTCGGCGGCAGTGATTTTCATCTCGACCTGCTCTTTTACCACCTCCAGCTTCGCTGTTATGTGGTGATTGAACTGAAAGCGGGTAGATTCGAACCCGGACATGTCAGTCAACTCAACTTTTACCTCAATGTTGTCGATGATCTGTTGCGACATCCGGACGATAAGCCATCGATTGGCCTCCTGCTGGTCAAGGACAAAAATCAGATGGTGGTGGAATATTCTCTGGCCGGATACAGCAAGCCCATCGGCGTTGCCCAGTGGGAACGGCAAATTACCCAGTCCTTGCCGGAGAATTTGAAATCCAGCTTGCCGACGATAGAGGAGATTGAAGCGGAGTTGGGAGGGGATTTGGAATGATTGCTGGTGGGTGGAAACCTTTGAAAATAGGGGAGATAGGGCGTGTTGTTACTGGGAAAACGCCCTCAACTCATATTTTAGAGAACTTTGGTGATAAATATCCTTTTATCACACCTCGAGATATGACTGGCAAAAAAAGAATTAGTGATACTGAGCGGTATCTTTCTGAGAAAGGAAAAATTTCTGTAAAAAATTGTCTGCTGCCTGCAAACGCCATCTGCGTTTCCTGTATTGGTTCGGATATGGGTAAGGTTGTGATGACTTCGCAAGATAGCATAACCAACCAACAACTCAACTCCGTTGTTTGCAGCGACTCATTCAATCCAGACTTTGTATATTATTCTATCATCAAAATTTCAGATGAGCTTCGTAATGCAGCACACCATAGTACAGCAGTACCGATACTAAACAAATCTGCATTTTCAGATTTTGAAATAGATGTCCCAGATCTTCCTACCCAAACCCGCATTGCCGCCATCCTCTCTGCGCTGGACGACAAAATCGAAATGAACCGCCAGACCAACGCCACACTGGAGGCCATTGCTCAGGCGATTTTCAAGGAATGGTTTGTGGATTTCCGTTTTCCCGGTGCCACCGGCGAAATGCAGGACTGCGAACTTGGACCGATTCCGAAGGGATGGCAGCATGGAAAAATAAAAGATTTCACGAAAAGAATTCAATACGGACTTACACAAAGTGCGTCGATTGAAGAAATAGGACCTCACTTTTTGCGGATTACTGATATACAAAAGGGCCGAATCAATTGGAAGAGTGTCCCTTATTGTTTGGTGGATAAAAAAGACATAGAAAAATACAAAATTGAAAATTATGACATAGTTATTGCACGAACAGGGGCTTCAACGGGTGAAAATGCTTTGGTGGTAAATTCTCCAGAATCTGTGTTTGCTTCTTATTTGATTAGAATACAGTTTGAGCAACCTGAATTGGCGCTTTATGTTGGGAAGTTATTAAGAAGGAAACAATATTTTGAATTTATTGATTCCATAAAAAGCGGATCGGCACAGCCTAATGCCAATGCCCAGCAATTAACCGATTTTGATATTCTTTTACCAACTATTGATATCCTAAAAGAATATTTTGTAATTATTGAACAGGTTGAACAACTTAAAGCTGAACACCAAGTTTCATCTACCACACTTGCCCAAATCCGCGACATCCTCCTTCCAAAACTCATGTCCGGTGGGATAGAAGTATGAGCGACGAGCTGCAATACGACGATCAACGTTGCCAGCGGTTCAATGAATCCCTGGATGATGAGGGTGAGGTGACCATTGCCAACATTCCTTTCCAGCGCAGCCGTATTCTTTTCGAACTTGCCTATACGACCTACAAAGATGCCTACGACGAGTATCTGGAGCAGGAATTTGATGGTCTGAAACAGACCGTCTTCGACTATTACCCGGCCTGTGTTGCCTACAATTATCGACTATCAGAACGCGGCGAAGGCGCCGACGACCCTGTCCGAAAATTGCTGCACCTGAAAGACACCTGGGAATCCATCGTTTTTGTGCTCTATGCTCTGGTAATGGGTGAGATCCGCCACAAGGTAATTGCCTTGAAAACCGCGCAACATTTTGTCTCCCTTGATCCGCGTGGCAATCCGCGTTATGCCCCTTTCAACACCGAAAAGATTTTATCGGATGCCCTCAAGCAGAAAATCCAGAACATCAAGGGAATCATCCTCCACGGCAAGACGAACAACATTGGATTCAAGTTCTCAGAAATCGATGAAAGTCTATGTGACGACCTTCTGAGTTTGCAGGATATCCGAAACGACATTTCCCACCACACCGCGCCGACCCGAGAACAGGCTGAAAGCGAACTTCAGCTGGTTTTACCGATCTTCAGGGAAATGCTGATCAAGACTCGCTTTCTGGAAAACTGCAAAATTCTGCGGTTCGAGTCTTTTTCATCAACCTGCAAGTGTGAGGCTTTCAACGGACATTTTCTTAATAGGGAGTATGAAAATCCGACCTTCACCGATCCGCAAAAAGCGTACGTTCTTGGGCTTGGCCAGGAACAGCTCTTTGTGGTCTGGGATTCCGAGTGTTTTAGCCTCTCACCTTTTCTTCATTTTGACAGAGATGCAACGGGTCATGAATCGTACCTGTGTTTCTTTAAAGGCAAAAAACACGGGAAGTACTGGTATGAACCTGTCAAGATTCGCACCGAAATGACGTTTGCTGAACTTCAAGCACGTTTCGAGGCGGAGAAAAATGCAATCATAAGTCTGGTGGTGCCATGAGCAATACACTGCAAATCCGCAACAGTACCGCCGAATTTCTGATTTTTACCGCTCAGTCCGGCGCAAACTCTATCGAAGTGCGGTTTGAACAAGAAACCATCTGGCTCACCCAGAAACTCATGGCCACACTATTCGATTGTTCCACCGACAATATCTCTCTCCATCTGAAAAACATTTTCAATGAGGGGGAGTTGCAGGAAAATTCAGTTACCGAGGATTTCTCGGCAACTGCCACCGATGGGAAAAACTATAAAACCAGACACTACAATTTGGATGCAGTGATTGCCGTCGGCTACCGGGTCAACTCCAGGCGGGCAACCCAGTTTCGGCAATGGGCAACAGGCATTCTGCGGGATTTTGCCATCCGCGGCTATGTGCTGGATAAGGAACGGCTGAAGAACGGTTCCTTCTTTAGTAAAGATTATTTTGACAATCTGCTGGCCGAAATCCGGGAGATCCGCGCCAGCGAGCGTAAGTTTTATCAAAAAATCACCGATATCTATACCATGGCCATGGATTACAACCGTGACGCGGAGACCACCAAGGCATTTTTTGCCACTGTCCAGAATAAACTGCATTTTGCCATCCATGGTCACACTGCCGCTGAACTGATTATGGAACGGGCTGACAGCGGAAAGGAGCGCATGGGTCTGACCACCTGGAAGAACGCACCTGACGGTAAGATTGTCAAGACCGACGTTTCCATTGCCAAGAATTATCTGGTCGAGAAAGAGCTTAAGTCGCTAGACCGCTTTGTAACCATGTACCTTGATTTTGCCGAAGACCAGGCAGAGCGCAACATCCCCATGACTATGGAGGATTGGGCCAACAAGCTCAACGCCTTTCTCCAGTTCAACGAAAGAGAGATTTTGGATAATCCCGGCAAGGTTTCACAAGAGATCGCCAGAGCCTTTGCCGAGAGCGAGTTTAAAAAATACCGAATTGTGCAAGATCGGCTGTTTGAGAGCGATTTTGACAAGACCCTCAAACGTCTCCTCACCCCGGGCAACTCTCACAAGAGCAAAGGGGGCGAGGAATGACCAACCGACTCTACGAATCCGAGATCGAGCAGATCGCACTCGACATCCTTCATGATGATAACGGTTATGCTGTGGCCTTTGGCCCGGACCTTTCCGAAGGCAATCGGAAGGAGCGGGATTATACCGAAGTCGTGTTGCAAGGCCGCCTGCGTGATGCCATTGACCGTCTGAACCAGACCATCCCTGCCGAAGCCCGGGAAGAGGCTGTCAAAAAGGCGCTGCGCACGGTGTCAATCAATCTGCTGGAAAACAACGAAGCCTTTCACCGAATGCTCACCGATGGCATTGATGTCAAATGCTCCATCGGTGACGGCAAGACCAAGACTGACAAAGTCTGGCTGGTCGATTTTGCCAATCCCGATAACAACGAATTTCTGGCCGTTAACCAGTACACGGTGCTGGAAAACCATAATAACAAACGACCCGACGTGGTGCTGCTGGTCAATGGCCTGCCACTGGTGGTCATGGAATTGAAAAACGCAGCTGACGAGAACGCCGATGTCAAGGCGGCTTTCAATCAATTACAGACCTATAAGCAGTTGATCCCCTCGCTCTTTATCTGCAACGCTATTCTGATCATCAGCGATGGCTGGTTTGCCAAGGTCGGCACGCTCTCCAGCGATTATTCCCGTTTCATGGAATGGAAAACTGGGGACGGTGCAACTATCGTCGACACCAGGCAGGAGTCTGCTCTGGAGCCGATGATCAAAGGACTGCTGAACAAAAGAACCCTGCTTGAGGTTATTCGCCATTTTATCGTTTTTGAGAGGACCAAGGAAGAAACCATCAAAAAGGTGGCTGCCTATCATCAATTCTATGCGGTGAACAGGGCCATCGAGTCGACGATTCGGGCGGCGTTACCACCGGCGGAGGCGGGGCAACAAGAAACCCGCGAAGACCCGGCGAAATACGGTTTAGCCAATGCCAAGGACCAAACGGGCGGGGACAAACGGGCCGGTGTCGTGTGGCACACGCAGGGGAGCGGCAAGAGTTTGACCATGGTTTTCTTTGCCGGCAAACTGGTGCTGGCAAACGCCATGAACAACCCGACGTTGATGGTGCTCACTGATCGCAACGACCTCGATCAGCAACTATTCGAAACCTTCAGCAACTGTCAGCAACTGCTGCGCCAGACACCTTGTCAGGCTGCTAATCGTGATGATTTGAAGAAACTGCTCGTGGTCGCTTCCGGCGGCGTAGTCTTCACCACCATCCAGAAATTTCTGCCCGAGGAAGTGGGTGGGAAATATCCCCTTCTTTCTCTGCGACGCAACATCGTCGTCATTGCCGATGAGGCGCATCGCAGCCAATATGATTTTATTGACGGCTTTGCCCGCCATATGCGCGATGCCCTACCCAACGCCACCTTCATCGGTTTTACCGGCACACCCATCGAGAAGGAAGATAAAAATACCCAGGCGGTATTCGGCGACTATATTGACGTGTACGACATTCAGCAGGCAGTTGAAGACGGCGCGACCGTGCGCATCTACTACGAAAGCCGTCTCGTCAAGATTGAGCTTTCACCAGCCGACCAACAGGTGCTGGATGAACGCGTCGAGGAGGTCACCGAAGGCGACGAACTGAGCGAACGGCAGAAGCGCTTTGTCAAATGGACCGGCAAGGAGGCGGTGGTCGGCAGCCACATGCGCTTGCAGCAGGTTGCCGCCGATCTGATCCACCATTTTGAACAGCGGTTGGCAGCGGCGGATGGTAAAGGGATGATCGTCTGCATGAGTCGGCGCATCTGTGTCGAATTGCATGCCCGGATCATCAGACTCAGGCCGCACTGGTACGACGCTGATGACGACAAGGGCACGATCAAAGTCATCATGACCGGCTCCGCCAGTGACCCGCTTACGTGGCAGGAACATATCCGCAACAAACCACGCCGCAAAACCATCGGCGACCGTCTGAAGGACCCGAAAGATCCGCTCCGGCTGGTGATTGTCCGGGATATGTGGCTGACCGGTTTTGATGCCCCCTGTCTGCATACGCTCTACATCGACAAGCCGATGAACGGCCACAACCTTATGCAGGCGATTGCCCGGGTCAACCGGGTTTTCGGCGACAAGGAGGGCGGGTTGATCGTCGATTACATCGGCATCGCCCAGGATCTGAAAAACGCCATGGCCGTTTACACCGAAAGAGGGAAAGGGCAACTGACCTATGATCAGGAAGATGCTGTGGCCAAAATGCTTGAGCTTCATGAAATTGTTGGAGATATGTTCGGCACTTTTGATTACCGCAAATATTTCGCCTTGGAGCCGAAGGCGAAGCTGAATTTCATTCTCGATGCCGCTAACTCCATCTCTCAGTTGACGGATGAAAGGGATGGAAAGGGTGTCCGCAACGGCAAGGAACGGTTTAAGGAAAACGTCATCAAGCTACAAAAGGTATTTAGTCTGTCCGTCCCTCACCCTAAGGCCTATGCAATCCGCGATGACCTGGCTCTCTTCCAGGCGATCAAGGCCCGCTTTACTAAGTTTGATGAACAGGGCAAAACTCGCACAGGTGAAGAGATTGAGACCGCCATCCGCCAGATTGTCAATGACGCCATCATTTCCCGGGAAGTAATCGATGTCTTTGATGCCGCGGGAATCAGGAAACCGGATATTTCTATTCTATCGGATGAGTTTTTGTCTGAAATCCACGGAATGGAAAGAAAAAATCTTGCCCTTGAACTGTTGAAACGCCTCCTGAACGATGAAATCAGGAATCGAGCGAAATTAAATCTCGTCCAAGGCAAGAAGTTTTCAGAGTTGCTGGCCAATGCGGTCAAACGCTACCAAAGCGGCCTGATCGATTCGGCGAAAATTATCGAAGAGCTGATTCAGCTTGCCAAGCATATCAGAGAAGCCGATAAACGCGGTGAAAAGATGAACCTTCGGGTTGATGAACTGGCATTCTTCGATGCCCTGGCGGATAACCCAACGGCAGAAGCAGTGCTTGGTGATCAAACACTCAAACAGATCGCTCACGAATTGGTTGACAGCGTAAGAAGAAACACATCAATCGATTGGCAGTTGAAAGAGAGTGTCCAGGCAAAACTGCGGGTTTTGGTGAAACGAATCCTCAGAAAATATAAATACCCGCCGGATGATCCAACTACCGGAGAATATACGGTTTCGGTCAACAAGGTGCTTGATCAGGCGGAGTTGCTGGCTGATTTTTGGACAAAAGATGGAGATGAGAAGAGGAGCTGATAAATCTGTACACAAGGGTTGCCAGCCCTGCCGGCAACTTGTAAGCTCAGCCGTTCGTTTCCGCGGTTAAGGCGCATGCCTGCAGTCAACAAGGAAAATTCCCCATGTCGATTCTCACTAATCCCATTCTCATAGTTGAAGACGATCAAAACACCTCAAAACTGGTGACAACCTATCTTGAACGCGAAGGCTTCAGCACCATTGCCGCCTACGACGGCGAGGAAGCGTTGCGTCAGGCGCGCCTCCATGAACCGGGTTTCGTCATCCTCGATGTGATGCTGCCCAAGATCGACGGCTGGGAGGTCTGCCGGCAATTGCGCAAGTTTTCCGACGTGCCGATTCTCATGCTGACCGCCCGTGAGGAGGAGATGGATCGGGTGATGGGGCTTTCTCTCGGAGCAGACGATTATGTGGTAAAACCCTTCAGCCCGCGCGAACTGGTGGAAAGGGTCAAGGCGATACTTCGCCGAGTGCAGCCCGGACCACCGCGGGGAAAACAACTCATGCAGCACGGCGGGCTTGTACTCGATCCGGAAAAACACAAGGTGAGCATGGGCGGCGTCGCGGTCAACCTGACCTCTTCGGAATACAAGTTGCTCCAGACTCTCATGTCTTCGCCGGGACGGATGTTCTCAAGAAATGAGCTGCTGGAGCGTTTCTACGAACATGGCGAGACGGTCGTCGACCGGGTCATCGACGTGCATATCGGCAAACTCCGGCAAAAGATCGAGGACGACCCCGCCAATCCGCAACGCATCCTTACCGTCCGCGGTTTCGGCTACCGGTTTGCCGAACCGGACGAGGGGTGAGGGGATGCGCAATCGTCTGCTCTGGAAACTCCTCCTCACCAACATCCTGCCGGTGATCGGGGTCATTTTTCTGGTCGTCTGGCTGGCGGTCGATAAGCTTGCCGCCGAGTATTTCATGGAGTTGATGAAAATCTACGACGTCTCCCCCAAAGATATCCACCAGATGTTTTTGACCTCCATTCATGAGTACCTGGTGTGGGCAAGTCTCGCCGCCCTCGGCCTTGCTTTTATCCTCAGTTTTATTCTCACGCGCCGGGTGCTGCGCCCTCTTTCGCAGATGACCGCCATCACCAAGGAAGTCGCCGCCGGCAATTTCTCCCTGCGGGCCGAGATCAGCACCAGCGACGAGGTCGGTCAGCTCGGCATCGCCTTCAATAATATGGCCGATCGACTTGGCAAAATCGAACAGCTGCGCAAAACGATGGTGGCGGATGTCGCCCATGAACTGCGCACGCCGCTGACCAATCTGCGCGGTTATCTTGAGGCCTTAAACGACGGGGTGATTCCACCAACGCCTGAGACCCTGCAGATGCTGCAACAAGAGAACCTCCGGCTGGTGCATCTGGTCGACAACCTGCAGCAGCTGGCCCGGGCCGATGCTGCCAAGGCCTACCTCAAACGGGAAGAGTTTGTGCTGGCTAGACTTGTCAGAGAGATGCTCGAACTGCATCGCCTCAATTTCCAGAAAAAGGGGATCAGGGTCGAAACCAGATGGGTAGACGACCAGATACAGGTCTCCGCCGATCGCGACAAGCTCCTCCAGGCCCTGCAGAATCTCCTCGACAACTGCTGCAAATACACGCCGGAGAACGGCTGGGTGCAGGTTGGCATAAGCCGGGTGGCGGAAGGGATCAAGGTCGATTTCCACAACAGCGGACCAGGCATTGTCCCAGGCGACCTGCCCTTTATCTTCGAACGTTTTTTTCGCGCCGACCGGTCCCGGTCGCGCGACGCTGGCGGTGCCGGCATAGGTCTGGCAATCACCAAGGAACTGATCGAAGCCCACGGCGGTTCGATCGGTGCCGAAAGCCGCCCGGACGACACCCATATCTGGTTTGTTCTTCCTCTTTAATCAATCTCTTTATCCAATCTTTACATTCCCTTTATTGTCCCTTTACAGCAAATACCTATTGTTTCCAGCAAGAGGATGCTCTTGGCAAAATCGGCAACAAGGAGGTACGGCAATGAAACGGTTGACAATGATTCTGGCGGTCCTGCTGCTTGGCTGGGGAATTGGTCCGAGTTTATCCACCGATTACGCGCTTGCGGCGTTACAGGAAGCGACGTTTGTCGTCGGCTGATACGATGTCGGCAAAGACGCCCTGGATGGGCGAGATGGCGTCGTACGGGTAGACAAGGGTATGCGGAACTATGGTGAAATCAATACCGTGGTCTTTGACCCGGGGAAGATACAGATTAACGAGATGGAAGAAGTCCTGAAAAAAGCCCAAACCTATATTCGCACCGTTTCTCCTAAGAACGATGGTAAAAGTCAGGGCAGAGGTCAGTAATGTGCAGAAAAAGTCAGATAACGACAATTCTATCAAAGAGGCCGACAATGAAAACTATATTTATCATTACCTGGTGCCTGACACTGGTAACTATAACGGGGACGATAGTAGATCAACTGACTAAACCGGCTGCGGCCACCGAGTCGCAGCGGCAGACCGGTGATGAGGTGGCCAAAGCCATGTTTGCCGGCGGTTGTTTTTGGTGTATGGAAAAACCCTTCAAGCAGCTGGACGGGGTACTGGATGTGGTTTCCGGTTATACCGGAGGGACATCCAAGGATCCGACCTATGAAAACTATGTGGGCGGCGGGCATATTGAGGTGGTGGAACTTACCTACGATCCAAAGAAAATCAGCTATCAGCAACTCCTCGACGTATATTGGCACCAGGTTGACCCGACCGATGCCGGCGGCCAGTTCGTCGACCGCGGCCATGCCTACAGCACGGCAATTTTCTACAACAGCGACGAACAGCGCCACCTAGCCGAGGTCTCCAAGACAGAACTTGCTGCCAGCGGCATTTTCAAAGGCCCGCTCGTCACCCCGATCCTGCCGTACAGCACCTTTTACCCGGCCGAGGAATATCATCAGGATTACTATAAAAAAAATCCGGTTCGTTACACCTTCTATCGAAGTCGCTCCGGCAGGGATACATTTCTTGAAAGTGTTGACTGGAGTAAAAATGCCATGGGAAAACATAGCAGCAAAGAAGACTTAAAGAAACGACTCACCGCGCTGCAATATGAGGTAACCCAGGAAAGCGGCACCGAGCCGCCCTTCAAAAACCAATACTGGGATAATAAAGAGGCTGGAATCTACGTGGATATTGTTTCCGGCGAAGCCCTTTTCAGCTCGCTTGACAAATATGATTCGGGCACCGGTTGGCCGAGTTTTACCCAGCCTCTGGTCAAGGACAATGTCGTTACCAAAGAAGACCGGAAATTGTTCTCGGTGCGGACTGAGGTGCGCAGTAAAAAGGGCAATTCCCATCTCGGCCATGTCTTTGACGACGGACCCGCGCCGACGAAACTGAGATATTGCCTCAATTCAGCAGCGTTACGATTTATCCCGGCGGCCGATCTGGAGAAGGAAGGGTTTGGGGAGTTTAGCAAATTGTTCTCCCGTTAAACCAAATTTTCTGTCATGAGGAGTGCCAGTCGTTCACCCGCTGCCTATGCCCTCCGGCAGCGGGCAGCGAGGAAGTTTTAAGAGATCACCCTTATTTCGGTTTGCAAAAGACATGGTAATCAAAACCTTCTGGGCAGGACCCCTACCTGACGCAACACCGGACCATCATTGCCACGGTTGCCAGACAAAAGACAAAAGAACAAAAGAAGAACAACAAAAGGGTCAAGTCTGCTCTTGACTCATAAAAAAGTTTTTTGTAAAGAAGAAGGATGTCAAGACCCTTACGCATAGAATACCCAAACGCCTGGTACCATGTGATGAACCGCGGTCGACGTGGTGAGCAGGTGTTTGGAGGTAAAGATGATTACGAAGAATTCATCAGTATCCTTCGTGAAGCGGTTGAATTGTTTTCTTTAAAGATCAGCTCCTTTTGCCTGATGCCCAATCATTATCACCTGCTTGTTCAAACACCCGATGCCAATCTGTCAAGATGCATGCGGCACATAAATGGTGTTTACACTCAGCGTTACAACGGAAGCCATTCTCTGGACGGACAACTGTTTCGTGGCAGGTACAAAGCGATCGTGGTTGCCGGCGACAGTTACCTGCTGCAACTGATCCGTTATATTCATCTAAATCCGGTGCGGGCCGGGATGGTTGTGGAAGTCGGGCATTATGAATGGTCAAGCCACAAAGGCTATGTTTCCAGGGCTAAAAAGTGGGACTGGTTACACAAGGCGTTCATACTGTCCATGCTCACCCAAGATCCAAGCTTGAAGGAAAAGAAATACCGGGAATTTATGGGGGAAGAGGAGGCTGCGTCATTCCTCCATATTTTTAATCTGAAAAAACTTCCCTCCGTTCTTGGGGACAATCCATTCATCGACGAAATAAAAGCCAGATTCTTTGAAACAAAACGTCATAACGAAGTCCCTGAATCCAAGCGCCTTGCCCCGGATATTGATCGAATCATGCGGGTGATCTGTGACTATTACCGTATCGATAAAGACCGGCTTTTTTCAATGAAACGAGGTGCGTGTAACGAAGCAAGAGCCATTGCTCTATATCTGGCACGGCATCTCAGAGGGGAAACGTTAAACAGCATTGGCGAACAATTTGGAATAGAAAATTACAGCACCGTCAGCACTATAATAGGAAGATTCAAGGTCCGGCTCAAATCGGACCGTACACTGAACCGTAAACTTGATCAGATTAAACAGGTTATCATGAGTCAAGAGCAGACTTGACCCTTTTGCTTTTTTTCAGCTGCAGGGCCTGCAAATCCGCGAGGGTACCGATCCGCAGCTCTTCCTTCTGGATTATCTTTATGGCGGGCGCTACACATCTTGGTGGATCAAGCGCGAAGAGGCGAGGTAATGGCTCTGGAATGATTGTAGCCGACAAGGTGTGAGACAAAAGAGTTGCATATCTCCATCTGAAAATGTAGCCTGGCGGACAATGGATAACGGCTTATAGTCAAGAGGTTTATGCGCCTCAAAAGAGACCGAAAAGAAGTACCGTTTATCGAGACCAGGAAAATCGAGTGCCGGTCAGGGAAATCTAAAATGGAAATACTGCCTTTTTCATTCGTCAGAGGCTTGCTCTTTATTGTTGGGACTCTCCTCTTGCTTTTCATCTCCAGAAAGGCTGTCAGGAATCCGCGATGTCACGGGTTTTATCGATTCTTTGCCTTTCTGGGTATTCTTTTTCTGGTATTGTATAACTATCCGTTTTGGTTTATCGACGTGTTTGCACCATGGCAGATAGTCTCCTGGCTGCTGCTGTCGGTCTCTGTCCTCTTCGTCCTTCAGGGGATTTGGATACTGAGAAAGGCTGGAGGTTCGCAGGCAAGAGCCGAGATGCCGGAAAATTTTACCTTTGAAAACACCGTTACCCTGGTTACCGGAGGGATATATGGCTATATCCGCCATCCCATGTACAGTTCGCTACTGTTGCTGGCTTGGGGGGCATTTTTCAAACACTTTACCATTTTCGGATTAGGCCTAGTTCTGTTAACGTCCCTTTTTCTGTATATAACCGGCCTCATGGAAGAAAAAGAAAACCTGGCTTTTTTCGGTCCCACCTATCGCGAGTATATGAAGAGCACCAAGATGTTTCTGCCCTTTATTCTCTAATACTTACGAACATCCTCCCTACAGGCTGTTGTCCTGAGCACCTCGATCCTCCGCATGGCCTTGTGGTAGAGGCTTTCCGCCTGATAGGAACTGCGAACAAACGGCCCGGCGGCAACCCCGGCAAAGCCCAGGGCCAAGGCCTTGTCCGCTAGTTCTGCAAACTCTTCCGGCGGCAGGAAGCATTGCACCGGCAGATGCTCGGCGCTCGGCTGGAGATACTGGCCCATGGTCAGGATATCACAACCGACGGCCCGCAGGTCATGCCAGGTCTCTTCGATTTCCCCCGTCGTTTCACCAAGTCCGAGCATAATCCCCGACTTGGTCGGAAGATGCGGGAAGGTCTCCTTAACCCGACGCAACAAGTCAAGGGAGCGGGTATATTCGGCCTGGGGACGAACCTCCGGATAAAGCCGTGCCACCGTCTCGATATTGTGGTTGAGAACATCCGGGTCGGCATTGACGATGGTGAGCAGGGCACTATGATCGCCCTGCAGATCGGGGATGAGGACCTCAACCAGGGTGTTTGGCTGGTGCTTGCGGATGGCTGTGATGGTCTGTGCAAAAAGCGCCGCGCCGCCGTCCGGCAGATCGTCACGGGTCACCGAGGTGACCACCGCATAGCGCAGCTGAAGAAGGGCCACCGCCTCGGCCACCCGCTCCGGTTCCTCGGGATCCGGCAGCGTCTCCGGCCGGTGCCCAACCGCGCAAAAGCGGCAATTTCTGGTGCATTTTTCGCCTAAGATCATAAAGGTGGCCGTCCCCTGGCCGTAACACTCAAACTGGTTCGGGCACTTGGCCTCCTGACAGACGGTGGTCAGGGCATGGCCTTTCAGCAACCGGCGGATTTTCTCATACTCCGGTCCGGTCGGCAGGCTACGCCGCAGCCACTTGGGTTTGCCTGAAGGGGTCCGGTTGGTGCAGGATGGCATCGACATGGTCCTTGCTAAGGGGAATAAAGGGGCGGCCGAAGATGTGCGTTAACCGGCCGAGGAGATCTTTCTTTGCTGCATCGAGTGTAACTTCGCGGCCGCACTCGCGACTGAGGGTGGTCATCCGCACCCCGGCAAGGCCGCAGGGATTGACCCAGGAAAAGGGGATGAGGTCGAGGCTGACATTCAAGGCCAGGCCGTGGAAGGCGATGCCGTGGCGGATGGCAATACCGACGCTGCCGAGTTTTTGGTCCCCCACCCAGACCCCGTGATTGCGGGGATCCCGCCCGGCGACGACCCCGCATGCGGCGGCGAGACCGATCATCACCTCTTCCAGGCAGTGCACATATTCAGCGACACGAAGCCCAGCCTGGTGCAGATGGAATATCGGATACAGTACCAGCTGTCCGGGGCCATGAAAGGTGATATCACCGCCGCGTTCGATATGTATCAGAGGGATGTGCCTCTCCTTAAGAAATTCCTCCGCGACCATGAGGTTCTGCCGGCCGCCGCGCCTGCCGAGGGTGAAGGTACTCGGGTGCTCGGTCAGCAGAAAGAGGTCATCTCCCGGCTGGCCGCTCCGTCTCTTTTCAACGAGCGCCAGCTGCAGGCAATAGGCCGCCGCGTAGTCGGTCGGGCCCAAATCGACCAGGCCTGCGGCCTCTTTTTTCCTAACCACAAAGACAGGGATGCCGCGCTGCCAGGGTCTCGTCGAGGCGACGTGTCTTCGCCCTAAGCGGCGCCTGGCGGAGCAGGTCGGGATTTTCCTTGGCCTCCTGAACGATCATCTGCACCACCTCGATGAACTGGTCGATGTCATCCTTGCACTCGGTCTCGGTCGGTTCGATCATGATCGCCCCGTGCACCACCAGCGGGAAATAGATGGTCGGCGGATGATAGCCGCAATCGATCAGGCGCTTGGCGAGATCAAGGGTGCTGATCTTATTTTCCTGCAGCAGGGCGTCGGAAAAGACACACTCGTGCATGCACGGTCGGTTATAGGCAAGCGGCAGGGTACCTTTCAGTTTTTCCTTAATGTAGGCGGCGTTAAGGACCGCGAGTTGACTGGCTTTTTTCAGATTTTCCGCACCCATCGTGCGAATATAGCTATAGGCCCGGAGCAGAACGGAGAAATTGCCATGGAAGGCGTGAACCCGGCCGATGGATTCCGCCCGACCATAGTCCAATCGATACTTGTCACCCTCCTTGATCGCCCGTGGGGCCGGCAGGTACTTGGTCAGCTCCTCGGTCACGCACACCGGGCCCGCCCCCGGACCACCGCCACCGTGCGGCGTGGAAAAGGTCTTATGCAGGTTGAGATGCATGACATCGACTCCGCATTTCCGAGGGTTGATAATGCCCATGACCGCATTCAGGTTGGCGCCGTCACCGTAGACGAGGCCGCCCTTGGCATGGACGATCTCGGCGATCTCGCGGATATTGGTCTCAAACAGGCCGAGGGTATTGGGGTTGGTGACCATGATCCCGGCCGTTTCCTCGTCCATGACCGCGGCGATCGACTGGATATCGAGGATGCCGTTCGGCCCCGACTTGATAGGCACCGGCTTGTAGCCGCAGAGCGCAGCGGAGGCCGGATTGGTGCCGTGGGCGGTATCGGGGATAAGGATCTTGTTGCGTTTTGAATTGCGGCTTTTATGATAGGCGGCAAAGATCAGCATGCCGGTAAGTTCGCCGTGCGCCCCCGCCGCCGGCTGCACGGTGACTCCGGGCAGACCGGTGATCGCCGCCAGGGATTCCTGCAACTCGTACATGACCTGGAGATTGCCCTGCACCAGATGGTCGGCGAGCATCGGGTGGGCGGCGGCCAGTTGCGGCGTCGATGCGACTTTTTCGTTGATCTTCGGATTATATTTCATGGTGCAGGAACCGAGCGGATACATCCCGGTATCGACGCCGTAATTCCATTGCGACAGACGGGTGTAGTGGCGCACCACATCAACCTCGCTAAGATCGGGAAAATCGACCCCCGGCCCCTGCAATTCTGCAGGAAAGACCGCCACCGGCACATCGCTTGCCGAAACGCACATCCCCCGTCGCCCTTTTTTGCCCTTCTCCCAGAGCAGGGGTTCGTTTTGAATTATGCCGCTGGTACCCGGTACATTTGCCGTGCTCATGGCCTCACCTCCCCTGCTACCGCATCCATAACTTCTTTGCCGGCCGTCTCGGTCACACAGAAAAGATAGCGCCCCTTATGTTCCGGGTAATATTTCCCGAGTTCGAGGCCGGCGACAATGTTTTTTGCCAGCAGACGATCGTAAACCGGCTGGAAATCGTCTTGAAACTCAACGATAAATTCGTTGAAGGTCGGCGAATCGAAAACGATTTTCGCGCCCTTTGCCCTGAGCTGCGCCTTCAGATACTCGGCCTTACTGTAATTGAGCCGGGCCAGTTCGCCAAGACCCGAGCCGCCGAGGGAGGCCATATACATGGCGGCAATGAGCGTGCAGATCCCCTGGTTCGAGCAGATGTTGGAGGTGGCCTTCTCGCGGCGAATGTGTTGCTCCCGGGTGGAAAGGGTGAGGACGAAGCCGCGTTTGCCGTCCAGATCCTTGGTTTGCCCAACCAGTCGGCCAGGCATATTGCGGACAAATTCGTCGCGGCAGGCAAACATCCCCAGAGCCGCCCCGCCAAAGGATCGCGGCAAACCAAAGCTCTGGCCCTCGCCGCAGACGATGTCGGCGCCGCAGGAGCCCGGATTTTTCGTAAGACCGTAGGCCAGCGGCTCGGTAAAGGAGGTGATAAAGAGCATGCCGGCGGCGTGAATCGTCGCGCCAAGAGCTTCAAGATCCTCGACCACTCCGAAAAAATTCGGCGACTGGATCGCCACGGCCGCCACATCGCCGATTTCGGCAAGGCCGCTCAGATCGGTCCGCCCATCCGGCCCGACCGGCAACTCGACCATTTCGTAGCAGGTCGGTTCCAGGTAGGTCCTGGCAACCTCCCGGTAGTGCGGGTGCACGGCGGCGGAAACCGCCACTTTTGCCTTCTTCTTTGCTATCCGCAGACCCATGAGCAGGCCTTCGGCAAGGGCCGAGGCACCGTCGTAGATGGAGGCATTGGCGACATCCATACCGAGCAATCTGGTCACCAGGGTCTGATATTCGTAAATGCCCTGCAGGGTGCCCTGGGCCATCTCCGGCTGGTAGGGGGTGTAGGCGGTGAGGAACTCGGAGCGGCTCATCACGGTGCGGATCGTCTCCGGAATATGATGATGATAACTGCCGGCGCCGATCAGCACATGCGAGGTATGGTCCACCTGCATCGCCTCGGCCAGGTGCTGCACATGCTCCGTCAATTGCCACTCGTCCATCGGTGCGGGCAAAGGCATGCTTCCCTCGTAGCGGCAGGCATCGGGAACCGAGCAGAACAGTTCGTCCAGGCTCTGCCGCCCAACCACCGCGAGCATCTCCCGTATTTCGTCGTCGGTATGGGGTAAATAGCGCATGGCATTATCCTCGCAGGAGTTGGCGATAGGCGTCGACGGTCAAAAGTTGCGTAAGTTCACTCGCATCGGCGGGTTTGATCTCGACAATCCAGTTGCCGTACGGATCCTGATTGATCAGTTCCGGGGCGTCGCCCAGGGCCTCATTGACCGCAACGATCTCGCCGCCGACCGGCAGATAGATCTCCGACACCGCCTTGACCGACTCCAGGGTGCCAAATTGGTCGCCTTTGCCAAAGGTCGCACCCACCTCGGGCAACTCGACAAAGACGATATCCCCCAGCTGATCCTGGGCATAATCGCTTATCCCGACCTTGAGGGTGGCACCATTCCCGGTTACCCACTCATGCTCTTCGGTATAGCGCAGGTTCTCGTTAAAAATCAGCTCACTCAGTTCTTTCATGGCCTCGTCTCCCTTTATAGTATTTCAACCCAGCATCTTATCCATCGGCCTTCTGGCGGTCCTGTTCGGACGGACATCGGCCCGTATTTCCACAATTATTTTTCTTTTTCCGTCGGTCAGCACGACCTTTTCACCGGGAGCGCAATGCTTATCGAGCAGGACAAAACCGCAGCACAGCCCCTTAGCTTGAAAGTCCTTGTTGCCGGTGACGCTGACAATCGCACCGTCAACCCGGCCAATGGCCATATCCGTGGTGCAGGTGAGGATGGTGCCGAGACGTTCGCCCGACTCCCTGGTGACAAAACTACCCTCTCCGGCATTGATCTTGCGAGGATCAAAGCCGGCAAAGGGCAGGGTGTATTTGTTCCACCGGCTCTGCAGCAAGGCCGGTCCGCCGATGAAATTCTTGATAAAGGAGGTCATCCCCTCGTTCCAGGAAAGAGCGAACTGCCAAGGGTTGTGTAAAAACGGCCAGGCCCCGATATCTTGATGCGACAGCGGCAATACCGCCCCGGCCCGGAGCGAATCCCTGGCCGCAAGGCCGCAGGCCAGCAGGCCTTGATCCCTCCCGGCATCTAAAAGCCGCGACCAGAGGGGCAGCAAGTGATCGATGGCGACGAAGAGTTCAAAGCCGAATTCACCGGTATAGCCGGTGCGTGACACGAGGACCGGCGTGCCATCGACGAGGGTCACCGCACTATCGGTCCCGAATCGGTCGAAGCTCCCCTTGAAGGAAAAGTATGGCAGGCCCTGGAAAACGCTTGATGCATGAGTCAGGATTTTCCCCAGGATTAGCGCCGCCAGCGGACCCTGAATATCCATCTTGCCGACCTTGTCGGTCAGGTCGTGAATATCCACATCCCGGCTGGCCGTGTGCTTTTTCAGGTGGGCGGCAATGATCCCGCCCATGCCGGCGTTGACGACCACCATAAAGCTCTCGGGCCGCAACTGATAAAGGATGGCATCGTCAATGACCGTGCCGTCTTCGGCGAGAAAGATACCGTATACGCACCTGCCGTCAACTAGAGCAGTCTTTTCTTTACCGATGCAGGTCTGAAGATCCTTGCTCAGGCACAGCTGCAGCAGCGCCCTTGCCCCCGCACCCTGCACCGCCACCGCCGCCATATGGCTGGTATCGAAAATACCGGCTGCACAAATGACCGCCAGATGCTCGGCCTTTGCCCCGGTCTTGTACCACAGCGGCATATCGTAGTTACCGAAAAGAGCCATATTGGCCCCTTGTTCAACATGCCAGTCATGTAACACCGTTTTTTTCGCATCTTCCATTTCCGCACCTGCTTCTGGATAAGAGATTGATGCCTTGCCCCGACTTCACACCGGCAGGGTCAACGGCACCTTCAGATTGAAACTCTTGTAGACAACGAAGGTCTCCACCGCCCTGACGTTTTCCAGCTTGGCCACCTCTTCGGTATAAAACTTCAGCATGGTGAACTCCTTGGTGAGGAGAACCGTCAGGATAAGGTCAAAACGGCCGGTCACCACGCAAACCGAAATAACACCGCGCAGTTTGCTGAATTCCTCGCCTTTTTTAACGAGATCCATATCTTTCAACCGTACTCCGACCATGACAACCGACTGGTCCGGCACCGCCTCGGGATCGACCAGGGCGGTAATATCCAACACCCCTTCGTCCTTCAATTTTTTCACCCGGGCCCGCACCGTCCCCTCGGAAAGGGCGAGCGACTCGGCGATCTGCTTGAAGGGCATCCTGCCGTCTCGGAGATGATTGATAATAGCCAGATTTATTTCATCGAAATCCATAACCACACACCGCCAGGCAAATAGGCCTCCCGTTCCTTGGAATGTTCTCCTCAATAATTTGCCGAATCATACGATGGAAAAATGATACTGTCAATATTGGCAGTTAATTTTTACGAATAAAGTGTTTTGTTGGCCAAACATCTACGCATTTCGTATTCAATCATCAGCTGGTGTTAAATTATATATCATTCCAATGTTGGTTTGCAATCTTCCACCCAAACAATTTTGGACGACCGGGGACCAAGGCAAAATGCTCCACCGGTCGCAACAGATACAGCCGATTGCAAGATCAAACAGGCGATACGGAAAACTAGAGATATTTGGCGTGAACTTCCGAGGCGCCGGCGGCATGGGCGCCGCGCAGCGCCTTGTCAGCCAGACGATTGATGGCGGCAATATTGCCGTGGCTCAAGGAATGAATCTTACGGATAGTGTCGTAGGGAAAAAGGGCTGTCGAGTAGCTGCCGCCGCCGGCTGAGGCAAGCTGCAGGCAGAAACGGAGATAATCGGCGGTATCTTTAATATTCAGGGGTTCAAGATAAAGTTGGCAGTTTGTTTCGTCCTCGAAATACTCGATGGTGGTGGCAACCATCTTCGTTTCCATCTCTTTGCTGCCAAAGAGAATGAGCTGCAACATTGCCGCCCCATCCCCTTCGCCATAGGCATTGGTCAAGGTACGGATGATCCCTTCCATGGTAGCCGGATACATCTTCTCGGCATCATCGACCAAAAGTACCACCCGTTGCCCGCTCTGCCTTCTTGCGTCAAGAGCAAACTTGATCCGGGCTTCCAACTCACTCTGGGCCGTCTCCACAGCCCCTTCGATGCCCAGAAACGCCGCCACCTCCTGCAACACTGCGGCAACCGACCCGGTTTGGTCAATTATCTGCAGAACCTTATAAGATGCCGGCAAAGTTCGCACCATTTTCTCAACCAGGAGCGACTTGCCACTGCCCGACTCTCCCGTCACCTTGATAAGAGGCTTGTCTTTTTCGAGAAGTCCGAGGAGTTGGCTGTAGAGTTCCAAACGTTCCGACCAGGGAACATCCATGCAACAGGGTCTGACACCTTCACGGAAGGCTGCCAGCAACGCCCCCAAATCGACAGCCGGCGTGACCACGCTTTCGCTCCTGCCCGGAAGGGGGGCAGAGCCCTGCCTATCCCCGCTTTGCAGGGCGCAATCGAGAATAGCGCCGGGCTCAACCGCAAGCTTTCGGGTCTCCACCGTCCCCACATGGCGGCCGCTTCGGCGCAGAGCCAGAGACTCAGTGACCACACAGCCTTCCATATGGCCGGAGCAGTCAATGGTTGTCGCCTTGATATCGCCGGAAATCTTTCCACCCTCACGAATATCAAGAACCTGACCGGAGAACGAGCCTTCAAGAGTCCCTTCCAGAATGACCCGTCCACGACACTCCACAGCCCCGGAGATCACCATCGACCGAGTTATAATGCTTTCATTTTCATCAACCATGAGCAACTCGCAAGAACCCGCGTCGGGCCACCCTTATAATCACCATTTCCAACTCTTCATCCCAAGGTAGCATGTTGAGCGCCGGCTGCAAGGAAAACATGCATTAATTAACAATCCTCTCCACCCAAGTCACGACATTATGCCACGTCGAGCAAAAATAAGGGTTGATAACTGAATTGCAAATTCGTACTCTTTGCTGAAACATTCGAATGAGCCTTTTCCCCAACCAAGGAGTACTTATGGATATCCCGCAAGACAAAATCGACACAACCGAACACTACGACCTTGAAGATGGCGAAACCATCGAGCAGGCTTTGCAGCAGATGCAAATTCTTTATAAATCAAGGTGTGTTCAGGCGTCCCACGGCTCGAATGTAACCATTCGGGAGATTAAAAAAGAAGAATAACCCCATATCGATTTCAATTCCCGTAATGCAAGGAACCTGAGGCAAGAGATGGGTGAAAAGAAAATAGGCGTATTGATCGGCGGCTCCGGTTTGATCGGCGGTACAATCGTCAATTTTTATAAGACGTATTTTCCCGACAGCGTCGATATTCGGGCGCCAAGCAGCAAAAAAGTTACCCTCCGGGAGGAGTCTGATATCCGCAGCTACCTGGCCAATGTCAAGCCGGACTTCGTTATCAATGCGGCGATGGCGAGTCTCGGCTCGGACAACCTGCTGGCTTACGAGGTCAATTATCTCGGACCGATAAGTCTTGCCAGAGCCGCCAACGCCCTTGCCATTCCTTATATCCACATCAGTTCCGCCGCCGCCTTGCCGGCCGGCGAAAACCTCCGGGAAGAAGACACCCTGGCCCTCTCTCCCCGCTTAAGCAACTACGCCAAATCGAAACTCATGGCGGAAATGACTCTAAAGTGCATGTCCGAAAAAGAGGGCCTGGACTACTCCTGCATTCGCCTGGCTATCGTCTACGGTGCCCACGATCATAAAATCCAGGGCTTTCACCGCCTGTTTTTCTCCATTGCCGACGAATCAATGCCTGTCCTCTTCACCAAAAAAAACACCTTCCACTCCTATAGTAATGCCAGAAAACTGCCGTTTCTCATCCATCATATGCTGGAAAACAGGGCTGAATTCAGCGGTGCCACCTACAATTTCGTGGATAGGGAACCGGTCGATCTGGCGACCCTCATTCTCACCATCAAATCCTATCTGCAACTCACCCTGCCAAAAGAAATTTACATCCCCTATTGGTTGGCAAACAGCGGCAGAACAGTGATAAAAGCCCTCCTCCAATTGCTGCGCAAGATCGGCCTGAAGGCGACCCTGCCTCCGGAATTGATGTTTCTCGACAGTTTTTACAAACCGCAAACGCTTTCCACCAAAAAACTCCAGGACTCCTCGTTCCTCGACCCCATGCCGGAGGAGACGATTTTCACCCGGCTGCCGGAACTGGTGATCTACTACCTCACCCGCTGGAGCCATGAAAATCTGATAACAACCTATAATGAAACCATCGGCAAAGAAAAATCCGTGGCCAAGACCTTTGCTACCAACCCCGAATTTTTACTTGACTCAGTCCACACCCGGGGTATTGGTCCCTTTCCCGACATGCAAAGGAAATAGGTTTTACTGCTGTGAACCCAGAATCCCGACTGGTTTTTCCCTGCCGTATCTGGTATAGACAACCACTTTGTCAAGCATCAGGATATTCTTCTCCGATAATTCACACCGGAAGCCAAAACCATGACCATAAATAACCCTGCGGTCCTTCAATTCATTAAATACGCCTTGGCGGGTGGCCTCTCCACCGTTACCCATATCGTCATATTTCATTTCATCGCCTGGAAAATCTTCCCATCCCTGCAGGAGAGAGATCATGCGGTGCGGTTCTTCAACCTGACCATCCACAAAATCAATGATACCACCAGGGCTCGCAACTCAATGATCGGTAACTTCATTGCCTTTCTCTTTGCCAATATGGTGGCCTATATCCTCAACATTCTCTTCGTCTTTCAGGGCGGGAAATATCCTGTCATTATTGAGATCCTTCTCTTTTATGCGGTCTCGGGCGTTGCCGCCTTCCTTGGTACGATGTTGATGGGCCTTCTTATCAGACGTTTCGGACTTCTTACCACCTACGCCTTTGTCGCCAATATTTTTACGGCGGTGATGATTAACTTCGTCATGCGGAAATTCTTTATTTTTGCCGGCTGACCGGCAGGCGAGCAGCCGACCGCCGGCTGGTCGCCCATTGATTATGGTTCCCGGCTTTCCGACTCCCCAAATTTCCAGACCAGCATAGCGCCGGCGATATAATTGTTATGGATACTGACGAGGGGACTGTCTGCATACACCGCCCCGTCGATATTTATCCACCGCCCGTAACAGCTCACCGAGAAATTAGGGGTCAACTCCTTGGTGATACTGCCCGACACCTGTAAACCACCATATCCTCCTTCCGCCTGATAGTAGCCACGATTCGGCGTAACATCTGCCTGGGAAACCTCATAGAAATAGCTGTTCATTGCGGCATCGGCAAATCTTACCCCGGTACTTACATGAAAGCGGATCTTTTGCTCCCTGAAGATCCTTGAATCCCTGAAAATAAATGACAGATCGGATACATATCCTTGATGTTCGATTTCCAGACCACTGCTGAAATCAACGGAAAAAGCCGCCCGCAAGGTGGCCTGGAAAAAGAAGGAATCCCGCTCGCCGTATTCGAAAAAATAGTAGTTTAAAGCCGGACCAACCTCGAAGATGGCGTTGAGGTCGGCCATACCCTTTCTGACAGTATCATCGCCTGCCGGGGGGTTGCCGGCCAGGGAGATGTCGGTCTCAAATTGCTTATATCGCCAGAATATGCCGCGAACCCCTTCCTTGTCGGCTTTGAGGATTTCTCCCCGGTAGACGAAATAGGGGATGGGAAAGGCATAGGTTTGATATTCATCCGACCCGGAATAGTGGGGAACGCGGGCCGCCAGGCCGACAATTCCGTATTCGTAGAGGGGCAGTTTTTCTCCCTGCGGCGCAGTTGACTCACCGGCGCACACCGCCGACCACAAGAGAGATGCCGTCAACAGTCCGGCGAGAAAACCTCCTGCTTTGATGTTCATTCGCAACCTCTCGGATAATGGTGGGGACTGCAGCAGCTGGCCAGGCGCTTCGCCCTTGGCCCGGAACACTCTCTTTTCTACCGACGGTACGTTGCAACGGTGCTGCCGTTTGCCTTTTCTTGGGCCGGCGGTGCCTGCAAGCGTCTGGCCTGCCAATATTTTTCCTGCCAGTAGGAGTCGTCGAGACTGGAAAGTGTCACCCCTTTAGAAAGGGATGCGTGGATAAACTGGTCATCGGCAAGATAAATTCCCACATGTTTCTTCGATCGCCCCGTATTGAAAAAAACCAGGTCACCGCTTTTTAACGAAGCCCTTGCGACTTCCCGTCCGCTTTCAGCCTGTTCTCCGGCGGTTCTCGGCAATGAAAGCCCAAACAAATTCCGATAGGCAAGAACGGTATAACCCGAACAATCGATCCCCGAAGTCGACATCCCGCCATCGACGTAGGGTGTACCCCGCCATTGTTGATAATGACGTTTCAGAAGCAGCATGTTTTCTTTGTCTGCGACCGATTTTTCAGCAACGGGGATTTGTCTTTGCTGGGGCATGTACACAACCTGAACCTTTGGCGCACATCCCGGTAAAAAAAGGAATACAACAGCAATTATCAGCGTTGATAGCCGCCGAATGACCTGAATGCCGGCCACCGATCTTTTCCGGTGAACATTTTCTTTGCATCGATGTCCATATTTTCTCCACTCTCATGCTGCTTCTGCTCATCAACAGTCGCGATCTATAGGCACAACATCGTTGATAATAAAGGAAATATATTTAAAATTCAATGGCAGGAACAATGAAACTAGAGAAAAAACAGCGGTGCCTCATTTGATTATCTCGACAAATCAAGATAGAATTTAAAAAGAACAGTTTCTCCGGAGCTGGAGACTTACCCTCTGACAGCACCCTTTTTCGCCGTCAATCCTCCTTTTGGCATAAAATTTATTGATGGATAACGAAAGTACATTTCTCTGAAATGTTTCTTTTATCAATAATATTTTTCCCAATCTCCCGTTTTTGTGATATAAAGCGAATTTATTTTCAGAACAGGATTGTAAATTAACCGCAAAGAAAGTATGTTCGCATCAATTTTATTTACCTTTCTGCTTTTTCTTTGCTTGCAATTGGTTTGAATGAAACAGTAGCAAAAATGTTCTAACTATCAAGAGGAATGATGCATGTATAAAATATCTTATGAAAATGATGACATAGTCATCCGTTTTGAGAAAGATCTCATCGATCAGGAAATGCTGTCGCGGTTTCTCGGACATATCAACTTCCAGTCAATGCTGAAGAAGAGTAAGACGTCGGATGCGACCAAAAAATTACAGGAAAAGAATCGCTTGAGTACTTTTCCCACCGGTTTTGCCCTGATTCGCGATCCGGCCTTGAATAAAGGGACCGCCTTCACCATTGAGGAACGGGAGGCTCTCGGCTTAACCGGTCTGCTGCCACCCAGAGTCCATACCATTGACGAGCAGGTTGAGCGAATCCTGTGGAATCTCCGCAGGAAAAACAACGACTTGCAGCGCTATATCTTCCTTACCGGTCTCCAGGATCGCAACAAGACCTTGTTCTACCGAGTGCTTGTCGATAATATCGAGGAATTAATGCCTATCGTCTATACACCTACAGTAGGGCAGGCATGTATTGAATACGGCAACATCTTCCGACGGCCGCGCGGCATTTATATCACCTCCAACGACAAGGGCCGGATTGCCGAACTCTTCGGCAACTGGTATCGCAAGGATATCCGCATCATTGTCGTCACCGATGGCGAGCGAATTCTCGGGCTTGGCGATCTGGGGGCCGACGGCATGGGAATCCCCGTCGGGAAATTAGCCCTTTACACTGCCTGCGGCGGAATTCACCCGTCACTCAGCCTGCCTGTGACCATCGATGTGGGAACAAACAATGAAAACCTTCTCAACGATCCACTCTATATCGGCAACAAACATCCGCGTATCCGCGGCGCAGAATACGATGAACTGATAGAGGAGTTTGTTCTCGCTGTGCAACAGGTGTTTCCCGGGACGATGATTCAGTTTGAAGATTTTGCCAACGCCAATGCCTTTAAATTCTTGCAAAAATATAGAGACCAGGTCTGCTGTTTCAACGATGATATTCAAGGGACGGCCTCAGTAACCGTTTCCGGTCTGTTCACCACCCTGCGCATTACCGGCAGCAGCCTGAAAGACCAGAGATACCTCTTCATGGGGGCCGGAGAGGCCGGCATCGGCACCGGCGATCTTTTGGTATCAGCCTTGATGGCGGAAGGCCTGTCGCGGGAAGAAGCCAGAACCCATTGCTGGTTCTTTGATTCCAAAGGGCTGGTGGTGAAGGCCCGTACCGATCTCAAGGGGCATAAACTCGATTACGCCCATGAGCATGAAGGTATTACCGATTTTCTGACAGCCGTTGAATCCCTCAAACCGACAGCGATTATCGGCGTCTCGGCCCAGGCCGGAAGGTTTACCAAAGAGGTGCTTGAGGCGATGGCGCGGATCAATGAACGTCCGGTCGTGTTCTCCTTGTCCAACCCCACCTCCAAGGCTGAATGTACCGCCGAAGAGGCCTACACATATACCGACGGACGGGCCATTTTCGCCAGCGGCAGCCCCTTCGGCCAGGTTATCGTCAATGGCCAGCGGTTAGTTCCCGGCCAAGGCAACAATGTTTATATCTTCCCCGGCGTGGGGATGGGGGTTATGGCCAGCGGAGCCTCACGGGTCACCGATGAGATGTTCCTCGTGGCGGCCCGCACTCTCGCCATGGAGGTCTCCGAGACGGATCTGCGCATCGGTCGGGTTTATCCGCCGCTGCCGAGAATCAGAGACGTGTCCTTGGCCGTTGCGGTTGCCGTCGCTGATATTGCTTATTCCAGAGGCCTTGCTTCCAGGCCGCGCCCCGTCGATCTCCCCGGCTTCATAGAGAGCCAGATGTACGAACCTGAGTATCAGCCGTACGTGTGATCGCTCTATCCTTTCCGGGAAAAGCAGCAACCTGTGCTTTTCCCGGAGGGCGTTCTGTACCTTCCAGTACCAGAAAAAGTAGACCTAAAACCACGGCAGAGTAAATTTCAGCGTCACTTCCCCGGTTTTTTTATCAAGGGTCACCATCTTCTCCCCCGCTCCGCCAAGCCCCAGTTTTTTGCCGATAGCCATCTCCAAAAGACCGCTGATAAAGCCCATGCCCTGATTCAGGACCTCTTCCATTTTCTCGGTCGAGTGTTGTTCCATCGCTTCTTCGCGGTCTTCGGATTCCGATGACTCGGTAAGATTTTCCAAGGTCTCCTCGCCGAGATAATCAACTTCTTTGTTGAGAACCTCCGGGTTGAGGAAATGCGGTGTGTCCTCCGCCAGCTCTTCGGCGGGCAGCGACTGGACAATCGGCGCGGCCTCCTGTTCGCCGATCATCTCCCGCAGACGGTTGACCATTTCCTGGCGTTTTTCCCGGGAGAAGAGCACCTCGTCCATGCCGCCGTCAAAAACCCCGCGAAAGAGATCTTCCTTCAGCTTGATCCCGGCCATAATCCGCTCTTCGATGCTCTGTTTGGCTATCAGGTTGATGACATTGATGCACTGGCTCTTCTGGCCGATCCGGTTGATCCGGCCAATTCGCTGATTGAGCTTTGCCGGATTCCAGGGCAACTCGAAATTGACGACGCAATCGGCTGCCTGGAGATTCAAGCCGGTGCCGCCGGCATCGGACGACAGGAACACCTTGCAGTTGGGATTATTGGTGAATTCGTCGATCAACAGCTGCCGCTTTTCCACCGGCACCTTGCCTGACAACTCGACAAAGGCTATGCCGGCGCGGGAAAGCTGCTTGCCGATCAGCATGTTCATGGTCGTCCATTCGCTGAAGATCACCACCTTGCGACCATTGGCGATGACCACTTCCTCCATAATGGTCGCGAGTTCGCTAAGCTTCGGCGAGATATTGGTTTCCCGGTCGATCAGATAGGTGGAATCGCAGACCTGCCGCATCTTCAGCAGCAGGGTCTGGATACGGCGGATATCCATCGGAGTGAGGAATTTCTTGTTGAGGAGGGGAAGCAGAAGCTGCGAAAAGCCGGCGTGGATTTCCGCCTGCTCCTGGAACAGATCGATGTAGTAGTTATTGACGATCAGCTCAGGCAACTGGTCGAGTACCTCTTCCTTGCGGCGGCGGATGACAAGAGGCTGCAACTTTTTGTGCAATTCATCAAGGCCCACATAGCCGAGGATATCTCCTTTTTTCCGGCGATTAAGGAGAAAGTGGTCGGCGGCAAACCGCCACAAGGGGCTGAGCAGATCGGGATCGAGAAACTGCATCAACGAGTAGACATCTTCGAGCTTGTTCTCAAGCGGCGTGCCGGTGAGGATGACGGCATGCTGGCGTGGCAGGCTGTTGACCGCCTCCGCCGTTTTGGTCTCGAAGTTTTTGATCCGTTGCGCCTCGTCGAGAACAATGACATCCGGCTTGAACCTTGAGATAATGGTGACATCCCGGAGAACCGCCTCATAATTGGTGATCTTGAACAGACCGGGGTCGCGCTGGTACTGCTCTTTGCGCGTCTTGGAGGACCCGGCAACGATGCAGGCCTTTTCTTCGGTGAAGTTCTCGATCTCCCGCTGCCACTGACGCTTCAGAGAGCTGAGGGTGACCACCAGCACCTTTTTGAAGCCGAAAATCTCCTTCTTGGCGACACACAGACCGATGGCCTGCAGGGTCTTGCCAAGGCCCATCTCGTCGCCGATCAGCACCGCCTTTTTATGGAGGCCAAACAGCATACCCTCCTGCTGATAGGGATAGGGTGCCATCTTAAGAAAGCGGGAAAAATCGGGCGGCGCCTCGGCAGCGGCTTGATGCAGCTCGATGTCCATGGCGATATTGTTCAGTTTGCGCAGCACCGGTTCCTGCACGCGAATCTGCTTATACTCCTCAAGTTTTTCCAAATGCGGGATAAAGGCGGCGACATCGTCCTGCCGGAAAAGCTGCCGTTCATCAAAGAGATCGGCCAGCAGCCCGGCGAGCCGGCCATCCATGCGGCCATTCTCCTGTTCATGATAGAGTCGAGGACGACCAGCTTCGCTATCCCAAAAGATATCGATATAGGGAAAGATTTCCCCATCGAGACGCTTAGCGAAATCCTTTTTTTCCACTAAGAATTCGCTGAGAAAATGCAGATGCTTGCAAGTCCCCAGCTGGTTGAAATGAAAATCCGGGCAGGAGCAATGGCCGATTCCGGCCCGTGGATCATGGAGAGTTACCTGGTATTGGCGCCCCTTGGTGGTGGTTACTAGGTGGTCGCCTTTCAGCATCTCACCCTGAATCACTTGAAAGATCTCCTGCCGTCCCCGTTTCTGCCGATCCTCCAAGGCCTGGGCGCGGATCTCCGCGGCAGACAGGAAATCGGCCTGCCCCACCTCGACTTCCCCTCGCACCTCCCCTGCTGTACCCTGTTTTTCAAAAATTTCAAGAAGGATGGCCACGACATGCTTGCAGCCGCGTCCGGGATAGGGACAATCGCAATGAGTGGTGATCGCCCCATTCATGACAATTTCCGTGCGATAGTTGCCGTAGTTGCCATCGACCTCGTACACCTGCCGGCCGTTGCCGCATTGTTCCGGGATGCGACGAAAGGCACCGTTTCGTTGTAAAAATTCACCGCGCTTAAAAATTAACGGCGAGTCGGCAAGCTGCCGAATGGTTTCGATTTTCAGCGGAGTCATGGGAGGTCCTTTGGAAATTATTTTGGCGGGTTACAACCTTGCATGCAGCAAAGGCAAAGTGACAAAAGGACGAGGCAACGGATGAAAACTTGAGCACACTCCGGACCTTTTTTCAATGGCCTTTTTTCTTTGCCCGTGTCGATGCAGGGTTATTTGAGCTTCTTTGATGTCTCCTGCCATCCGTAGCCCCATGCAATTTTTCATCGTCCTGTCCCTCGCCGCCTTTCCGCGGTTTGCGATGGACACTCGTGCCATCACCAGCGGGTTTTTCATGGTCAACTTGAGGCGGCGGTTGTTCCTGCTTCGGCTTCTTGGGTTTCTTCGGACGCGCCTTCATAAGGCAGGTGAGTGGCACACTATGTTTTGCAATAAAACCAGCAACAACCTCGCGCACCAGAAGCTTACGGATGAGCGTCTCGATTGCCGACAGCAGGTTGACCTCATCGGCACTGACCAGAGAAATTGCTACACCTTGCAAACCGGCACGGCCGGTGCGACCGATACGATGAATGTAGTCTTCGGCAACTTTCGGCAGATCGATATTGATAACATGAGAAAGCTCGCTGATATCGATACCCCGCGAGGCGATATCGGTGGCAACCAGGACACGGATGGAGTTTGCCTTAAAATCGGCCAGGGCGCGGGTACGTAAGCCCTGACTTTTATCACCGTGAATCGCCAAGGCGGAGATACCTTTGTCGGCCAGTTTCTGCACCAACCGATCGACACCGATCCTGGTGCCGGTGAAGACCAGTACCTGTTGCCAGTCATTGTTCTGAAGCAGGTGACAGAGGAGATCCGCCTTTTTGCTCTTATCGACCTCGTAGATTACCTGCTCCACGCTCTTGGCCGCCGAGTTTTGCGGGTCAACTTCTATCTGTACCGGTCTTTGCAGTAGCTTGTCGGCGAGTGTACGGATGGCACTCGGAAAAGTCGCTGAAAAAAGCAAACTCTGTCGCCTTTTCGGCAACAGGCCGAGGATCTTGTCTATCTCGTCCATAAATCCCAGGTCGAGCATCCGGTCCGCTTCATCGAGCACCAGCGTCTCCACCTGCGAAAACTTGACGGCATTCTGCCGGTGAAGATCGAGCAAGCGGCCCGGCGTCGCAACCAGAATATCGATGCCGCTGCGCAGTTTCATCATCTGCGGGTTGATCTTCACCCCACCGTAGACAACACCCGTCCTGAGCACCAGATACTTGCCATAAACGGCAATAGCCTCGGCAACCTGCATCGCCAACTCGCGGGTCGGTACCAGCACCAGGGCGCGGATGTGATTCGCCTTTGTCCTCGGACCACCGGCAAGCCTTTGCAAAAGCGGCAGTGCAAAAGCAGCAGTTTTCCCTGTTCCGGTCTGAGCTGCGGCCATAACATCTCTCCCCGAGAGAACGGCGGGGATCGCATGGAGCTGAACCGGAGTAGGACCGGTATATCCTTGTTCATCAAGGGCACGAAGAAGAGGTTCAGAAAGACCGAGGGAAGAGAAGGACATAGCGAATCTTACCGGAAAGGGATTGAAATTTTTCCAAATTGAACATATCGAGACAGGCAAATTTTATGTTGTCCCGGACTATACCAGGCCTGGCTACAGACTCAATATATATCGAAAAAGGTGGTGCGGCGAACGGTCAAGGCTACCTTGAAAGATTGCGTATTCTTCCAAACTCCGGGTTATGGAACCTTCTAATATTTCCTTTTACTCAGCTCTCTTTACCCAACCTCCTGTCACCGTAATCTGCTACAGATCTGCAAGAGACCTGGATCAATTCGCGTATGGAGTTATCCTATTTTTTGCTATTCATCATAATTTTGCATGCTATGCAGAAGGATTGAACTAACAACTTGCAAAATCCCAGTCAACTGATTTATATGCAGTTTTAGTGCGTTAAGACTTTTTTGATGGAGCAAAACCTCCCTTGCTCCGCATTTCAATTAGAATTGATAAACCATTACAGCCCCTTGGGGAGGTGCTTGTTGTACAGAACTTCACAATTACTTAGTTAGGTGCCTTCAACATGGGAAGCCATTTCAAGTTTGCTGCCATCTACCAGACATCGTTGCTTGAGCGTGCACCGCGTAAAGTAGTTTGCGACCCCGTCAAAATCGAGTTCTTCAAAGGACCGCGTGTTCTTGATGTGCCACTTCAGGTGAGTCGAATCACCCCCTTCGGGCGAGAAGCACCAATTGCCGGGAGCGGCAAGCTGGCGCTAAACGATGGTCCATTTATTTCGATAACCGTCCGTACCGATGAAAGTGATCCCTTTAAGGCCAAGAGATTCTGTGAAGATCAATTGGACTCAGCCCTCGCTCAACTGGCAGTAATCTACGACCCAGCGTTGTTCTCTGAACAAATTTACAGAGGATGGTTACTGGAAGAAAAGAAATGGATCATGGAGGCATGGGTTCAGCGCAAGAATCCCATTGCAGTATCTTCTGATTTAGCCGACGCGTTGAGCGAAATGCGTAAGTCAGTCAGCCAAGTGCCTGAGTTACACGTACGCTTCCTCTTGATGTCACGATTCTTGGCAAAGTCGCTGCTCGTCTCCCCAGGCGAGGAGAAGTTTCTTTATCTCTGGACAATGCTAGAGATATTTCCCATGAAGGACACGAGCAACATTGCACCAATCAGCGACTATGTGGGCACGCTAGTGAATAGACCGCCCGCTGAGGTAAAAGAAAAGCTTGGGATTGGGCGACTCTACGGATCAAGGTGCACCTTTGTTCACGATGGGCGTTTGGATATTCCCCTGAGCGACCTTGGTTTAGTGTTTGGGCGCCTGGAGTTGATCTGTATTGAGGTTCTTCGGTCACTCTGTGGATTGCCATATTCAGGCTCTTTGGAGAATTACTTTGACGCCAAAGGAACCTAACCCTGCGTTCGAGGCGACCTGCGCAAAAAGCCGCGCAGGTCGCCTCAGCTCCACGTTAGCCGTGTGTACACCGCCATATGCGAATTGCCATCATTTCAGATAGTCATGGGAACCTGCCAGCACTTGAGTCTGTCGTCAAGGACATTGGCCGTCGCGGCGCCAATGCAGTCGTGAACCTGGGAAACAGCCTGTCTGGCCCACTGTTGCCCCTTGAGACGGCGCAATTTTTGATAGCGCACGGATGCTGCACCTTGCAGGAAACCATGAGTGCCAGCTGCTCACGCAAGTTTCCGGCCAAAGAGGCCCCATCAGATATATTTATGGGGTCAGGCCTCGAAGTTGGCAACTTAAAAAAATCAGGTGTATTTTCACCATAGCATGGAAACCACGCATTCATCTCCCCGGCGGACTCTACCACGTCATTCTCCGCAGTAACGGAGGCCAGCCGGTCTTTCTTGTCGACGAGGATCGGTACCGTTTCTACCTCCTGCTGCAGGAAGGAACCCACCGTTTCGGCCATCGGATACAGGCTTTCTGTCTGATGACCAACCTCGGTAAAGAGATTTGGCCCAGGATGACTCCATAGTTTCATTAAGAACGTGTGCCATCCCCGGCACCCAACCCCCATCACTCAACCCGGCAAGCCGGTGAGCCTTACGTGAGGTGTCTCTATGACTATCGCAATTGCCATTTACCTCTTTCCAGACGTGGAGGTTCTAGATTTTGCCGGACCTTACGAGGTATTCACTACTGCCAATCGTGTCTTCAAACGGCAAAACCCCGAGGCTGAAGATCTTTTCCGAGTCTTTACCGTCGCTCGCGATCCCAATCTCGTACGAGCACGCGCCGGCTTGGAGGTAAGGCCGGATTTCACAATCCAGTCTCATCCTATCGTTGATGTACTTGTTGTGCCGGGTGGCGTAATAACCGCAGAACTTAAGCGAACGGAAGTCATCCACTGGATTGCCGACCAGCATCCCAAAAACACCCTTACGGCTTCAGTGTGCACGGGGGTCTTTCTGCTGGCAAAGGCCGGATTATTACACGGGAAATCGGCTACAACTCACTGGGAAGACATAGCTGATCTTCAGCTCATGTTCCCTGAACTTTCAGTACAAGAAAATAGGCGGTGGATTGACGAGGGGAGTGTCATCACCTCCGCGGGAATTTCCGCTGGTATTGACATGAGCCTCCATCTCGTTGAGCGTCTAGCCGGGCGGGCGCTTTCCCTTGCTACCGCGCGACAAATGGAAGTTGAATGGCAGGAAAACACCTAACATGGCGCTCAACTTCGCTCCCTTCGGTCGAACCGCAAGGTTCATACGAACAGATCTTCCGGTTGGCAGTCTTCGGCCATGGAAAAAGGGCGTGGCCGCAGATTCACTCTTATCAATATGGCGAAGACGGAGTAAAAATAGCTTTCCAGACCAAATTTCCGAGGCAAAAAGGAAGGAGTTCTCGTATGTCTTTCACGGTTATGATTATTGTCCTGACAGCCGCCCTGTTACATGCCACCTGGAATTTTCTTGTTAAAAGCACGGACGACAAACATCGCAGCATGTGCGCTGTTGTCCTGGGACACACGCCTTTTGCAGTGGCAGCCTTGATCTTCGCACCTTTGCCCAATCACGCATCGATACCGTACATAGTGGCCGGGGCCGTGCTGCATGTGGGGTATCAACTGTTTCTCCTGGCTTCCTATCGTATTGGCGATCTCAGTCACGTATATCCTTTGGCACGTGGGGTTGCTCCCCTCATCGTGGCAGGTGTTTCGGTAACCCTGCTCGGTGTGCATCTCGCCTGGCTGGAACTCACCGCCGTCATTATCATTGGTACCGGCATTATGAGTCTCGCTTTAGTGCGCCGTAGCGACGGACTTCGCAATGGCCGTGCGGCATTCCTCGCCATAATCACCGGGGTGTTCATCGCCTCCTATTCGCTGGTGGATGGCTTAGGCGCGCGCGAGGCAGGTACTGCCCTCGGTTTCTACGGCTGGCTGTCGGCAATGAATGCGGTGCTTTTTGCGGCAATCATGCGAGTTGTCCGACCGGGCATCGTCAAAAAGGTGGTTTGCCGGGACTGGCGGCTGGCTCTGGGAGGCGGTGGTGCCTCATTTTTAGCCTACGCGATGGTGACCTGGGCCTTTACCGTGGCACCCATACCTCTGGTGACCGCATTGCGGGAAACCAGCATCGTCTTTGCACTGCTGCTTGGGGTTATTGTGCTGAAGGAACGGCTCGATCCCATGAAAGTCCTCGCCACTCTGTGTACTCTATTGGGTGTCGGTTTGCTGCGTATACATCGCTGAGGTGGCCGGAATCGGTGGCAACAGAAAATGGTGCAAATGGAAGTTGGAGTGTAATTCCGTAACCAATCAAAAACAATGAACCCGATAAATCGATGCGTTTCGCGTGAATGTCTATCGGGGAAGGAGGAGATACATATGAAATACCTGCTTGGACTCGCAGATGGAAGAAACGAGCCGATAAAAGACCTGGAAAATGCAAAACGGATTGTTCTCGTCGACAAAGATACAGTTGGCGCGGAGGACATAACCTTCGCATATTGCAGGTTCGAGGCAAAGACCTCAGCACATAAGAAGCACATTCACAAGGATGCGGAGGAGGTTATTTATATCCTTTCCGGGAAAGGGATGAGCGGGTTAGAAAAAGTGGAAGTGGAGATGGTGAAAGGCGACACGATGTTTGTGCCGAGAGGAGCCGTTCACTGGTTCTACAATCCATTCGAAGAACCGGTTGAAATGATTTTTATATACACCAAGCCTTCCTTGGCGTCTGCCGGCTATCAGATCGTAGAATGAAGGTTCACGCGAACACTCATAGAAACTGGGCTCAGAGGGGCACCACCCCTTAACCGGATGTAGCGACTTGCGTAATTTATCCGGGTTTGATAGATACTCGGTTAACAGTTCGCACAGCCTTTTTTCCCGATCAATTTCTTAAAAGGAGATTCACCCATGTATAAATTCTTCCTCTATGTATTGGCTGTCGGCACTGCCGCCCTCATGGGCCTCGCCACCCTCACTTACGCCGAGGCTCCCAAGGTGCTGACCCAGGTTCCCGGCTATTACCGCATCCAGCTTGGTCAGTTTGAAATTACCGCCCTCTACGATGGAGCAATCGAACTCGACACCAAGCTATTGAAGAATACCACGGCCACCGATCTGCAACGTCTGTTGTCTCGCATGTTTGTGGGAAATCCCAAGATGCAGACGGCGGTAAACGCCTATCTGATCAACACCGGCAAGAATCTGGTGCTGGTCGATACCGGTGCGGCAAAGCTGTTCGGCCCCTCGCTCGGTTTCGTGCTGCAGAACATGAAGGCTTCCGGCTATGAACCGACCCAGGTGGATACGGTCATCATCACCCATCTGCACGGCGATCACATGGGCGGACTGAACGATGCCGGTGGCCAGCCGCTTTTCTCAAAAGCCAAAATTCTTGTATCGCAGGCCGATAATGACTTCTGGTTGTCGCAGAAGGTTGCGGATGAAGCGCCGGAGGCAATGAAGCCTTTTTTCAAAATGGCTCGTGACAGTGCCGCCCCCTATCTGGCCAGCGGCCAGTGGGCAACCTTCACGGAAGGAAGCGTCCTGGTGCCCGGTATTCAGGCCGTCAAAGCGAGCGGCCATACGCCTGGCCATACTGCCTATGCGGTTGAATCCGATGGCCAGAAACTCTTGATCTGGGGTGATCTGGTGCATGCCCACGCCGTGCAGTTTGCCCGCCCGGGTGTTTCCATCGAGTTCGACGTCGATCAGAAACAGGCCATCGCCACCCGTCGCAGCATCATGAAAACGGCGGCGGCCGAAAAATTCCTGGTGGCCGGGATGCACCTGCCCTTTCCCGGCATTGGCCATGTCCGGGCGGATGGCAAGGGGAGTTACAGCTGGGTGCCGATAGAGTTTGCACCGCTTACCAAGGTGGTAAATCCATAAATCAGAGCCGGGCAACGCCGAGAAAAATGGCGTGCAAGGCGACAATGACAACGATAAAGGCGGAGCGGGCGGTTGCCTGGCCAAGGCCGGGAAACCGGTAGTGCAGATGGCCGTGCGGACAGCCGGCGATGCAGTCACCGCATAAGGAACAACTCAGTCCCGCTCGACCGGCCTCAATATCCGGGACGGCAAGCGCTCCATAGCGGCAGACCCGAGTGCAGAGGCCGCATTTGCAGCATCCCGAAGCGATACGGACGCGCCAGGGATTTATTTTGCCGAAGATATTGGCAAGGAGCCCCATGGGGCAGTAGGTGGTGCAGTGGGTCATGACCCCGCTTCTCCTCGACCAGGTGAGCATGATAACAACGCCGGTAACACCAAAGGTTGCGGCCAGAGCAATGGCTAGAGATAGGGGCTGTCCGCTTCTGCCGAGAAGTGTCGCGGCGGCAAGGACCGTAAGACACAGCAGCCATCTCGCGACTTTTGTCCATCCGGGCAGGGTCCCGGCCCGTTTCTTACCCATCGCCGCCCAGTTGTCCCAGGCGCCGATATAACAGAGGTGACTGCACCAGGCCGGACCGACGAGAATCAAAGTGACGGTAAAAAGAATGATCATGAAAAACCCCTCGCCACGGTACAAGGGGCCGGCAGCTATCAGGGCCGGGATGGGCAGATGCAGTTTGCCGCTCATTAAAAATCGCTCATAGCCGAGAAGTCCGAGAAAAAGTTGGAGAAAAAACACCGCGGAAAAGATCGCCCAGACCCTACGCCGCCATTTTGCCGAATCCTCGGGCTTGAGCATCTTGCCGGCAACCCAGGCGGCATACCACCCCAGGAGGATGACAACTACCCAGCCGCCGGTCGGAAAAAAGCGGTCAAGCAGAAGAATGTCAAACGATGTCTTTTGCCGGGCGATGGCAAGGCCTACAACCGTTAGAAGAAAGGCCAGACCCTGAACCAGGCTGCCCGGCCGACCATAGCGGTACGCCTCACGAAAATTCATCAGAGCTGCAACCAGACAAAGAAGTGTCACTGCGGCAAGGATGGCCGTAAGACGCATCCAGGGGAGCCCGAGGGCCAGGCGCTGCTGCACCAGGGCAAGAGCGATATCACCCCAAAGCCAGGCACCAAACCCGAGAAGACCGGCCAAGGCCCAGCTCTTCCAGGGCACCGGCGCGATCGCCAAAACACCTACCGCAAGCCAAAAGCCGGCACCGCCGGGGCTACCCAGCCGAAAGGCATGGGCGGCGAGAAAAACTAAACTGGGAAGTGTAAGGATCATCGTGCTCATAGGTCTGTTGCGCTCTGTGAGGGTTCATGGGACGAAAAGGCTGTATCTCATCCTATCGTCAAAATGGCCATGCCGCCATTGACCTGAGTCAAATTGAACAATTTTTTGCCGCACTCGGTGCTAAAAAACTGCGCACAACACTGGCCGGTTATGGATAATTCCCCTATAATCTTTGATATTTCCTCTCCTATGGTTATACTGGGAAAAAGAGACAGCTTGCAGACGTATTGATCACTTTCGAACCGTCAGAGGAGTAACTCCATGGGACGTAAACCCATCGAACAACCGGCCCCTATCGACTACCTCTCCATTCTCGATGAACACGGCAACCTCGATACCGCGCTGGAGCCCAGTATCACCGGTGACACGCACCTGAAGATGTTCCGAGCGATGCTCCTCGGCCGCCGCTTTGACGAACGGATGCTCGACCTGCAGCGTCAGGGCCGGATCGGCACCTTTCCCCCGATCAAGGGCCAGGAGGCGGCGCAGATCGGCAGCGTTGCCCTCTTGCGCGATAGCGACTGGTTTGCCCCGTCCTTTAGGGAGACTGCAGCGGAAATCATGCGCGGCCGGTCGCTGGAAAGCATCCTCCTCTATTTCAACGGCTTCAATGAAGGGACTGTTATCCCCGTAAGCCAGAAGGATCTGCCGCTAGCGGTGCCGGTCGCCTCGCAGATTCTCCATGCGGTCGGGCTCGGCTTAGCGGCGAAATACCGACGCACCGACCAGGTGGTCATGACCTTTTTCGGCGACGGCGCAACCTCCCAGGGTGATTTCCACGAGGGCCTCAACTGTGCCGCTGTGTACCAAACACCGGTGATTTTTGTCTGCCAGAACAACCAATGGGCCATCTCCGTCCCGCTGGCCAAACAAACCCACTCCAAGACCCTGGCCCAGAAGGCCCTCGCCTACGGCATGCCGGGCATCCAGGTGGACGGCAATGATATTCTGGCGGTATATGCGGCAACCGCCGAGGCAATCACTAGGGCGCGAAGCGGCGGCGGCCCGACCCTCATCGAATGCGTGACCTACCGGATCATGATGCACACCACCTCCGACGACCCGAAAAAATACCGGAGCGAGGAGGAGGTCGAGCTGTGGCGCAGACGCGAGCCGTTGATCCGCTATCGCAACTATCTCCTAAAAAAAGAAATCCTCTCTGAAGAGAGCATTATCAAGCTTGAGGCGGAGGTAAAGGAACAAATCCAGGCCGCCGTCGACCGGGCGGAAGCCCTGATGAAAAATCTCGGCGCCCGCCTTGAGATGTTCGATCATCTCTTTGCCGAACTGCCGCCCCATTTGCAGAGGCAAAAGGAAGCCTTGGCAAAGGAACTGGCGGAAGGCAACAAGGAGGCGCAACATGGCTAAGATGACCATGGTCGAGGCCCTCAATCTGGCGCTCCGCCAGGAAATGCAAAAAGACGATTCTGTGATCCTCCTCGGTCAGGATATAGGCCCGGACGGTGGCGTGTTTCGGGTTACCGACGGCCTCTTTGCCGAATTCGGCGGGGAGCGGGTGGTCGATACGCCGCTCGCCGAATCGTCGATCATCGGCATGTCCATCGGTATGGCCATGTACGGCTTGCGACCGGTCTGCGAGATCCAGTTCTCAGGCTTTGCCTACCAGGGCTTTCATCAACTGGAAAACCACGCCGCCCGCATGCGCTGGCGCAGCCAGGGTCGCCTGACGGTGCCGATGGTCATGCGCGCCCCCTACGGCGGCGGGGTGCGGGCGCTCGAACACCACTCGGAAAGTCGAGAGGCCTACTGGGCCCACACCCCCGGCCTGAAGGTGGTCATCCCCTCCGGGCCGCGCAACGCCAGGGCGCTTTTGGTCAGCGCCATCCGCGACCCCGACCCGGTGATCTTCTACGAGGCCAAGGCCCTGTACCGTGCCTTCCGCGAAGAGGTGCCGGAGGCAGAAGAAACTCTGCCCATCGGTCGCGCAAACATTGTCCGCCCGGGCAAGGCCCTAACTATGATCAGCTACGGCGCCATGCTGCGACCGACCCTGGAGGCGGCGGAGGAGTTGCACAAGGACGGAGTGGAGGCCGAGGTGATCGACCTCCTCACCCTTTCGCCGCTGGACAGCGACCTGCTGGTGGCCTCGGTTACGAAAACCGGCCGGGCGGTGATCGTCCACGAGGCGCCGCAGAGCTTCGGTGCCGGGGCGGAAATCGCTACGCGGCTGATGGAAGGCGCTTTTTACTTCCTTGAGGCGCCGATCGAGCGGGTCACCGGCTTTGATCTTATCATCCCCTATTTCAGCCGGGAAAAAAGCTATCTTCCCGGGGTGCAACGCATACTGGCAGCGGCGCGGCGCACCCTTGTCGGTTAACAATGGAGCACCAATGACCACATCATTTCGATTGCCGGATCTCGGCGAAGGCGTGCACGAGGCGGAGATACTGGCCATCCCGGTTACCTCCGGCCAGAAGGTTGTAGAAGGACAGATTATCCTCGAAATCGAGACCGACAAGGCGGCGGTGGAAATCCCCTCGCCCGTAACCGGCATCGTCGGCGACATCCTGGTTACGGTCGGTGCCATGGCCGTTGTCGGCGAGGTGTTGATGACCTTTCAGACCAGTGCCGGACAAGGAACCGCAGCGCAAGATGCAACTCCGCCGTCGGCGGCAAAGTCACAGTCGCCAGGAGACGCGCAACAACCGGTTCCCGCCTCGCCATCCACCAGGCGGCTGGCACGAGAGCTGGATGTCGATCTCCGGGCGGTGACCCCTTCCGGTTCGGGCGGCATCGTCACCAAGGAGGATGTCGAGGCCCATGCCCGGCAAAAGCACATGGCTCCGCCACCACCGGCCACGGCGGCACCCCTTGTCCCTGCCCGCCAGGCCGCTGAACCGGCGCCGACCGGCCTGCCCGACTTCAGCAAATGGGGCCCGGTCGAGCGACGGCCTTTCCGCTCCATCCGCCGTGCGACCGCCACCCAGATGACCGCCTCCTGGACCCGAATCCCCCATGTCAATTGCCAGGACAGCGTCGATATCACAAGACTTGAGGCCTTTCGGCAAAAACATAAGGCGGAACTCACCGCCGCGGGCGGCCGCTTGACCATGACCGTCTTTGCCATGAAGGCGGTGGCCACTGCACTGAAAACCTATCCGAGTTTTAATGCTAGCCTCGATCTTGGCGCCCAGGAAATCATCGTTAAAAACTATTTCCATATCGGCATCGCAACGGACAGCGAAAACGGCCTGCTGGTGCCGGTGATCCGCGACGTCGACCGCAAGAGTATCAAGGAGCTGGCCATCGAGGTGGATGCGGCCATTACCAGGGTCCGCAGCGGCAAATACAGCCGCGAAGAGCTGCAGGGCGGCACCTTTACCATTACCAATGCCGGGGCCCTCGGCGGCCATCATTTTTCGGCGATCATCAATTACCCGGAAGTGGCCATCCTCGGCCTGGGCCAGGGGCGGATGCAGCCGGTGGTTGTAACGGCTGCGGGCGGCAAGCACGAGATCGTCCCCAGGCTGATGATGCCCATCGTCCTCTGCTTTGACCACCGGGTGGTCGACGGCGCCGATGCCATCCGCTTCCTGAAGCTGGTGATGAATGCCCTGGAGGACCCGGACGAACTGCTTATCACCATGACCTAGAAGTTCAATACAAGGAGACGACCATGGTAATGGGCGATATGGAGATGAGCACCGACCTGCTGGTCATCGGCGGTGGCCCCGGCGGCTACGGTGCCGCCTTCCGGGCGGTCGACCTGGGCCTTGACGTGATCCTGGTGGAGCAGCGGCAGCGCCTCGGCGGTCTATGCCTGCACGCCGGCTGCATCCCCGCAAAGACCCTGCTGCATCTTACGCAATTGCTCGACGAGACGCGGCGGGCGAAAAAGATGGGGCTCCATTTCGGCGAACCGGAGATCGACCTTGCGGCGCTGCGAAATTGGCAACAGCAGGTAATCACATCCATGGCCGACAACCTCACAAACCTTGGCAAACGCCGCGGAGTGCTGGTGCTTCGTGGCCGGGCTCGCTTCTCCGGCGCAGGCGCAGTGCGCCTGGAAGGTGCGGAAATAAGCGGCATAAAATTCAAGCAGGCGATTATCGCCACCGGCTCCCGGCCACGCCTCCTGCCGGGGTTGGTCCTTTCTCCCGGCGGCAGAATCATGGATTCGACCGCGGCCCTGGCGCTGACCGAGATTCCCAAGACCCTGCTGGTGGTGGGTGGCGGCTACGTTGGTCTTGAACTCGGCTCAATCTATGCGTCGCTCGGCAGCCGCGTGACCCTGATGGAAAAGCAGGACCGCCTGCTGGCCAAGGCCGATGCCGATCTGGTCGCCCCGCTTCAGGCCCGCCTTGCCGAACAATTTGCCGCCACCCACCTCGCTACACGGGTCGAAGGCTTGGAGGAGACCGAGGCAGGCGTTACCGTCCGGTATACCCAAGGCGGCAAAACGACCGAGCAGCCGGCCGAACACGTACTCCTCACCATAGGCCGGATTCCGAACAGCGATGACCTCGGCCTTGAGCATACCGGCGTCAGCCTGGACAGCCGCGGCTTTATCAAAATCGACGATCAGTTGCGAACCACCGATGCACGCATCTTTGCCGCAGGCGATGTGACGGGCGGGGTCATGCTCGCCCATAAGGCTACCCGGCAGGGACGGATAGCCGCCGAGGTGATAGGCGGCAAAAAGGTCGGCTTTGATGTCCGCGCCATCCCGGCAGTGGTTTATACCGAGCCGCAGATCGCCTGGTGCGGCCTGACCGAGGAAGGAGCCCGACGGGAGAATATTCCACATGCGGTGCAACGCTATCTCCTGCAAGACTCCGGCCGGACCATGAACGGTTTCACCAAACTCCTCAGCCACCCCGCTGATGGCCGTATCCTCGGTGTCGGCCTGGTCGGCGGCGACGCCGAGGGTTTTATCGGGGAGGCAGCTCTAGCGATCGAGATGGGTGCCTTGGCCGAAGATCTGGCCCTGGTTCTTCATCCCTATCCGACCATGGCAGAAGGGCAATAATCGATTCCGTGTTCTCTGTATTTCTTTTTTATCCAATGTTATCTGCAAATTTGATTGAATTACAACCAGTTGACCAAGCGTAAAGCTTCAACCCTCTCAAATTCACGAATATTGTTAGAAACCAGCGTCAAGCCTTCGCTTCTTGCATGTCCAGCAATATGCAAATCATTAACGCCGATAGGAGTGCCTTTTCTCTCAAGGTCTGCCCTTATTTCTCCATAATGAGATGCTGCTTTGGTCCCATATTTCAATACTTCCAGTCTGGATACAAAGTCTTCAACCTTCAACAGGTTACTATCTGGCGTCGAGCTTTTTTCAACACCATGGAGTAGTTCGGCTAAGGTTATAGAACTAATACACATCTGTCCGGCATGTCGATTAAAAACATCTAAAAGTTCAACCGGACGGCGTTTTATTACATATATGACAATATTTGTATCCAGCAGATATTTCAACATCACAAAGACTCCCTTTCCGATTGGTCCTGGGACGCCCGCTCGATCATAAAATCATCACTAACGCCATCTTTACTCAGAAAAAAACTGTCCCAAGTATTACTCGCCGGTGAGAGAATGCGGTCCAAACCAACAACACGTACAGCAACTTTTTTAATACCTTCTGGAAAACGAGTTTCAACAGGAAGTCGCACCGATTGTGTCCGATTGTTTTCAAATACTGATCCTAACGCCATAATTTGCCTCCTTTTATGAACTATATACTATGACTATAGAGCAACGTTTGGTATATGGCAAGTGTGATTTTATGAAAAGTGATTCTCCACTCATTGCTGCTTAATCATAATTGCATTCCAGCAGCTTCGATTATACAATAACAGTAAGGATAGTTTTTTCCGCAGGTTGCAGGCTGCAACACGAACCCGGGCCTACTTTGCCGGTTTTTGCACCCCTTGCGGGTTCTCTACGTTCCTGATTGACTGGTCTTGTCGGGAATTCTCTACCAGGAGATTGATTATGCGCATAGTGATTGTCGGCGGCGGCGCCATTGGCAGACTTTTCGGTTCATTTTTGATCCGGGGCGGCAACGAAATTACCCTGATCGATATCGACCACACCACCCTCGGGGCCCTGCGGGAAAAGGGTATCGGTCTCCTCGAAGGCGACGGAGAGCATCCCGATTATGCCGAATCTTTTCCGGTGCATGCTCTTTATTCAGCGAAATCCGTCAGAGAGGCCGATCTTGTCCTCCTTCTCGTCAAATCCCAGGCTACCAAGGCGGCGGCACAAGACATTGCCCATCTGATCACCGACACCTGTCCTCTCCTGTGCATCCAAACCGGACTCGGCAACCTGGAAGTCGCCCGAGAAATCGTACCGGAAAAAAACATTCTCCTCGGTATCACCTATATGTCGGGAATCGCCTTAAGCGATGCCCGGGTACGAAAGGGTTCCCACGCCACAACCTTTATCGGCGAACTCGACGGCTCCTTTTCACAGCGACTGGAGATTATCAAACAGCTCTTCAGCAGTAGCGGTCTGGAAACCCAGATGGTGAAAAGAATCATCGCCAGACTCTGGTCCAAGGTGATAATTTATTCGGCCATCAACCCGGTATCGGCGATTCTTCAGGTGCCGAACGGCTCGCTCATTTCCAGGACGGAGTCGATAACCCTGATGAAGCGGCTTCTTGACGAAGGCCTGGCGGTCGCCAAGGCCGAGGGCGTCGAACTCATTCACCCCGATCTGTATGAAGTGCTCTTCGACTCCTGTGAAAAGAGTGCCAGTAACCTCTCTTCCATGTTGCAGGACATCCTCAATGAGGTGGCGACCGAAATCGATGCCCAGAACGGGGCAATCTGTCGCTACGCCGAGGAGCACGGCATCAACGTTCCCACCCACCGCACCATGGTGGAACTCATCAAATTGCTGGAATGCTGGAAGCCCGGGCTCGGACAATCCTAGCAACACCATCTACCTGCATCGGAGAACGGTTATGGGCAATTGGTATAATATTTTGGTTGCAGTCGATGCGATGGAATCTTCCCTTTCGGCGGTCCAATATGTCGGCCGGGTTGCCGGCAAGATAGCGGCGGTTTCAATCTGTCTGGTGCATATCTATCCCGAACCGCCCCCGGACTTCTACACCAAGGGCGGGGTGCGGGAGGTGTATCAGACCCAGCGCATCGCCCGCGCCGAGCAGATTTTCCAGCGTTGCGTCGAGATTCTCGTTACCGCCGGCATCAAGCGGGAAGCCATCTTTTGCACTACCCATATGGCCGAGGGCAAAACCATCAGCGACACCCTCCTGGAAGTGCGGCGCATGGGGGATTTCGGTACGGTGGTCACTGGCAAGCGCGGCATTTCCAAGGCCGAGGAGTTTCTCTTCGGCTCAATCTCCAACGCCCTTGCCCATCACTGTCAGGATTTTGCCGCCTGGATCGTGGGGTGAATCATGATTGACTGGAGCCGTTTTCCCGCCCGTATCCTGCCCCGCCTGCAAAGTCATAACGCCATGAAGGATCTGCGGCGGCAGCCGACCATCTTCACCGATACCAGCGATTTCACCCGGATAGATTACGGCGATATCATTCACGTCGACGACCGCTTTTTCCTCATCGTCGGCTATACCAAGGAGGGCCGCTTCGGCATCGACGAACAGCCGAAACAGTGGGTGCCGAAGGTCGTTGATCTGGAAAGCGGCGAGAGAAAAATCCTCAAACTGGTCTTTCATGAGAATTTTACCATCAAGCTCGGAGAGTTCCAGGTCACCTGCTACCGCACTCCCGAAAAGGAGGCCCGGGTGCTTGACCTGGTCGGCGGCAACCGGCTGTTCATGCAGGGCTATTCGACCCTTGACGAGGTCGGCAATCTGGTGCGGATATTAGACGTTATTCAGGGCACCCGTTTGGACACCACCATTCACCGGATAGCCTGCGACTACGAAAGCTATGTGGCAAACCATTTGCAGGGGATCCTCCGCCGCTTTCTCAAATCGGTGGAAGCCATTGTCCTCTTGCACCAACATAATTTCAAACATGGCGATATCCGCCGCGATCACATCATCGTCGACGGCGAGGACGGCAGGTACCGATGGATCGATTTCGACTATGATTTCTATCTGCCGGAACGGCCCTTCGCCCTTGATTTGATCGGTCTTGGCAATATTCTCCTGTTCCTTCTCGGGCGAAGAAATTATCAGCCTGTCGATGTCCTTGAAGATCCCGAAATGGGCGAAAAAGTTCTCGCCACCCTGCACGTCGATGACCTGGCGCTGCTCTCCCGTGACCGCATCTTCAATCTACAAAAACTAAAACCAAACCTGCCGAAATGTTTCAACGACATCCTCCTCCATTTCAGTGCCGGAACGCCGGTTTTTTATGATTCGGTGACCGAACTGTACGACGATCTGGCAGGATGTATTGAACAGGTTTACGGCTGAACAACAGGAGGCGCAAAACTCACCGACCTGGCTCGGGAAAGAGCTCCCGAGCGACCTGCAGCCGTCTGCTTTTAGCGGCTGCCTCGCCCCCGGCAAAAAGCCTTGCGTCTCTGTGGAGCCGACTGAGCGAATAATCGTCGTGTTGGTCTTTGCCGCCAAGCAACCGGGCAGCATCCAGGACCATTTCGATTGCCCGCTCGGCCACGAAAAGGAGGGTTCCGGTCCCATCCTTACGTACGGAAGTTCCCCCATCGGCTGCTCTGGCTACGGTGTAAACGTAGGATCGGCAGGCACACAAGGTGGTATACATCTCGGCGATCGCCCCCTCCAGCAGCCGGAGTTCCCGAGCGGTCCGACAAAGTTGCTTGTGCTTGTGATGCTGCATTTCCGGCAACAGCAAATCGAGACAGGCAGCCATAACCCCCAGTGCCCCTCCCGCCAGAATCAATCTCTCGCAGTCGAGACCGCTGAGCAGCACCTGGCCACTCCGGTCCGCCTCGCCGAGAAGATTCTCTTCCGCAATGCGGCAATCGGCAAAACGCAGCTCGGCCATTGATTCCCCCGGCAACATCTGGGTGTCCGGTTGGTCGCTTACCTGTAATCCCGGAGTGTTTTTTTCGACGATGAAGGCAGAAATTGCGAGGGGCTCTTGCGGCGATGAGGTTCCGGCATAGACGATCAGCACATCGGCATCCGGCCTGCCGCAGCAGGACCTTGTCACGCCGTTCAGATTGTACAAGGTGCCCTGTTTTTCGGCACTGAGGTCAGGCGACGCGACATCCGGACCGGCCTCGGCCCAACCCATAGCCAGGGCTCCGACCAACTCGCCGCTGATCAACCCAGGCAGATACCTGCGCTTTTGCTCCTCGGTACCGTGCAGACGAAGCTGATTCACACAGAGGTTGGAATGGGCACTATAGGCCAACCCGAGGGCAGCCGAGACCCTACTGATCTCTTCCATGACCACCACATGCTCCAGATACCCCATCCCCGCCCCGCCATCTTCGGCGGAAACGGTGATCCCCAAGAGGCCCAGCACCCCCATCTCCCGCCAAAGTTCGGGGGAGAAAAAATCCTTCTGCGGAATGGCGGCGGCAAGCGGGGCGATTTCATCCAGGGCAAAGCCCCGCACCGATTCGCGCAGGAGGCCGATCGTTTCACCGAGGCCGTAGTCCAATTCTCCCTGCCCGGTCATCTTGCCACCTCCTTGCCTTCAAATCATCCCAACTTCAAGTGAGAATGTCCCTCTGTAGCACTCTATCACAAATAAATATGCAGATACAAATCTCGGCACGAATCCTTCCGAAAAACCCGAGAATCGCCTATGGCAGATCGAAAAAAATGATTATGATAGTGGCAGTGAAGATCATCGGAAGATCAAGAAACACAAAAAACCTGCCGCTGCAGGAGTTGGTTTGCTTCCCCCCGGTGACTGTGCTAAAATAACACCATTGCAAGGAAGGATAGGTTTTAATTCCAGACAATAAGAATCAGTTTTTGGCCTTGTCGTGGTGGCCAAAGATTCGGAGGAGTTGGTAAATTCACCCATATCCGTGAGGAGGAATGTATGATCGGTCCGTTAAAACTGGCAGTCCTGTTAATTTTCGGTCTTTTCACCTTGACTGGTTGTCCGAAGGAATTTGTCCTTGTTGAACCAGCCGCCAACACCGGCACCGTCTTCCAGAATAAACCCGAAGAGGTGCAAGTTGCCGCTCGCAACGCTCTCACTAAACTCAGTTTTGCCATTACCAAGGAAACCGGGGAATACATTGAAGCGGTGCATTTGCGGCCGGGCGAAACAGTCCAGAACAACGAAGGTGAAATGGTCTACGTCTGGATTAAACCACGGGAAAGCAGCGTTCTGGTGCTGACCTATACTCGCCAGAGAGCAACCGGCATTGCCAAACAAAGATATTGGGATCAGGATATTATCGCCAAGATGATTGAGGCACTGCAATAACCACCCGATAACGCATGACGTCCCGGCTCGCCCCGAAGCCGGGACGCTCTGTTCCTCCCTTTAAGAGGGCACTGAAAAAATCCCGTTTCTCGGGGTTAGGAGGTTTGGAAATGACCTCTTTTTCACCTTACCTACAAGTCAGGCAAATACTCTTTCTTTGCCTCCTCACTCTCCTGCCGATTGCAACTGCACCCCCGACAATGGCCTCGGCAGAAAATGCACCGCCGGTTACGCCGGCACCCTTGCAGCACGGCCCCATCAGCTCCACCCCTGCCGGTAAAAGCGTGCCGGTAAGCGTTACCGTTGCCGATGCCGAAGAGCTATTCGAAGTACGCCTCTATTTCAAGACCATGGCGGCCACCGACTATTTATTCCTGCCGATGGCAGGTTCCAGGAAAGGCATCTTTACCGCCAGTCTCCCTCCTGCCAAAAACGATACCAAAGGAATCGATTATCTTCTGCTGTTTAAGAACAGCCAAGGCGAGACGCATAAAACCAAACCCTTCCGGCTCCTCGTTTTAAATGATTATAATGTTCCTCCTCCTTCGCCCGGAGAGTTCGAAGTTTTGACCGAACAAGACGACCTCGACGGAGAAAATCGTGATTTTGCCGTCCCCCTGAAGCTTACCACAAGCCCGGAACCCCTCCTCGCCTATGCCGTGGAAGATCTCTACCTGCCGCAGGCCACCCCGGAGCCGGGCGGTGGCAATGTATTCGGTGGATTAAGTGATTTAAGAGGCATCAATTTCTCCATCAAGATTGGCGGAGTGGCATTTTTCTATAGGGGTTTTTCCCGCCATTAGGCGTAGAAATCGAGATTCAGCCTGACAAATTTCTTCTTTTTGTTATCTGATGTCCTGATGCCGATGTATTGAAAAAAAGGTTCTTGCATCCCCATCATTTTGTCCAATGTTCGGCAGTTGTTGTGACAGGTAAGTGACTGATATTTCGTTCTCGAACATCAATTGTCATTAGAAATAATCTATTTTGTTCTAATGACAATTGATGTGATATGCGTGGGTTTTTTGTATGACGTCAATTTCACGTCTTTTCACTCTCAAGAAAATGATTTATTGCGATAATGCTTCGCACATTATAGGTTTTTTGAAGAGTATTATAAGAAGACATAGTTTCAGCAAAAAAAACGAAATATTTATCATCCTTCTGGATAACATCAGAAATGGTGTATTAACCAGTAGAGCCAAATCCGGAGGAGGAAATATCAATGTCAGCATCATCATCCGCGAGCACAAAGGACAGACTAGAACGGTCGCTTAACTCATTTGCGTCTGAGTCATTCCGCGACCAAGCCGATCGGGATTACATCGCGGCCCGTCTCTCTTGTCGGTATGAACTTTTTCCTCAGTTCTTATGGTCTGCTCAACAGGCAATAGAGAAGTACTTAAAGGCCATTCTTCTCTATAACAGGATCAACGCTACTAAGGTTTTCCATAACATCGCGCTTGCACTGTCTCTAACGAAGGAGCTTAAGTTTAATTTCGAGCTATCGAGCCGTAGCCAGTTATTCATCAATCACATATCACAGTGCGGTGAGTATCGCTACATCGACGTGCCTTACTTTGTGGAAGGCCTCTTACTTGTAGACCTTGATCTAGCCGTTTGGGAGACGCGGCGTTACTGCCAAGTGCTTGAGGTTTTCGGAAATGTTCTTCCGCCTCAAGAGCTGGCCTTGCTAACTGCGGCAAAGGTAGATCTTTCGCAAAGTTCTGCAAATTCGCGCCACAAGTTCCGCCTACATGGCGGACTACTAGAGAAGATTCTTGATGACCGCAAGCATCCCAGCAGGCCCGCTCTACTGTGGCAGAACGCTGTCTATGGAGTCCGAAAACGAAGAACCGTTCGGGTAAAGAGTCCCTTTCATGCGCAGAACCCACTTTTGTCTCTCCGCCCTGAAATACTCGATGAATTGAAGAAATTCGTTTTAATACCAAACAAGCTGGCTAGCGCATACCGAGCTCATCTCGCGAGCATCGAATCCGATCCCCAATCTTGACCATAGCCACAATGTCGCTTCATCTCAAACGTTCGGCTAATAAAATTAAACAGGAGCAAATATGTATGTAATAGACCAATTTTCTAAAATGATTGATGCTTTGTGGAGTCTTGGGTTTACCCTTATCTTCATAGTAGCCATTTATCTTATCCCAGTGTTTATTGCCTATTCTCGTAAACTTGAAAAAAGACCCATTTTAACAATTGTAAATATTTTTTTAGGTTGGACATTTCTTGCTTGGATTGCTTGCATTGCTTGGGCAATTTGGGAGAAAACCTCGGAAAAGTTGCAGACCGAACCAGTCGTTTGAGTGGACGCGGATAATCCTTTCATCGTCCTCAATCTCGCTCCCTTTCGTTGTCTAGCTGATTTCGACCACCTTTAATATCTGCCCTCGATTAGACAGAATAATTCATTATGTCTAATGTTTCGAAGGCAAAAGGTCGCAGATCGATGTCTCGTTAAAAAAAATTGTTCTTGATTATCTTGGATAAGCGGTGTCGTTCTTCAATTGTCAGAAAAGGTAAGAATTAAAATGTGCCAGATCAGATTTCAATTTCTACCCATTGAACGCCATGGCCAAATAACTTGGCCATGTTATTTTTTGACAACGGCTGACAGAGAGTCTTCTACCCCGACTCACACAAAAACCGGATACAGCACAAGCAGAATCATCCCGGTAATAAGCGGCACGGAAAGATTGTCATTGATCTTGATTTTTTCCCCGAAGCCAACGGGAAAAAGCTCGAAAATGGTGTTCGCGAAAGAGGCAATAAAGATAAGGGGCAGAGGCACTGAACCGTGCCATTGGTTGAGCAGCAGGGGTACCTGCGGATAGACAAAAAAGAACAGCAGGAGGCCCAGGATAAAACAGGCAGCCGATCCCTCCAGGGATTTTTTACCTATTTTAATGCGTCCCATGCTGATCCCGACCAGAGCCGCAACGGCATCTCCCAGAATAAAAAGAGAAAGCGCTATGAAGGCAATATGCAGATGGTTAATAAAAATAATCGAACATAAAAAAGCCGACATAAAGATATAGGTCGATCCGGTAAAAGTATCTTTCTCCGACTTCCTGAGCACTCCCGAGCCGATGGCGGTAAACAATTTCTGGACGACGGCATTATGAAAACGCAGGTACTCCAAGAGTATTGAACCCAAGGTAAGCAAACCGAGAACAATCACCGGGGTAAAGGAAGAGTAGCCATCAATCATAGGGATATAAAACATTCCTGCCGGAATGAGCGTTCCTGAAAACACATGCAACAGCTTACGATTAATTTCCTCTTTAGTTAGGGCCATTGGTATCTCCGAATGCCTGAATAATTGTTAATGTTGGCTCGGAGGCTGGGATTCCACACGATTGCGACCGCCGGCCTTAGCCTTATACAAGCGCTCATCGGCAATCTTTATCATCAGTTCCAGGCTATCGTCCATCTCGGTGCAGACGCCGATACTGGTGGTGACCAAGAGCGGCATCTTATCTTGCAGCAGGGCTGCCGGAGTTTTTGCGATCCTCCGGCGCAAATTTTCACACCTGGCGATTACATCCCGCCTCGTCCCTCCCGGAGTGAGGATGCAGAATTCCTCCCCGCCTATGCGGGCGACAATATCCCGGTTACCGGCATCCTCCCGGAGCATCCTGGCAATGCTTCTGATCACCAGATCGCCGACATCGTGCCCATATGTATCATTTACTTTCTTAAAAAAATCGATGTCCAGCATGATGCAGGACAACCTTTCTTGGCCTTTCTGGCATCGCCTGAGGAGATCATTGCCGGCATCGAAAAAATACCGCCGATTATGCAGGCCGGTGAGAAAATCGCGAATCGCCCCTTCGCGAATCTTGCCGATGAGGTTTAAGGTCTCCATACAATGATTGACTCGGCAGTAGAACTCCTCCACCAGAAAGGACTGTTGGAGAATAAAATCATTGGCGCCGCTTTTAATAAACCGAGCCCCGACATTTCCCTCGTTTTTTGTAGGAAAACCAATAATTGCCAGATGGTCTTGTTTATATTTTTCTCTGATTTTCTGACAGAGAGTACAGCCATCCATCCCGGGCATGGTGAAATCGGTAATCACTAGTTTTATCTCTCGGTACTGATCCAAGATCTCCAAGGCGCTCTTGCCGTCAGGAGCGGTCAGGACACGAAACTTCCTGATATAGAGAAGCTCTGAAACCATAGACCGATATTCCGTCGAATCCCCGACAACGAGAACCAGCGATTCCTGATTTTCGTCGATCTGGCGCATGGCGGCGATAATATAATCGAGACTGTTCGGATCCTCCTTGAGGATATAGTCGGCGACCTTTTTCGACCACACCAAATTGCGCACTTCATCCGTCAAATCAGCAGTAAAGACAAAGGTGGTAATGCCTTCGGCGATTACCCGGTCAATGACCTCCCCATTCGGGGCATCCGGCAGATTGAAGTCCAGCAAGGCCATCGAAAAATTCCCCTTGGCCATGGTCAGCAGCTTTTCTGTCTCCGCCAGGGTTTTTGTCCAGAATACAGGGATATCAAAAGCCTTTTCGATCTTACTTTTCGCAAGCCGACCGAACATGTTGCTGTCTTCAACGAGAAGAAGTTGTCGCATCTGGCTTTCTTTCTCCCGGTGATCCGTAGTTGATAAACGTCTAAGAAATCAAGGTCTTGATGATATCGCCTTTGCCGATCACCCCTACCAGCTGCAACCCCCTCATAACCGGTAGGGTATGCATATTCTTTTCCGCCATGATGGTTGCCAATTCTTCGAGCGGGGTATCCTCATCAACCGTGATCGGATTTTTGGAATAGATGTCGGCAACCGTTGAACCGGCAAATTTTCTGATATCTTTCTCCATTTTATTGGGACGTTCAAGAAAAATGAGGGAATCGAGGATAGCAATGACGGTGGGAATATGAATTTTTTTTGTTTGATCGATGAGATCATTTTCAGTAACCACCCCGAGGAGCCCACCGGATGCATCGACAACCGGTGCCCCGCTGATATTATGGGATGCCAGCAGCCGGGCAAGATCGGTCACCGATGTCTCAGGAGTTACGGTTATCACCTGAGCAGTCATTATTTCTTTGGCCTTTAGCATGGTTTCTCCTGTTGTGTTGATATTGGTCATCGAGGGAATTTCGGCTGCGCGGTTTTGATCCTGGTAGTTTTAGCCAGTTTCCAAAGAACTCCCCAGCGGATATGTTTCTCTCTAAGTTATAGCTTTCCGCCTGATATGTCCAGCACCCTTCTAAGGTATTGACAAATATTGACAAAAAACAAAAGATGCGCATCGTTGTCAGAGCCGGTGATGCTTTCATCCCATCTCTCACCCCGCCGCCCACCCTATGGGTTCAAGGGGAGACACGATACAGCCTTTCACCAAGCGTAACAGGGTATTCTCTACACGTACTTTTCTTATCCCAACTCCATCCACCGCTATCAGGGAAAACCAGAGGAGGTTGCATGAAAAAAGCGCTCATCGCCTATCACAGTCGCACCGGAAAAACCGAAGCCATGGCCAATTTCATTGCCGAGGGACTTCGAGTTTGCGCAATTGAAGTGATACTCAAGAAAATTTCAGAGATCGACAACGAACTGGACATCGTCGGCTACGACGCCTATATCTTCGGTTGCCCTACCTACCATAAGGATATGACGGGTGGAATGAAGCAGTTCTTGTTTAAGGCGGAACTCGCCAACTTGACGGGAAAAATCGGCGGCGCCTTCGGTTCGCACACCCATAGCGGCGAAAGTGCTCCGATGCTTTTTGATACAATGATGCATGTGTTTAAAATGGATATGACGGACCTCGGACCCTTGAAGCTTACCGAGGACATGGTGACCGGCAACGAAGGCCTCAAGGCCTGCCAGGACTATGGCAAAGCCATTGGAAAAAAGCTCGCATAGCGTATTTTTTGACTGCCAAAGAGTGCAGATGCAAAAAGTGCGGGCTTGAGTTATGGACCTAGTGCCATAGCTCAAGCCCTGCCGAACTCTCTGCAAACAAGATGCTCTAATCCGAGAGGAGCTTGAAAGAGAGTTTGACGCGTGCCCGGAAAACCGCCGGTTCATTATTCTCAATCTTCATATCAAGTGTCATGACTTCTGCTATACGCAGATCACGGAGGCTGAGGCCTGCCGAATTGACGGCATTTTTTGTTGCTTCTTCCCAAGACACAGGACTTGATCCAACCAGTTCAATAATTTTGTAAACACTCTCAGACATGGGCATTCTCCTTGATTAAAGTTTTCCGTAAGACTTCCCTCTTAAAGACCTTGCTCCTGATAACGCTTGTTAACAAAAATCCTTCCCGGAAATCGCCCGAGGATAAGGGTTACCCCCTACCTTTCGATATTCGGAAAAACTCCGGCATTCACCACGATCTCCGCATATGACTTGTACCGTTACGGTTGGTGAATGCAGCCGTCCGTTATGATATTGTAGCGTTTTGCTGGAAAAAAATGAAATAAATAATTCAGAAACGGATAAATAATGATTGCCGCAGAGTCACCAAACTCTTAATGGTGCTGGGCTGCACACCTAATCCTAATGCCATCCAATATTATCCTTGCATATTCCTGAGAAGAGTTTATATTGTGTGCTTCGAATCTTTTTAAGTAGAAGCACATTTCCTTCAGGTTCTCCTCGTTAGTCTCTTTTTTTTCCTAGCGTCGTTCGTTGCTGTCGAAGTTCATGCTGTTTACTTAAACCGGAGGAGCAGCATGAGACCCATAGACGGATACTTTTGTCGAACTTTGACAAGATCTCATTGTATCCCTTTTCTGTCTCAACTTCCTGGTCATATACGTCAACCTCATCCACAATCATTGTGCCAATCAACTGCATTTTTTCGGATTTCTCGCGACATCCGACAGCAAGTCAACGGACCGTCACCGGCCCCGACTTGCACAGAGATAATGCATAATACCCAGCGGATCCCTTTGGCGTCCGCACTCTCGAGAGGCCCGGCAACGACCCGGCAGCTCACCACGAATTACTTTGGAGTATAAATGAGTTTTAAAGATTTTCAGTTTCATCCGACGATAGACGCCGGCATCACGGCCTGCGGCTACACCACCCCGACCCCCATCCAGAAAGAGGCTATCCCGCCAATTCTGGCAGGTCGCGACATCCTTGGTCTGGCCCAGACCGGCACCGGCAAGACAGCGGCCTTTGTCCTCCCTCTTCTCGAACGACTGCTCACCGGACCCCGAAAAAAAGTACGGGCCCTGATTGTCGCCCCCACCAGGGAGCTGGCCGAACAGATCCATGAAAATATCGGCAAGATGAGCCAGCAAACCGATCTGCACAGCGTCGTTATTTATGGCGGAGTGGGTAAAGGCAAGCAGATAAACACCCTTCGCGCTGGAGTAGAAATTGTCGTCGCCTGTCCCGGCCGCCTGCTCGACCTGCTGAATGAAAAGGCCTTAACCCTCAGCACCGTTGAGGTGCTGGTTCTCGATGAAGCGGACCATATGTTCGACAAGGGCTTCCTGCCGGACATTCGCCGCATCATCAGGCTGTTGCCGAAAAACCGCCAATCGCTGGTTTTTTCCGCCACCATGCCGGGAGAAATCCGCCATCTGGCGGAAGAAATTCTCAAGAATCCGGTAACCGTGCAGATCAACCATACCCTGCCGGCCCCGTTAATCTCCCATGGCCTCTTTCAGGTGGCAACGGAGCAAAAGACCTCGTTGTTGAAAAACATCATTAATGAGCGGCAAATGACCAGTACCCTGGTTTTTACCCGCACTAAACATAAGGCGAAAAGTCTGGCGCTGCAGCTTGAGCGATCCGGCTTCAACGCCGCCTCAATACAGGGCAATCTTTCGCAGCAGAAGAGACAGCAGGCCCTCGACGGTTTTCGCGACGGTACCTATGGCATTCTCGTTGCGACCGACATTGCCGCCCGCGGCATCGATGTAACCGGTATCTCCCATGTCATCAATTATGACATGCCGGACACCGCCGAGACCTATACGCATCGCACCGGACGAACCGGTCGAGCTTCCCGTTCCGGTGAGGCCTTGACCTTTGCCGGCCATGAGGATAGCAAGATGATCGCCCTCATTGAGCGAAATCTCGGAAAAAAAATGACCCGTGAGACGACTCCTGTTTTGGCCCCGCAGGCAGAAGAAGAGCGCCGCGAAGAAAGGCGTGAGACTTTGCCCCGCCAGGCACCGCGGGCAAAGAAAACCGGCGCCGCCGGACAAGGCAAAAGCCGACGTGATAAGGCCTGTGCCTTTGATTTCGGCACTAGAAAAACCTATCAACGATAATTTAATAATTTTGTCTGGATTCCCAGACTTCCAGTCGAAGTGTCAGGTGATGTTTCGACTACATGACAAAGGGGTAATACCCCGAATAAAGGAGTAGTACAAGATGGCTCAAGGTACAGTAAAATGGTTCAACGATGCAAAAGGTTTTGGTTTTATTGAGCAGGACGGCGGCAAGGATATCTTTGTTCACCATACTGCAATTCAGGCCCAGGGTTTTAAATCCCTGGAGGAAGGTGCTCGCGTGACCTTCGAGGTTGTCGACGGCCCGAAAGGTCCGGCAGCGGCCAATGTCGTTCAGCAGTAGCAATTGTTCGCGAACGGTTGAAATGGCCCCGTTCACCGCGGGGTCTTTCACCTTCGCAGCGAAAACATTGACTTTTTTCAATACCCGCTAGAGGGTAAAACTGGGCAATTTTTTCTGAGAGATTCAGGTACTCGTGTTGTTATCCAACACGAGCAAGCGGAAGGAGATGATCTTGGCGAAACCAAACTATTCATTTGAAAAACGGCAGAAAGAACTGGCAAAGAAAAAGAAAAAAGAAGAAAAACGCCAGCAAAAACAGGAAAAACAAAAAAATTCCGGAGAAGATAGAGAAAACCTCAATCTTCCGGAAGAGCAGTCATAAATTACAAAATTTTATTTATAAAATCACTCTATGCCATGGGGACATCCTGGTGGCTTTGTTATGAGGACACAACCATGATTACCGCATCCAATGTTGCTCTTTCCTATGGCAAGAGGGTCATCTTTCAAGACGTCAATATCAAGTTCACCCATGGCAACTGCTACGGACTGATCGGCGCCAACGGCGCCGGCAAATCAACTTTTTTAAAGATCCTGGCCGGCCAGATGGAACCTGATCGGGGTGAGATCAGCAAAGGTCCCCGGGAACGCATCGCGGTACTCAGTCAGGATCAGTTCGCCTTCGACGAGCACTCCATTATCAACACCGTGCTCATGGGTCATAAAAAGCTCTTCAAGGTAATGGCCGAACGCGAAGCAATTTACGCCAAAGCCGATTTTACCGAGGAAGATGGCATCCGCTCGGCGGAACTTGAGGCCAAATTCGGCGAAATGAACGGCTACGAGGCGGAAGCGGAGGCTGCGGTGCTCTTGAAAGGTCTTGGCATCCCGGAAGAAATTCGTGAGAAGAAAATGAAAGAACTCGACGGCAGCGACAAGGTACGGGTGCTGCTGGCCCAAGCCCTCTTCGGTAATCCGGATATTCTCCTGCTCGACGAACCCACCAATCAGCTCGACCTGACGACCATCAACTGGCTTGAGGAATTTCTTGCCCGTTTTCAGAATACGGTCATCATCGTCTCCCATGATCGCCATTTTCTCAATCAGGTCTGTACCCATATGGCCGATATCGATTTCGGCAAAATTACCGTCTATGTCGGCAACTACGACTTCTGGTACGAGGCCAGCCAACTCCATTTCCACCAGAAAGAGACCGAGAGCAAAAAGGCCAAGGCCAAAGCTGAAGATCTTAAGGAGTTCATTCGTCGTTTCAGCTCCAACGCCTCCAAAGCCAAACAGGCAACATCCCGGAAAAAACTGCTGGAAAAACTCACTATCGAAGAGATGCCCTGTTCCTCCCGCAAATATCCTTTTATCACCTTCAAGGCCGAACGACCCTGCGGCGATATCATTCTCGAGATCAAAGGGCTCAGCAAAACCATTGATGGGGTTTCGATGTTTCGCGATCTTAATCTTACCGTCAACAAAGGCGATAAAATCGCCTTCATCGGGATCAACAGCCTCGCCAAGACCACTTTGTTTCAGATTCTCGCCGGCGAGCTGCAAGCAGATTCAGGCAGCTTCCGCTGGGGAGTAACGATGAAAAATTCTTACTTCCCTAAGGAAAACAGCGACTTTTTCAACAACGGGGAGTTGGATCTCGTCGGCTGGCTGCGTCAATATGCGCCGGCTAAAGAGACAGAGAGTTTTATCCGCGGCTTTCTTGGCAAAATGCTTTTTTCCGGCGATGAGGCAACGAAAAAAACCACCGTACTTTCCGGCGGGGAGCGGGTGCGCTGCATGCTCGCCAAAATGATGCTCGCCGACGCCAATGCCCTCATCCTCGATGAACCCACCAACCACCTCGACCTTGAGTCGATCATCGCCCTCAACAACGGGCTGATCGCCTTCTCCGAGATTGTCCTTTTCGCCTCCCATGATCACCAATTCGTGGCAACCGTAGCCAATCGGATCGTCGAAATTACTGCCGACGGCATCGTTGACGTGATGATGAGCTTCGATGAATATCTGGCAGCAAAAGAGGCAAGCCAAAGCAACGGAGATGAGTATCTCGACCGAAAAGCCGCTTAAGGTCTCGGCAAAACACCTTTCGCCAACGCCGTAACTCGTCCGGATTCTGCTATCTTTTGAGGGAACTCCAACTCTCAATCTCAATCGAAGCCTTCGCAGATACCATGCAGTACAAAGCGCATGGGGATGTTTCATGATGCATGGGTGCGCCTCCTTTTTTGTAAAGCTCTTTGCTTTCTGATCACTATTTATGCTTAGATAGAAGTGTAAATGGAATTGTACCTCGAAGGGTACATTGATCAGTGAGGGAACACGCCATGGCCAAGAAACATGCGGGAGAGAGGATACTCATTGTCGACGACGAACGCCAGGTTCGCGGCGTTATCGCAGCCATCGTCGAAATGGAAGGATATCTCTATAGCTTGGCGGAAGATGCGGAATCGGCTCTGAAAATACTCGCACAGCAACACATCGATTTACTTATCAGCGACATCAACATGAACGTCATGTCCGGGGTCGAACTGCTGGGTATTGCCGTACAGCGTTATCCGGATCTTGCAGTCATCATGGTAACCGGCGTCGACGACCGGGAAACAGCCATCGAGACCTTGCATATGGGCGCCTACGGCTATGTGACCAAACCCTTCCAATCGAACGAACTGATCATCAATATCGCCAATGCGCTGAGACGCAGGCAGCTGGAAATCGAAAATCGCCGCCATCGTGAAGAACTGGAGATCCTCATCGAGGAACGTACCAGGGAGCTTTTCAAATCCCGGGAAGAGTCCATCCATATCCTCTCCAAGGCCGCCGAATTCCGGGACAACGAAACCGCCAAACATACCATCCGAATGGGCCATTATTCCGAGCAATTGGCCAGGCTCTGTGAACTTCCGGAATCGTTTTGTCAGAGAATTAAGAACGCCGCGCCCCTGCATGATGTCGGCAAGATCGGCATCTCGGATACCATTTTACTGAAACCCGGTAAACTCACCATCGAAGAATTCGCAATTATGAAAACCCATTGCGAGATCGGCTATCGGATTCTCTCCGAATCCACCTCCGACATCCTCAGTCTTGGGGCCGAGATCGCCCTGAACCATCATGAAAAATATGACGGCAGCGGCTATCCACGTGGGTTATCTGGTGAAAATATCCCCATTACCGGTCGCATAGGGGCAATCTGCGATGTCTTCGACGCCCTTACCAGCGAACGGGTTTATAAAAAAGCCGTCGCTTCCGAGCAGGCCTTGGCAATCATGAGTGAAGGCCGGGGTTCTCACTTTGATCCTCGCATCATTGATCATTTTCTCCTTAATTTCAAAATGTTTGTTGAAATCCGCAGTCGTTTTGCCGATTAGTTGGACGATTTATCCACCTCTTTTTCCACCGTTTGACCGTGGCTATTCTCCTGTTCAGCTGCCTTTCTTGCCTGATCCAGCGGAGTTTTAATCATCTTGACGGCCTCCTGGCCGATTTTTTCGCTTTGTTGCGACACAGTTTCCTTCTTTTGCAACTTCTCATCGTTGCTGCAGGATACAAGGCCGAACAAGCCGAAAAGGCAGAGTAACACAATTGAAGGATAGGATTTCTTCATAAGCTCCCTGGAAAATGTGGTGTGGAATGAATCGCCTGGCCCGCCAAGACTATTGGGCAATCGCTTGCAGCTCGGGAGAAATTGTCGCAGTATTTTTCTGAACCACAGGAAAACTGAGGATAAAAGTCGTGCCCACCTGCGGAGTGGACTGCACATCGATGTAGCCTTGATGGGCTTCAACCACTTCCTTGACCAGAGCGAGTCCCAGACCTGAACCGGTAATATGGCGGGTGGCCTTGCCTTTGACCCGGAAAAACCGGTCAAAAATATGGGGGAGATCCTCTTTACTGATACCAATGCCGGTATCCTGCACCCTGAAATTGATAAAACCACCGGTAACCTCGGTACTGAGGAGCACCTGACCACCATCCGGGGTATACTTAACGCTGTTGGAAACGATATTCATGATCGCCGTGCGCATATGATCGTAATCGACGTTGAACAGCCAATCTTCGCCGCACGGTGTGTAACTCAGGGATATACCCTTACTCTCCGCTTGCAGTTTGGTGATTTCGATGACATCGCGGATAATATCTTCCCCGCGTATCGGTTCAAGGTTGAAGACCACTGTACCGCTTTCCAGTTTTGACAGATTAAGGAGATTCTCAATCAGTCGCAGCAGATCTTTGGTCCGTGTCGTCATCCTTTTGTGCAGGGCATTGCAGGAACTGGTGGCCTCATATTTGCAGCCAACCTGCAAGGCGTAAATCATTTGCTCGACGGAGGCGAGGGGCGATTTTAGTTCGTGGGCGACCATGGCGACGAAATCGGACTTCATCTTATCGATTTGTTTGTGGGCACTGATGTCTTCAAAGGTAGTAACCGAACCGATAACCGCACCCTGTTCGTTGGTTACCGGTGAGCAGTAGGCGCGAAGAAATTTCCGGGAGATGGCGCCGGGCGCAAACTCCCGGGTCACAACCATGACCTTGCTCATGGCTTCGTTGATCATGTTGATGGCCGTCCGATCACGAATCGATGCGGCCAGGTGTTTGCCGATGAACGGATCGGTTTGAATCTCGAGGATCTTGATGGCCGCCGGGTTATGGAGAACGACTATCCCTTCGGTATCGGTTATGAGAACCGCCTCGGCCATACAGCTGAAGACGGTTTTCAGGCGGCTCTGCGATTTATCGATGGCCAGAAGCCCCATGTTTTTTTCTTCCCGCAGCCGTTCCGTTTCGGCACGCATGGCCAGTCTGTCGATGGCCCGGTCGACCACCACCCGGATATAGTCGGGAGTAAACGGTTTGCCGACAAAGTCGAAGGCCCCCTGTTTCATCGCGGTCACTGCCTTGGTCACTGTGGCAAAACCGGTAATGACGATTACCTGGACATGCGGCTGATTTTCCCGAATCCAGTCAAGGACGGCAAAACCGTCAAGCCCCGGCATCATGAGATCGGTCAGAACGATATCGAATTTCTGCTCCTTGAGCAGTTCCAGACCCTTGTTGCCGTCCTCTGCCTTGGCAATTTCATAACCTCTTTTGGCCAGGGCGCGTTCCACCCCTTCACGAATGACCTTTTCGTCGTCGATGACCAGAATGCGCACAGTATCCATAGTATTATTCCTTGAAACCGGAGGACAAAACACGGATGCAGGGCAGGATCGCTCCTCTTACCGTCCCCGGTGGTCCCGGTGCCGGCAAGAGGCGATACCGCATTATTTCAACCAGCTTTTAATAAGCGCGAGCAGTTCCGCCGGTTCGACCGGTTTGGGCATATAGTCCTCCGCCTCGCTTTCCAGCATATCCCGATGGGTATAGGTGCTGGTGGTGACCCGATCGGCCACGGCAGTGAGCAGGATGATCGGGATTGATGCGGTGGCCTTGTCGGCTTTCAGACGGGCACAGGCAGCATGACCGTTCATTACCGGCATCATCACGTCGAGGACAATAAGATCCGGTTTTTCCTCGGCAACCGCCTCAAGACCTTCCTGTCCGTCGTAGGCAACGCGAACCTCATAGCCGCCGCTCTCGACAATAACACGCACTGCCTCGACAAAATCCGGGTCATCATCTACCAGTAGAATTTTCTTTTTATCAGCCATTTCTCTCCTCCATTATTAAGATTGAAAATTGTCTATCTTTTTTATTCTACCACAGGTCGAGGGAGCAGGCCCGCACCACCTATGATTTCTGCCAATTTTTCTTCCCACTCGATGGCCATCACATGCACCCCGGAGATTCCTTCCATTTCTTTCAGTTCCTGAATCTGTTCGATGCACATCTCGATACCCTTGTCCGCCTGCTTATCCTTCGGTTCGGCGGCGATACGGGCAATCACCTCCTCGGGGATATCCATGCCGGCGACCATCTTGCGCATGAATTTTGCCATGCCGGCCGACTTGAGGGGAGTGACTCCGGCGAGAATTTTGACCTTTTCGTGCAAACCCTCTCTTTTCGCCAGCTCCATATACTCTTTGAATTTTTTCATGTTATAGATGCACTGGGTCTGCACGAAATCGGCACCGGCGGTAACCTTCATTTTCAATCGCGGCACCCTGATCTCAAACGGATCGGCAAAGGGATTGACGGCACAGCCGATGAAAAATTTCGGCGCTCCTTCGAGTTTTTTCCCCGAGGGGAAGGTGCCCTCATCGCGCATCAATCTGACCAGATGGATAAACTGCATCGAATCGATATCAAAAACATTTTTTGCCTGGGGGTCGTCACCGAATTTTTGATGATCGCCGGACAAACAGAGAATATTGCGCACCCCCATTGCCGAGGCACCAAGCAGGTCGGACTGCAGAGCGATGCGGTTCCGGTCGCGAACGACCATCTGAATGAGCGGTTCAACCCCCAGCTCTTTGATCAGCAGACAACCGGCCAGAGAGCTCATCCGCACCACCGAGGTCTGATTGTCGGTAACGTTGCAGGCATCGACATTTCCTTTGACGAATGCCGCCTTCTTCCTGACAATATCCGGGTCGGCACCCCGAGGAGGGCCGCATTCGGCGGTAACGGAAAAATGCCCGGCCGCTAGTACCTTTTCCAGATTGCTTCCCGATTTCATTATATCATGTCCTCCCTGATAATGCGACGCGGTCCGCCGTCTCTTGCCGTCGACCAACCCTTGAACGGTTTGAATTTAGTGTAATTTTCCATCTGGTTCAGGGCCTTCAAACGATCGATAATGAGCTGCCAGCCGCATTTAACAGACTTATCCACCTCGCAGATCCCTTGTACCGAACCGCCGCAGGGTCCATGAAAGAGTGATTTGGCGCAGCGGGTAACCGGGCAGATGCCGCCGGTCAGGTGCAGGACGCAATCGCCGCAGCCCTGGCACCTCTCGGACCACTCCCCTTGCCGCTCGGTGACCCCGAGAAAGCCGGTGTTGATACCGGGAAGCAGGGGCGTCGTCGTAAATTTTTCGGCGAGAAACTGGATGCCTGCACCGCAGGCAATGGACAGCACGGCCTGATAATCGCCGACATAGGGCCGCATCTGCTCCACATATTCAGGATCGCACTGCCGCTCAAGGCTTACTTCCCGGATCTTGATCGTTCTGCCGCCCGCCTCACGGGCGAGTCGCAGGGTTGAGGCCAGAACCTGTACCTCCTTCTCCCCGCCGACCCTGCAGACAGTGACACAACCATGACAACCGGCCAGAATGATGTTGTCGTATGGCTCGACCATTTCCATGATCTCTTCAATAGGTTTCGGTGTACCAGTAATCATGTAGCCTCCTTCTGAGATACTGCGCGAGCTTGTCCGGCACGCACCAGATTGATGGGACTTGGTCCGAGTTCCCGGACTTTTTCGACGAACTCGTTGGCATATGCGGCAAATTTCGATCCTTCTCCGGCACTCAGATTGTACATCCTGATGCGGTCGGGACCGATCTTTATCCTGTCAAGAATCCCATACACCCTCTTGACCCGTGCCTTGGCACGAATATTTCCCGAGACGTAATGACAATCTCCTTCCAAACAACCAACAACCATTACTCCATCCGCCCCATTTTCAAAGGCCGTAAGAAGCAGTGACTCGTCAATGCGCCCGGTGCAAGGCAGCATGACGATGCTGATTGCCGGGGGATACCTTCTTCTCTCCGAACCTGCCAGGTCCGCTGCGGAATACGCTCAATGGCGACAGGCAAAGACTATGACACTGGGCGAAAAGTCACTCATTATTCTCCTCCTCCTGCAGGTTGCTCTTCAGTCCGATTCAGGACGCGCTGTATGCTTCAATCTTTGCTCTGATATTTTTATCGCCATACCGACCAAGATGAATGGTCTTGGCCGGGCACTCGGCCACACAGATGCCGCAGCCCTGGCAAAGAGCCGGGTTGATCTCGGCGCTGTGCTGGTCGTTGATAAACGGCACTCCGTACGGGCAAGCCCGCACGCAGGTCAGGCAGACGGCGCAATGGGTCGGGTCAACCACCGAAACGATAGCCGACATCTTCATGCTGTCCCGCGACAAGAGGGTTGCCGCCCTGGCCACCGCCGCCTGGGCCTGGGTGATACTTTCAGTACTGCTTTTCGGTCCATGGGCGGTACCGGCCATGAACAGTCCCTCGCTCGGCAGATCGACCGGCCGCAACTTGGCATGCGCCTCAATGAAGAAACCGTTGCTGTTGCGCGGCACCCGGAGCATGGAAGCCAGTTCCTCGGCATCGCGCGGTTTCATGCCGGTCGAAAGTACCAGCAGATCCGGATGAAAGCGTACCGGCAGCCGCACCGAAGGATCGACGACGGTGATTTCAATCCCCGCCTCCTCGGCAGTGATCTGCAGGGGATTTTCCTCCGGGTCGTAGCGAACAAAATTTATTCCTTCCCGTCTTGCCCGGCTGTAGTCAAGCTCTGCCAGGCCGTAGCAGCGCATATCGCGGTATAGGACATCGATCCGCGCCTCCGGATGCATGCTCTTCAGCCGCCGGGCGTTCTTCACCGCATGGTTGCAGCAGACCCGCGAACAGTACGGCAGATGATCCACATCGCGGGAACCGGCGCATTGCAGCATAACCACCCGAAGATGTTGCCAATCCTTGCTTGTAGCATTCTCAAGGGCCGCCTCGAAATCGGTCTGGGTCATGACTGTATTGAGCGTCCCCAGACCGTGGATCTCCGGGCGGTGCTCTTCCGCCCCGGTGGCAACGAGGATCGCCCCGTGTTTTAAGGTTCTCGTGCCTCCCGAGGGTGTGACGATCTCCGTTTCAAAAGAGCCGACAAAGCCGGATTGTTCGACCACCTCACTGCTGGTAAAAACCTTGATAAGCTCGTTGTTCAGCACCTTTTCTTTTAGGCCGCCGAGGAAATCGGCAAACTTCCGGCCATCGCTACTCCGCTGCAGCTGCAGAAGCTGACCGCCCAACTGCCCTTCCCTCTCCACCAGGAACACGCCGAAACCCTGGCGGGCGGCTTCAAGGGCGGCGGTCATTCCGGCCACCCCGCCGCCTACCACCAGAAGCCGTGCATCGACGGTGAACTCCTGCTCCGCCAGTGGTTGCCCGGCTGTGGCATTGGCGACAGCCATGCGGGTCAAGCGTTTCGCTTTCTCGGTGGCCAGCACCGGATCGTCGGGATGCACCCAGCTGCACTGATCGCGGATGTTGGCCATATCGAAGAAATATTTGTTCAGCCCGGCCTGCTGCAGGGTTGACATGAACAGCGGCTCATGGGTGGTCGGCGAACAGGCGGAGGTAACCACCCGGTTGAGCCGGTTGTCCTTGATGATTTCCCGCATCCTCTCCTGGGAATCCTGGGAGCAGGTATAAAGGGGATGTTCGGCATACACCACGCCGGGCAAGGTTTTGGCGTATTCCGTCACCGCCTCGACATCGACCACCGAGGCGATGTTGGTACCGCAGTGGCAGATAAAGACGCCGATGCGCAGGCCCTCCTCCGGATCGATAACCCGCTCCGGCGGCAACACTTCGGCGGTTATCAGACTGCCCCTGGCCTCGGCGAGGCTCGCTGATGCGGCTTCGGCCGCGGCCGAGGCCTCGCAGACCGTCTCCGGGATGTCTTTTGGTCCCTTGACGGCACCGCTGACGAAGATCCCCGGTCGGGAAGTTGCCAGCGGTCGGTAGCAATCGGTTACGACAAAGCCGTAACGGTCGAGGTCGATGTCCAGTTTTCCGGCCAGTTCTTTGCTTGCCTTCGGCACCTGGATGCCGACCGAGAGGACGACCATATCGAACATTTCGGTTTTCCTTGCCCCGGAACCATCGACGTAACGCAGTTCAAGGTCACCGCTTATCGGGTCCTCGAAGATCCTGCTGACCATGGCCCGGACGAAGCGGACCTTGTGATCCTTGGCCCTGGTCACATAGTCGTCGAAATTCTTGCCGAAGGAACGCATGTCGATATAAAAAATAGTCGGCTCGATGCTTGAGTCATGTTCCCTGGCGATAAAGGCCTCTTTGGTTGCATACATGCAGCAGACCGACGAGCAGTAATCGCGGTCGCAGGAATGGTCGCGGGAACCGACACACTGAATCCAGGCGATTTTTTTCGGATGTTTTGCGTCACCTGGTCTCGCCACCGTCCCGGAAGTCGGACCGGAGGCGGAGAGAAGTCGCTCAAATTCGATGCTGGTAACGACATTTTTATACAGCCCGTAACCGAATTCGCCGCGTATCCGGGCATCAAAAACCTCAATACCCGGCGAGAAAATCACCGAACCGATGGCAATCTCGGTTTCCTCTTCCCGGTGGTCATAGTGGATTGCTCCCACCCCGCAGATCGAGGCGCAGGTACCGCAGGCCCCGGAATTGAGGCGAACACAACTCTCTTCATCTATTACCGGAACCCTGGGTACCGCCTGCGGATAAAAGATGTTCACCGGTTTTCTGCCGTTCAACCCTTCATTGAAGCTGTTGAGCAGCGGCCGCGGAACCTTGTTGGTGACCTGGTCGATGGCGAGAAAGTTCACCGGACATACTGACACACAGGCGCCGCAGACCTGACAGATATCGACACCTGCTTCAATACCTTCTTCAACCATTTTCAGGGCGCTTATATTCATAACCTTGTCACAGGTAATGACACAAAGGCCACAGCGAATACAGTCACGCTGGCCCGTCCCCTTAAATTCCTTTTTCAAAAGTTGTGATCGTGCATGGACCGCAGCTCCTACGCTCTTCTCAAGATCGGCGGCCTGGCCGATGGCGATGGCCGAAAATTTTTCCGGGCAGGCGACGAAACAGGCGCCGCACCCGGTGCATTTCTCCTGGTCGATAACCGCCACCTGCTTCTTTTCCCAACTGACCGCACCGTGCAGACAGGCCTTGAAACAGCCGCCGCACATACCGCAAAGCGAGTTATCGACGGAAAAATTCCATTTTTGCGAGCGTGTCGGTTGCGGCAATCCCGGGCCGCGGATGATTCTTTTTTCCTTGGCCCGCGCCCGGGTCTTTTTCTCCCCTTCCGCCGGCGGCGCCGGGAAATGGGAAATCTGGGTCACCGGGCAGACAATCTCGCAGAGACCGCAGCCGGTACAGGCCCCGACATCGACATAGCGGGCATGCCTTACCAGGGTCGCCGTGAAACGTCCGGCATCGCCCGTAAGACTCTTCACCTCGCTGTGGGTAAAGAGCTTGATATTCCTGTGCCGCCCCACCTCGACCAGCTTGGGCGATACGATACACATGGAGCAGTCGTTGGTGGGAAAGGTCTTGTCCAACTGAGCCATCTTACCGCCGATGGCCGGGGAACTCTCCACCAGATAGACCTTCATCCCGGCATTGGCGAGATCAAGGGCCGACTGCATGCCGCTGATACCACCGCCGATGACCAGCACGGCGGCGGTCGGATGCTCGCCGTTTCCTGACTGAGTTTGCAGTATCCCTGTCATACCGAACCCTCCTTTTTCATGCCTGCATCCAGGAAAATGTTGGAAAGAACCCCGGGAGAGACAAGATGTACCTTCTGCTGTTTCGCCGGATAGGACCCGGTCATCGCCGCATCGAGCAGTTCGGTGACGAAAAAGACCGGCATGGCCGGCGCGTGCGGCTCGGCGGACTGTCGGCTTTCGACGTTGGCCTGGCACATGGGACAATCGGTTACCATTGCTGTGGCGCCCCCTCTTACAGCGGCACCGACGATATCGCCGACCAGTTTTTCGGCGATATCGGGACGCGCCATGGTGAGGCTGCCGGAGCAGCATTCGGTGCGATGCGACCAGGCTACCGGCTTGGCACCGAGCGCGGTCATGATCCGTTCGAGAGTCTCCGGCCGCTCCCAATTAGCGGCATCGGTGATGCGGGGATTGCGCAACGACAGACAGCCGTAGTAACAGGCGATCGGCAGGCCGTCCAGGTTTCTCGCGACTTTCGCTTCCATGGCGGCAAGAATCTCCGGTCGGGCGAGAAAGGAGCTGATATGCAGGATGTCGAAGTCGGCTGTATATTCGCCGACATCCCAGAAGCCGGGATCGGCCCGCAAGGCCTTGTCCGCGGCCTTTAACCGTTGAAAGCAGGCAGCGCAGGGGACGAGAATATCGTGGCCCGCCTGGCTGGCCAGCAGAAGATTACGTATCGGTAAGCGCATCCCCGTCTCGTGGTCGGTCATATGGGCGGAGGATGCGCCGCAGCAGTTCCAGTCAGGAATTTCGACCAGGTCGATTTCCAGTTTCCGACAGACTGCCCGTACCGATTGGTCATAATCAAGCGCCGTTCCTTCGAGGGAACAGCCAGGGTAATAGGATAGTTTCATCGGTCATACTCCTTTCCCTTACCGGAAAAAAATTCTTTGATTTCCGACTTGCCTTTGATCGAATGGGGCAAGAGGTTGAGCTTGCCCTTCAAAAACATACTGAGACCGAGTTTCATGTCGCCTGTCAGGTCACCGGACTTTATCTTATAGTTGGCGATCATGCCGATTTCCCAGACCCGTCCCAGACTGCGGATCGACCCGAGAAACGATTGATGGAAAAGGGGAATTCGCGGCTCGGCCGGGGCAATGCCCCTTCTCAGGGCAAGCTCCCGCAGCACATCCATGAGACCGGCGATCTCTATCTCGTTCGGACACCGGGTGGCGCAGGTCTCGCACGCCGCACACAGCCAGATGGTATGGCTGTGCAAGAGTTTTTCTTCCTGGCCGTAGCCGGCAAGGCGCACAACCTCCATGACGTTTAGGTCAAAAAAATCGCCGATCGGACACCCCGAGGAACAGCGGCCGCACTGATAGCAGGCCTGCACATCGATATTCCTGGCCTTCAGTTTCCTGAGGAATTTTTCATTCCGGTCATCGGGTGAAATGCAGGTTTTATCCATCGTTCTCTCCAATCAAATTTTCCATGACAACAGGAAATTTCAGGGTAAAGGTGGTTCCCGCTTTCGAGGTGGAAGTCACCCTGATCGACCCTTTGTGTTCCTTGACAATCGCATAGGAAACCGACAGCCCGAGGCCGGTGCCTTCACCGGTCTCCTTGGTGGTAAAGAAGGGTTCGAAGATCTTCTCGAGCAGATCATCTTCAATGCCCGGTCCGGTATCTTCTATCGAGATTTCATTGATGTCCTTATTGGACCGGGTCCTGCTGGTAATCCGCAACCGACCTTTGCCGTCCATCGCCTGGGCGGCATTGACGACAATGTTCATAATCACCTGGTTAAGCCTGGTTGCATTGCCGTAGATAGCCGGCAGCTCCGGATCCAACTGGCGAATGATGGTAATGTTATGGAAAAGCGGCTGATGCTGCAGGATGGTCAGGGTCTTTACAATGACATCGTTGAGATCGACCAGTTCCATTTCATAGGTATTCTGGTGCGAGAACTCCAAGAGGTCGGCGACAATCACCTTGCATCGCTCCGCCTCATGGATGATGGTCTGCAAGTCCGGCCGCAAGGGATGTTCATCGCCCAGTTCTTCCTGCACCAGATTGGCATAGAGCATAATTCCCGACATCGGGTTATTGATCTCCTGCGCCACCCCCGCGGCGAGCCGGCCGAGACCCGCCATCTTTTCCGAATGCATCAGCATTTTGTGGGTCTGTTCGAGGTTTTCCTCGATCTGCTGCAGGGCTCGCAGATCGGTGAAAAGTCCGAAGGTGGCGATCTCCAGATCATGGTCATAGATGATGCCGCCGGAAAAGCTCACCGGAATATCATTACCGTTTTTGTGCTTGACTATCATCTGTTGACGCAAGAGCTTGCCTTTCCCACCGAAATCATCGGAGCGCATCCGTTTGATCAACTCATAGGCGACGCCCTCGTTGTAGAGCTGGGTCACATGCAGGGTCTTGGTATCCTCTTCATCATAGCCGAGGAGTGCCTGAGCCCCGGTGTTGAAAATGACTATTTTCCCCTTCATATCCGAGGCGATAATTCCGTCCACCGAACTATCGATGAGGTTATGGAAAAAGGCGTTGCGCCGTCTGAGTTCACCCTCAAGTATTTTCCGCGGGGTGATATCGATGAGGTAGAGGAGGTAGTAGTCGGGGGATGCGGGTGGATAAACGGCCACTCCAAAGAGGATGCACCGCTGGCCGGGCCGAGAAAAATCGATTTCCTGGGTTACTTTCCAGCCGTTTTCCTGCTTGTCCTCCTGGAATTGTTTCTCGATCAGCTTGAAAAGAGTGTTGTTTTTCTCGCCAAGGATTGCTCCACCGTGCGTCCGGCAAGATTTTCATACGGCACCCCGCAAAAGCGACCAGTCGCCGGATTGGCATGAATAACCCTATGGTCAAGCCCTGCAACCACCACCCCATTCGGTGTTTCTTGAAGAATGGTGTGGAGATAATGGTAGGGACCTAAGGACTCAGCCAGGGATCCCGGATCCTTGTTAATTGTCGAATGAACGGCACCCGTCATAACGGCTCGCTAACGACCGACAAGATCCAGAAATTCGGGTAATCTATCCTTCCAGCCTATGGCAAGTAAAACAACTCCATCTCCCAGTGGGGCCAGTTCCTTGAGGAGATCTGCAGCTACCTGCATACCGGCGTCTTTTTTGACCGGAGCCTGCATCATCTTTTTCAAAAACTCATGGGGAATCGACGGAACTCCCGGCAGGTTATTGAGGTAGCGTACCATTGTCACGGATTTTAAAAACATCAGCGAGGTGAAGAGCTGAATTCCAGTCTCCTCGGCAAAGGGGAGAAATTGTTCGATAATATTCACATCGTAGGTCGGACCCAAGGTAACCGACTTGACGCCATACACTTGGAACTTTTTGAGAAACTCAGCCCTTTCCCGGTTGAAATTCACATCATCGGAGAGATCGATTCCCACCCCTATATGAAAATCGGTGGCCCCGTCAAGGGACTCGCCGGCCAGATCCTTGCCGCTGTTGAGTGCAGCGACACATTGCAGCATCGATTCGAGATCCAGGTCGCCGCTCGTCCTGGCTACCGGTTGATCCCCCTCTGCCGGATCATGTCCCTCCTTGATGACAATTTTTTTAATCCCCAGGGCGGCGGCCGAGAGCAGATCAGCCTGGAAGGAAATGCGGTTACGATCACGACCGGTTATGATCATTTCCGGATCAAAACCTTTTTCCTTGAGCGCCAAACAGGGGGCAATCGGCGACATGCGCATGATCGCATGTTCGCAATCGGTTACCCGAACGCCATCGACACGCCCCCGAACCTGCAGGGCCGTATTGAGAAAAGCGTCGAGATTGACACCCTTGGGAGGATCTACTTCAGAGATAAGGGTATAACTTTTGCTGACGGGAGTACTGCTTTCTTGTGCGGCGTCCATTGAACCTCCTGTAAGATGATAATCTTGAATTACTTTCTTCAGGGAGAGTAGAAATTCTGCGCATCAATGACAGCGGCATGCAATTGGTTTGGGGAAATACCAAAAACGCTCAGCCATCATTATCACTTTCATCTAACTAACAATTTAAATTATTATCAAGGCAAAAATTTCTGTTTTGCACTCCCTCAGTCTTTACTTTGCCCTTACGGTAAAGTTAAGGTAAACTATGCAGAACCCTTCCCAATATATTGCGAGATACTCATGAGCCGCCACCAAGAAACACACTTTAAAACCTGCCCGATGTGTAAAAAACACTGGGCTTCCCGGGATGCTTTCCTGGACGACCTTGCTTTGATATTTATCGGATATCAGGCTAATTTGGGTGAAGTGGAGCAGGGTCTGTTCTACTTCACCCATGAAACAGAGGATTGTGGCACAACCATGGCCATCAAAGCCCAAGACTTTCTCTCTCTTTATTCGGGGAAAAGATATTCGGAAAGCAGACACCTTTCCGAGGAATGCCCGAGGTATTGTCTGGAAAAGAGCCAGCTGAAACGCTGTCAGGCACACTGTCAATATGCCTTTGTTCGTGAGGTAACACAGATAATCATGGACCGATCGCACAAAGAGCTGCAAATCAAAGAGACCGAGTCGCATCCCGGCCGGTTGCCCTCCTTATAACTGCGGCTTGGTGATGGTTGTCCAAGTTCTTTCAGGATGACGGCTTAATCCTCCGGAAAGATGAGGGGGAACAACATTTTCTTAGATGCCTTGTGGTGCAAGCGCACCAATTCCTTTGCCCTCTCGACATCTTTGTGGCAAATCGCCTCATACAGTTCGTGATGCTCGCGTTTTATTTCCAAGATCCGCGCAAGCTGCAAGGATTCCGTGCGAAAGCGAAGGAAGATCTTCTGGCAAATATCCCTATATCGAGCGGACAAAACGTCGTTACCGACCATATCGATAATAGATGCGTGGAATTCCGCATCGAAAATGAACAATCGACGGTCGACTCGACCGGAGATAGCCTCCTCATAATCAAGCTTACTCCTTTCAAAGGCCCGTTGTTTTTTTTCGGTCATGTTACGAATCGCCTTGCCGAGAAAACCGATCTCCAATACTTCCCGAAACTCATAGAGGTTTTCTGCCTCTTTTTTGGTCAATTTGTGTACCGAGTAGCCTTGATTCGGAACAAAATCGAGGTAGTCTTCCTGGGCCAGAATACTCAAGGCATTGTTGACCGGTGTTCTACTCACCCCGAGTTGCTTTGCCAGATCGATAAACACCAGCCTTTGCCCGGGAACGATTTCATAATTGAGCATCAGTTCAATTATGCGATGATAAACCTTCAGGGTCAGATTGCTGTATTTTTTCACAATCCTTTTCTCTCACATTGAATACAAATTTTTATGGAATGCCGAAAGTGTCTTGTCGCTCCATACCTTCGGTGCGAGGTTGTTAATCTACAACCGGCTTCTTGCAATTAAATGACCGGCTTGGTATATCGTCAACCCTCGGGCTATGAGCCTGAGAGAAACGAGGAGGGACGAAATCACCCTCATTCTTTTAGTATATATTGAATATTATGTCAATAATCTTACGACATCAACCCTCCCATGAAGCACTGTCGACAGGGTTTTCACTAAAAATTTCCGGTCGTTCAGCTGTTCCACCGGGAGGTGCACTTCCGGCACCCACTCTCACTTGACAAATTACCCGACGCAGACCTTCATCGTTCTTGACAACGCAAGAAATTGTATGTAATATATCATACAATATATTTGCGGCACAACTTACAATAATCAGATCGACTCTCTGCCGCTGAATTTTCGCTGATAGACTCTTGCAAGATACCTAAAAAAACTCCTGGTTTTCTGTATGAAATTTATCGATTCCGTGGAGGTTAGGCAATGAAACAGGTTGCTTATCTGGGAGATATTCCGGTACTCGGTGTACCGGCCTGCGGCATGTACGCAGCCCGTACCGTACTTGATCTCATTTACCCAAGGGTTTTGACCGGAGAGAAGTTTACGCGCCAGGAAATGGCCGCTCTCGGCCACGGAGGGCTCTGCCTGCATTGTCCGACCTGCGCCTTCCCGGTTTGTCCGTTTGGTAAATAGTTTCTTTAATCAAAGGAGAATGATACCGATGAATCCGGTTAAAACAAAGGATAAAACCGTCTTGAGGTCCCTCGGCCTCGGCGGTTACTTCGGCGGTGGTGCCGAAGGAATGGTAGATGTGAAGAACGGCAAGATCGTTCGTGTCCGGCCATTGCGCTACGGCTGGAAATATAAAAAAGAGGAAGTCCGCCAGTGGAAGATGGAAAGGAACGGCAAAATCCTTGAGCCCACCTGGAAATCTCTGCCCGGACCGTTTTCTCTCGGCTACAAAAAACGGGTCTATTCGCCAAACCGCGTCCCCTTTCCGATGAAGCGGGTGGACTGGGATCCGAACGGCGAACGCAACACCGAAAATCGCGGCAAGAGTAAATTCGTCCGCATCTCCTGGGACGAGGCGGCGACCATCATCGCCTCCGAGATAAAGAGGGTGCATGCGACCTACGGCTATAACGCCATCCTCATGCAGGGCGATGGCCACGGCGAGTGTAAGACCATCAACACCCCGCACGGCCATCCCGGCGTCCTTCTCGAATACCTCGGCGGCTTCACCCTCCAGGTGCGTAACCCCGACAGCTGGGAAGGCTGGTACTGGGGGGCCAAGCATGTCTGGGGCCAGGGTGCCCAGGGCATCATGTATCCCGCCGCCAATATCGTCAAGGACACGGTCGAACACGCCGATATGGTGCTGTTCTGGGGCTGCGACCCGGAGACCACGCCCTGGGGTTTTGTCGGTCAGTTCGCCAGCCGCCTCTGTTATTACCTCACCGAAGTCGGCATCCAGCAGGTGTATATCTGCCCGGATTGTAACTACGGCGCGGCCATCCATGCCGATAAATGGATCCCGGTTCTCCCCAATACCGATGCCGCCCTGCAACTGGCGATCATCTATATGTGGCTGACCGAGGGCACCTACGACAAGGAATACGTGAGAACCCATACCGTCGGCATGGATAAGGTGGCCGATTACGTTTTGGGCAAAGAAGACAGCATCCCGAAAACTCCGGAATGGGCGTCGGCGAAGTGCGGCGTTCCCGTTTGGACAATCAAGGCCCTGGCCCGCGAATTTGGCGCCAAAACCACCTCCATCGCCCACTATTTCGGCGGCGGCTTCATCCGCGGCCCCTTCTCTCATGAACCGGCGAGACTCGAATGCATCCTCCTCGGCATGCAGGGTTTGGGCGGCCCGGGGGTGCATCAGCACCAATGGACCTACTTCGGTCTGCCCCGCGCCGAGGGTCTTGGCGGCACCTTCTTCTGGAACCCGGAAATCGAAGAGCGCCTCGCCCTGCCTGTTTACAGCTCGGTGGCCGCCTGGCAGGATCAGGTTATTCCCAAGACCCTCATTCAAAACGCTATTCTCTCCGATGAACCGATTAAGTTTCGCGGCACCGGCGCCCAGAATGCCCTGACCGCCGACCAATTCAGCGAATACACCTTCCCGATCGCACCGGAGAAAAAAGGCTCGCAGATCCATATGATCTGGACCGACAGCCCGTGCCGAATCACCTGCTGGAACTTCGGCCACGAAACGGAAGTGGCCCTCAGAAGCCCGAAGATCGAGTTTATAGTCGCCCAACACCCCTGGTTCGAAAACGATTGTCTCTATGCCGATATCGTCCTCCCGGCCAATACCCACATGGAGGTCGACGATATCGTCACCAATATCCGCCAGGGTACCATGCAACCGAATATCATGATTACCGAGAAGGCCATCGAACCGATCGGCGAATCGAAGAGCGATGCCGAATGTGTCCTTGAGGTCGCCAAGAAATTCCCGGGCATGGAACAGCAGATGACCGAGGGCAAGACGATTGCCGATCTGCAAAAAGCCATCTGGGGCTACATGGGCGGCGAAAAGCTCGTCTCCTGGGAGCAGTTGAAAGAGAAAGGCTATTGGATCTATAATACGGCTGAAGATTGGGAAAATGATCCTCCCGGCTTCCGTCAGTTCTATCTCGATCCGGAAAAATTTAAACTCAACACCCCAACCGGAAAACTCGAATTCTACTCCGAGGCGCTGGCCAAGGCCTATCCCGACGACAAGGAGAGAGGCCCGATTCCCAAATGGGTGGAAAAGAGCCACAACCACGATGAACGGTTGTCGAGTCCCAGGGCAAGACTTTATCCCTTACTGATCATGTCCAACCATGGACGCTGGCGGGTGCATGCCCAATGCGACGATATCACCTGGACCCGCGAGACCCCGACCATGAAAGTCACCGGTCCGGACGGTTACAAGTACGAACCGTGTTGGCTGCATCCCCTTGAGGCGGCAAAGAGGGGCATCGAAAACGGCGATATCGTCAAGGTGTTCAATGAGCGCGGTATCGTCCTCGCCGGCGCCTATCTCACCGAAAGATTGCGACCGGGGGTTGCCTATGTCGATCACGGCGCCCGGCACGATCCTATCAAAACCGGAGAGATCGAGCGCGGCGGAGCAATCAACACCATCACCCCCGGCGCCGTCACCAGTGAGAACTGTGTCGGTCAGATCGGCGGCGGCTACTTGGTCGAGGTACAGAAAGTGACCGGCGAAGAGATGGACAAATGGCGCCGCGAGAATCCCGAGGCGTTTGCCAGAAAATATGATGCGGCGGCCGGCCTGCGGGTCGATGCCTGGATTGTTGATGGAGGTAAGAAATGAAGGTATTTATCGTAGATCTGTCGGTCTGCAACGGCTGCTACTGCTGCCAGATTGCCTGCAAGGACGAACATGTCGGCAACGACTGGACACCCTATGCAAAACCCCAGCCGGACACCGGCCAGTTTTGGCTCGGTCTGACCGAGAAGGTGCGCGGTCATGTACCCCATGTGAGGGTAAGTTACGTGCCGCAAATGTGTCATCACTGCGACGATGCCCCGTGTATCGCCGACTGTAAGGCCGAGGCCATCTACAAGCGCGCCGACGGCCTGGTGATCATCGATCCGGAAAAGTGCAGCGGTTGCAAGCTCTGTGTCGATACCTGTCCGCATAATGCCATTTTCCTCAACGAACAACTGAACATCGCCCAGAAATGCACCGGTTGCAGCCACCTGCTGGACAGCGATCCGGAAGAGTGGACCGTGCCCAGGTGCGTCGACCAGTGCCCCACCGAAGCGCTGCGTTTCGGGGAGGAAGCCGACTTCGCCGATTTCATCGCCCAGGCGGAGCCCTTCAAACCGGAGATCGGCACCAAGTCGCGCATCTATTACCAGGGGTTGCCGAAGAAGTTTGTGGCCGGAACCCTGTACGAACCGACCCTGAAGGAAGTCATCATCGGCGCCAGCTGCACCTTGCAAGATTCCGATTCGGGAGAGATCTTTTCTGATAAAACCAATAATTTCGGTGACTTTTGGCTGAAAGGCCTGAAGGACAACCGGACCTATACCTTGACTATCGAGAAAGACGGATTCAGCAAGGTCATTCCCGGCATTACCACCGATATCGACCGTGGCCTTGGCGATATTCCCATGGCTTTGGCCGATTAGCGCGACTAAAAGCCCTGCCGGATGCTTCAGCCGGCAGGGCTTTTTCTTTTTTTTTACTTTATCTCTAGCAACAGAACTTCATAAACCAAGTCGAGACCGGCCAAAGGATGGTTGCCGTCAACGGTAACAGTCTTGTCGGTCACATCGTTGACTATGAAATTAACCCGCTCTCCATCGCGGTTTTGATACTGCACGGTGCGTCCAGGGATGAGTTTGATATCTTCGGGGAAAACCTTCCTGTCAAGCCGTAACACCAGTTCTTTTTTGTACTTGCCGTAGGCGTCTTGGGCAGCAACAGGGATTCGTCGTTTCTCGTTCGCCTGCATCCCGATGACGCCTTCTTCAAGCTTTGCAAATACCTTACCCGAACCAATTTTGAAGGATAATGGCCTGCCGGTCTTTTCCTGCTCGACCTTGCTGCCGTCTTCAAGACTAATGCGATAGTGTATCTTAACCAAACTCCCCGTTGCCGCAATTTTCATGAGTCTTTCCTTCTGTGGCAAGCGTCAGCGGTTACCCGCATTCTGCCAGACATATTTTTAGTTCTTTTGGAGAGTATTCTTTTCTGCCCCGGAATGGGCCTTACCATTCCCGGTGGCGAGAGCGACCTTTCTCGCCTTGCAGTTTTCGACAGTGCAGTTTGCCGCCGGTTCCTTGTGCAGCCTGTTCTCGCTCGGATGCCAGCCCCAGACAAGAAGCAAGATAAAGAAACCGACTACATAGGCAAGCGTCACATGCCAGCCCTTGCGCAGCCACAGGAGAACATCCCGGGATTCAGGAAATTTATTGGTGATGGCGACGCCGGCGGACGAGCCGAACCAGATCATCGAACCGCCGAAACCGACGCTGTAAGCCAACATACCCCAATCGTAGTGCCCCTGAACGAGGCAGAGTTTGGTCAGGGGAATGTTGTCGAACACCGCTGAGACAAAACCAAGAACAAAGGCGGTCATCCACGAGGCATCCGGCAGGGTATCGACCGGCATCATGGAGGCGCACATGACGAGACTCAACAAAAAGATGGCGCCCATGACCGCCGCCGGAACCTCTTTCCAAGGGATCGGTCGAAGCAGAGTACCGAGAAGAATGGCGCCCCAGACACCGAGGGCAGGCATATCAAGGGTGTAGTTGGTAATGATTGCCCCAACAAGAATCAGAATAACGATAAGGATCTTTTGATAATCGACTTTAACCATACTGGTATCGGCAACAATCACCGGCTGAAGCTTATGCTGCTGATGACCGGCAAAAAAGGCTATGACGGCAAGAGCCGCACCGGCGGCGATAAAACCATGGAAGACCTTAAGGGGGCTGACCCCGTCGATCCACATCATCGTCGTTGTCGTATCGCCAACCACCGAACCCGAACCGCCAGCATTGGAGGCGGCGACGATACCGGCGATGAATCCGACATGGACCTTTCCTTTGAAAACTACCATGGCGATAGTTCCACCGATGAGGGCGGCGGCAATGTTGTCGAGGAACGAGGAAATTATGGCAACGAAAACCAGAAGAATTGCCGGTCCCATCCAGCCTGACGGCAGATATTTGGGTAGGATTTCGGGAACACCACACTCTTCAAAAACCTTGGCAAGAATTCCAAATCCAAGGAGGAGACCGAGGAGATTGAGAATAACCGGCCATTCTCCCTGGCGCATATTCTTGTCCATGAGTTGATCGAGGATCGGAGTCTGGCCGAAGAGATGCTCAGTTAGATGGAAATCGCTGTCAAAGAACAATTTGAACAGGGTGATGGCTATCAGGCCAGTTACGGCCACATAAAAAGTATTGTTATGAAACAGGGCGACACCCAGGAGAACCAGGGCAAAGAGGATGAATTCAACTCGTATGCCGAACAGGGTCGGCACATTGGGATCAACTGCATTACCGTTTCCCAACGCAAAGGCACAAACCGGTGCCAGGACCAGCAGGGAAATCGTCATCACCCACGCCATACGATTTCGTGAAATACAGAATAGACTCTTCATATTCCTCCATAGCAGGTGGGGTGGGGTGTCCGCTGAATTATGAAACCCTTTCTGCTAGGATTCTGTTTTGGGAACGATAGTGACCGGAATCTTCGTGTCGCTCAATACCGATTTGATGATTGAACCTACCGATGTTTTTGAGAAAATCCCGCTTTTCGCTCCCATTACAATCAAATCACAGTTATTTGCCTGAGCATGGTTAATGATGTTCTCAGCCACATCACCCTGACTGATAAGAATCTCACGCGATTTGCATTCGAAATTTGCATCATCAATTCCTACCAACTTGCAAAAATTCTGAATTTCGTTTCGCACCATTTTGTTTACTGAGGTTTTTCCGGTTAATGACCGGTGCACATTAGCCTGTTGGGCATTGACCAGATCTTCCCATTTGTGCCTGCCAAGCAGGTCTTTGAGCCGCTCATCGACATTGCCCGGCAAGTGTTCTATGACGTGCAAGAGATAAATATTGGCCTGGAATCGAGTGGCCATGACGTGAGTGAAATCGAGAGCCTGCTGGCAATTCGAGGTCAAATCGGTGGCAAACAGAATGGACTGAATAGGTTTTAACATCCATTATCTCCTATAATGAGTTCCAGGAACCGCAATGGCTGCAATGGTTCTCTGATATTTGCAAGAATACGGCAGCGTTGGCAAACAGCCTAACCACCGCTGCCGTATTGTGCTCAATACATCATTTTTGGCAAAACTAAAATGAACCAAGGCCAGATCGAGAACATAATAATCCCGACCAGTACTGCGATCATGAAGGGTGCAATTCCTTTAAAGATCGTTTCCAGAGCCATTGCGCCGCCGGCCAGTCCCCTGGCCACACCGTAGACCACATACACGTTCAATCCTACCGGAGGGGTGATAACCCCCATCTCGGTCACCATGACGATCATGATCCCGAACCAGATGGGATCAAAACCGAGACTGGTAATCAGCGGATAAAACACCGGCACGGTCAACATGACCAAGGCCAAGGAATCCATGAAACAGCCACCGATGAAATACACTAAAATAACCAGACTGAGAACCATATACGGCGACATATTAAAGGTGCCGATATAACTCGCCAAATCGTAGGGAATGCGGGTAACGGCAAGAAACTTGCCGAAAACCGTGGCACCAGCCACCAGCATCATGATCATGCATGAGGATTTTAATGTTTCATAGAGTGCATCGACAAAGGAGTCCCAGCTCAACTGCCGACTAATTACCGCTACCAGCAACACCCCGAGTACCCCGATTCCGGCGGCCTCCGTGGCGGTAAAGAGACCATAGAATAAACCGCCAAGACTGAAGAAGAAAACCAGGAGGGTTTCCCCCATGCCTGACAAGGATTTTATCTTTTCCTTCCAGGAAAAACTCTCACCCGGAGGGCCGTCCTGCGGTCGCAGCATACACCAAATATAGATGGTTATATTGAATAAAATCGTCACAACGATGGCCGGGATGATCCCGGCAACAAACAGCTTCCCAATGGACTGTTCGGTCAAGATCCCGTAAATAATGAGCACCACGCTCGGCGGCATGATCATGCCTAGACCACCACCAGCGGCTACCGAACCGGCAGCGAGGGCGTCGCTATAACCAAATTTGCGCATTTCCGGGAGACCTACGGTAGCCATGGTTGCAGCGGTTGCAGCACTCGACCCGCACACTGCGCCAAATGCGGTGCAGGCAGAAACCGTGGCAATTGCCAGACCACCTCGAGTATTCCCGAGAAATTTATATGCCGAAGCATACAGTTTAGTGCTGATACCAGCGTTGAAGGCCAGCTGGCCCATGAGAATGAAGAGCGGAATTGTTGTCAGACTGTATGACGAAAAGACATCATATAAATCTTTGGCAAGCAGATTCAGGCCCCCTTGCAGTGAAGTTAGGGCGGCGAAACCGACAAAACCGACCATTGCCATGACGTAGGCCACCGGCATCTTCGTCATGAACACTGCGACCATTAAGATAATTCCAATAATGCCTAGTGTTGTGGGACTCATTTTTTTATCAATTGGGTAAAGGTTTTTGATATGGATGACACGATGGCCAAACAGAGCACCACACAACAGCATGCCAAAATGAAGACAATTGCATATTCCGGAAGATGCAAATTCATTGACACCTCACCCGATGCCTTGAGCTTCATGCTGAACAGAAACATACGCCAACAAACAATGATAAACAGGGCAAGGCTGGCCGTCTCGGTGCACAGCTCGACAAACAATCGCCCCCTTCTCGGCAACCTGTCGACAAGAAGCTCAACACCAATATGCCCTTTTGTTATTTGAGTAACCGGCAGGGCCATGGCAACAGCCAATACACCCATGAAACTGACGAGTTCAATCGCCCCAAAAATTGGATATTTAAACAACCGTCCGATAACATCAACACCCGTAAGAATAGCCATGCCAAAGAGACACAGGGCACCGACCATTTTCAACTTATCCGAAAGAAAGAGTAGTGTTTTTTCCAATGATTCCATTAGTACTTGCATCTCCACAAGGAAAAGTCATCGTTGCTGAGAAGCCGGCGACAGCGATCTCGCCGGCTGTTTCACCTATGTGTATGCCAGTCTCCTATCTATTAGCTTTCAACGACTCCCGAATGGCAGCAATGACTTTGGCGCCGTCGACATTTTTCTTGTTCAAACCGGTCGCAAAGTCGTTGATCAACGGGGCAACCGCTGCTGCCCAACGTTCTGCCTCGGCAGGATCAAGTTCAATAATGGTGTTTCCTGCCTTGTTGAGAAATGCGTCTGTTGCTGCTTTGTCGCTATCGTCCCAGGCCTGACCGTGTTTGACAATCCATTCCTTATTAATCGTTTCAATGGCCTGTTGGTCTTTGGGGTCAAGAGCCGCCCATTTATCTTTGTTCATGGCGACAAAAAAAGTGGTGGTATAGGCGCATGAATAACTATGAATCAAATACTTGGTTACCTCGCCGAGTTTCCATCCAAGGCTTGCCTCAACCGGATGGGCACTGCCATCCACCACGCCTTTCTCCAGACTCTCATAAGCGTCACTCATTTCCATTGCCGAGGGAGTGGCACCCAGGGCCTTCACCATCTCAGCGCTCATGCCGGTAGAGCGGATCCGCAGACCTTTCAAGTCCTCAAGTTTTCTAACCTCTTTGTCCTTGGTACTTATCAACCCAGGACCGTGAGCATGCAGATACATGAGTTTGGTATCCTTGAAATCATTGGCTTTGAGGGTGTCATAAACATCATTGACAACCTTGGTTGCAACCATGCCGGATGGATAACCAAAAGGTAGATCGAAGGCGGAAACCGTTGGAAAACGGCCAGCGGTATAGGCTGCAACAGAAAAGCCGATATCAGCAATGCCGTCAGCCAGACCGTCATAAATCTGTTTTCCTTTGAGCAGACTACCACCTGGATAATATTCTATCTTTACTCTTCCTTCCGTCTTTTCCTCAACCGCCTTGCACCATGCCTCGGCAAGCTTACTTTGGCTATGGGTTGGCGGGAAGAAGTTCGCGTATTTCATGCTGACGTTTGCTGCCGAAGAAAGTGGTGGGGAAGCGATAAGAAGTGAACAAATAGCTATAATCAACGTGCCGGAATACAGAATTTTTTTCATTATACAACCTCCTTTGATGTTGTTTACTGACCAACTCCCGCTACCGGATTCCCCCTGTTGACATCCTCCCTGTGCCACAAGGTTGAAATGTGATTGAATTGTGATTGAATTGTTGAATATCCTCTATATATCTAGCCTCCTGTTACTTATACAGAAAAACATGTTTTTCACAACCGATTCCCCCCAAAACCTGTCTATAAACCGACAACTCGAATCTTCGTTACTCAGGAAGACCGAACACAGTTGCTCTTTTCGACTCCTCCCGTCACTTCAATGCGATTTCCCATACCAAACCCTATTATGCTATGCAAAATTACATGCAAACATATCTTTGTCAACGTTTTTTTACTGAATTATTTTTATGATAACAGAGACTCTTAGCTGTTCAAAACGCCGGAAAGAAGGAGGCGATGCTCACCTGGAATGGTTTCAAAAAACAATTTTCTCGCTGCCAATATTTCCCCAATGAAAGCTGGATAACGATTCGAAATTCTGATAAGTTAAGGCAGACAAAATGTCCCCTTTTGCAAGATTCTCGACATGAAAAGCTTGCGAATCACCAACCTTGACAAAGTATTTTTCAATGCTCCCCCAATTACAGAAGAGGCGTGATTTAATGATTGATTTGGGCATGTTTGGTACAATTCATTTTGATCTCAACTTTCTTGCCAGCATCGGAAGTATCATGTTCATCGACATCGTTCTTTCCGGGGATAATGCTGTCCTTATCGCTATGGCGGCTCGTAACCTGCCGGCAGCGCAAAAGAACCGGTGTATTTGGCTTGGTGCAGGTTTGGCGGTAGTCATCAGGATCATCCTGACCTTCTTCATTGCCCAATTACTTGAGATCAGTTATGTGAAATTGGTTGGCGGCGTATTGATATTGTGGATCGCCGTAAAACTCTTCGAAGGCAGCGATGAGGAGTTACGCGGTGAAACGGCATCCATGTGGCAGGCATTGAAACTTATCCTCATCGCCGACTTGACCATGTCGCTTGACAACATGCTCGCTGTGGCCGCAGCCTCTCATGGCAATATGTTTCTGCTGCTTTTAGGCCTTGGAATCAGCATCCCGCTGGTGGTCTTTACCAGTAATCTGTTGTCGATGCTTATGGACAAATACCCGATAATCGTCGTCGGCGGCGCAGCCATTCTCGGTAAGGTAGGCGGCGAAATGATGATCACCGACCCGTTCGTGGCCAAACTCCTTCCTTCGAGTTTGCTGGCGTTAGATATGAAGGAACCGGCACAATTCCTTGTGTATGCTGTGGAAATAGTCGGCGCTCTTGGTGTTATCGTCATCGGTAAGATGCTGGCAAAGATGAAAATCGAAAAGGAAGAGCAAATTGAAAATATGGATACGTAAAGACAACAGCAGTCTTGATGTTCACAAGGAGCGTTTATATGATCAACAGATTATTTTTCAGAACCAACGCCCATACCATTATTCCCTTTCTCAAGTCTCAAGCTGCGACCGGCAGCGGCCATCCCCGATTTTCGCTTAACTCTATCGTCGCTCTACCCGAAACTCTGATTCTCCCCTTAAATGACGATGTTATTCGCTTGTCCCTACTGAATATTGATGTGCCCATTTTGGATGAAAAAGTAAAATCTCGGTTTTTGCTCTATTTCACCCCTGCATACACCGGCAAACAACCGCACTCCCTCATTGTCGAAACTCTACGGGAAATTCGGGAAAGACTGCTGACTGCAAGCCCCCAAAAGCAGCTACTTGATAATCTCGATCGTGCCGCCTGCAACTATGAAAACAGTGGTTTTTTTTCTCAGTTCGACTGGTGTATTGACCATTGGGGAACATCCGATGATATAGAAGGAGTGACCGAATCCACCTTTGAACTGCCAACCGCCTTTATCGAATTCGCAACCGTTGCCGCCCCGCCAATTATCGCTTTGCAGCAATTGGCCAACATCTTTCCATCCGTTGTATTTACGTTACAATATAGACTCGCATCGGAAAGCGACTGGAATGAAGTACAGTTTTATCCTTTTCCTCCCTTTGGATATTAAAACTGAAGTTTCCCGTTTTTTCCTGGAATAGAAATGGGCAGATGATTCGATCTGAATCATCTGCCCATTTGTGTTAGGCGATGGAAATCATCCGGGACTATTTTAATTGTACCGTTTCCCGCACCGGCATCAATCCTTCGATATTCAGTTCAGGCTCATCTGCCTCAAAGTCCGTCTCGCCGGCAAGTGTTCTTTGCATCTTCGCCATATCAAGCTCTCCTTCCCATTTTGATACCACAACGGTGGCCACGCCGTTACCTACCAGGTTGGTCAAGGCCCTGGCCTCGGACATGAAACGGTCGATACCTAATATCAACGCCAGTCCTGCCACCGGGATCGTCGGAATGGCGGCAAAGGTTGCGGCAAGTGTTATGAATCCGCCGCCGGTGACGGCAGCCGCCCCTTTGGAGGTCAGCATCAACACCGTCAAGATAGTCAGCGTCTGGGTAAGAGTCAGATGGGTATTGGTTGCCTGGGCAACAAATACGGCTGCCATGGTCAGGTAAATCGAGGTACCGTCAAGATTGAAGGAATAACCGGTAGGGATGACCAGACCGACTACCGATTTGGTGCACCCAAGATTCTCCATCTTGGCCATCATCCGCGGCAGAACCGATTCAGAGGATGAAGTACCGAGAACGATCAACAGCTCTTCCTTGATGTAGCCGATAAACTTAAAAATACTAAAGCCTGTACTTTTACAGATGAGTCCAAGTACGCCGAAAACGAAGATGATGCATGTCAGGTAGAAACTCCCCATCAGCATCCCGAGTTTGGAGAGAGAGCCGACACCGAATTTACCGATTGTAAAGGCCATAGCCCCGAACGCGCCTATCGGGGCAAGTTTCATGATAAAACCGACAACTCCGAACATCACATGGCACACCTGATCAATCAGATCTTTGACAACCTTTCCTTTTTCCCCGAAAAGCGACAAGGCGAAGCCGAAAAGCAGGGCAAAGAACAGGACCTGGAGGATGTCGCCCTTAGCGAAGGCATCGACCACACTGGTCGGGATGATATTCATGAGAAAATCGGCGGTGGAAAGCGATTTGGCTCCGGTTGTGTAAGAGGCAAGTGCCTTAGTGTCCAGCTGAGAGACATCGGCGTTGAAACCGACACCCGGTTGAATAAGCGTAACAACTGTAAGGCCGATAACAAGAGCAATGGTACTGACGACCTCGAAATAGAGCAGAGCCTTTGCCCCGACCCGTCCCACCTTTTTCATATCCTGCATCCCGGCTATGCCGGAAACCACGGTGCAGAAGATGATCGGGGCGATTACCATCTTAATCAGTTTTATGAAACCATCCCCCAAGGGCTTCATCGACTCACCGATCTGGGGCATGAAATAACCGAGTGCGACACCAATTGCAATTGCCGTTAACACCTGTGCATATAAATTCTGATAAATCTTTTTCTTTGCCATTTGCTTGCGCTCCTTTTCGTGTTTTTTTGCTGCATGTCCAAATATCAGGTGGATATTTGCATTCGGTCCTCTCTATAGCAACCTTTGCGCCAATATGTTTTTTATATTCAACATACTGTTATCACATTTATTTTAGCGGAATTGGTTTTAGCGATGTAAGAAAAATGGCCGAAGATTGGCCGAAAGCCGCCAAAAGAATAGGCGGATTCTCGCCAATTATTTTCAGGGCTGCGGAGGAGTATCGGTACTTTTTGGTTGGCGGTAATTCAAGTTGATTTACCGCTTTTAATGGGTTGTTATTAAAGGTTATTTTAGGTGAATTGGTTTTTGGAGATAGGAAAAAATAGCCGAAGAGTGGCGAAAGTCGCCAAAAAAATGGCGGATTACCACCGATAATTCGTAATCGCTAAAAGAACCGCATCGTTCCGGGCGGTGGGTTTGGTCCTGATCACCATGCAAGCAGGGCCTGGTCGGGTAGTCGGGTTAAATATTTTGTTAGATTACTCTAAATTTACTCAAAAGGAATGCAGAAATAACTCCTCCGATAAAACCGAATAAATGCCCTTCCCAAGATATACCAACGTGTGTAGGCAATACGCCAAAAATCATTCCACCATAGAGAGTTACAGTAAAAATGGAAATTAATATCGACCCGAGTTTCTTATCGAAAATCCCAGTTAATAATAAGTATCCAAAGTAACCAAATATAATACCTGAATATCCAATATGATTTGTACCACTCCCGCCTATCAGCCAAATTCCTATGCCGGAAATGAGCATTGAAACCAAAGTGACAAAAATAAATTTTGCTATTCCTCTCAATAAGATAATTGATCCGAGTAAAATTATTCCTATTGAGTTATTAAAAAGGTGAGAGATACTCCCATGAAAAAGCGGGCCAAACAGTATTCCGGATAAGCCGGTTAATTGGCGTGGCCGTATCCCATGACTTCTTAAACTCCCACCTAAAAAAAGTGCGTCAATTATATAGATAGCCCATAACGTTGCTAAAAGAGCAATGCCGATGGCAACAGCCTTCTTCCATATATCTATGAGTTGTTGCATTGCGTTATTGACGCCTTTTGTTTGTTGGCTTACCGATTGATCATTTGAAGAATACCGTCGTCTCGCCAACACGCTTTTCCCCTAAAAAACGGTTGAAATAATGTGTCGCCTTAAATTCTTCAAGTCGTCGATTCAAGACTACGACCGCAACCGGTTTCCTTTTGATTTTTTGCTCAAATTGATCGCCGGAAATCAACACCTTATTGGCACGCAACCTGTTCCCCCAAAATAAGTCGCTGCTATCACTGTCTATCACGGGAACTACTTTTTTGAGATAAAAAGGAAGCGATGATCGCTCTTCGAAATCACGATAGATATAGGCCTTCCTTCCAGGCAGTTGATTCTGCAGATAATCTGCCAACTGCCGAGTTGAAACCAAAGGTTCGATCGCGGGTAATACGCCAGAAACAGCGACAAATATCCAAACCGGCAACGCTAGATAAACGAGAATACCTATCTGAGTTATTCGCCAAGCAATAACGGCACATCCAAACGCCAGCATCGTCAAACCACTCAATACCCAAAAGAGAAATTGACGCTGATCCAAACCCATGATCGATAACGTAAAGTGAGATTCTTCTCCGCGCATGACCAATACAATGCAGAGCACCGCCGCAAGGGCACCAATCAATACCCCTGGCACAGCTCTCATTGAAGGCCGTAAAAAAAGTCGCTCAATACCTGCAGCCAGATGAAACGCAACAAATGGCATCACCGCAACCAGATAATAATTAGCCTTGGCACTGGAAAGCGTAAAGAAAATCAGTGGCATAAGCCACGCCAGCCATAAGAATCGCTTCATTTTCGAGGTGTCTTGTTCGCATATCCGCTTAGATGGCGAAAACAAACACAGCAACAAGAACGTCCAAGGGAATAGATAGATCGCCATTCGTGGTAAATAATACCACCAAGCTCCCGCATAATAATCATGAGGTTCCCGTGTTCCGAGAAATCGCAAGATATGCTCATTGACAAAATAGAACCAGGGAAAGAAAGGTTCAGTGAGACTCGCCGCTACGTGCCATGGTATCGTGATCGCCAAAAAAATCAGCACCGCCCAGGGTTCAAACAATTTAGCGGTTGAGCGCAAAAACTCCATCATTGAGCGAACACTGCTGAGGAGAAAGCCTATGATCACCAAGCCAAACAGAATTAATGCAACAAAACCTTTGGCCAATAATGCGAACGCAAGAAAGGCATAGGCCAAGCGGAGAAACCGAACATGGCCGTCACTCAGATAGAGGTACGCGCACATGAGTGCCGCTGTCAGCAATGCCGTCAACAACATATCAAACATTAACATGCGAGACATGGCACACACCCCTAGCCCGCTGACAAACATCAATGCCGCCAAACGCCCGGCCTGCGGTCGCTTAACAGCCCGACCGAACCACAAAAGCAGGGCAACGCAGGCTAGTGACGACAAGGCCGGCACCACTCTGGCAGACCATTCCGACTCCCCGAACAGAGCAAAAGACAATGCCGTAAGCCAATACAGCAAAGGCGGTTTTTCCATGTAAGGTAAACCGTTTAAGTACGGTATAATCCATTGCCGCCAATCATGGGAAGCGAGCATTTCGCGCGGAATTTCCGCATACAAGCCTTCGTTGTTGTCGAGAATGCCGTAACTGCCGAGCCCAACCAGGACAATACCCAATGCCGTTATCCATACCAGCCATAGCGGGATGGATAGTGCTGTTCTTTCTTGTAAACCTTTCATTAAGAGCCTGGAGTAGTGCATACTGGTAACCTTGTCGAATATGACCATGCCAAAAGCCTGTCCCAGTAGAGATTGCCCGCAATCCGCAGGCGCTCCCTATTGGGATGGAGAGGATGAGTTATAGGTGATAACTGTTTGTTTTTATGAATTTATAAAGAAGGCCCTTGCCAACGAAGAGCCATCTGATTCGAAGCTGCAAAACTACCCTTTCAAGGTAACTTTCGCAATTTCTTTTCTTTCGACAGAAAATCAGGGTCGCAGGGGCAGGTTTTGGCATTTGCTCTCCGCTGCAAAGTTTAGCATTCAGATCTGAAAATTGTTGTGTAAGGAGTGGATACCGGATAGGGTGAGGCACGGTTTGGGCTCCGGAGAGAGTTGAGTTCGGGGTTAGGAGGAAAACCCTGTCTGACTGCTTGACCGATTGAATGTTCGGAGAAGATGTATTTTTCCCGGTGTCGGCGCTCGATGGAGTAAGCCACAGCGGATTTGACCAAGTTAAGGAGAACGTATGAAGAAGATAATTATCGGCGTAGTCGTGATTCTCGGTATTGCCGCACTCGGTTTGCCATTCGGCAGCGGCCTGTTGATGGAGCGTGTAGTGCGGGAGACATTTGCTAACCTCAATACCCTGTATGCCAAGAGTGGTTATGATGTCAGCGCCGAGATTGTTCGCTACGATAGAGGCTATTCCTCGTCGGAAATTGAATGGAAGATAAAATTCGGCAAACTGAAGGCCCTGTACGGTGTTGATGAGGTTGTTTTTATCGACCGGGCAGAGCATGGAATGGGCAGTATCGTGTCGCAAACCAGTCTCGAGAAAAACACCTGGTATACCGAGTTGGTAAAGAACAAGCTGGCCGGCAAAGATCCTCTGCATATCACCACAACCTATAAACTTGCCGGGGGAATCGAGTCGACCGTTGCCGTTGATGCCTTTACAATACAGGCGGAAAACAAAACCTTTACGGTCAAACCCGGCAAAGTCGCCGTGGTCTGTGATAAGGAGTTTAAAAAATTCACTTCCGACGCCTCCTGGGAGGGTATGTCGGTCGCCGAGCAATTCTCGATTGGCGGGGTATCCATGAAGTCTGCCCTAACTATGATCTCACCCTATATCTGGGATGGAAATGTCTCCATGCTGCTGCAAAATGCTCAGATCCAGGAAAGTGGCGAGAATTTTGATCTGACCAATCTGAAAGTCGACTACTTCCTGAATTATGACAAAGAGCACAACACCCTGTCGGCCAAGGCGGAATACGGCGTCGACAGCTTCAACGCCGGACCGGACAAGATCAGCAAATTTTTTGCGAGAATCGGTATAAACGGCGTAAGTGCCAAAGGCTACGAAGAATTCATGAAGTTGTATACGGCAACGGTGAGCTCTATCCTCGGGGATGTTACTGCGGCCAAGGATGATCCGGAGAAGATGAAACAGGTCCTTGAAAAGAAGATGGCAGAGGTCGGTTTTCAGATAGTGGCCGCCGGTGAGAAGCTCTTGACCAAGGGCTTGGAATTGCAGATTTCCGATCTGCACCTCCAATTGCCCGATGGCGAGATTAGCGGTGATGTAACCATAAGCCTGAAGAAAGACATGACTTTTACCCAGTTTCTTCCTGTTGTCAGCCAGCCGGCTCTGGCACTGGAAATTATTTCCCTGAAATCACATGTCACTCTGCCGGAAAAACTGGTTGGCGATGCCCCCATGCTTTTTGCTCCGGTTTATCCCGGAATGCAGACCGGTATTTTCGTGAAAAACGGCCAGAGCGCCGAGCATAAGGCGGAGACCAGGGACGGCAAATTGTTTCTCAACGACAAGGAACTGGTGTTATAAATTAGGAGCCGTTACGAATGGGGCCATTGTTACTCATTTCGTTACGGCTCCTTATGCCGTTCCGGGCACTCCTATGACCATGTTATTTTAATAAAACGGCTTAGGAGCCGTTTTCGGCCGGTTGCTCAAGAATAAAGCGGCAATCGGCCACGGTTACCCCGTCGCCATCCGGATGCACAAGGAGGGGATTGATATCCAGCTCTTTGATCTCCGGGTGGTCAAGGACCATTTCCGAAAGGCCGACCAGCATCCTTTCGATGGTGGCGATATCGGTACTTGGGGCGCCGCGATAGCCGGTCAGCAGTTTATAACCCTTGATGCTGCGCACCATGTTCCGGGCGCCGTTGCGGGTGAGCGGTGCCAGCCGGAAGGCGACGTCCTGAAAGACCTCGACGAACACCCCGCCGATGCCGAACATGATCAGCGGCCCGAAGACCTTGTAGCGATTCATTCCGAGAATAACCTCCAGGCCCTTCGGGGCAAGACGCTGGAGGAACACCCCTTCGATCACCGCCTCCGGATTAAATTTTGCCGCATTGTCGATAATGGTCGTGAAACCGTTTTCCACCGCCGCACGACAATCCGGCCCGACCAACACCCCGCCGGCATCGGTCTTATGGACGATCTGCGGCGAGACGATCTTCATAACCACCGGATAGCCCATGCGGTCGGCGGCATCTCCAGCCTCTTCGCGACTCGCAGCTAGCACCGTCGGCAGGACGTTGAAGCCGTAGCACGAAAGCAGCTCAGCACCTCCCAACTCGCCGAGATAGGTCTTACCGGCAGCAAGTGCCTGGGCGATGATTTCCGCCGCCCGCTGCTTGTCGTGGGTCATCTGAAACGGCGCCAGCTGCTGACGGTTCAACCACCGCGAATAACGATATAGGGCGCCGAAACTCTTCGCCGCGCTTTCCGGAAAACGATAGACCGGTACGCCGCTGGCCTGCAGGTGTTTAACCCCGACGGACACATCGATAATGCCCATAAAGCAGCAGAGGATGGGTTTGTAGGAACGGCGGGCGATGCGGACAATGGCCTCGGCGGTGCCGATGGCGTTGGTCATGCTCTGCGGCGTGAGGATGACCAGGGCGCCATCCACCCCTTCGTCCTTGATGACCGCCGAGAGGGCGTTTTCGTAGCGATCCTGGGCGGCATCGCCGATCACGTCGACCGGATTGTTGACATTGGCGGTAGTCGGCAGATGGCTTTTCAACACCTCGATGGTGTCGGCGCTAAAGGTTGCCAGTTCAAGGCCCGAAGAAACGGTCATGTCGGTGGCGACTATCCCCGGCCCGCCGGCGTTGGTGACGATGGCCACCCGATTGCCGTGCGGCACCTTGCGGCGGATCTTGCCGGTGGCACTTTCGTTTTTATAGGCGAAGGCGATGCCGAAATCGAAGAGTTCGTTGATCGAGTCGACGCGGATGATGCCGCTCTGGGCGAAGATCGCGTCGTACACCGCCTCGCTGCCGGCCAGCGACCCGGTATGCGAGGCGGCGGCATTGGCCCCGGCCAGGGTGCGTCCCGATTTGATGGCGAGAACCGGCGTCGGCCGGTTGCCGCCGGTAATCTCCTTGACCTCCCTAATAAACTCCGGACCGCGGTGCAGTTCCTCGATATAGAGCATGATCACCTCGGTCTCCGGGTCGGCATGGAAGTAGCGGAGCAGGTCGAGTTCATCGACATCGGCCTTGTTGCCTATGGAGATGAACTTCGAGAAACCGAAATCCTTATCGGCGGCAAAATCAAGTACCGCCGTGCACAGGGCGCCGCTCTGGGAAATGAAGGAGATATTGCCGGCGGCGGGCATCCGTCCCGAGAAACTGGCATTGAGCCGCACCTCGGGCTTCGGATTGATCACCCCCAGGCAGTTAGGACCGACCACCCGCACTCCGGCCGCCCGGCACATGGCGACAATCCGCTGTTCGATGGCGAGTCCTGCCGGGCCGACCTCGCGGAAACCGGCGGAGACGATGACCACCGCCTTAACGCCATGGCCGATGGCATTGGCGATAGCCGCCTCGACCTGATTCGGCGGCAGGATGATGATTGCCAGATCGATGGGGTCGGGAATATCCTGGATGTCCGGGTAGGCGCGAACGCAGGCAATCGACTTGGCCCTGGGGTTGACGGGGTAGAGGGTGCCGGTGAAACCGCCTTTGAGAATATTGACGAAGATATCATGACCGACCTTTCCAGGGGTGCCGGAGGCGCCGACCACCGCCACCGAGGACGGGTTGAAGAGTGCATCAAGATCTTGCATAATGGGTACCTTGTTATGGTTTGCTCGCTGTCTCAGGCCAAATTTTCTCCGTCAACGGCCCTCTGCCTGTTTGTTAAGGACTCATCACTTTAGCATGGTTGCTAACGCTCTGCACACATCTTAACGATCATTTTTTGCCGCAATCGAGTTGTGTGCGGTAAAAAACGATAGTAATTCTTATTTGTCTTGGTATGTTAGGTTCATACAGGTCGAAGCTCCGAGAATGCTTTTGGCGTACTTGCTCTGAAAAGAGGAAAATTATCATTTTGCTTGCCATTCGTTGATTCAGCGACATTTGACCATTGGGGAGGTTAAGAATTATGGAAAACACTACAGGTTCACCACATTATTGGCGTTTCTGTCGGCTTGGCGGTTTTGATCAGGTTCGCCTCGAAACCGCCGAGGATATCAGGCATCTGGGTGAGTTGGATCAGAAACTCTGGGCGGCGCTCAGCTGTCCGGTGAACGGTTTGGAATTTGATGCCCGCACCCTGGCGATGCTCGATACCGACCGGGACGGCCAGGTTCGTGTGCCGGAGATCCTCGCCGCGACCAAATGGATCAGTTCCGTCCTGGTCCGGATGGATAGTTTTCTGGCAGGCAGCAACGCATTGTCTTTGCAGGCTATTGACGGCAGCCAGGCCGAGGGGCAGCAGCTGCTCGCATCCGCCAAACAGCTCCTTTCCTATCTCGGCAAGCCCGAGGCCGAGAGTGTGTCCATTGAGGATGTGACCAATACCGAAACCCTGCTGCACGACTCGAAATTCAACGGGGACGGGATCATTGCCGAACACGCCGGCGAAGACGAGGCAATGCAAAAATTGATCGCCGAGATCATGGCCTGCGTCGGCAGCGAGCAGGATCGCAGCGGTTTGCCGGGTATCTCCCAAGAACGACTCGACGCCTTTTTTACAGCGGCCGAGTTGTATGCCGACTGGTGGAAACAGGCAAAAGATTCCCCGGCTATCCTGCCTTTCGCCGATCAAACGACGGAGGCCGCTGCGGTTTTTGCCCGTCTCTGCAACAAGGTGGATGATTATTTCATACGCTGCGGTTTGGCCGCTTTCGACGCCAAGGCCGAGGCCCCGCTCAATCCCTCGCCGACCAATTATGAGGCCCTAGCATCCCAGGATCTGGCGGTAGCCACGGTCGAGGTCGAACGTTTTCCTCTGGCCCGTATTGAAGCGAACCGCGCCCTGCCGCTGCAAGAGGGGATCAATCCGGCCTGGAGCCCCGTCATGGAGCGTTTCACCGCCTTGGTGGTAAGGCCCTTGTTCGGCGAAGTCACCCAACTTGAGGCCGCCCAGTGGCAGCAGATCAAAGAGACTTTCAGCCCCTATGCCATCTGGCAGGGCCGCAAGGCCGGGGCGGAGGTAGAAAATCTCGGCCTTGAAAGGATCGAGACGATTCTCCGGGGACCGGGCAAAAACCTGCTGGAGGATCTCATCCGCCAGGATTTACAACTGGCAGAGCAGGTCGATGCCATTGATAAAGTCGTTCGACTCGTCTACTTCAACCGCGATCTTTATCGGTTGCTGAATAATTTTGTGGCCTTCCGCGATTTTTACGTTCAGGATCGCAAGGCGGTCTTTCAGACCGGAACCTTGTACATCGACGGCCGGGCCTGCGAACTGTGTATCAAGGTGGCGAGCGTCGATGGCCACAGCCCGCTGGCCAATCTCAGTCGCACCTATCTCGCCTACTGCGAATGCAGACGCCGGGGCAGCGACCAGCGGATATTCATTGCCGCAGCCTTTACCGGCGGCGACTCCGACAATCTGATGCTCGGCCGCAACGGGGTGTTTTACGATAGCCAGGGCAATGACTGGGATGCGACCGTCGTCAAGATCATCGACCATCCCATCAGTGTTTCCCAGGCCTTCTGGGCACCTTACAAACGCATCGGGCGAATGATTGCCGAACAGCTGGAAAAATTCGCCGCTGCCAAGGATAAGGCGGTGGACAGTAAGGCCGGTGCCGGAATAGCCGCTGTCGCAGCGAAACCGGCCGCACCGCCGGCAGCACCGCCGCCGGCTCCGGCAGCACCCCTGCCCTTCGATGTCGGCAAGTTTGCCGGTATCTTTGCCGCCTTAGGTCTCGCTGTCGGGGCGATGGGCACGGCTATCGCCTCCATCGTCGGAGTCTTTCTTGCACTGCCCATGTGGGAGATGCCTCTGGCGGTGGGAGCAAGCATTCTTGCCATCTCCGGGCCGTCCATGCTCATCGCCTTTTTGAAACTGCGGCAACGTAACCTCGGCCCGATGCTCGACGCCAATGGCTGGGCGATCAATACCAAGGCCCGGATCAATATCCCCTTCGGCTCCACCCTAACTAAAATGGCAATGCTGCCGAAGGGTTCGGAACGGACCCTTGTCGACCCCTTCGCCGAGAAAAAGACCCCTTGGAAACGCTGGGTATTTCTCCTCGTTCTTCTCATGGCCTTGGGTTTTGCCTGGAATAAAGGTTATATAGCGGAATGGGGCAAACAGATTAAAACGCATGTGAGCGACCAGAAGACCACCACTCCTGCCGCAAAGCAATAGTTGCGGCGCGGCGGGACACGGCGACAATCGGCAATTTTTTTTTGGGACGAGGAAAGACAATGCACGAATCGGCAATACAGGATCTTTATCACGAGGATTATTCCCACTGCTACGGCTGCGGCCGCAACAATCCGCACGGGTTGCAACTCAAAAGCTACTGGGAGGGCGAGGAGTGTATTTGCCGCCATACCCCGAAATCCCATTATACCGGCGGCGTTCCCGGATTTCTCTACGGCGGGATGGTGGCCTCGCTCATCGACTGTCACGGGGCCGCGACCGCCGCCGCTGCCAAGGCGCGGGAGAGCGGCGAAGCGGTGGGGCGATTCGTTACCGCCTCGCTTACCGTCGATTTTGCTAAGCCTACACCCTTGGGGGTGGAGCTGGAAATTCGCGGCAAGGTCAGCGAAATAAAGGGGCGGAAGGTGACGGTTGCTCTCAGTCTTTTTGCCGGAACGACCCTTTGTGCCACCGGCCGGGTGCTGATGATTCAGCTCCTGCCGCAGGCACAGCAGGAAAAGCCGACAGCCTGAGACTGCAACAGGCAGCGGCTTGTCTCAGCGCGGCAACATCTCATTCGAAGAGGAGAGGATATGGCGGGACGGGTGTGTCCGGTATGGATCGGTTGGCTGCTGGCCAGTCCGGTGCGCAAGCTTGTACAAAATCCGGAGAAAATTTTGCGTCCTTATATCAAAGAGGGAATGACCGTTATTGAGCCCGGCAGTGCCATGGGCTTTTTCAGCCTGCCGGCAGCGAAGATGGTAGGACCGGCGGGGAAGCTGGTGTGTATCGATCTGCAGGAAAAGATGCTCGCCAGTCTCAGAAAACGGGCGACAAAAGCCGGGCTCGGCGATCGGATCGAATGCAGGGCATGTAATGAGACTTCGCTCTTGATAGACGATCTCGCCGGGAGCATCGATTTCGCCTTTGCCATCGCCGTGGTCCATGAGGTCCCCGATCAGGGGCGGTTTTTTCGGGAAATCCATCAAGCCCTGAAACCGGGGGGCCTGATGCTCTTTGCCGAACCGAAGGGGCATGTTAAACCGGCGGACTTTGCCCAATCGCTGCTGGCGGCCGAAAACCATGGCTTTACATTGATCGAACAGGGGGTGGCATTCGGCGGTCTCCATGCCTTGCTTAAAAAGTGATCCGGTGACGTGATTAAGCAGACAGCGATCCTTACCTTTGATCCTGGACGTCCCTGGGATTAGGGCCGGCCCCCGGCCTTTTTCATAGTCTTGCCCACATTCCAACATTTGCCCACCTCCGGTCCCAGGGCCAGGTATCTCACGCCCTGCATGTCGAAAAGAAGGGGTTTTACCAAGGTGAAGTCTATCTTGCCCTCGGCGGTCAGAACCTCAGGGGCGACATGGGTTGCCACGATCTCGCCGACGAAAACGTCATGGGAGGTAAAATCAAGCGTGCTATGCAGCCGGCACTCCATTACCACCGGACAGGCAACGATCAACGGCGCATGGGCCAAGGATCCGTAATGCAGTTCGAACACGGCCGATTTGTCGGTGTTTTTGCCTGAAACCAGGCCCACATAATCGGTTTCGACCACCAGAGCCTCCGACGGGATGTTCACACTGAATTCTTTGTGCTCAATGATCCCCTGGTTGCTGTAGTGAGCCTTATTGATCCCAAAGGACAGGTACTGCGGGGTGCCATGGTTGAAGATACCCACATGGGCGATAGCCAGAAAATTTGGTTTGCCGTTGACCACCGTACCTACAATGGTGGTCAACGAGGGGTACAGACCATTCACCGGTCCGAGGTTTTTCTTCATAATCTCCTCCTTGTATGGGTAATTGAGAAAAGATGACATTAACCGCTCTTCCCGGAGAAGGCGGGCTAGCTAAATTACAGTCTCTTTTACAACCCTATGGTGGAAAAGAAAAGTAGGCACCTTTTTGTGCTGTAGTATCTCATAATATACCTGTAGTCCCTTCACAGCAGGCAACGATCCTTGTCCTTGACCCTGGACATCCCGGGGATGAGGGTCTGGGTCGAGAGCACTCCCTTCCATTGCCGGATGGTCGACTGGATGAACTGCGACAGCAGTTCGGCATCGGAAGAAAGAATATCGCGCATCAGGGTAACCTTGGCGAGCATGTCTATCGATCCGTGTATTGTATGCACCTCGGTGACCTCTTTTAAGGCCAGGAGTTTATCGAAGATCTGCTGTTCATGCTTGCCATCGACGTTGAGGAGGATAAAGACGGTGATTTCCCTCTTCATTTCCGGATATTCCTGCTCGGTATGCTCTGCCATTTTCGTTCGGAAGGCCTCCATATCCTTGGGGATGAGTTTATCGACACCGATGCCGTATTTGCGCTTCTGACCCTGTTCCCACTGATGCACGGAAATATACAGGTAGAGATCGTCGACCGTCCGCTCGGGAAAGGATTTTACCAAGCCGCTATTGCCGATGATCGTTGCCAGCGGTCGATAGATGGTGCGATACCAGTCGACGGCCGCCTGTTTGAAACTGACCTCCTCGCCTTTATCGTGGCTGAGAAAGCGGCGGTGCTGCTCCACCTGCCATTCCAGGTGCTCGAATTGGCCGAGTTCGGTGAGTTCGATACTGTCGGTGAGACCGGCCTTGTCGCGAAAACCGATCTTTTCGATATAGAGCTTGTTCTCCAGAGTATTTTTCGAAGGCAGCAGTTCGACGATGCGCGAGCGGATATGCGAGCGTTCAAGCTCGCGCGCCGCCCGGAAACGGTGATGGCCATCGAGGATAAAATAGTCGTCCTTGATCTGGTACAGGGCGATCGGCGGCAGGTTCTTCCCTTCCTTCATGGCGGCAATAATGCCCTTCAGCCGTTCGTCAACCGCCTGCGAATGGGTTCGGAACTGCGTGTCGAAATCGTGGTATCTGCCGACACTGCCGACGATCTTTTCCAGCGGCACCATCAAGGTTCCCCGCTCTATCGCCTCGTAGGCCTCTTCCTCTTCCTGCCGGCTATTGAAGCTGGTGGGACTGGTGTCGCTTTCCTCGCCTTTTTCCGAACCGGCTATAACTCTTTTCAGCGCCGAAAAAGGATTATATTTCGAGAACATGGTAACCATAACAATTGATGATCAAGGTAGAATTGAGCCTGGTTATTCGTTCCTCTTCACTTGCGAAGTGGGCATGGATATGGCCATGCAGGAAGTGGCGCGGCTGGTATTTGTCGATAAACCGGCGAAAGCTGCGAAAGCCGCGATGGCACAGGTCTTCGGCGTCATGAATAAAACGCGGCGACGCATGGGTGACGACCAGATCGACACTGCGGCTGCGCCACAGGGCAAACCGTAATCTGTTAATAAACCCGGCCATCTGCTCTTCCGTATACTGATTGATACTACCATTGTACCACCGGGAGCCGGAGAAACCGAGGATCTTTGTCTTGCCGACATGGACTATCCGTCGGTCGATAGGGGTGCATCCCACCGGCGGCGAAGTACCGTAACGGATATCGTGGTTGCCGAGGACATAGAGCAGCGGCACATCGTAGCGGTTGCGGAGAGCTGTCAGGTATTCCGGCGGCAGGTCGCCGCAGGAGAGGAGCAGCTCGATGCCGCTTATGGCCGGACCGCCGCCCGTTGTTTCGAGCAGGTCCTTCACCACCGTATCGGCAACGCTGAGGATTTTCATGTTAGGGCGAAGCGGCCAGGCCAATCATCGCCGCACCGATGGCATTGCCGACCTCGCAGTTTTCCGGGAAGGTAACCGTGGTGTGCAGCCGCTCGGCAACTCTCGGAAGAAGAAAGCGGGCGGCGGCACCGATACCGATAAGCGGGATCTTGATGGAAAAATCGACACCGAGAACCGGGTGATTCTTGCGGCTGCCGATAAACGCGGCGAGCGAGTTCTGCCAGGAGCGCTGGATGACGTAGTCGATGATCATATTTTCTATCAGCTCTTCGCTACGTTCGAGCACCAGCCCGGCAAAAGCAGCAGCGCCGAGGCCGAGAGCCCGCCCGAGAATTTCCGCACCGGCAAGAGCCGCCTCCCGGTCGCCGAGGTCAATCTTGCCGAGGACATGGAGGGCGTCGGTCGGGGTGAAGCCGCATTCAAAGATCCATTGTCTTCTTGTCAGGTGCTCCAGCTGCACGTCAAGGGGAATGCCGCCGAGCCCGGTGCGCTGCCGGATGGTCGCCGGGGTTGCTCGACCGCTTTCACGGAGGACGGCGGTGAGCTCGCTGTCCGGGACAAGGTGTGCGGCCTCGGGGCGAAGAACGATGAGCCGCGATTTGCCATCCACCCCCAGCCACAGAGCCGGTGGACAGCGCGCCTCCCCTGCCATGGAAAGCGGCGTTACCCGGGCAGGCCCGATGCTCAGCTCACCCCTTTCCCCGACATGCACATGGCTGTCGCCGCCGATGCCGGCGGTATGCATATCGACCGCTTCGACATGGGTCTGCCACAGGCCTATCCGGCAGCCCTCTGCCGCCAGGAGAGGTCGGCCGTTTTCAACCATGGCGATATCGGTGGTGGTGCCGCCGACATCAATGACCAGGGCGTTCTTTTGCGTTTGGGCGGCGCCGAAATGGGCGGTACAGGCCGGGCCGCTGGCGACGGTCATGCCCGCTTCGGCAACCGCCCGCTTGGCATCGAGGGACCGGCCGTTGCCGCCGATGACCACCGCCGGACAGCTGAGACCCTGTCCCGCCATGGCCTTTTGCACACCGTCAATAAAATCGCCCATGACCGGCATGAGTTTGGCGTGCAGCCCGGCGGTGGCCGCGCGTTCATGCATGCCGGTAAGCTTGCTGATGCGATGCGAGCAGAAAACCGGCTTCGGATCGAGCATGGCGATGGCCTTTTCGGTGACCAGTTCATGGGTCGGGTTTTTCATCGACATCGCCGAACAGACGGCGTAGGCATCCACCTCGTTTTTTAAGCCCTGGACGAGCGTGACAAGATAGTCGATGTCGAGGGGTTCCTCTTCCTTGCCGTCGATGGTGTGGCCGCCCTTGACAAAGACCACGGCTTGCACCGGCAGCTTGAAATGGCGGACATAGCCGATGACGATGACCGCTACCCTTGCCCCCTTATTTTCCACCACACTGTTGGTCGCCAGGGTGGAAGAGATGCACACGGAGCGGATATCTGTCGGAGCGGCGCCGCTTTTAGCAAGAAGCAGTGTCAGCGCCTCCCCGGTGCCCCGGGCCAGGTCGAAATGGGTGGTAGGTACCTTGGCCTTGGCGACGATCCTCCCGGAGTGGTTTTCAAGGAGGACCGCGTCGGTATAGGTGCCGCCGGTGTCGATGCCGATTGTATATTTTTGCATGGTTGCTATGGTTATTTGTGCAGTTTAGCGTGAATGTAAGCCAGTTGTCGATTATAGAGTCCATATACCGTAAAGAGCTGGGAAATACTACCCGGAAGTATCCGTTTCCCCGCGTTCTACGTTCTGGAACACCTTCCCGGAGCGTCATGGATCGATATCCTGTTTTCTTAACCAACTCCAAGGATTATGAGCTTTCTAAACATCAAGAAGAAAAGATTTGTGGTTTTCGGCCTGGCCAATAAAAAATCGGTGGCCTGTGCCATCGGCAAGTGTCTGGTGGACGAAGGGGCCGAGGTTATTCATGTGGTGCGGTCACAGGAGAGGGTGGATAACGCCCGAAAATTTTTCCCCAATTCTCCGGTCTTTGTCTGCGATGTTGAAAATGAGGCGAATATCATCCGGGTTCGAGATGCCATCGCCGAATGGATCGGGACCGAGCGGGGCGGACGGATCGACGGGATCGTCCATTCCATTGCCTTTGCCAATTATTCCGACGGAATGAAGCCGTTTCACCTGACCCGGAAAGACGATTTCCTCCAGGCGGTGAATATCTCCTGCTTTTCCTTGATCAGCATCGCCAACCACTTCAAGGACATCCTCGCCCATGATGCTTCGGTGGTGACCATCACCATCTCCACCACCCGAATGGCGGCGGAAAACTACGGCTATATGGCGCCGATCAAGGCGGCGCTCGATTCGTCTCTTTGTTTTCTCGCCAAGAGTTTTTCCGAATTCTCACATGTTCGCTTTAACGCCGTCGCGCCCGGACTCCTGAAAACCTCCGCCTCCGCCGGTATCCCCGGCTATGTCGACAGCTATCTCTTCGCCGAGAAGGCGATTCTCAGGAAAGAGGCCCTGACCACCCGGGAAGTCGCCGATACCGCCGCCTTTCTCCTGTCGGCCAGGGCCTCGGGGATAAACTGCCAGACCATCGTCGTCGACGCGGGCATGGCGGTCAACTATTTTGACAAGGAAATAGTCGGCAAAACCGTGGGCTAATCGGCAAAGTAACCTATACCTCGTATACCGAGTATTCGGTTTTCCCGCCAAGGAGGCGATCTATCTCGTCTTGGATGGCGATACGTTCACTGTTGTTGACCCAGGCATTCCAATCGTCAAGCGACCGCCAGGTGCTGATGACCATCGATTCATCTTGCCTATCGACCCTTTTGAGAGTTTCTCCGTAGATATAGCCTGACTGACTGAGGGTAAGGCTGCGAAGTTTTTTCAGGAGAACGGTCAGGTCGAGGACATTTGTCGGTGATACTTTTCTTTTGATGAAAATTTTAACAGTCATTGACATCTCCTTAGTTGGTGTTGCTGGATTTTCTCTGCCCCACAAGCCTCCGGCAATACATTCTTGTTACGAAATAATTATAGTATGCACAAATATTATTGTAAAGGCAACCGGGAGAAAGGCTTTTCTGACCAAGCAACCGCCGAACACCCGACAGGGGCAATGGTGTTTTTCAAGTAACAGTTTAGTCCTGATTTAGCCTCCTCCGTATCCTTCAATAACTCTCGAAAATTCAGACGTTTTTTTAGCATAAGCGACACAAATTCTTGACTTTCACAGCCTTGTTCGGTATACT
>CAIQWD010000065.1 GCA_903875445.1 uncultured delta proteobacterium | reverse complement strand
GGTCCGCGTCTTGACTACAGCAAGAACACGCTGGACGGACTCCTGGATACCAGCCGGTTCGTTAAGTATCTGCAGTACCTCCCTGCTCATTTCCCCATAGGTTTCCGCTAATTTACGTGCAGAGATATCTCGAACGCTTTCAATGGCACCTATAACATTTCCATCCTGGTCGCGCAGAGGCAAAGCCTTGCCGAAAATCCAAGCGCCTTTATTGTCGTTCAAAGCATTGCAAAACGCCTCTGCTGTAAGGGTGTCTCCCTGGCGGTTTATATCGGGATATCTGGACTTAATTTCCTCATCTACCGCAAAAATTAAATCCAATAGACCAACTCGCGCCTCTCCATAAAAAGGGATCATATAGGCGTGGTCACCTTTGCCGATCATCTCTGCAGCCGTAATCCCGGTCATTGTTTCAATAGCCTTATTCCAGATGATGACACATCCATTGTTATCGATGGCCATGGTTGGATTTGGTAAAAATTCAATGATGTTAGTCAGCTGTTGGCGGTTCTCCCGTAGTGCCTCATCCCGTTGCCTCAGAGTTTTCAGTAGACCGTTGAAACCACCGATCAGTTCGCCGATTTCATCCTGATGGGTTATTGGTAAGGGGCGCGCAGGCAGGTTAGTGTCAGCCTGACTGGAGAGTATTTTCACTGCGGCAAGCATCGGAGCAAGTTGGCGGCGCAACATTAACCAGGTCAGACCGCCTGCCAATAGGGTCATAAAAAATGCGATCAGCAACATATGCCGTTGCATGGCGCGAATTGGGAAAAAGGCTTCTAGTGTGGGAATCCTTGCGACGACACACCAACCTGAAGTAGGAATTTGTTTTGCAGACGACAATACTTCTACACCATGAGAGTCCACGACAAGACCTGAACCTTCGAAGCCCAGCATATATTTATCAAACAACGGGTTAATACCAAAAGCGGGCGCAGGCTGCATAACGAGGCTCTTGTCCGTGCCGGTGATAAATAATCTGTCTTGCGGTGCTATAAGCAGATAACCGCCGGTTCTGCCATAGTTGTTTTGTACAATCTTGTCCAGGAAATTGGGTTTGCTCAGGTCAGTACCTCCTACAAGGGCACCAATCACCTTGCCCAGAGTATCTCGAATGGGCACCGCCATGGCGAAAAGTGGAGTGAGTTGCTTCTTTCCCATGACCGGTTGTCCGATCATTGCTTTCCCTTCCTTGAGTGCGGACTGCATAAAATCTCTGTCCATGTAATTGATGCCGATTCGTCCTGTCGAGAGCGGAACATCGGCGAGCGCAACTCCATCAATCCCGGTAACAAAGGTGCCGACGTTAAATAAACCCTGAAAGACTGAGCGCTTTTCTAGAAGTGTCTGCAGTGCCGCTGTATTTTCCTGCAAGGCCGGACTAATGTCAGAGGCAACGTCTTCTAGGGATTTTATGCGGTTTGCCAGCTCTTCATTGATTCCTTTAGCCACAAAAGAGGCCGTCGAGAATTGTTGATCGCTTAACATCTGCTCCACATCCCGGCGCAGCATCTTACTGGTGTAAAACGCCAGCGACCAGAAGCTTGCCAAAAAAATAATTAAGGTGAAAAGGGTCACTCTGGTCTTCAGCCGCCGTCGATGGAACACATCAAAATTCATGAGTGTTTTCTCCTGAGTATTTTCTTCAGCAAGCTGGCGCGATTGTGCTGAATTGTCAGAATTGTTTTCAATGCAAATCTCCTGCAGAAGGTGTTGTATTCCCCTCAGGGTTATAATTCATCGGAAGACCTTCTAAGGCTCTTGCAAGTGCATCTTTCAGCGCAGCCTTCTGAAAGGGTTTGTGCAGAAAAACCTGGGGGAGTTCGGCTCGGTCACCGGCATTTACCAAAGAGTCATCGTGGCCACTGAGCAAGATGACCGGGATATCCGGACGGATTCGGCGTAAGGCCGAGAGTGTCTCCCAGCCGTCCATGCGCGGCATGGACAGATCAGTCAGGACGATGTTGATTGCATCGAGATGCTGCTGGAAAATTTCCACCGCCTCGACGCCGTCCGTAGCCGTCACAACTTTAAAGCCCATACGGGCAAGCATGGTTTCGGTCATGTTGCGCACAATCTCCTGATCCTCGACCAGCAGTACTGTGCCGAATCTTTCCTTGGCCGGGGGGAGGGCTGATTTATCGGGCTGCGGCAGTGCCCCTTCAGCAGATACGGGGATATAAACCCGGAAGGTACTGCCCCTTCCAGCCTCACTCTTCACCGCGATTGCCCCTTCATGTGCACTCACAATCCCCAAAGCCACCGGTAATCCAAGCCCCCGCCCTGAAAATTTATTGGAGAAAAACGGGTCGAAGAGCTTTTCGATATCCTCGTCTACGATCCCGCCGCTCGTATCTTTTACTTCCATACAGGCATAGGTCGCATCCTTCGGTTGCCAGTCAATGGGAAAGCGTTGCGATTCGGGGATATCGGCAGGAGATACAATTTTAACAGTCAGATCTATAGTTGCCGGGTCTTTACCTGCGGCTTCCCTGGCATTGTTGACTAAATTGGTCAGGGTCTGTTGAAGGTGCGTCGCATTGGCGTTGATGATTGGGCCTGGGGTCGGCAAATCGGCTGTAAAAAGCACATTCTGGGGGATTGCAGCCAGAAGCAGTGGCAGGGGCTGGCGGCAGATCTCGGATAGATCAAACAAGGTACGCTTACCGGTTGTCTGTCCAAGATACGTGAGCATGAGACTGCTGACCTCCACTGCATTGCGGGCTCCCTGTAGGGCATCGTTCAGGATCTGCCATCTCTGTGCCTCTGTCGGCCTGTCCTCGATGGCAATCTCCAGATTTCCAATTACCGCAGCAAGTTGATTGTTAAAGTGGTGGGCAATGGCTCCAGCCATAGTTCTCAGGCTTTCGGCCCTTTGGATTTGCTGTCTCTTTTGCATCCATTGTCTCTGCTCTTCTCCGAGTCTTTTACCCTCGGTAATGTCCTGAATGATGCCGTTCGCGTGGAGCGGG
>CAIQWD010000064.1 GCA_903875445.1 uncultured delta proteobacterium | reverse complement strand
TTTCACTTTCGGCAAAAATTCAACGATGTATTCCGCACCGCGATAGATCTCGGTATGGCCTTTCTGGCGGCCAAACCCCTTCACTTCGGTCACCGTTACACCATTGACGCCGACGGCGGTGAGGGCTTCCCGCACATCGTTCAATTTGAATGGCTTAACTATTGCTGTTACGAATTTCATTTTTTCTCCTCCCATGAGAGAGCTTGCATTGTTGCCGGCTACCGGCAATATGGTTACTTTTTCGCCATCCCATTACCCGGTGAAGCGAACGGTTCCAAAAACTTTACCACATCCTGTATTTACTTTTTCCACCTCTAGACGCCCAACCTCCGGAACGCCCCCCATCGCCAAACAGGAATGACTCGACAATCCCCCGGACAAATCTGTTTGAAAATGGTCTTGGCGTTGCATTTTCCTTTCCTCCTTTCTTTGTCGGTTTGCATATTCTCAAAAGATGAATTTTCAACTCCCGCTTCCTTGCCCCCAATATAGCAAAAGGGATGCCACGCCTCTTTTAATTATTTTTTTATTTATAATATCATGTTGATATAGCTATATTCCGGGTAATTTTCGTACCTCAGCACAACAGATTATCATGACATTATTGTAAATAATTATTGAATTTAATGACATATTTGTAGTTATTCTTCTTTTTCCATATCGCCACGGAGAAAATCGCACAGAGGATTTTAAGACCGTTTCGCCTTGTTCGATTATGCAGATAATGCTATTTTGCAAATAATTGAATTCACCAGGGAACAACAGTGATCGGAGCCATCAAAGGTGATCTATGAACCAGAACCCTGAGCAGAAAGCCCGCGACAATATTGACAGACAATTGCAAGCCTGCGGTTGGCTGGTACAGGATAACAAAAAGATACATCTTCAGGCAGGCATGGGCATTGCGGTTCGAGAATACCCCACCGATGTAGGCCCGGCTGATTATGTCCTTTTTGTCGATGGCAAACCTGTCGGCATCATTGAGGCAAAACGCGAAGAACAGGGCCACATTTTATCGACCCATGAAGACCAGGCTGAAGGCTATGCCGAGGCAAAACTGAAATACCTCAACCGGGCAAAGCTGCCTTTTGTCTATGTAAGCACCGGTACCGTCACGCAGATTAGCGATTTTCGCGACCCGAAACCCCGCGCCAGAACCGTCTTTTCCTTTCATCGCCCGGAAACTCTCCGCCATTGGTTAAAGAAAGCGAAATCCTTGCGCGCTTCCCTGCACGACCTGAACGAGTTACCCGCCGCCGGGCTGCGAGACTGTCAGACCACGGCAATTACCAATCTCGAAAAATCCTTTAAAGACAACAAGCCCCGCGCCCTCATCCAAATGGCGACCGGTTCGGGCAAAACATTCACCGCCATCACCTGTATCTATCGGCTGTTAAAATTTACCAACGCCAAGAGGATACTCTTTCTGGTCGATACCAAAAACCTGGGGGAACAGGCCGAGCAGGAGTTCATGTCCTACCTGCCAAACGACGATAACCGTAAATTTACCGAACTGTATGGCGTGCACCGCCTCAAATCGCGATTCATCCCCGATGATAACCATGTGTATATCAGCACCATTCAGCGCCTGTATGCAGTGTTAAAGGGCCAGGAGTTAGAAGAAAGCGCCGAAGAACAAAATCCCCATGAACGCTGGCAACCGAAAGAGGTGCCGCCGGTTGAATACAATGCCAAGTTGCCGCTTGAATACTTTGATTTTATCGTCATCGACGAATGTCACCGCAGCATCTACAACCTGTGGATGCAGGTTCTCGACTATTTTGACGCTTTTCAGATAGGCCTTACCGCCACCCCGGACAAGAGAACCTTCGGCTACTTTCAACAGAATATCGTCTCGGAGTATTCCCATGAGATGGCCGTCGCCGATGGGGTGAACGTCGGATACGCTGTGTATCTGATCGAGACAAGAATCACCGGCCAGGGCGCCACCCTCTGGAAGGGCGAATATATCGAACACCGGGACCGGCTCTCCCGTAAAAAAAGATTTGCCTTGCAGGATGAAGACGAGGCCTACTCTTCGCAGCAATTGGACAAAGATATCGTCAATCCCAACCAGATCCGCACCGTCACCCACACTTTCAAAGAACACCTCCCGGAAATATTTCCCGACCGTTTCGATAAAGACGGGCTTTTTGAGGTGCCGAAGACGCTGATCTTCGCCAAAACCGACAGCCACGCCGACGATATTATCAAGATTGTCCGAGAAGAATTCAATGAAGAAAACCGATTCTGTAAAAAGCTGACCTACAAATCGGAGGAGGATACCAAATCGGTGCTGGCCCAGTTTCGCAATGACTATCACCCGCGCATAGCCGTCACGGTGGATATGGTTGCCACCGGAACCGATATCAGGCCGCTGGAGTGTCTTCTTTTCATGCGGGACGTAAAGAGCCGCAACTACTTTGAACAGATGAAGGGGCGCGGCACGCGGATCATCAACTTTGACGATCTGAAAAAGGTTTCGCCCTCGGCCAAAATCACCAAGGACCATTTTGTCATTGTCGATGCCATCGGTGTCACCAAGAGCCTGAAAACCGACAGCCGGCCGCTTGAGAAAAAACCCGGTGTTGCGCTGAAGGATTTGCTCGGCGCGATTGCCGTCGGAGCGCGGGATGAGGAGCTGTTCACCTCCCTTGCCAACCGACTGACACGGCTTGATAAACAGATAACCGACAAGGAACGCGCCAAGTTTCAAGAAAAAACAGAGGGCGTAAGCATCGCCCAGGTGGTAAAAGGCCTTCTCGGCGCCTATAACCCCGATACCCTCGAAGAACTGCATGCGCAGGCGGAACGGGAATTGCCGGACGCTGCCCCTGGCGATATTGAAAAAAGATACCAGGAGCTGACAGGTGCGCTGCAAAACCAGGCGGCACAGGTTTTTACCGGGGAGCTCAACGAGTTCATCGAAAATGTCCGCAAGGCACATGAACAGAAAATTGATACCCTCAATCCCGATGAAGTAGTGAAAGTCGGTTGGGATAAGGACAATAAAGAAAAAGCGACCGCATTGGTCGGCGCCTTTAAAGAGTGGCTTGCAATGCACAGAGATGAGATCGTCGCCCTGCAGATTTTTTACGGCCAGCCTTACCGCAGGCGCGAGTTGACCTTTGCCATGGTTAAGGAGTTGGCCGAGCGGATTCTTCTCGATAAACCGACCCTCGCCGTCTTCAGTGTCTGGCGGGCCTATGAACAGCTGGAGAGTGTCAGTGGCCAGCCGAAAAACGAGATGGTGGCCTTGGTTTCACTGGTTCGCAGGGTGATCGGGATTGATGCGGCGCTCACATCCTATGACAAAACGGTGGATAAGAACTTTCAGCAGTGGCTTTTTAAGAAACAGGCTGGGACTTTAAAGTTCAGCAAGGAACAGATGGACTGGCTGTATATGCTGAAAGAGCAGATTGCTACTTCGGTGCATATGGATATCGAGGATTTGGATTTGACTCCTTTTGATGCCAAAGGCGGTAAGGGGAAGATGTGGCAGTTGTTTGGAGAGGGTATGACTGTGATTATTGATGAGCTTAACGAAGCTTTGGCAGCATAGGATGAATGATGTGAAAGAATTGCCAAAGGGTTGGACTACAACTACTCTTGGAGAAATTTTATTAGATCCCAAAAAAGATCTTGTTGATGGTCCATTCGGTTCAAATTTAAAATCGTCTGAATATGGTAGTATTGGAATACCTGTCTTTAAAATACAGAACATCAAAGCGAACTGTTTTATTGATAAAAAAATTGATTTTATAACGGAAGAAAAAGCAGCAACCATCTCAAGACATTCTTTCCAGTGCGGCGATTTAATTATCACTAAACTAGGCAATCCTTTAGGCTTATGCTGCAAAGTTCCTGATAAATACAATTATGGAATAATTGTTGCTGACCTAATGCGCTTAAGGCCATCATCTATATGTATTAATACAGATTTTTTGGTCTATTTGGTTAACAGTAGGGTTGTACAACATCAGTTTCAAAAGATTACGAAAGGTACTACAAGATCAAGGGTAAATTTAACTATTGTAAGAGATATCACAATCCCTCTCTCCCCTCTTCCCGAACAACACCGCATCGTCGCCAAAATAGAAGAACTCTTCAGCAGCCTGGACAAAGGAATCGAGAACCTTAAAACCGCACAGGCACAACTTAAGACCTATCGCCAGGCGGTGCTCAAATGGGCGTTTGAGGGAAAGTTGACCAACAAAAATGTGAAAGAGGGGAAGCTGCCGGAGGGGTGGAAGTGGGTGAAGATTGGAGATATGTGTAAATGCATTGTGCCAAATAGAGATAAACCAAAATCATTTTCTGGAGAGATCAAATGGGTAACCACCCCCAATTTAAGTGAGAAATCGATAAGAATTGACTATAGAAATATTCCTGTTGGTTTATCAAATGATGAAGTTAAAAGATATAATGCCAGAACAATTCCGATTGGAAGTGTAATCATGACATGTGTGGGTAATTTTGGAATTAGTGCAATAGTTGAAAGACAAATTGTGATTAACCAGCAATTACATGCATTTCTCTCAAACGAATCTATCAACATGAAGTTTCTAGCATATTGTATTCAATTTAATAAAAACTATTTCGAAAAAAAATCAACATCAACAACTATTCAATATTTAAATAAGGGAAACTGTAATTCCATGCCATTTCCCTTATGTCCCCTAACCGATCAAGACCACATAGTTTCCGAAATCGAATCACGCCTCTCCGTCTGCGACAAACTCGAAGAGAGCATCACCCAAAGCCTTTCGCAAGCCGAAGCCCTGCGCCAGAGCATTCTCAAAAAAGCCTTCGAAGGCAAACTCGTCCCGCAAGACCCAAACGACGAACCCGCCGGCATCCTTCTGGAACGGATACAAACGGAACGGCAAAACACCCAACCAGCCAAAAATACACGAAATACCAAAAAGAAAGAGAATGGCAAACGAAACTAACAATACCTCCAGCATCATCAGCAAGGTCTGGAGTTTCTGCAATACCCTGCGCGACGATGGTGTCGGCTACGGCGACTATCTGGAACAGCTGACCTTCCTGCTGTTTCTAAAGATGGCCGATGAGTTCAGCAGGCCGCCGCATAATCGAAAATTGCCCATTCCCACCGCCTATAACTGGGAAAGCCTCACGGAAAAACGCGGTGCGGAACTGGAGGTTCATTACACCATTTTGTTGCGGGAATTGTCCCAGTCGAAAGGCGTATTAGGGCAGATTTTCTTTAAGAGCCAGAATAAGATCCAGGACCCGGCAAAACTCTACAAGCTCATCGATATGATCGACAAAGAGCAGTGGAGCACCATGGGTGCCGACATCAAAGGCAAAATCTATGAAGGCCTTTTAGAAAAGAACGCGGAAGACACCAAGAGCGGTGCCGGGCAGTATTTCACCCCGCGGGCGCTTATCCGCGCCATGGTGGCATGCGTGCGCCCGAAGCCTTCGAAAATCATTGCCGATCCGGCCTGCGGCACCGGCGGTTTCTTTCTGGCTGCCTATGATTTTATCGCCAACACCACAAATTATGCCCTCGATAAGGAACAGAAAGAGTTTTTGAAGCACAAAACCTTTTATGGCAACGAGATTGTTCCTGCGACCCGGCGCATGGCCTTGATGAATCTCTTCCTCCATAATATCGGTGACTTTGAAAGCGACAGCTTTATTGCTTCGACCGACGCCCTGATCTCCGACACCGGTCTGCGGGTTGACTATGTGCTTGCAAATCCGCCCTTCGGCAAGAAGAGCAGCATGACCTTTACCAATGCCGAAGGCGAGCAGGAAAACGAAGACCTCACCTATAACCGCCAGGATTTCTGGGTAACGACCAGCAATAAACAACTGAATTTTGTCCAGCATATCCGCACCATGCTGAAATCGGACGGCCATGCCGCCGTGGTTCTTCCCGACAATGTGCTCTTTGAGGGCGGTGCCGGCGAAACAGTCCGCAAAAAACTCATGGAAACCACCAGCCTGCACACCATTCTCCGCTTACCCACGGGGGTTTTCTACAAGCAGGGGGTAAAGGCCAATGTCCTGTTCTTTGATAACCATCCGGCGGCAAAAACCCCCTGGACCAAAGAGATATGGATTTACGATTTCCGAACGAACATCCACTTTACCCTGAAGAAAAACCCGCTGAAGCTCGAAGACCTGAAGGATTTTATTGTCTGCTACTGCCCTGAAAACCTGCATAAACGGCAAGAAACCTATGACCCCGAAGAGAACTCCGAGGGCCGCTGGCGAAGATTTACCTACGAGGATATTATCGCTCGCGACAAAACCAGCCTCGATATCACCTGGCTCAAGGATAAAAGCCTCACGGATCTGGATAATCTTCCCGACCCGGATGTTTTGGCAAACGATATAATTGAGAATCTGGAGGCGGGGCTAGAAAGTTTTAAGGAGATCTACGAGGCCATGAAATAAGCGGGGAATGCCTCCGGGTCATAACCGGCAACCCATTCTTAACCATTTTCATTTTTCCCTGGAAGAAAGCTCGGCTATGGCAGCAACCACTCTTCCTCAACCCTTGAGGGCAATAGTTTTCACTGGATTCTTGCGGTACAACTTGCTCGGCTGACCGTTGAGATAGATACCCTCAAGGTAGGACAGCTTACGCGGCAGTTGTGACGGTGCCCCCCTGGCGACCAGAAAGGTTGCCGCCTTGCCTTTGACAAGCAGGCCGAAATCGTCAAGGCCGAGCAGTCGTGCACCGTTACTGGTGGCACAGCGGACCGTCTCGGCCAGACTATAGCCGGCTTTCTGAAAGAGTTTCATTTCCCCGACCATCGACTCTCCGTGCAGCACCCCGAGGCTGCCGGCATCGGTGCCGAGGGCGACGTTCACTCCGAGTTGTCGAGCGAGAGTCAGCTGTCCCAGTTGATGATTGAGGTTTTTTTCGATTACCTGTCGGTCGGCATGGACACCGGCATGCGCGAAATTGCTGACAAAGGCCTTCATGGTAAAAACGGTCGGCACCCAAAAAGTGCCCTTCTCCGCCATGAGTTCGAGGTTTTCCCGACCCATGAAAAAGCCATGTTCAATCGAGTGACAGCCGGCGAGAACAGCGCGGCGCACCGGCTCTTTGCCATTGGCATGCACCATCACCTTCTTCCCGGCTTTTGCCGCAACCGCGACGACTTCGGCGAGTTCCGCCGTTGAAAATTGCGGCTCAGTTTCCCGGCCAAAGACCTTCAAGCTGTTGAAGCCTGAATTTACCAGCTTCACCTGATCGACCGCCTCGCTCTCCCGCGCAAAAGCTTCAACAAGACCCAGTCCATCGCCCGGAAATCTGCCGATCAGCCCACCGTAACGCCCCTCTCTGTGCCAGGCCCGGCCGACCACCTTGAGGATCACCTCAGGATGCATCTCCTTCGTCTGCCTGTAGGCAAGAGCGTAGCCGCCTTTGTCCCCGCCATCGCGCACGGCAAGCACCCCGTGGCTGAACAGGTAATGCAGATGCCTGGCAATAACCGGGCGCAACTCCGAATAATCGGCGATCAGTTGGTGTTCCCGCGTGCCTTTGTCGGTGGTCCCGGACATGAACAGGTGCACATGGCTGTCCACCAGGGGCGGCAGGATGGTGCAGTGTGAGAAATCGGTCACCAGCGCGGAATCAGGGGCATCAGCCGGGGTATATTTCTCTATTGCCGCAAACCGGCCGCGGGCGATCTTCAGCAGTACTTTTTCCTGGATCGGGCCGCCACTGCCGTCGATCAACCAGCCGGCGAGGAGATATGTCGCTGTACTCATTTATGGGCCATTATCAGAGCTTCTTATATTCATTTACCAGAAGCGTCGGCCCGGTGGGGGTAATGTACAAATATGTACAGAAGAGGTCGATCACCTCGCCGGGGTTTACCTCGCGCGACAGGCGCTCAGCCACTTTGTCCTCAATAAATACCGAGATGGCGGCCCCTTTTGCCGACCTGATATTCAAGCATTTTGTCAGGGCCATCTTGTCGACAACCTCTTGTTTATTGCCCTGCATTATCATGGTTCGTTTGAGAATATCGGTGCTGCAGTTTTGCACCGGCCCGGCAAGCACAGCCCGAAAGTGGATTTGTTGCGGCACCACCATCTTGACGCCCGACTTGATCTTCGGAACCGTCAAGAGTTGATCGAGATCGCCTTGCTTGTACTGTTCGAAATTAAAGCCGTATGCCGAAGAGAACGAAACAAACAGAAATGCGAAAACCAGAGTAGGCAAGAATTTCATTGATGACTCCTTTGCAGAATCTTTGTTATTAAAGAAGGTTTCCATCCGCCGATTACCGCGCTGGGTGATATAATGAGGGATACTGGAGACTATGAGACAAACCCTTCGCAGCATGCGATGATGCTACACCGGGAGAAAAGTGAGGTCAAGGAAGGATACATAAAGTGTTCCCCTTTTTCTTTCTTCCCCCTTCTCCCTTCACCTTCGATTCTTTGTTGCCTGCTTCGATTTTTTCAAATAGTATGCAGGAGCAAAGGGTGGGTTGTTGCCTTTTTGTTATCCGCCGCTTTTCGTGCCAAATACCAGCGGTTAAAGATTCCCAGACATTTACCAAAACTCATGGAAAATTTCCCGATTATAACCGATCAAGGATTGTGATGATCAAGAACCTTGCCCTCCAAACACAGTTCCTTTTACTGATACTCCTCCTCTGTACGTCTTGCGCCCAGGTGGCTACAACCAGCGAGGCCTTGCGCGCACCAAAAGCACCTGCCCAATATGGCGTAGACAGGTTCACCACCGAACAGAAACACAATGCCCATTACGTTGAAGTCGGAGAAGGCCCGCCTGCCATCCTCATTCCCGGGCTCTTCGGGACCTATCGGGGCTTTTCCCGCATGCTTCCTTTACTTGCCCCACATTTCAGCCTTATCGCCCTGGATAATTTCGGAACAGGTGACTCCGACAGACCGGATTCCGACTTTGGCTATACCGTCCCCGAACAGGCCGATATGATCGTCAACCTGATGGATGAGCTGAAGATCCCGCAGTGCACACTTATCGGGGTTTCTTACGGGGGCATGATCGCTCTGAACATTGCCGCGCGCTACCCGAACCGAGTCAGTGCGGTGGTTTGTATCGAGGGTGCCGTCATCATGCCGAAACCTTCCCCCTATCAATTTATGGAACAGGGGCTCGACACCCCGCTCCTCGGCGATGCAATCATCGGCTTTATTCGGTCGGGACTGCTTGATACGGTAATCGCCAAGGATGTCATGGGCTACGCCTGGCCCAAAATGGATGCCGAAGACAAAGCGGAAGTAAAAGACATCATCTCCCACTACACCGACGCAGCCTCGCGCCAAACCTGGCTCAGCCTCGCCCGGGCCCTCCGAACCTCCAAGGATTTCACGGAAGAAGCCAAGGTCATCAAGGCTCCTGTCCTTTACCTCTCGGGCGACAAATCCTCCTTCCGCGAGATGACGGAAACGAATATCGACTATTTCAAAAACTATCTGCCCAATGTCAGCCTGGTGTCCTTCGAAGATGGGATCCACGATCTGGAGTTGCAGAAACCCCAAGAAACAGCGTCGATGATTCTCGAATTTGTGGCCCCGGAACGCTCCCGGGCCCTGGCCTCGACAACACGCCAGGATGGCCAAGCCCTACCCGGCATCTCCCACAATGACCAATATGAAAAGGCTTATCAATAAAAATGGGTGGGGAATCTCGTAACACCGGTCAGGAAATTTCTGCCAGCCTAGCAGCAAGAAAGTTCTGAAATTTACCGCGACCCGCAACCTCGCCCACACCGCGCAAAACACTCAGCGTTACCCCGAGAAGCCCCGGGGCAATGGCGTTCTGGCCGACGAGGTAGAGTGACCGCACCGGCATACGTGTCAGCACCGCGTATTGCAGATCATTTTGTACCGACCGCATAAGACCATATACCGACCCTTCCGGGCTTGCTGCCCAATCGCGCATCGTCAGGGGCGTTGAAACATCGAGAAGCGTGTAATCCCCGAGCGGGCCGAGTACACTGCCGGCGATCTCCAGCAACGACTGTGCAACCTCCATTTTCGCCTTTTGGTATTCTTCGCCACGCCTGCCGGTGTGCGTATCATGCCACTGCTTCCAATCCGAATATTCCGAGCCGCGGATGATGGTGAGAAGATTGTAACCGGGTCGTTCGCTTTCGCGCACCTGCAGAAATGTTCCATCGATATTGACACCGTCGATCTTGTGAATGCGAAACATGTTATAGCCAGGTGCCGGGTGCAGCTTCCGATCGATCAGTAGATGGACGCAGACCGCACCGGCCGTTTCCGCAAGCTGCAAAAGACCCTCTTTATACGCAGCTGGAAGAGCCTCCTCGGCAAGCATGGGCAACACGAGTTTCGGGTGAATGCCGGCGAGAATTTTCTTGCAGGAAAGGCTACGACCGGACTTCAGCCGGACACCGCAGGCGCGACCTTCCTGGACCAGGATATGCTCCACCGGATCGCCGAGCAGCAAGTCGGCCCCGGTTTCCCCAGCACGCTCGGCATAGGCATCGGCCATCTGCCTGCCGGTGCAGCCAAGCTCCCATGCCGACAGGAGAAGGGCTCCCAGGGTATAGAGCAGAAGATAGGCGGGACATTTGTCCATGGGCAGACCGGTCCAGAATCCGTGGACGGAGAGAATATCATGGAGTTTTTTCGAGCAGCCCGAGGCCGCAAGGAACTCCTCCATGCTCTGGTCGAGTCCGGCAAAGGAAAAAGGACTGGATTGCAAACTGCCGCCCGCGTCAAGACGCAACCCCTGGGACATGGTTTGCAGCGCGGCGATGATACAATCTATCGCCGCTTTTTCAGTTGGACACAGGTCCAGCAGGGCCTCTTTAAAAGCCGGCAGGGTTGCCGGAAGATTAAAGGTAAGATCGTCAAAAATATAGCGTTCGAGCACTCCCTGTGTTCCCAACCGCCGTAGTCGCAGCCTGTCGGTAACCCCGAGTATGTCAAACATCTGGCGGAGCAGCTCGCCTTCTCCCGCTGGCCCGAAGTAGTGGAGGCCGACCGCGCAATCGACGCCTTGCCGCGGATAGCTGCGCAACAGCCCACCGGCAACGGGACTGCGCTCAATGATCGTCGTTTTGATGCCCATCTCTCCGAGCAGGATTGCACTGCTAAGGCCAGCCAAACCCGCGCCGATTATGACAACTTCCGTATCGATTGTGCTCATACGATAAAAACCATTAGAAGATTAAACCTGCCCAACCGGCGCCGGTCCGCGCCGCCGATCAACCCACGCCCCTTTGGCCAAGGCATAGTATTTTTCAACAATCTCGGCTGCCTCCTCGGCGGTTTCCACATACTTAAAAATACCCAGATCCTCGGGCGAAATCACACCTTCCTCGACGAGGAAATCAAAGTTAATCAGCTTTTGCCAGAACTCGCGCCCAAACAAGATGACCGGCAGGGGTTTGATTTTTTTGGTCTGGATAAGAGTCAGGGTCTCAAACAGTTCGTCGAGGGTCCCGAAGCCGCCGGGGAAGGCAACGAGGGCCTGGGCGCGCATGAGAAAATGCATCTTGCGGATGGAAAAATAGTGGAACTGGAAACACAGTTCCGGGGTGATATAGGAGTTCGGCGCCTGTTCGTGCGGCAGGACAATATTGAGGCCCATGGTCTTGGCCCCGACATCCCGGGCACCGCGATTCGCCGCCTCCATGATGCCCGGTCCGCCGCCGGTAATGACCACCAGATTACGACCGGACTGGTGATGATAGATCTTCGACAGCAGGCCACCCAGTTTGCGTGCCTCTTCGTAATAATGGCTTTTCGCCAGCACCCGCCGGGCGATGGCGACCCGCCGCAGGCAGTCGGGGTTATTGGGCTCGGCGGCTGCCGCCTCCTCCGCCAGCGCTACATTCTCCAAGGCTTTCCCCTCTTCGGGAATCCTGCTGCCGCCGAACACCACTACCGTTGCATCGATGCCATGTTCCTGCTGGAGCAATTCCGGTTTCAGCAATTCCAGTTGCAGGCGAACCGGGCGCAGTTCTTCCCTGTTAAGAAAATCAATATCGGTGTACGACAAACGGTAGCTGGAGGATGCCGTTTGCGGGGTATCCGCACCGCGCATGGCCGCGGCCGCATCCTCTTTTGAGGAGGGGTAACTTTGCAGGGACGATCTTGGGGTCATTCTTTTTTCTCCTTAATGATACATAAAAAATAATGCCGGGAAGTGCCTGCTGGCACTCCCCGGCATTATCGTCGATCTCTGCAGGGATCGGTATGAAAAAATAGCAGTTATCTCATTACGCGGCTGCTTTCGCCGCAGCCTCGACGCCCTTGCTGAAATCGGTGGGCACCGTTATTATCCTGGCGGCCAACTCGCGATCAAGCATGAGCAGGGCATGCGGGTCATCGCCGATCAGTTTCAATTCAAGGATGATGTCGTTGTCGTTTTCCTCCTCCTCCACCTGCTCGGTAATATACCACTCAAGAAAAATCTTGGTCGCATGGTCCTTCTTGCTGATGGCCAAGTCCATGAGTTCATTGAGGGAACTGGTGATGTACTGCTCATGGGCAAGGGTTTGGGTAAACAAATCGAGCTGAGATGTAAATTCCGTCGGCGGGGCTTTAAGCGCTTCAAGCTTAACCTCTTCCCCCTGGCGCTGCACATATTCATAGAGCTTCATGGCGTGGAACATCTCTTCGTGGTATTGCACCATGAACCAGTTGGCGAAGCCTTTCAGCCCAACCTTGTTGGAATAGGCGGACATTGACATATAGAGATACGCTGAATACATCTCCTTGTTAATCTGCTCATTTAACGCCTGAGCCATTTTCTTGTGCAGCATGGAAGTCTCCTTTTTATTTCGTGAAGATACTTATACCCGTCGGCGGGTATTATAAAGAATCCGGTTTATTTGCGAGTTAGGTAAATCACCTCTGACTGCAGATAACATTATGGCCGGAAGAGACGAAGTCAAGCATTGCGGATACAGCTTTCCGGGAACAACAGCAATTTTTTCAAGAGAATGGCCGGCCTCATTTTTTCTTTTTCCCGAGTTTCTCCAGATCACTCAGATATTCCTCAAACCGGTCCAGGTAAAAGGACAGGGCTTTGGAAAAATTGCGCCCGACCAAGCCATCGACGAAGACCTGGCTGATCTCCCGGTAGCGTTTCAAAACCAGTTGCGAGCGGTAAAAAATCAGCCACTCCTCCTGGGTCATCTGCTGAACAATGATCCCCAGCGCCCGTGAGGCGCGTGGCTGATACATCCAGAAATACATAAGATCGAGGGCATTGACGATGATTCTCTTTTCCTGGTCGCGAGCTTCGTAATCCAGGGTCTCCATGATCATCTTCGGCGACTGCAGCATCTCCAGGACATCTTCTTCCGGAAACAGCAATTCCAGGCGGGAAAAAACCGAGAAAAGCTGGGAAATCTTGGCCTGGTAGGCGACTAGCCGCGCCCGGATATTGACCTGCCGGTCGGCCATCCCCTCAATGACGGCGGCGACGCAATCGGAGGCGAATTTGGAGATGACCGCCGCCCACTTCTGCAAGGCCCCGGCCACATCGGGGACACCGCTCAACTGCAGTACCAGAGCGATTACCGAGTTGAGTAAAACAGCCAGCGGAATGGCAAGAATGGAGCGAAAGAAGTTGCCGGTGGCAGCAGCTCGCGGCAGCCCCCTAAAGATATTATGGCTGCTGACATAGATGCCGTTGGCCAAGCCCATGGCGGCGTAGAGGAGAATGGGGTTGGTGGTGGTAGTGATGCCGAAGGTTCGGTCGAGAAGCAGGGTCTTGACGAGAAAATCGAGGAGCGGCACGGAAAAACCGGTATACAGCAGAGAGTCGGCGATACGGCTCCAACTGACCAGGGAGTTCCAGGGCAAGAGGGGGGAACGGCGTAAACCGCCGCCACCCAACACCGATTGAATGATATTGCGAAAACCGGTAATACCGAACCAGATAAAGGCCCCCAGGTAGGCCAGCAACCACCAGTCCTTGGTGAGGCTGAAGGTCAGAAAGGCGGGGATGAAACCGATCACTACCTTCAGGGTGTTCTTCACATTGGTGTTGAGGTAGGTAACCGGTTCTTCGATTTTTTCTTCGACCGTTGTGTTCGTAAACAGCTTGTCGCCGTCACCATCGCGGCTGATGCCGCCCAGGGTGGCTATGTTTCCCGGTCTTCCCGGATGCACCAATAGGCCGTCGAGACTCCAGTCGTGAAAGGGTTGGTCGGCCCTTGCCTTTACCAGCCGCAGTTTTTCCCAAAAACTCCTTGTCCCCTGTCCTTCGGTAGAGGCATGACGACGGCTGTGGGAGTGTTTGGTAAGGAGGGCGGTGACCGGAAGAAGCAGTCTTTTTTTGCCTGCAATCTCGGCTGTAATAACTTCTTTGGCCCTGGCCGGCAGGGTATCGAGGACTACCAGCCCCATGCCGTACTGATTATCTGCTTGCCCGGTCGAACCGGAACCGATACGCGAACCAAGGACCCGTTTCTTGTAATAATTATGAAATGTCTCAAGATTATAAAGAATATCGACCAGTTGCCCCTTTCTGTCGAGCATCTGTCCATATTCACCCGCCAGCCTTCCCTTCTCAGGTTTATCGGCTGACAGCTTATCCACATATTTTTTCATCTGAATCCGCTGTTCCTCAAAATCCCAGATGATGGCGCGAATCGCCCGCTTGAGGGCGATGACGTTATCCTCGTTGAGAGCCTGCTGCAAATCGCTGATCAGGCAGTAATGCTCTTCCGGACTTTTCAGGGCGACCGCATCGCCCGCAAACACCCCTCCGCCACGGCAGGCGATCATACCGTGCGCAACGGTCTTGAGGTTATAGGTCTCGATATGGCTGATCATTCCCTCACAGGTGTACAACAGTTCCAGGGCATCCTGAATGGTCAGGTTGCTGAGATTGAGGGTGAACCGGGAACTGGAATGGAGGGAAAGCAACTTGGCCAGCAAGGCTTTGGGGCTTAAGCGCAGTAGTTCGGGGAGATCGACACCGTCCTCGGGATGAGCCGGATCGTGGACCTCCGGATTACGGGACGGCAAGAGAAACTGCTCGATAATTGCTTCCAGGGTGTAATTTTTAAATATTCCGAGACGCCTTTGCAGTTGGATCTTCCGTTCTTCGGCAGCGTGCTCCAGTTCTTTCAATAAGGATGGAACTTCTTTGGCGATTGTTGCGGCAAGATCGTTGTGAATAAAGCGTGCCAGGTGCAGAACCGAAGGTTGCCCGGCCCCGACAAATCGCAGAAATTCCTGGCGTTCGAGGGGCAGAAGGGGCAATTCCAGGTCACGGCCGAGATCCAGGCGATGGCGGTTGTTATAAACCTCCAAGACATCGAAAACGTATCTCTGCTGATACTGCGATACCTGGCGTCCCTCATCGAGGAGCCTTATAACCGACTCCTCTTCGAGGAACTTGAGAAACGATCTGTTGCCGATAAAGCCGTGCGGCTCCCAGGTAAAACGGACATACTTGTCACGAAAACGGGCCGACATCTCGATACCGACCTGCACCCGGATATCGAGAATCGCACTGGCCTCGATCAACTCGCCGACCACCTCCGGACTGACGAAGTTGTAATAGACCACGGTGAGGTGGCGAATTCCCTTGATCCAGGCGTCCATGAGCAGGTGGGTGGGGGATTTCCGGCCCTTGGTGTTGGCGTCGTGGACATGGTCGTCAAAGGTGAACTGGTTGGACTCTTCGGGCATCTCCAACAGATGGTACTCAGTCAGCTGCTTGCGCACCAGCCGCGGATTACCTGTTGAAACCATGCGGAAATCATGAGCCAATTTGAGTTGGCGCATCTCGTTATCCCGGCTGCGCAGCAACTCCTTCATGATCTGCAGCAGGGCTCTCGCGGTATTTACCTGATGGAAGGTGGCGGAGGAGAGAAAAACCTCATCGCGAAGGGAACGCAGGGCTTTAATCCGGTCGCCTGCCTTGCCGTCTTCAAAGGACCCGAGCAAGGCGGCGATTGCATAGGCAATGCGCAAGCCCCTGGCCGCCGCCATCTCCTTTATCCCGTTCGGATGCATGTGTTCGACCAGCAGGGAACGCAAGGTCTTGGAGAGATCATTGCCGCCGATGACATCGTTGACGATGCGGAGCAGCTCATAGTCGTTCTTATCAAAAAAGAGGGCGGCTGGTTTTTTGTGCATCGGCATGGCATCGCTCAGGGGAATGATCTGCTGCAATAAATGGCAAACAATGACAGGATCTTCTCTCTTATACCGTTTTTCTTGTGGTACAGTCAACTCGCAAGACTTTTCTTTGTCACAAGAGATACCTGTAGAAGCTGCGGGACCTCTTGAAAAAAACCGGAAACTTGCAACTGCCATTGCCTTGCTCCTTGGTGGAAAGTCTGCAGTGACTTGGAGCATGTCACCTTTTCCCGCCATTCTTCAGGTTCTTGGCCGAATCTATCACAATATTTACACACAGCACATTATCGCCGCAAATACAAAAGCATACATGCTTTCAGAAGTTTAGCAAGACACCCAAAGTATACCGATGTTTCTCGGGTAGCCTCAGTTCCGCGTTGAATGTTTCTCTCCGACTATCAAATATCTCTTTGAATTCAGGACCAATAACTGAATTCAAAGGCCAGGAGATTGGTCTGGCCTCAAAGTTGCTCAAGGAAAAGGGCGATAAAGAGAAGTTCCGCTGCTGCTGATCGAGCAACAGGGAACGTTTCTCTGGAGCATTTTTGTTGTCCGTGCTCGGAATAGTCTGTTCGATTGTACCTTATGTGAAAACTATCAGGGAGATGAACGATGAAGTCGATTGCCTCTCAGCCGGTGCCTCAGATACCTTCCTGCAAAATCCGCGGGCGATTGATCCCCGCCTACGATTTTCTTCCCCGCTTGAAAAGGCTCTGTCTCTCCCTCGGATTCAATAATCCGAAGATAACGAAATCGGGTAAACTGGCGGCCCCCGGTGAAAGTGGGAGCAATTTCTCGAATGGCTCCTTGCCAGGCCCCTCTGGTGAAACGCCGAAGTCCGATGCCATCGTGGTCCTGTCCACCAAGGTTCCGTATGAACAGAACTGGGGCGGTTATAGCGGCTTGCCGGAACAGTATTATCGAGATGAGCATGGAGCGCGACCTGAAGAGACGCCGGCCGATTTCATCCTCCCGTATCTGCAGCAGTATCAATTCGCCCGAGCCCATATCCATCTGAGTTCCGATACTGCCGGTCGAATCCTTATCACCCTCCCGGATTTCCTGGTTGAAAACAAGAGGAATCAAAAAGGCAACAACCTGAAAGTAAAGATTGAAGAAATTGCCGAGGCCAACAGGGAAGGGCTCTTTGAGCCCCTGCATGTCTCCGGCTCCCTGTTCACTTTTGCTGTTGCGCCTCATTTCCGGCAGGCAATGGATGCCGGCGGCGACCAAAATTTCCCGTGGCAAACCGGCCGAACCATGCCATTAGGCGAAGGTTTGTCGCCGGAGTTCTTTGAATTTATCGAGTCCGCAGGACCAGGCGGCAAACCGAGCCCCTTCTCGGCCTTGTTACTGCCGATGATGCCCTGGATCGTTGCCCATAAGACACCACACCTCGCCGCCACCCTCGTCCACCTGCAAAAAAATTTTTCCGGAGAACGCGAGATGTTTACCGCAACCGGTCCGAATGACCTCCGCAATCTCCTCTGCGTTGCCGGGCTGGACATTGACATGAAAGGTTTCAGGGGGAGGAAGGAGAGCTATTTTGTGCCGTGGCAGGCATGCTGGAAACGGCATGGATACTGTTATGACAATATCTATCCTTTAATTCAGGATGATCTGTTCGTCGCCCTTATGAATTTCAGCAAGGACGATTCTGCGCTTTACGGCCTTGACCTGCAACCCTAATCTCGATCATGCACAATACGCTCAGTCTCAGGGGCAAGATTGGCAGTATCTTTATCGCCATGATCGTCATAGTATTGGTCGCGGAAGGCGGCATGTCGTGGTACGCCTATCGCATGGATACCATGCTTGGCACCGTAGTGGAGAAGGAATTTCTTCTCTACCGGACAGCGCAGGAGATGGAGCTGGTTCTGGCCAATCAGAAGGGTTTGCTCACCTATTACCTGGTCGACGGCGACGGCAAATGGCTCAAATCTCTCGGGCAGCAGCGCGAGTTGTTCCTTCGCTATCTCGAACAGGCGAAAGCCATGGATCTCAATCGCCGGCAGCAGGAAATGATTGCCCTCATCGGCAAGAAATTCGACGAATATGCCGCCGCAAAGGATGTCGCCATCGAAAATTACCAGGGCAGCGGCAAATTTGCTTCCATCTCCAGTCTGCACGAGAAACAACGGGAGATTTTTTTCAGCCTGCTTGAACAGTGCCGCACCTTCAGTGAGGAGCAATGGCGGCTTATCGACGAGACACAACATGCCGGCAGCATCCTCACCAAGAAAATGCGCATGGCCCAGCTCGGAGCGGTAGCCATCTTCGCCATCCTCTGCGCATTTTTCCTTGTTGTTCTCTATAAATACATCCTTGGCCCGATTCGCGGGCTGGCCATCGAAACCGGCGGCTCGCCGCAGGAAAGCTACATGGATGAGGTGGACTCCCTGACCCACTCCCTGAAGGGCATGATGCGCGAGTTTGATGAGACCACCGATGAACTGGCGAGAAGCCGAAGGCATCTTCTCCAGGTCGAACGGATGGCCATGGTCGGCGAGCTGGCGGCGGGGGTTGCCCACACCATCAGAAACCCTTTTACCTCCATCAAGATGCGGATGTTTTCCCTGACCCGCTCCCTTGACCTGAGCGCCGTGCAGAACGAAGACCTGCAGGTGATCTCCGACGAAATCGGCAGAATCGACAGGATTGTCCAGAATTTTCTCGAATTTGCCAGGCCTCCCAAACTGCGGCTGGAGGAGTGCCGTCTGGGCGATATAATCCATGCGGTGCTCGCCCTCCTCGAATATCGGCTGAAGGCCTATAATGTCGAGGTGACTTACACCTATCGACCGGAACTGCCGCCGGTCAGGATCGATGCCGACCGTATCAAGGAGGCCCTTGTGAATCTCTTGATCAACGCCTGTGAAGCCATGGAAAGCGGCGGCAGGATCACCATCGGCGAAGCGCGCGGTACCGATCCGGAACTGGGCGAGATAGCGACTATTACCGTCAGCGATACCGGTCCCGGCATTCCTCCGGCGCTCATCGACAAGGTCATCACCCCGTTTTTTACCACCAAGGAGGAAGGCTCGGGTCTCGGCCTGAGCATCGTGGCACGGATCGTTCGGGAACATCACGGCAAGTTCGTCATCTCCAGGGCGCCAGTCCGGGGCGCCGAATGCATACTGCAACTGCCGGTCAAGGGAACAGGACCATGAACCGCATCCTGATAATCGATGACGATCAGCAGCTGGGGGTGAGTTTTGCCAAGATCCTGTCGCAGGAAGGCTACAAAATCGCCAATGCGTTTTCCGGACGGGAAGGGATCGAGACGGTCAAGAGCTTCGGGCCGCATCTGGTCATTCTCGATATTCGCCTGCCGGATATCAGCGGCCTTGAGGTCTTTGCCGTTATTCACCAGCTCTTTCCCAAGCTGCCGGTGATCATCATCACCGCCTTCGGGACAACGGATACGGCAATCGGTGCCATACAGCAGGGGGCCTACGACTATATCTATAAACCCTTCGATGTCCCGGAGATGCTGCTCCTCATCGAAAAGGCCCTGGTTGCCGGGCGTTGCATGTCCTCTCCGGTGGAGGTCAATCCAGGTGGTACGCCACTCGCCGGGCGGGAGGCGCTGGTTGGCGGCAGCAGCCAAATGCTTGAGGTGTATAAGGCCATCGGCCGTGTATCCGGCACCGATGCCACGGTGCTCATCCGCGGCGAGTCGGGCACCGGCAAGGAACTGGCGGCGCGGGCCATCTACAATCATTCGCGTCGGGCCGAACAGCCCTTTGTCGTCATCAACTGCGTCGCCATCCCCGAGACCCTCTTGGAAAGCGAACTGTTCGGCTATGAAAAGGGCACCTTCACCGGGGCCGTGCACCGCCGCGTCGGCAAGATCGAACAGGCCAGGGGCGGCACGGTCTTCCTCGACGAGATAGGCGATATGCCCCTCGGCATCCAGGCGAAATTTCTGCGCCTTTTGCAGGAAAATAGTATCGAAAGGCTGGGCGGCAAGGAACCGATCGCCGTCGACGTACGCATCCTGGCGGCAACCAATCGCGACCTCGAAGCGGCGGTGGCAGGAGGAACGTTTCGCGAGGATCTGTATTACCGCCTACGGGTGGTGACCCTGACCATGCCGCCGCTCAGAGCACGCATGGAAGATCTGGACATTCTCGTTGAATATCTTCTCAAAAGATTATCGGGGGAGCTGGCCGTTGCCAATCCGGGGATCAGCATCCCGGCGCTGACCAAACTGAAGCTCTATGATTGGCCCGGAAATATCAGAGAGTTGCAAAATATCTTAAAAAAATCCCTGATCTTTAACCGTGGCGCCCCCCTGCAGCCGGAGGAGATTACCCTGGTCGAGGCCGGGCCGGAGCGCCGGCAGGGCGACAGAGAGTTGCCTGCTGTCGAAGCCATCCGACCGTGGCTGAGGACCATGCTGCGAAGTGAAAAGCCGGAGAGGCTGTTTGACGCCTGTCTTGATCAGGTGGCGACGCTGCTGCTGCGCGAGGCCCTCGATCTCACCGCCGGCAATCGGTCGCGGGCGGCCAAACTGCTTGGCATTTCCCGACCGACCCTGCACGCGAAAATCGATAAATACAACCTCGGAACTCTCTCGACAACGGAGGAAGAACTGCCGGACGGCCCCTAAATCAATGGCAACGGCCAAGGCAAGTTTTCAGCAGCCGCAACCGGAGGGAGCCTTGCCGCGAATTCTCGCGACCCAGCTGTTGATGATATAGGCGGCGCAACCGCAGCCGTCGTCCGGGTTGACGTAGATGGCGGTGGTCGGGCAGTTTTTCGCACAGGCTCCGCATTCCATGCAGGCGTTGCGGTCGACGATCTCGGCCTTGCCGTCCTGCAGCCGAAAAATGCGGTGCGGGCAAACCAGCCGGCAGTTGCCGCAGCCGATGCATTTGTCAACGGACAGACGCAGGATTGCGGTGTCATCAAGATATCTAAAACCTTGCACGATGCCTCCTCCTTTTAAAGAAACGGACCGGCCAGCCAGCAAAGTCCGGCCACAAGGCTTGAGCCGATCTGAAACGCCAGGCCATGGCGCATCTCTTTCGCCACCCCGGACAGCGAGGTGAATGGCGTCGAGCCGGTGAAATTCATCGCCAGAAAGGCGGAACAGCCGCTGATCCACAGCAAGATGGCGATCTTTTCCACGCCGCTTGCCGGCGACTGTCCTGAAAACAGCAGCGGCAGGGCGACAAGCCCGCCCATAACCGCCCCCTTCAGCCAGAATTGGCGAAACGGCAGCCAGGGGAGGAGAAGCGGCGTGGCTACCGCCCCGGCAAGTACCGCCGCAAGCGTCGCAAGAAGCAGTACGACGCCGCGGCTGAGGGCAAGCCCCAAGGAAAAGAAACCGGGCGATATCCCCGACAGAAGAAAAAAGACCACGGCGGCAATACCCAGCTGTTTCCAGATCATGCAGAGTTCAAGCGGCACGAGGACCGCCCGCTGGCTGAGGGTAAAGGTCACCGTGCGCATCTTCTCGCCGGCCTCGCCGGTCCGCAGAAATTCCGGCAGGTCGGCGGCGAGGATCGGCCCGAAACGTCCCTTAAAACCGCACAGCCGTTTCAATTCATGGGCCGCCACCCCGTTGGCCGACAGTTGCGGCAAGAGCAGTTCCCGGTGGTCGACCACCTGGTCGAGTCGTGCCCTGTGTACCTGATAGGCGATCTCCTCGGCGGAAAAGGTACCCTTGCCGGCCGCACACCAGACATTGATGCCTCGGGTGTCGATGACCAGCAGCCAGACACTTTGTCCCCCAAGCTCTTTACGCAAGGCGTCAAAAGTCAACTTATAGTTGGCGGTAACCAGAACCGGTGAGTTTTTATCCGCTTGCCCCAGGCAATACAGCCCAGGGGTGATTTTATAGTTGTTGCGGCTGAAACCGGTCCTGGCGCCGATGGTGCCGAGGTGGTCGCGGCGGGTCAGGGAGGCAGTCACCCGTGGTACCGGACCGACCGGGGTGTCGAGAAAATCGCCGACAAAGGGGAGAATGGCATAGCCTGCCCGTTCGTTGCCACTGGACCGTGGCGGTGGTTTCGGGCCTCAGCAGGGGCCGGCCGGCAGTTCCGTCGGCACCTGCAAAGGGGCTTCGGCAGCTGGTTGCAGGGGCAAGATCTGTTGTTGAAACTGGGTGTTCACGCTGTCCTCCGACGGTCTTGAATGCTGTTCTCCTACGGCGTATCCATCTTATGTAAGCATGCCCATGCCTTTTTCAAGGTCTTCCCGGAGATCGTCGCAGTCTTCCAGGCCGACGCTCAGGCGGATGACGGTTTTGCCGGCATACCGCGAGGGAGTGGCGCGGGCGGTCTTGGCGGCGGTAAGTAAACTCTGGTAGCCGCCCCAGCTGTAACCCAGCTTAAAGAGGGCGAGGGAGTCGATGAAGGCGGCCAGTTCCGTCTCGGAATAGTCTTTCTTGAAGGTAAATGCAAAGAGGCCGGACGATCCGCGGAAATCCCGTTTCCAGATATGATGCTCGGGATGGCAGGGCAGCGCCGGGTGCAGCACCTCGTCGACCAGCGGCACGGTCTGCAGCCATTTAGCCAGGGTCAGGGCCGATTGTTCATGCTGTCTGAGCCTCACCGCCAGGGAATGCATACCGCGCAGGGCCTGGTAGCATTCTTCGGCCGGAGTATAGATCTTCATGAGTTTATAGAATTCTGCAAATTGTTCGGCGTATCTGTCGCCGACGGTTACCGTCCCGGCGAGCAGGTCGGAGTAGCCGCTGATATATTTGGTCACGGCATGAATGGTGGCATCGACCCCGAGTTCAAAGGGTTTCAGATACAGCGGCGTCGCCCAGGTGGCATCGAGCAGGGTGACAATGTTTTTCTGCCGGGCGATGGTGGTGATTGCCGGGATATCCTGGAGCTCGAAGGTGATCGAGCCGGGGGATTCCAAGAGGATGAGGCGGGTATTCGGCTGGAGATAGCGTTCGATCTCGGCTCCGACATTGGGCGGCACCAGGGTGCACTCCATCTTGTATTTTTTCTGCAGAACCTTGTGGCAAAAGCGCTGGCCCGGGTCGTAGGCGTTGTCGACGATGAGGATGTGGTCGCCGCTTCCGCTAAAGGCCATCAGGGCGGTCTGGATGGCGGCAATGCCCGATTGGAAGACTCTGGTGACGGCGCCGCCCTCAAGTTGCCGCATCGCCTCCTCGAACTGTCGCTGGGTGGGCAGTCGGTCGGTGCCGTAGCTGATGCCAGGATACTCGCCTCGCCGCGACTTCTGCATATCGGCGTAACAGTTAAAGAGCACGGTGGAGCCCTTATAGCAGGGTGGATTGATGGTTGTCGCCGGAGTCGTATCCCTTGCCGGCCAGTTGCCGGCAATTATCTTGGTTTCGTCTTTCATATTTTTTTGGCCTCATGGGGCTGCATGGAAAAAGGAACAACGCTGCACACGGTATTGTCCGTCCGGGGTAGGTCCCGTAAGTGGAATGTACCATAAGAGGTGCTGATGAAGTGAGAAGTATCTGCTGGCTTTTTTGCCGGTGGTGATTTGCTTATGAGCGGTATCACTGCAGGCGGTTGTCGGATTATTTTCGTTGGTTTCCATTGAAAAGACGAGCTTTGAACAAGAGCTGGTCTATAATAACCAGGAGCATATGAAGAGGCTTCCACCGATGTTTGTGCCTCAAATAGCCGCGTTTTCAGTTGTTAAGATGGAAATTCATGGTGTTCTGCCAAAACTGAGGTTTTTTCGGATAAACAGCCACTTATACCGAGGTGCTTTATGGAAATTATCAGTTGGAGAGATGAGTTTAGCGTTGGCGTTGCGGAAATGGACCAGCAGCATAAAAAATTACTGGCAATGATCAACCGTCTGATCTCCGAACAGAGGGCGCTGACCGACCGAAAAACAATAGCCGACCTGCTGACCAGCATGACCGCATACGCCGATGAACATTTTCGTGCCGAAGAATCCCTTATGGCCGAATACGATTATGACCGAAAAACCGTGCATGAAGTGGCGCACAAGGCCTTCATTGAAAAGACCCGATCCTTTTGTTCGGCCACCAAGGCAGGATCGAACCTCCTCGCCGAGGCTCTGCTTGATTACCTCGGCACCTGGCTTGTCGGGCATATCCTCAAAGAGGATATGCAGTATAAATCGTTTTTTAAAAACAAAGGGCTCAGTTGAGTCAAACAGAGCCTATGGCCGCAGTAACACCACTGCGCCGAGCTGGCCGTCGGCGCATTTTACAACGCCCCGGCCGATTATAATCGCCGACAGAAGGAGTCCTGGAAGAAGCCGCAACAAAGTAAAGGATATTGCCCCATTCGTAACGGCGCCTCAATCCAATCAGTACAAGATGTCGGCGGAATCAAGAATCGCCTTGTCGATGCTCAGCCCCATTCGCTCCGCCGCCTTGGGGTTGATGTGGAAGGCAAGTTCCTTCTGGAATTCTACCGGCAGATTCTCAGGCTTGGCCCCTGCCAGGATCTTTCTCGCCATGGCGCCGGTCTGTTTGCCGTGCTGGTAATAGTCAAAACCCATGGCGGCGATTGCCCCGCGCTTGGCGGAATCGGTATCGGCGCCAAAGAGCGGCAGCTGGGTCCGCTCACACACCTTGATCACCGCCTCCAAGGCGGAAACGACCGTGTTATCGGTCGGCACGAACAGGGCATCAACCTTGCCGACGAGACTCTGCGCCGCCTGGTAGACATCGGCGGAGTTGGTTACCGGGCCATCCAGGATCGTAATGTTCATCTTGGCTGCCGCCTCCTTGAGCCGCTTGACATTCGACACCGAATTGACCTCGCCGCTGTTGTACAAGACACCGAGATTGGCAAGTTTCGGCAGAAAACGGCGGAGCATTTCCAGGTGTTTCTCCATCGGCATCTGGTTGGAGACCCCGGTAATGTTCGGGCCGGGGTGCAGATAGTCCTTGACCAGACCGGCGGCCAGAGGATCGGTAATGGCGGTAAAGAGCATCGGGGTATGTGCCAGTTGCGGCGCCTTCTCATAGGCCTTGGCACAGGCCTGGGCAGTCGGGGTGGCGATGGCCACGATCAAATCCGGCGCATCGGAGGCGATCTGGGTGGCGATCTGCCCCGCCGTGCCCATATTGCCGTTGGCGTTGTAGTCCTTATATTCGACGGCAACGCCATTTTCCTGCAGGTCATCCTTAAATCCTTTCATCACCGCGTTCAGGGCCGGATGTTCGACAAACTGGCTGATGGCAATCCGCACCGCAGCAGCGTTTGCCGTTGTTGCCGTCATCAGGAAGGCGGCAGCCAGAATGACCTTGACAATTCTCTTCATTTTCTTCCTCTCGTCGGTTAATTTTGTATATTTTTATCGTTACAACACAGTACAATCCTATTGACCTTTCTAGAGGATTATGAGAATTGCTTCAAGAAAATTGCGATTCTCCCGGCCTTCATTACTTTTTATTCTTGAAACTCGAAGATGCCGCCTGGCCCGGTAAGCCGCCGACGATTTTTTTGCTAACGTTTTTTACCAGTAACTCCGAGGAAATATCATGACTGGAGCACCTGTTTCTCTTTTTATTCAATGCCTGGTTGACTCCATGTTCCCGGAAGTGGGCGAGGCGATGGTCAGGGTCTTCGACCGGCTCGCCGTTCCCCTCGCCTACCCGGAAGGTCAGACCTGCTGCGGGCAACCCGCTTATAACAGCGGCTACCGGAGGGAGGCCGCGGCAGCGGCCAGGCATTTTATCGAGGTCTTCGCAGAGGCGGAAACCATTGTCTGCCCCTCCGGCTCCTGCGTCCATATGGTTCGCCATCATTACCCGGAACTCTTTCCGGGCGACCCGGTTATGGCCGAGCGGGCCAGGGCGATCGGCGCCAGGACCTTCGAATTTTCCGAATACCTGGTCGATGTCCTGAGAGTCACCGATGTCATGGCCGAATATCCCGGCACCGTTACCTATCACGATTCCTGCCATCTCAGCCGGGGTCTCGGCATCGCCCGGCAACCGCGCATGCTCCTTGAAAACGTCCGGGGTCTGGAACTGATCGAAATGGCAAACAGCGATACCTGCTGCGGCTTCGGCGGCACCTTCAGCATCAATTATCCGGAAATCAGTGTCGCCATGGTGGATGAAAAAATCACCAATATCCTGGCCACCGGGGCCGACGCCGTGGTCGGCTGCGATATCAGCTGCCTGATGAATATCGGCGGACGCCTGTCGCGACGCGGAGAAAAGGTTAAGGTGTTGCATCTTGCCCAGGTGCTGGCCGGAGTGGAGGGAGAAAGCAAATGAACAACACAAACCCACCAACATACCGCAGCGCAGCCGCTGCCGGCATTGCTTCGCCACGCCTGCAAAAGAGCCTGCACGGCCTTCAGGACCGTTTCGGCAAGGGTGCCATGGAAATCTGGGCCACGATGGACGATCGTGAGATGCGCCACCGGGTGAAAGATTCGCGGATGAACACCTTTGCCCATCTGGACATCATCCTCGCCGAGCTGGCGAAAAATGTCCGGGCCCGGGGCGGGCAGGTGCATTTTGCGGCAACCGCCCAGGAGGCCATCGACTACACCCTTGCTGTCGCCAAAAAAAACAAAGTCAAGCGGGTGGTCAAGGGCAAATCGATGACCTCGGCGGAAATCAACATCGATCCGGCCCTTGAAGGCGCGAGCATCGAAGTGGTCGAGACCGACCTGGGAGAATATATCATTCAGCTGGCGGGCGACAAGCCGTCGCATATCATTGCCCCCTGTATCCATCTCGATCGCAACCAGATCGGCGAGTTGTTCGCCGAAAAACTGGGCATCGACTACAGCAACGATCCTCCCACCCTCACCATGGCGGCGAGGAGTGCGCTACGCGAAAAGATGCTCGGCGCCGAGATGGGCCTTACCGGCTGCAACCTGGCCTGCGCCGAGACCGGCCAGATCAGCCTGGTTTCCAATGAGGGCAATATCCGCATGGCGACAACCATGCCGCCGGTCCTGGTCGCCCTGATGGGCATGGAGCGCGTGGTCGCCACCCTCGACGAGCACCGGGAAGCTTTGCATCTCCTCACCCGCGGCGCCGCCCTGCAGAAACTCTCGACCTACGTCAGTTTCCTGGGCGGTCCGGCGAACGCCGACGACCCCGACGGACCGAAGGAATTCCACCTGGTGATCATCGATAACGGCCGGAGCAAAATCCTCGCCGATCCCGAGTTCCGCGAGGTGCTCGCCTGCATCCGCTGCGGCGCCTGCCTGAATATCTGCCCAGTGTACGGCAAGATCGGCGGGCATGCCTACAATTCCCCGTATTGCGGGCCGATCGGCGCGGTGGTAACGCCGCTCCTCGACGGCATCAATAAACACGCCGATCTCTGCAAGGGGGAGACCCTCTGCGGCGCCTGCAAGGATATCTGCACGGTGGAAATCGATCTGCCGCGGATGCTTGCCGCTCTGCGCCATAAACTGGCCTACGGCAGCGACCGGTGGAATACCAGACAGCACAATCCGATCGAGGCCTATGTTTATAGTCTCTGGAAGTTGCTGGTCAGCAATTCGTTTTTGTATCGATTATCGCTCCGCCTGGGCTGGCTCTTGCAACGCCCCTTCGTCAAGAAAAACAAGATGATCAGTAAGATGGCAGGACTCGCCGACGGCTGGACCGCCGACCGCGATCTGCCGCCCCTTGCCGGACGGACCTTCACCGACCTCTGGAAAAGAAAATACGCTGTTGGCCGGCCATCGGCAAGCAAAGCACAGAAGAAGGGGGGGAGCTGATGGACAGCCAGAACGCATTCCTGAGAAACATCCGCCAAAGCCTCGGCCTTTCGCCCGATGAAGAAAGACCGAAGAGGCTCTTTCCGGCCCTGTTTGCCAAAACCGACACCACTTTGATTTTGCAGGGCATCAAAAACCGGACGGCGGAGCAGCAGGACGAACTTGTCGAGCTGCTAAAGACTAATGCCCGGGCTTTAAGCATAACGACCCATATCGTCCGGACCTATGAGGAAGCGGCAGCGGTAATCATCCATCTGGTCAGGACCAAAAGTCCGGAATTCACCCCGACCAAGCATATCATTCACCATGACCATCCGGATCTCGCCGCCTTGCAGCTGTGGAAGCGTTTCGACCGGGAGGGAGAGGGCGTTACAGTACACACCACCTTTAGTCCCGACCGGCAGCTACGGGAAAAGACCATTGCCTCCTTTATCGGCATAACCGCCCCGGACATCGGGGTTGCCGATTCGGCCACCCTCGTCCAGTTCACCGCAACGGGCTGCCCGCGCTCAACTTCCCTCGTACCTTCGATCCATATTGCCTTTCTTAAAAAGGAAAATCTGGTTGCCGATCTGCGTGAGGCCTACGCCTTGCTCAGGGAAAGGGCGCGGTTGGATAGTTATGTTTTTATCACCGGCCCGTCCAAGACCGCCGATATTGAAGCGCAAATGGTGCATGGTGCGCACGGTCCCCGGGAAGTGCATTTGCTTCTTTTCTGCCTCTCGGTGGTTGCCGAAACGCCGAACGAAGCCCCCATTCCGTTGGTGCCCCTTAAAGAAGAATAGCTTAACGCACAAGCGATGAACCCATGAATACCGATCTCATCAGCAAAACCACCCTGCTCTGCCTGGTGGCTGTCATTTCCGCCCTCTTTCTCACCATGATCCATCAGTTTTTGATGGCCATCTTCATGGCCGGGTTATTCTCGGCATTGGTAAGCCCCCTGCACCATCGTCTCACGGCAAAACTGCGCGGCCGGGAGACCCTCGCCTCGATGCTGATGGTTGTCGGAATCGTCCTTCTGGTCCTCACCCCGCTGGCGGTGCTCATCACCCTGGTGGTCTCCCAGGCAATCAGCGTCGGCCAGTCGGTCACCCCCTGGGTCCAGGGTTTCATCAAAGAGCCGTCGACCCTGTCGGCCCTGTTGGAAAAGGTGCCCCACTACCAGGAAATCCTCCCCTATCGGGACATCATCATTCAAAAAGCGGGTGAGATGGTCGGTACCCTCTCCACCTTTCTCATCGATTCGCTCTCTTCTTTTACCAAGCTGACCATCGACGCCATCTTCTCGTCCATTATCATGCTCTATGTAATGTTCTATTTTCTCTCCGTAGGTGACGTTCTCTTAAAAAAGATTCTCTATTTTCTCCCTATGGACGACCACAATGAACAAAAATTATTAAAACGCTTTACCTCGGTCGCCAGGGCGACGATAAAGGGAACGCTGATCATCGGGGTTTTGCAGGGGGCGATCTGCGGCATCGCCTTTGCCCTGGCCGGAATACACGGCCCGGTTTTCTGGGGTTCGATCATGGCGGTCATGTCGATCATCCCCGCCGTCGGCACGGCGATCATTTGGCTGCCGGCGCTCATCATCCTCGCCCTCACCGGACATTTTACCGGGGTGGCGATTCTTGCCGTTCTTTGCGGCGCCGTGGCCGGCAACCTGGATAATGTCCTGCGCCCGCGCCTGGTCGGCAAGGACACGGAGATGCACGATCTTTTCATCCTCTTTGGCACCCTTGGCGGCATATCGATGTTCGGCCTGCTGGGCATTATTCTCGGCCCGATTGTCGCTGCGCTGTTCATCACCATCTGGGAGATCTACGGTGAGGCTTTTAAAAAGTATCTCCCCCATGTCGAGGTCGTCTTGAAAAAAACTCCGGGCGATAACCAGGGATGATACTGCCTTTCTTCCTTAAGCAACTGCGAGGGTCGTAACCTGTCCTGAAAAACCGGGGAGTTTTTCAGGACAAGGCGGAGAGGAGGTTACTCTTTCCAGTCGGGGCGGATATGCAGCTCGGTCAGCTGTTTTCGGGCAACCGTTGCCGGGGCATCGGTGAGCGGGCAGGTGGCCTTTTGGGTCTTCGGGAAGGCGATGACATTGCGGATGGAATCGCTGCCAGTAATGATCATCAGCAGCCGGTCAAGGCCGAATGCCAAGCCGCCGTGCGGCGGGGCACCGAGTTCCAGAGCGCGGAGGAGAAAGCCGAACTTCTCGGTCGCCTCTTCGGCACCGATACCGAGAACCGCAAGGACCTTCGACTGCAGCTGCTTCTGATGGATACGGATAGAGCCGCCGCCGATCTCGGTACCATTCAGCACCAGATCGTAGGCGCGGCTCAGAACAGCGGCAGGCTCGCTGTCCAGCTTGGCGATGTCCTCATCCTTCGGCGCGGTAAAGGGATGGTGCAGGGCCTGATAGCGTTTGTCCTTTTCGTCATATTCCATGAGGGGGAAATCGGTGACCCAGGTGAAGCGAAAGTCGTCCTTTTTCAGGAGATCCAACCGCCTGGCGAGTTCTACCCGCAGCTCGGAAAGTACCTGGAGAACCACCTTTTTGACGTCGGCACCAAAAAACAAGAGATCCCCTTCTCCTGCATCGGTGGCTTTGGCAATTGCCGCCCGTTCTTCCTCAGTGAAGAATTTGCCGATCGGCGACTGCCATTCGCCGCCTTCCTTGACCTTGACCCAGGCAAGGCCCTTGGCGCCGAACTGGGCGACATATTCGGTGAGTACGTCAAGCTCCTTACGGGAAAACTCGGCGCAGCCCTTGGCGTTGATCGCTCGCACCGTGCCGCCCTTGTCGGCGATATCCCTGAACACCTTGAAGCCGCAGGTAGCGGCGATGGCGGTAAGATCAACCAGTTCCATGCCGAACCGAACATCCGGCCGGTCGGTGCCGAAACGGTCCATCGCCTCGGCAAAGGTGAGACGGGGAAATGGCGGGGCGAGGTCAAGGCCGAGGGTCTCCTTGAACAGGACCGCAATCATCCCTTCGTTGATCGCCATGATCTGCTCTTCGTCAACAAAACTGAGCTCCATATCTATCTGGGTGAACTCCGGTTGGCGATCGGCTCGCAGATCCTCGTCGCGAAAACATTTGACGATCTGGTAGTAGCGATCCATGCCGGCAATCATCAGCAACTGTTTGAACAGCTGCGGCGACTGCGGCAGGGCGTAGAATTTGCCGGCATTGACCCGGCTGGGCACCAGATAGTCGCGGGCTCCCTCGGGGGTAGAGCGGGTGAGCATCGGGGTTTCGATATCGAGGAAACCGTTATCGTTCAGATAATTGCGAACACTCATAACCGCCTTGTGGCGCATGACCAGATTGGCGGCCATCTCCGGCCGCCTGAGATCGAGATAGCGGTACTGCAGGCGCAGATTGTCCGATACCTCCACGTCCTCATCGAGGGGAAAGGGCGGCGTCTCGCTGCTGTTGAGGAGGCGCAGCTCGGAGACAAGAACCTCTATCGCCCCGGTCGCAAGCTTCGGGTTGGCCATGTCGCCGGGTCTCGCTTCGACCCGACCCTGGATCGCCAGCACCCATTCGCTGCGGATCTGGTGCCCCTTGGCATGGACCTCGGGATTGATCTCCGGGTTAAAGACCACCTGGGTGATCCCCCGGCGATCGCGAAGATCGATGAAAATTACCCCGCCATGGTCACGGCGACGGAGAACCCAACCCATCAGCGTCACCTGCTCACCAACATTCTTGATGCCGAGATCATTACAAAAATGCGTCCGGCTCAGACTTCCCATCGATTCCATAAGTGCTCAATATGTTAAATTTTTCGTTAATAGTGTTGTCTAGGCAAAAAACTGACCAAGCAGCCCTCCTAGGCAGTGAAAGAAAAAATTAATATCGCTGATCTTTTTTGGGGAGATGCATGGCAATATCCGCCGCAACCAGCAGGACCTCCTGCTGCTGCTCGGTCGCCATATTACGCAGCACCCCCTTACCCGAGGCAAGCTCGGCATCGCCGATTATCAAAACAAACTGCGCGCAGGCCTTGTTCGCCTGTTTCATCTGACCTTTCAAACTCCGCCCTTCATGATCCATGGCGATCTTGAATTTTTCCGCGCGCAGGGCATGGGCCAGGGCAAAACCGGCATGACTGCCGCTCTCGCCGATTCCGGCCACGAACAGATCCACCTCTTCAGTTGCCGGAAAACCTTTTTCCTGCTGCTGCAGGAGGAGCACCAGTCGTTCCATACCCATGGCAAAACCGATGCCGGGACTATTTTTCGGCCCGCCAAGAGTTTCGATAAGCCCGTCATAGCGACCACCGGCACCGACTGCCGCCTGCGCCCCAAGATCCGAGGTAATGAATTCAAAGGTGGTGCGGCAGTAATAATCGAGGCCGCGGACCATGAACTTGTTGAGACTATATTGAACACTCAACTGCTTGAGCCCGGCCTGGACTTTGGTGAAATGGTCGGCACAGGCAGAGCACAAATGGTCTTGTAGGGCCGGGGCATCCTGCATCTGTTCCCGGCAGGTGGGTACCTTGCAGTCCAGTACCCGCAGGGGATTGGTGGCGCTCCTGCGCTTGCAGTCACTACATAGGGTGTCAAGACGATCGTTAATATAGGAAATGAGTTGTGCCCGATAACCGGGCCGGCATTCCGGACACCCCAGGGAATTCACTTCGAGGCTGACCGATATCCCCAATTCGCCGAGAAGCATCGCGCCCATCGCCATGAGTTCGGCATCGACCCGCGGATTCTCCGAGCCTAACACTTCGACATCCATCTGATGAAATTGTCTGAGCCGCCCTTTCTGGGGACGCTCGTGCCGGAACATCGGCCCGATGGTGAAAAGCCGCTGCACCGGTTTCTGCACATACATGCCGTGTTCTATATAGGCGCGCAAGAGCGAAGCGGTCGCCTCCGGACGCATGGTGATTTTCTTGTCGGTGAAGGTATACATCTCCTTTTCGACAATGTCGGTGGCCTCGCCGATGGATCTGGCGAAGAGTTCGGTTTCTTCGAGAATAGGCAGCCGAATTTCCGAGAAATTGAAACGTTCAAAAATATCCCGAGCCACCTTTTCAAGATATTGCCAGAGTTCAACCTCCCCCGGCACAATATCCTTAAACCCTTTCAGGGCCTGTATTTTCACAACAGTCTCCAACGATAAAAGAAAAAATGGTCACTAGACTACTTATCTAAAGCCCTTGACTACAAAAGCAAAAAGATATGAATTTAACCGCAATGCTGCCATTTTGTCAAGGCACGCCCTGGCACCACGCTCTCTTCACGTAGCGATTTTCATGAGAATACTGCCGTTTTTTCAGCTATGACCGGACATTTGGTAAACCGCAAAGTCCTTCACACTGTTCTTGACAAATACCGGCAATCGATGCATTATCTGGTTTCTCACCGTTAATGCACTTATATAAGGAGTTCTTCCCGCATGAAGTTACCTTCATTGAAAATCGGCCCGTTTACTGCCTCATTCCCATTGATTCAGGGTGGTATGTCTATCCGCGTATCGACTTCCGCCCTTGCCGTTCCCGTTGCCGATTGCGGCGGAATCGGGGTTATCGGCGGCTCGGGCCTGCCGCCCGAGGAACTCAGTGCCGACATCAGGAAGGCAAAGGCTGCCACCAAGGGTGTCGTCGCGGTTAATATCATGTATGCGATGAAGGATTTTTATCAGCTGGTAGTAAGCTCAATCGATGCCGGTATCGACATGATCATCACCGGCGCCGGTTTTTCCCGAGATATTTTTAAAATCGGCCGGGAAAGTAATACCCCGATAGTCATGATCGTCAGTTCCCCGACTCTTGCCAAGCTCGCCGAGAAGCTCGGTGCCGCAGCGATCATCGTCGAGGCGAAAGAAGCCGGTGGCCATCTTGGTACCGACCGGCCTCTGCGCGAAATTTTCCCGCCTATTCGAGAAGTTATTAAAAAGGTGCCGCTGATAGCCGCCGGTGGTCTCACCAACGGCTATGAAATGGCGGAAATGATGGATCAATACGGGGCAGATGGCATCCAAATCGCCTCCCGCTTCGTGCTCAGCAAGGAATGCGACATCTCAACCGAATATAAACAGGCCTATCTGAATGCCAAGAAGGAGGACATTGTCCTCACTTCTTCTCCGGTAGGCATGCCGGGTCGAGCCATCAACAACCCCTTTGTCAAGGCGGTTAATGCCGGTGAGGATGTCAGCACCAAAAAGTGCCGTCAAGTGTGCCTGAAAAAGTGCGACCACCATTACTGCATCAACGAACGGTTGATGATGGCGCACGACGGCAACACCCGTGACGGCCTTATTTTTTCCGGCGAAAACACCTACAAAATGAAGACAATCCTTTCTGTTGCTGACATTTTCAAACAGTTCAAGCAACAGGCGGAGGCTGTGTACAAAGAAGGACTGGGGTTCAGCCCGGCAATCTGACCGCCTTGAGTCTGACTATGGATTTTCTTAAAGAAGATGACGCCCCAGAAGTTCCGACACCCGCACTTTCCGCCCGTATTATTCCCCCCGAAGAACACCCCATCACTCCCGATCAAATTGACCGGGACGCACTTTTTATCCTGAGAAAACTCGCCGATGCCGGTTTTGCCGGCTACCTTGTCGGCGGCGGAGTGCGCGACCTGTACCTCGGAAAGACTCCCAAAGATTTTGACATCAGCACCGATGCACGGCCAGGTCAGCTGCGTAAATTGTTCCCCCACAGCAACACCATCGGTCGACGCTTCCGCCTGGTCCAAGTCTTTTTCAAAGCCGGAAAAACCATCGAAATCAGCACCCTGCGATCACTCAGTGAATATGACCTGGATGGACCGGAAGAGGTGCTTGCCCCCAACAATACCTTCGGTACCTTGAGCGAAGATGCCAGGCGCCGCGATCTCACTATCAATTCACTCTTTTATGAAATAGAAAAAGGCACAATTATCGATTATGTCGGGGGCACCGCCGATCTTGATCGGGGCATCGTCAGAATTGGTGGTGAGCCTGGTCGCAGGATCGGTCGCGATCCGGTACGAATGATGCGGGCCATCCGCCACGCGGCCAGAAACAACTTCACCATTGAAGCCGAAACCTGGAAAGCCATCTGCACCAACAGTGACAAGCTCCGTCTCTGCCCTCCATCCCGACTTCGTGACGAATTTCTTAAGGATCTCTATGATGGTGCCGCGCATCATTGGTTTCGGTTAGCCGCCGACTCGGGGATTTTCGCCAATCTCTTCCCCTTCTACCGTAAAACTCTGTTGAAGAGTGCAGACACCCTCAACCACCCAAGGGAGCTGCTTGCGAGAATTTTTCAAACCATTGACCGCGCCAATGCCCTGGCAGTTCAACAAAACATCCACCGCCAGCCTGATTTCTTTTTATTCGCTCTCATTCTTGTCCCCTGGGTAGAAGCTCGCTGGCAACTGTATAGTGAGTTCCGAAAAAGCGGTGCTCTGTTCCAATTAGCAAAACAGATTCGTGACGAAATAGACCGAACCATTGGTGTAGATCTCAACCTGCGTCGTTCGCTTCGCCAGGAAACGGTGAACCTGCTGATCAATCTCTCCCTCTTCATCCACAACAAAGGAGCGAACGGATGGCCCAAATGGTTAAAACGTAAAAGTTATTTCAGAAGAACCGAGCTTTTTTACCATTTCTACACGGAAGCTCTTACCGGCGAACCGATTGACGACGAAGCCCTGACAACAGATTCTCCGCCACGACCACCGGAAGCTCTTCAACCCACCCCGGCACAACTCGCACCACAAGAGAAAAAGCACCCTCCGCCCAAATGCAAGCCGGCTTTTTCTGCAAAAACCAAGGGCGGAATCTTCGGTTTCAAGAAATAACATACTTTGCACCATCCCTCAGCTTATTTCCAGATTCACCTTTATCCTGAATTTGTGCAAATATTGCCTTGGCCCACAGCATTTCAGCTCAGATTTTGTGCGTTTTATGCGTAGTCGCTGTGGATCTGCTCGGAAACTACAGATAGAGCCTGAAAAGGCCGAATTTGATCTTGCGCTGATACTACAAAGGTGTTACTTTTTGCCACCTTTACCGTCGAGTAGGACCGTTCGCACAAGCTTTTTTGTGTTTCTGCCAAAAACATTGACGCACTCTTTGCACAATGGTGATAAAAAACCTTCTAACGCTGTTTACGTCGCACACTTGGCACACTTTCTTGCCCGCCCCCCGAATCAAACCGGTATCACCAAAATACCAATCGGTACAGCGCCACATATTCGTTACGTTGCAAGTCTCAGAATTTCCTTCCGTTTCCCGTTTCCACAGCTTTTCACGAGGACACGCAACAACGGAGTCGATGTTCGGAAATACCAAAGCCGGCCGGCTTTACCTTTTCCCCTTTTTCCTATTTTTCTTTTTTATTCACTTCTTCGGCATCGCTCATGCCGAAGCAACCGCGCATTGGCGCACATTTGTTGTCACACAGCAATAGGAGGTTGATATGGCAGACACGGTAAACAAAACTCTGGGACCGCAGCTTGATCGGCGTGGGTTCCTCAAGGGATGCACAATGGCTGCAGCCGCTTTAGGGCTGTCCGATGCGATGATCCCGAAACTCGTCGAAGCGGCTGCAACCGCCGAACGACCACGGGTTATTTGGCTCCATTTCCAGGAATGCACGGGCTGCACGGAAAGTCTCCTGCGCTCCTCGCACCCGGATTTGGCTCGCCTCCTTCTCGACATAATCTCCCTTGATTATCACGAGACAGTCATGGCTGCAGCCGGCCATCAAGCCGAACAGAACCTGCATGACACCGTTGACAAACATCCGTTTATTTTGGTCGTCGAAGGTGGAATCCCGACCAAAGACGGCGGTATCTACTGTAAAATCGCCGGCAAGACCGCCATGGAAATCCTCGCCAAGGTGGCGCCAAAGGCCTCGGCAATCATCGCCATCGGCACCTGCGCAACGTTTGGCGGAGTTCAGGCTGCGGCACCAAATCCGACTGGATCTGTCGGCGTACAGGCCCTGGTGAGTGGCAAACCGATCGTCAATATCCCCGGATGCCCGCCAAATCCGGTATCTTTCCTTGGCACCATTCTCCATTACCTGACCTTCAAGAGACTGCCCGCCCTTGACCATTTGAATCGCCCGCTCTTTGCCTATGGCAGAAGAATTCATGACCATTGCGAACGTCGTGCCCATTTTGATGAAGGCCGTTTTGTAGAAAATTTTGGCGATCAAGGACACAAACTCGGCTACTGCCTTTACAAGGTTGGCTGCAAAGGCCCCGAGACCTTCTCCAACTGTCCGGCGGTTCGCTTCAATGACGTCGGTGTTTGGCCGGTAAGTGTCGGTCACGGCTGCATCGGTTGTACCGAACCAAATTTCTGGGACACCATGACTCCATTCTACGAAAGACTGCCAAATGTTAAAATCCCCGCCAGCGGAATCATCGACAGTGCTGATAAGGTCGGCAAGACCGTCCTCGGTGTAACTGCCGCCGCAGTCGGTATCCATGCCGCTGTAGGCATTGGCAAACGACTGATTAAGGGCAAAAGCGAAGAGTAAAAAACGACAAAAATTCTTGCTCTACATGAATGATTAGCGATTAATAAAACTTTTACCGGCGCTCGGAAAATAATCATTTTCCCTTACCTGGTAGTTACTATTTGGAGGTTTCACACATGGCTCAGCGAATCACCATTGATCCGGTAACCCGGATCGAGGGTCACCTAAGAGTAGATATCGAAGTAGACGGAGGCAAGGTCACCAAGGCATGGTCCTCCGGCCAGATGTACCGCGGTCTTGAGAATATTCTCAAAGGCCGCGACCCCCGCGATGCGTGGTTATTTGTTCAGCGCATTTGCGGTGTTTGCACCACTGTACACGCACTTGCTTCCGTTCGTTCCGTTGAGAACGCTCTTGGTCTTGAAATCCCTCTCAACGCCCAGCTGATCCGCAATATGGTGCAGTCTATCCACTGCCTGCACGACCATATTGTCCATTTTTATGCGCTTTCCGCCCTTGACTGGGTTGATGTGGTCTCCGCTCTCAGTGCCGATCCGGTTGCCACCGCAATACTTGCCGACAGCCTTTCCGATTGGTCCGGCAACAGCCCCAAGCGTTTTGCCGCTGTGAAAGACAAGCTGAAAGCGCTGGTAGCAAGTGGCCAACTCGGCCCCTTCGCCAACGCTTACTGGGGTCACCCAGCCATGAAACTGCCACCCGAGGCCAACCTCATGGCCGTTTCCCATTATCTGGAAGCCCTTGATTATCAACGTAAAGCCACCCAGGCCCTGGCCATCATCGGCGGCAAAAACCCGCATATCCAGAACCTCACCGTCGGCGGCGTTACTACCAACCTGAATCCCGAGAATCAGACCGCTGTCACCATGGAGCGACTGAATCATATCAAGGAACTCGTTCTAGAAGTACAGTCCTTCATCAAGATGGTCTACATGACCGACGTAGTTGCCGTCGGCGCCCTGTATGCCGCCTGGATTCCTTACGGCGCCGGCGTCACCAACTATCTGGCCGCACCGGACATGTTCCTGGACGCAAAGGCTACCAAGGCCGATCTCCCTGGTGGTACTGTGTTTGGCGGTGATCTCAAAACCATCAAGCCGATCAACATTCACGCCGATCCTTATTTCAAGGAAAACGTCCAGGAATCCATCGCCAAAGCCTGGTATGACGGCAACTGGTCGAAACATCCTTGGGAATCCACCACCGATCCGAAGTTCACCGACTTCCAGGACGACGGCAAGTACACCTGGTTGAAAGCCCCCCGTTTCCAGGGCAAACCGATGCAGGTAGGTCCCTTAGCGCAAATGGTCGTAGGCTATGCCCAAGGTCATGAGCTGACCGTCAAGAGTGTCAATGATTTCCTTGGTCGTGTAAGTGCTGTCGCCGGCACCAAAGTTGGTCCGGAGGCCCTCCATGGCACCATCGGTCGTCATGCTGCCCGCGCCGTTCGAGCTGGAATGATGACCGACCTCTGCCTCAAGCACTGGGATCTCTTGGTCAACAATATTGCTTCCGGGGATTACGAAATCTTCCGGCCCTGGTCGTATCCGAAGGGCGAGCAACGCGGAGTCGGCGTCCACGAGGCACCGCGCGGCCTGCTGTCGCACTGGATCGTTATCGAAAATGGCAAGATCAAGAACTATCAGTGTGTTGTGCCTTCCACCTGGAATGCCGGTCCCCGGGATGACAAAGGGCAACTCGGCCCCTACGAGGCCTCACTGATCGGCAATCCGATTGCCGACCCGGAAAAACCCCTGGAGGTTCTGCGTACCATCCATTCGTTCGATCCTTGCATAGCCTGTGCCGTCCATATGCTCGATCCGGAAGGTAAGGAAGTAGTGAAAGTGAAAGCAATGTAAGTCTTCTTCACAAACACTGAAAAACTTTTCTTTCCGGCTCAAACCGCAGGAGGTAATAGAATGGCAACATATGAAAAACATCATTGCTGGAGCATACTGCTCCGGCTGTTCCACTGGATGTTTGCTCTGTCTATCGTGTTTTTGGTAGTGACAGGGTTTTACATCAACAATCCATGGACGAATACCATGATTGAAGGAAGCTTCAGCTTCCCCATGGCAACCATGCGCTACATTCACTATCTGGCAGCGTATACCTTTTCCTCAGCAGTGGCGATCAGGCTGTTTCTCTATATCTTCGGCAACGCCCAAGAGAGAGTTTTAGATATCCTGCCCGTAACCGGACGGAATATCAACAACCTGTTCAGGACCCTGTTGCAGTACAGTTACATCAGCGACAAACATGACGAGAGACTCGGCCATAATCTCCTGGCCGGTCTCACCTATCTCTTCACCTTCATCGCTGCCGTCTTCATGATTGTCAGCGGCTTCTACATGTTGTACCCTGAGGCCTCTTTCTGGGCCGGCTGGGGGGTGATGATTTTCGGCAGTCAGCAATTTGCCCGGTATCTGCACCACATCCTCATGTGGTGGTTTATGATCTTTGCCGTCATCCATATCTATCTCTGCATATGGAATGATGCCAATGAACCCGAGGGGCTTATCTCCTCTATCTTTACCGGTGTTAAATTCAAGCACAAAGCATAAGCAGCAAGGGGTCGAAATACTTGTCCAAGGTACGGTTCAGGGCGTAGGATTTCGACCCTTCATTTACAATTTAGCCTGTCGTTTCGGTATTGCCGGCACGGTGACCAACACCGGTGACGGGGTGGTCATCACGGTCGCCGGGCCAAACGACAGGCTTCATCTTTTTATAACCGCCATCACCGCCGAGGCACCGCCGCTGGCGCGGATCTTCAAAGTTTTAACGAAAGAGTTAGGCGGACCTTTACCAACCGAAGCCTTTACCATCCTCCCGAGTATAGCCGGCGATTCGGCCAACACGGCAATTCCTCCGGACGTGGCGCTCTGTGACGACTGTCTGGGGGAACTCCTTGATCCCGCCGACCGCCGCTTTCATTACCCGTTTATCAACTGCACCAACTGCGGACCCCGGTTTACTATCGTTCACCACATCCCCTACGACCGTTCCACGACTTCGATGCAGGTCTTTGCCCTTTGCAGCAAATGTGCGCGCGAATATCACGATCCCACAGACAGAAGATTTCATGCCCAACCGAACGCCTGCCCGGTATGCGGGCCCTCTATCAGCCTGCACTCGCGCACCGGAGAAAAGATTGCCTCAGCTAATCCCCTTGCCGACACCGTTTCCCTATTGCAGGATGGTCGGGTTGTCGCTATCCGGGGCATGGGCGGCTTTCATCTTGCCGTAAACGGCTGTTCGAGTTCTGCCATTGCCCTTCTCCGTACGAGAAAAGGCCGGCCCGACAAACCTCTGGCGATCATGGTCCGCGACCTTGCGGCAGTCCATACCTTCTGCATTGCCGGTACCCAGGAGATGGCGTTGCTTACCTCACCGGCCCATCCCATCGTCCTCCTGCAGAAAAAGGTCGGCACCTGCCTCGCCGAAAATCTGGCACCAGGCATCGATGAAATCGGCGTGATGCTGCCCTATATGCCGCTGCACCATCTGTTTTTTCAGATGCCCGGCTGCCCGGAAGCGCTGGTAATGACCTCGGGGAACCTAAGCGGTGCCCCCATCTGCACCGCCAATGACGATGCCTTGCAACGTCTGGGGGCAATTGCCGACGCCTTTCTCCTCCACAACCGGGAAATTGTCACCCGGGTCGATGATTCGGTGGCGAAAGTCGTTGCCGATCTCCCCCTGATACTGCGACGGGCCAGGGGTTTTGTTCCCTCGCCCTTGCATATCAACTGGCAACTCCCGAAAATCCTCGGCTGCGGCGCCGGACTGAAAAACACCTTTTGTCTTGGCCGGGAGAACAGCGCCTTTCCCAGCCAGCATATCGGCGATCTTGATAATCTTGCCTCCTACGAATTTTATGTCGAATCCATTGACCACCTGTGCCAGGTGCTGCAACTAGAGCCTGAAGCCATTGCCTGCGATCTGCACCCCGATTACATGAGCAGCCGCTATGCCGCCAGCCGAAATCTGCCGCTCTACCCGGTCCAGCATCACCACGCCCATGCCGTGGCGGTGATGGCTGAACACGGTCTTATCGGACCGGTGCTTGCGGTGGTTCTTGACGGCACCGGTCTTGGCGATGACGGAACCATCTGGGGCGGCGAGATCCTTCTTACCGAGCTCACCTCCTATCGCCGCCTCGGCCATCTCAGCCACCTTCATCTCCCGGGTGGCGATGCGGCGGCGACCGAGCCTTGGCGAATGGCCATCGCCGCCCTCTACCAGACCTTCGGGGCCGACGCTGTTGCCGACCGCTTGCCACCGGCATTATCGCACCTCGATCCCGGCACCGTCACCACCATCATTTCCATGCTGGTTGGCGGTTTTAATAGCCCACTTACCTCCAGTTGCGGCCGGCTGTTCGACGCCGTTGCCGCCCTGCTCGGTATCCGCCGGAAAATCAGCTATGAGGGTCAGGCGGCCATGGAACTGGAAGCGCTGGCAAGAAAGGGTCGTGGTTCATCACGGTACGAAGATATTTTGCCTAATTCGCATAGCGACTTATCTGCTTTTCTCAGCGTACGCGAAGGAAAATGGGAGATTAGTTGCCCGGAATTTGTTAAACTGGTGTTGAACGGCATAGCAAGCGGCAAACCCCCAGCCGAGATAGCCTGGCACTTTCACAGTCTGCTCATAGGCAGTATTACCAGGCTCCTTGACATTCTCGCCCAGCAGACCGGCATAAGGCAAGTTGTTCTTTCCGGCGGATGCATGCAAAACAGCATCCTGCTGGAAGGGCTGCACCATACTCTTCAGTCCCTTCAACTTCAGGTTTTTACCGGAAACCTGCTGCCCGTCAACGACGGAGCAGTTTCCATTGGTCAGACAATAATAGGAGGTCTGCGACATGTGTCTCGCAATTCCCATGAGGGTCATAAACGTTCAGGGTGATCCCGACGACTTTACCACAAGCCAGGTAGCCACCGTCGATGCCGACGGCATAAGCAGGCAGATTCGCCTCGATATAGTCGATCACTGGCCGGCCGTTGGCGACTACGTAATCATTCACGCCGGTTTTGCCATCCATTCCCTGATTGAGGAAGAGGCCTTGAAAAATATTGCCCTGCTCCGTGAACTGGCCGAAAATACACCAGAAGAACTGCTCTCTTGACAAAGGCGCACCATGAAATATCTCGATGAATACCGCGACAGCAAGCTGGCAAAACCGCTGGTCGAAGAACTGCGAAGAGCGGTCAGCAAACCGCTACGCGTCATGGAAGTGTGCGGTTCGCATACCATGGCGATTTTCCGTAACGGCATACGATCCATTTTGCCGGACGGCATGCAACTGGTCTCCGGCCCCGGCTGCCCGGTCTGTGTCACCTCCGCCTCGCATATGGACGCTTTTATCGGCATGGCCGATCGACCCGGAGTACGGGTCGCCATCTTCGGCGATCTGTTTCGCGTTCCCGGCACCCATGGCTCGCTTGCCGAGGCCAGTTCCCGCGGCGCGAAAGTGGAAATCGTCTATTCGCCGATGGACGCCCTTGAATTGGCGGTCAACAATCCAGGCGAACTGGTGGTCTTTTTAGGTGTCGGTTTTGAAACGACAACGCCCGGAATTGCCGCCACGATCCTCGCTGCAAAAAACAATAATATTAAAAATTTCGTCGTTTTTTCTACACAGAAAACCATGCCCGCACCGATGGAGGCCCTGCTCAGCGATCCCGCTCTGCAGATCGATGGCCTGCTTTGTCCCGGCCACGTCTCCTCGATTATCGGTGCCGGGGCCTGGGAGCCCCTCGCCAAAAAATATAAACTTGCCTGTGTCGTCGGTGGCTTTGAAACCGCCGATCTCCTGAAAAGCCTTATCCTCCTCGCCCGCCAGGTAGGCACCGGCGATATCAAGGTGGAGAACGTCTACCCCCGGGCCGTCGCCTGGGAAGCTAACCAGCGGGCGGCAAAAATGGTCGCCGAGATCTTCGAACCCAGCGACATGGATTGGCGCGGCCTTGGTCGCATCCCTCAGAGCGGTTTGAAAATTCGCGAGAAATACGCGGCCTTTGATGCCGAAGTTCGCCTGGAGATCACCCTGCCGGAAGCGCAGGAACCGAAAGGCTGCCTGTGCGGCAACATTCTCAAGGGTATGAATACACCGAGAGAATGCCCCCTTTTCAGCAGTCGCTGCACCCCGGCCAACCCGATCGGTCCCTGCATGGTGTCGAGCGAAGGGACCTGCGCCGCTTACCATAAATACGGTCAAGACGAGTAATAGACTATAAATCAACAAGTTAAGGATACAATCGGCATGACCGGAAAAAACATCTTACTCGATCACGGCAGTGGCGGACTCGCCAGCCAGCAACTGATTAGCGACCTCTTTCTCAAGTATCTCGACAACCGCACCCTGCACAGCCTGGAAGACAGCGCCATCCTCGACAACAAAGCCGGACGCCTGGCCTTTACCACCGACAGCTACGTGGTTGATCCGATCTTTTTTCCCGGCGGCGATATCGGCAAACTGGCGGTGCACGGCACCATCAACGACCTGGCGATGCGCGGCGCCGTTCCCTACTGTCTGAGCCTCGGCCTCATCCTGGAAGAGGGCTTTGCCATGGAGGACCTCGAGCGGATAATTATCTCCATCAGCGAGGCCTGCCGGGAAGCCGGGGTTCCTGTAGTTACCGGAGACACCAAGGTCGTTCCCAAGGGCAAAGGCGATAAGATTTTCATCAACACTTCGGGCATCGGCTTTGTCGCGGAACATATCGACATTTCTTCGCGAAATGCTCAAGAGGGTGATGCTGTCATTATCTCCGGCACCATCGGCGACCACGGTATCACCATCATGACGCGGCGCGCCGGAATCGCCGTGCAGGGCGATCTGCACAGCGATACCATGCCGCTGCACCGACTGGTGGAGAAGCTGCTTCTGGAACTGCCGGGAGATGTGCACACCCTCCGCGATCCCACCCGCGGCGGCGTCGCCACCACTCTCAACGAGATTGCCGAGAGCAGCGGATTGTCAATAGAACTTTGCGACGAGGCCCTGCCGATACGCCCGCAGGTGCGGGCGGCCTGCGAACTTCTCGGACTCGAACCCCTCTATCTTGCCAATGAGGGTAAATGCCTGGTGATCGTCAGCGACAATCAGGCACAAAAAGCTCTCGCCGTCATGCAGGCGACGGTGGAAGGTCGGGAAGCGGCAATTATCGGCAAACTTACCGCCGGGAAGGCGGGGAGAGTGGTTATCAACACCCCGATCGGCGGCGCCAGGGTGGTCACGCCCTTGCATGGCCACCCCCTGCCGCGCATCTGTTAAACGGCTCTATAAGGAATATAATGACCAATCTTCAGAAGAAAATAGGCATCGCCGGCGTCGGCAATTATATCGTCGGCGATGAAGGCTTCGGCGTACATGTCGTGCATTACCTGCAGGAACACTACCTATTTCCCGAGCAGGTGGAAATCCAGGATGTCGGCACCGCCGGCATCTATATGGCCCCCTTTCTTGAGGAATGCGACCCGATTTTCGTCATCGACGTGGTCGATATTGCAGGCGAACCGGGTTCCTTTCATTTTTATGATTTAAAGGATGTCAAGGCCGGTAATTTTCAGATGCGCATGTCGCCGCATCAGCTTGGTTTTCTTGAAATTCTCGAGGTCTCGAAGCTGCGTGACCGGGCCCCCGAACATGTCGAGTTCTATACGGTAATCCCGAAAGATCTCGGAGACTCCGTGGAACTCTCCGAGGTGGTTGCCAGCCGTAAGGTGGAAGTCGCGGAAATGATCCTGACGCGTCTAGCGGAACTCGGCGTCCAGGTTGTCCGGAAAACTCCGCCAGGTCTCTGATCATGCATGAAATTTCTTTAGTCCAGAACCTGGTTCAACAGTTAAAAGAGCTTGCCGCTGAGAACCAGGCGACGAAGATCCTCCGCGTAACCATGGAAATCGGACCGCTCTGTGGAGTTGTTGTCGATTCTTTCCGCTTCGGTTTTGATATCATTTCTTCCGAGGAAGAACTGCTTCGCGGTGCCGAACTGCTTATCGACATACCCACGGTTCGTTATACCTGTACCGGATGCGGCAAGGTTATCGTCACCGCCGGCCCGAGACCTGACTGTTGCCCGGCTTGCCAGGAACTCACTCTTTTCCCGGAAGGTGGCGACGATCTCATACTCCTGCAAGTGGAAATGGAATGAAACGCGGAGAACACCCCCAAAGGCATATGCGTCGTTATGACGGTGCGATTACCAATATCATATCAATAAGATGAGGTTACAACATGTGTGATACCTGCGGCTGCCCCAGCCCTTCCGACCACAGCCACGATCATGATCACGATCATCGTCATGATCACTCGCATAAGAGCGGTCATAGCCATAGCAAGACGGTGGACGTTCATGCCAGCCTTTTTGCCGCCAACGACGCCCTGGCCAAGGCCAACCGGGAACACTTCAACGAGGTCGGCGCAGTCGCCCTCAACCTGATCAGTAGCCCCGGCTCGGGCAAAACCACCTTGCTTGAGCAGACCATTGATGCCCTGAAAGGTGAGATCCGTATCGGCGTCATCGAGGGCGATATCGAGACCGAGCGCGATGCCCTGCGCATCCGAGCCAAAGGGGTGCCGGTGATCCAGCTCACCACCGGTGGCGCCTGCCATCTCGACGCGGCCATGACCCATAAGGGCTTTCATCGGCTGCAGAAGGAACCGGGCGGAGAGAACATTGATCTGCTCTTCATCGAAAACGTCGGAAATCTGGTTTGCCCAGCAACCTTCGATCTTGGCGAACATGAGCGGGTGGTGCTGGTTTCCGTACCGGAAGGACCGGATAAACCGGCGAAGTACCCCAAAGCCTTCACCAGCTCACACACCTTTCTGGTGACCAAAACCGACCTCCTGCCCTACTTTGACTTCCCCGTCCCGGAGGCGGTCGGCGATGCCCTACGGCTCAATCCGCAACTGAGAACCATGAGCCTCTCATCGAAAACCGGCGACGGCATGGAAACCTGGCTCAAGTATCTGCGGGAACTGGTGGCTAATAAAAAGGCGGGGAAACTGAAGTGACAGCTGACTGCCGGTAATCCGGTATCACCGCCTCCCACATTATCACCAGCTCCCCCCGACGGCATTGATCAAGGCTATGCTGCTGGTATATTGATTGTTTTTAATATTCCACAGGGTGCTCTCGGCAAGAATACGGGTGTTTTGCGCAGCCAGCACCCCGAGATAGCCGACGGTGCCGGCCCGATATTGATTGAGGGTGATATTCTCGGCGCGTATCGCCGCATCTACTGCCGCCTGCTGTGCATCGGCTTCCTGAGCCAGCAAATACTGGGCTGAGAGGTTGTCCTCGACCGCCTGCAGGGCATTCAGCACGGTCTGACGATAGCTCGCAACACTCGCATCATAGACGGCAATCGCCTCGTCTGTTTTGGCGCTGCGCAGGCCGCCGTCAAAGAACGTGCCGGCCAACTGGGGACCGAGAGACCATATGCGGTTGGGGACATTGATCCAGTCGAGAAGGGTGGTGCTCCGATAACCGCCACTGGCGGACAGCGTCAAGACGGGAAAGTATGCCGCGGTAGCCACACCAATCTGGGCGTTGGCCCCTGCCATATTCCGTTCGGCAACGGCAATGTCGGGCCTTCGTTGCAAAAGCGTTGAAGGCAGACCCGCGGGGATCTGCGGGAGACGCGGTATCGACGTGGTTGGCGGTAGAGAAAAATCGGCTGGAGTTAGTCCGAGCGCCACGGCAATCCCGTGCTCCAACTGCTCGCGGCCGAGTTGCTTCTGCAGGCGTTGCGCCTGGGCGGCCTTCAGCTGACTCTCCGCCAGAGCGACGCTTGCCTGGGAAACTATGCCGGCGGCGTACTGATTCCCTGTGATTGTCAGGGTTTGCCGCAGGGTCTCTTCACTGGCTTGCAACTGTTCCAATTGCCTGTCCGCAACCCTCAGCTGCAGGTAGGCACCGGCCAGCTGCCCCTGACTGCTGAGACGAACGGCCGCTATCTGGGAGGCGCTGGCTGCCTGTTTGGCTTCACCGGCCTCAATAGCCCTGCGGACACTGCCCCAGATATCCATTTCCCAGCCGGCGCTTACCCCTAAAGAGTATTGGTTGCCGATATTAGCACCTGGAGTCGATACCCCATGGGTTGCCGATGCCGTCGGCGAAAGCGTCGGGCTGAGGCCGGCTCTGGCCTCACGCAGCAAGGCCTGGCTCTGCCTAAATTGTGCTTCTGCCTGCTCAATGGAGAAGTTTTGCCGATCGAGTATTTCCATCAGCCGGTCAAGGTCTTTATCGGCAAAGATGGTCCACCAGGGGCCGCGAGGGCTTTCGTCCTCAGGCTGGGCGGTTTTCCATCGGCCGCTCTCCTTGTAATCCGTCGGAAGATCCATTTGCGGCCTTTGGTACTCCGGCCCTACCGCACAGCTCGCCAGCAGAAGGCCGACAAGAAAAACTATAAGTGATGCTCGCGTCATTTTTTTTTGCATGCCGTTCATTCAATCTCCAGAAGCCAGGGCAATGCGCCTGGCGTTACGCCCTTTCAGGCACCACAAACGAAATCGGTCGAGAAGCAGGTAGACGATGGGGGTGGTGTAGAGCGTCAGAAGCTGGCTGACGACTAAGCCGCCGACAATCGAAATACCCAAAGGGGTGCGCATCTCGGCCCCGTCACCATGCCCCAAGGCCAGAGGCAAGGCGCCGAATAGCGCTGCCATGGTGGTCATCATGATCGGCCGGAAACGGAGCAGGCAGGCCTGGAAGATGGCCTGTTCCGGGAGCAACCCCTGCTCACGTTCAAGGGTGATGGCAAAATCGATCATCATAATTGCGTTCTTCTTGACGATTCCGATGAGCAGCAGCACGCCGATCAGGGCGATGACGTTGAATTCGCTGCCGCAGAGCAGCAGAGCCAAAAGAGCACCCACTCCGGCGGAGGGCAAGGTGGAGAGGATGGTAATCGGGTGGATTGCACTTTCATACAAAATACCCAGGACGATATACACCGCCACCACAGCGGCGAGAATCAGCATAGGTTGGGTTTTCAGCGAATCCTGGAAGGTCTTGGCCCTGCCCTGGAAACTGCCTTGGATGGAACTGGGCAGGCCGATGGATTGTAGGGCGGTATTGATGGCACCGGTGGCCTCCGACAAGGATACGGTGGGCGGCAGATTAAATGATACGGTGGTGGCGGCAAACTGACCCTGGTGGTTCACCGACAAGGGGGTGTTGGTAGAACCCCACTTGGCGAATTCCGACAGGGGTGTGGGTTTGCCGCTCGGTGTCTGCAGATAGATAGCGTGCAGTGACTGCGGATCTTGCCAGTACCGGGGCGCCACTTCCATAACAACGCGGTACTGGTTAAGCGCATTGTAAATGGTGGAGACCTGCCGTTGACCAAAGGCATCGTTCAGCACAGCGTCAACTTGCTGCTGGGTCAGCCCCAGGCGGGCCATGGCCTCGCGATCAAAAACCAGCAGGGTTTGCAGACCCTTGACCTCCTGGTCGGTGTTGACGTCGGCCAGCATCGGCAACTCCGTCAACACCTGCTGCACTTTCGGTGCCCATGCGCGAAGCTCGCTCAGGTCGGCGCCCTGCAGGGTGTACTGGTATTGGGCGGCACTGGCCCTGCCGCCGATATTAATGTCCTGAACGGCCTGTAAAAAGAGGGTGGCACCAGCCTCCCCCGAGAGAGTTCGACGCAACCTTGAAATCACTTGATCGGCGCTGTCCTTCCTTTCCGTCAAGGGTTTAAGGGTGATGAACATGTTGGCGGTATTGCGCTGTCCACCACCGGTAAAACCCATGGCCTGGTCCACCGCCGGGTCCTTGCCGACCAGCTCGATGAAGCGCTGCAGCTTTTGTTGCATGGCTTGGAAGGAGATGCTCTGGTCGGCGCGGATCATTCCGGTGAGACGACCGGTATCCTGTTGCGGGAAAAAACCCTTGGGAACTACGACATACAGATAGACGTTGAGGGCAATGGTCGCCGTAAGGATTGCCAGGAGCAGCCAGCCATGCCGCAGCGCCCAGCCGAGCGAACGACGGTAACCACCAAGCATCAAAGCAAATCCCTTTTCACTGGCAGAGAATAGCCAGCCGGGCGGTTTTTCCTCCCGGGCCTTCAGCCAGCGGGCGCAAAGCATCGGCGTAGTGGTGAGCGATACCACTAGCGATATGAGGATGGCAACGGACAGGGTGACGGCAAATTCACGAAACAGGCGACCAATAATTCCGCCCATAAAGAGGATGGGAATGAACACTGCAATCAGCGAGGTGCTCATCGACAGAACGGTAAAACCGACTTCCCGAGCGCCTTGCAGGGCGGCTTGCATCGGCTTCATGCCGTTTTCGATATGCCGCGAGATATTCTCCAGGACGACGATGGTATCATCCACCACAAAACCCGTGGCAATGGTCAGGGCCATGAGGCTCAGATTATTGAGGGAGAAACCGGCTAAAAACATTACGGCAAAGGTGCCCACCAGCGATACCGGCACGGTAATGGCGGGAATGGCGGTAGCCCTGCCGTTGCGGAGGAATACGAAAACCACCAGGATCACCAGAACGGTGGAGATGGCCAGCGAACGTTCTACCTCCCGTAGAGACGCACGAATGGTCGGGCTGCGATCAAGCACCACATTGATTTTGATGGCAGCCGGGATGGCAGCCTGCAGCTCGGGGATGAGGGCTTTCACCCCATCCACGGTCTCGATAATATTAGCCCCCGGCTGACGAAAGAGAACAAGCATGACCGCCGGTTGCCGGCCTACCAAACCGGCATTGCGAAGGTCGAGCACCGAATCGTTGACCTCGGCAACATCGGTTAACCGAACCGCTGCACCGTTTTTATAACTGACGATCAAGGATTGATAGTCACTGGCCTTACGGGCCTGATCGTTGGCCTGCAGTTGCCAGTGCTGCTGCTCGTTTTCGAGGAAACCCTTCGGGCGATTGGCATTGCTGGCGGCGAGAGCGGCACGTACGGTTTCCAGACCGATTCCATACTGGTTGAGTTGCATCGGATTGAGTTCCACCCGCACAGCCGGTTGCGATCCCCCGCCGACGTTAATATTGCCGATACCCTTTACCCGGGACAATTTCTGTCCCAATATGGTGTCGGCAACGTCAAACATCTGGCCACGGGTCAGCGCGTCGGAGGTCAAGGCTATGATCATAATCGGTGCATCGGCCGGATTGACTTTGCGATACGAGGGATTGGAGGGCATCCCGGAGGGCAAGAGCGAACGGGCGGCATTAATGGCGGCCTGCACATCCCGGGCAGCGCCGTTGATGTCACGATCCAGATCAAACTGCAAGGTCACGCGGGTCGAACCCAGGCTGCTTGAGGAGGTGATCTGATTGACTCCGGCGATCCGTCCCAGCGCCCGCTCGAGCGGTGTCGCCACGGTGGCCGCCATGGTCTCGGGACTGGCGCCGGGCAGACCGGCGGATACCGATACGGTGGGAAAGTCCACCTGCGGCAAGGGCGACACCGGGAGGAGCTTGAAAGCCAGGAGTCCGGCGAGGAGAATTGCCAGGGTCAGCAGGGTGGTTGCCACCGGACGATGGATGAAAGGCGTCGACAGATTCATTGTTGCGCCCGCTCTACCACTGACAAAGGTTTCCCGGAGAAACGACGGGCCAACCGGTCAAAGGCCAGGTAAATCACCGGCGTAGTGAACAGGGTTAAGACCTGGCTGAACAACAGCCCTCCCACCATGGTAATGCCCAGCGGCTCACGGAGCTCCGAACCCATGCCGCCACCCAGCATCAGTGGCAGTGCACCTAAGAGGGCTGCCAAGGTTGTCATCAGGATCGGTCGAAAACGCAGGAGGCAGGCTTGATAGATGGCTTCTCGTGGGTTCATGCCCTGTTCACGCTCCGCATCGAGAGCAAAATCGATCATCATGATGGCGTTTTTTTTGACGATACCGATGAGCAGGATGATGCCGATGATGGCTATGACGCTGAGGTCGGTGTTGGACAGCTGCAGGGCCAGTAATGCTCCGATACCCGCCGACGGCAGTGTCGAGAGAATGGTCACCGGGTGGATGTAACTCTCGTACAGTACCCCGAGGACGATATACATGGTGACAATGGCCGCAAGGATCAGCCACAAAGTATTGCTGAGCGAGGCCTTAAATGCCAGGGCGGCTCCCTGGAAACGGGCATCCAGACTGGCGGGCAGGGAAATTTCCCGTTCGGCCTGGTGAATGGCATCGACTGCTTCCCCCAACGAAGCCTTCGGGGCCACGTTAAAGGACACCGTAGCGGTTGGAAACTGCCCCAGATGATTGATGGTGAGTGCGGTGCTGCGCTGCTCGACACTGGCCACCGCATCGAGCGGCACCGGAATTCCGCTGGTTGTCGGCAGATAAATTTCTTTTAGCGACAGGAGATTTTGCTGAAATTCCGGTGCCACTTCCAGCACCACCCGGTACTGGTTGGTCTGGGTGAAAATTGTGGAAATCAGCCGTTGGCCGAAGGCATCGTACAGGGCATTGTCGATGGCGGCAATGGTGATGCCGAGGCGGGCGGCGGCATCGCGATTGATGTTGACATAGGCCTGCAGACCTTTATCCTGCAGATCGCTGGTCACATCGGCCAATTGCGGCAGTTGTTGCAGGTGTTCCACTAGCTTCGGTACCCAGGCGGTCAACTCATCGGGGTTGGTGGCTTGTAGAGTAAATTGGTATTGGGTGCGGCTGAGGCGGGAATCGATGGTCAAATCCTGTACCGGTTGCAGATACAGCGACAACCCCGGTTCTTCGCCTGCCCGTTTTTGCAGACGAGCCAGCACGGTGCGGATATCGGCACGCGACGCTTTCGGCTTCAGGGTGATCAACAATCGACCGCTGTTGAGTGAACTATTATTACCATCCACACCGATAAATGAAGAGAGGCTGTCCACCGCCGGATCTTCAAGCAGTTTTTTCGCTAATTTTTCCTGTTGCACGGCCATGGCGGCAAAGGAGATTGACTGTGTTGCCTCGCTTATCCCCTGGATGGCGTTGGTATCCTGTAAGGGGAAAAACCCTTTAGGAACAACGAGATAGAGCCATGCAGTGAGCGCCAGGGTGCCGATTGCCACCAGCAAAGTCAGCCGTTGATGGTTGAGTACCCGGGTAAGTATTCGGCCATAGAGGACAATCAGGCGATCGATAACGCGGCCGGCCGCATGGTAAAAACGCCCTTGCCTTTCTTCCGGCACATGCCTCAGCAGTCGGGCGCACATCATCGGCGTAAGCGTCAGCGAGATGAACGCCGAAATAAGAATGGATACGGCCAGGGTGACCGCAAATTCCCGGAACAACCGGCCGATGACGTCACCCATAAAGAGGAGCGGAATGAGTACGGCAATCAGCGAAACAGTGAGTGAAATGATGGTGAAGCCGATCTGCTTGGAGCCTTTGATCGCCGCCGCCAGTGGTTCCTCGCCTTCTTCGATATAGCGGGCAATGTTCTCGATCATCACTATTGCATCGTCAACCACAAAACCGGTGGCAATGGTCAAGGCCATCAAGGTCAGGTTATTGATGGAAAAACCCATCAGATACATGACGCCGAAGGTACCGACCAGCGAAAGCGGTACAGCTACAGCGGGGATAACCGTTGCCGACAGACTGCGGAGAAAGACAAAAATAACCATCACCACCAGCACCACCGCAAGGGTCAATTCGAATTCGACATCCTCGACGGAGGCGCGGATAGTGACGGTCCGATCGCTGAGTACCGTAACATCTACGGCTCCGGGCAGAGCCGCTTTCAGTTGCGGCAACAGTGCCGTAATGCGGTCGGTGACTTGGATCACGTTGGCCCCCGGCTGGCGCTGGACATTGAGAATAACCGAAGGTGTGCTGCCGGCCCAGGCGGCCAAGCGGATATTTTCCGCCGAGTCGATCACATCGGCCACATCGCCTAGCCGCACAGGTGCACCTAAACGGTAGGCGATGATCAGGTCATGATATTCCCCGGCCGACTTGAGTTGATCGTTGCCGTCTATAGTGGACGCCTGCCGGGGACCGTCAAAACTGCCTTTGGGTTGATTGACGTTGGCACTGCCAATGGCGGTGCGCAGGTCTTCAAGGGTCAGCCCCAAGGCAGCCAAAGCCCGCGGATTGGTCTGGATGCGCACCGCCGGACGCTGGCCGCCGCTGATGCTGACTAGACCGACCCCCGGCAACTGCGACAGTTTTTGCGCCAAACGGGTGTCGACCAGATCTTCCAGTTTGGTGAGAGGTAAGGTAGTTGAACTGACAGATAAAGTAATGATGGGCGTATCGGCCGGATTGACCTTGCTGTAGATCGGAGGGGCCGGCAGGTCCGTCGGCAGGAGATTGCTAGCGGCATTGATGGCCGCCTGGACTTCCTGCTCGGCGACATCCAGGCTCAAATCCAGACCGAATTGCAGGGTTATCACCGAAGCCCCGCCGGAGCTGCTTGAAGACATCTGGGCCAGACTGGGCATCTGGCCGAACTGCCGTTCCAGCGGCGCGGTAATCGCCGAGGTAATGACTTCCGGGCTGGCACCGGGATAGAGGGTGACCACCTGAATGGTCGGGTAGTCGACCTCCGGCAAGGCCGATACCGGTAACATGCGCCAGGCCACGATGCCGGTCAGCAAAAGGGCGAGCATCAGCAGGGTCGTCGCCACCGGCCTCTGGATAAACAGACGAGAAGGGTTCATAGCATATCCTGGCGACTATTTGACTGCACTGCTGCCACGTTTTTTTGCAGTATCACCGCTGTTGTCGCGCACTGGGCGTGGCCCCTTCTCGGCATTGCCGGTGGCGCCGGGATCGATCACCTCGATTTTGCCGCCGTCGCGCAGTTTGTCCAGCCCATCGACCACTACCTGCTGACCCGGTTGCAGTCCACCGGTAATCACCGTGTCAGGTCCGGAGATAATTCCGGTGCTGATCTTGGTAAGGCTCACCGTCTGATCGGCATTCACCGCATAGACATATTTCCCTTCTTTGCCGAGTTGCACGGCCGCAGTCGGCACGGTAACGGCATCGCTCTGCTTTCCCAGTTGCACAAGGACATTGACGAACTGGTTGGGGAAGAGCACCTGGGGCTCATTGGCAAACCCGGCTTTCATGTTTACGGTCCCGGTGCCGGTATTCAGCTGGTTGTCGATGGCCAGCAGGGTCCCATCGGCCAGTTTCTTGGAACGGTCACGGTCCCAGGCCTCCACCTTGAGTTGCGGATGTGCAGCCTTGGCCTGGAGCACCTGATCAAGGCTGCCTTCCGGCACGGCAAACACCAAGTTGATCGGTTGGGTCTGGGTGATAACGACCAGGCCGTTGCTGTCGCTTGCGTGCACGATGTTGCCGGGGTCGACCTGACGCAGCCCCACACGACCGCTTATCGGGGCGATAATGCGACTGTAGCCGAGTTGCAGCTGGGCATTATCCACTAAGCCTTGGTCCAGTTTGACGATGCCTTGGTATTGCTGGATCACGGCTTTCTGGGTATCGACCTGCTGGGCGGCGATAGAATCCTGTGCCAGCAACTGTTTATAGCGGACCAAGTCGAGTTCGGCATTCTTGAGCAGGGCCTGGTCCCTCAATAATTGGCCTTGCGCTTGAGTCAAGCTTGCCTGATAGGGTCGCGGGTCCAGCTCAGCCAGCAGTTGGTTCTGTTCAACCCCTTCGCCTTCGGAGAAGTACACCTTGTCCAGTTGGCCATCGACCCGACTGCGAACTGTTACCGTGTTGGCGGAAGTAACCGTTCCCAGGGCCGAAAGCTGCATTGCCACATCCTGCTTTTGCACGACGCAAACGGATACTGCGACAGGCGGCATGGCGCCCCTACGGTTTTGTTCTTTTGTTTTTTCAGGATACTTATTAAATAGCCACCAACAACCGGTAATTATTATAATAGCGACCAGTAACAACAGGAATAATCGGACAATGCGGCGCGACATGGATTTGGAATCGGTCATAATGATGAGTTGTCCCGGGAGTGCCGTTAAACGGCACCAGTAGTTTTATGGGTCGTAAGAGAACGACGTGATTGAAAGATCAAGATGATTGACTTGTATTACATAGTTCACCACAGATGTAAACGGTAACTCTTTCTCATGCACCGTTTTCCATTCTATTGCGCGAAAGCTGTTTATGCAATATTTGCGCCGAAGCCACAGGATTATTTTTATCGGATGCTCAATCGCTGGCCGGGTTGACAGTATTTCAAGATGAAGATGCCGAAAGCATAATAGGCATGGATATTGCTATTAATAAGATTAGAACTATAAGTGGTTAGCAGACTCAAGTATGAGTAATATTTACACAGAGGAGGAAGTTGCGAAACAGATATGGGTATCTGATGGCATGTGCATCGACAGGAATTAGCGCTTACCGGCTAGCGAATGAAAGGTTGACCGGGTATGCGTAATATTTATACAGTGGAGGAAATTATGAAACAATATGGTTATTTGTTGACATGGGCATTGGTAGGGATCTCGCTCACTGGCTGCATGTCGCCCCAAGGACGCCCGGATTACACGGCCTCGGGCGCCCTGGCCGGAGGGGCTACGGGAGCGATCATCGGCAGTGCCAGTGCAGGTCGTCATTCCGGCTCGGCAGGACTGGTTGGCGCGGCGGTGGGTGCAGTCGTCGGCGGTATAATCGGGCATGGCATGGACCAAGCCCAGGAAGCGCAATTGAGAGCGCAATCGCCGCAGACCATACAGCGAATCGAACAAAGTCAACCGTTGGCAGTGGCGGATATTATTTCAATGGTGAAGGCCGGAGTTAGCGACGACCTCGTCATCAGTCAAATCCGCTACTCCCGGACGGTCTATCACCTTAGATCCGGAGAGATTATAGAATTGAAGAATACCGGAGTGAGTGAGAAGATCATCGACTTCATGATCAACACACCGAATGAGATGCGCTCCACCGAGGTTGTAGGCGTGGCAGGAAGCCCACCACCTCAGCCGATTGTCGAACAGATCGTCGTGGCCCCCGGACCGGAATACCTTTGGGTGGGAGGGGGATGGTTCTGGTACGGTGATCGCTGGATCTGGAACCACGGCTATTGGCATCGGCCGCATTATTCATATCGACACGATGGCTACGGACGCCGCTGGTAATACTCGGCATAAGGAGCCGTAACAAAATGGGGAAAAAGGCCCCCTTCGTAACGGCTCCTCGATGGTTTTTTATTTACCCTTCTCGGCCGCGGCCTGCACCGCGGTGATAGCCACGGTATCGACGATATCCGGCACCAGACAGCCGCGACTCAAATCGTTCACCGGTTTTCTGAGGCCCTGGAGAATGGGGCCGACGACAACGGCGCCGGCCGATCTCTGCACTGCTTTATAGGTGTTGTTGCCGGTGTTCAAATCGGGGAAAATAAATACCGTAGCCCTCCCCGCCACCTTACTCTCCGGCATCTTGGTTTTGGCAACCTCCATATCCACGGCCGCATCGTACTGAATCGGTCCCTCAATCGCAAGACCCGGATACAGGGTCTCTGCCTTTTTCCGGGCTATCTCCGTTGCCCTGCGAACTTTTTCGACCTGCTCTCCCTTACCGGATTCACCGGAGGAATAGGACAGCATGGCAACCAATGGCTGAATGCCGAAGAGCGCCGCCGTCTTAGCCGAACTGATGGCAATCTCCGCCAATTGTTCGGCGGTGGGGTCGGGATTGATTGCACAATCGCCATAGGCAAGAACCCGATCATTTAAGCACATGAGCATCACACTGGATACAATGGAACAATCCGGCTTGGTCTTGATAAACTGGAAGGCGGGGCGGATGGTATCGGCGGTGGTGTGCATCGCTCCCGAGACCATGCCGTCGGCATGGCCTTTATAGATCATCATGGTGCCGTAAAAGTTCAGGTCGGCCATGATATCCCTGGCACTATCCTGGGTGACTCCCTTATCCTTTCTCAGTTGGTAATAGGTGTCGGCATATTCGTCAGAGTACGGTGAGGTCCTTGGGTCGATGATGATTGCTTTCTCCAGATGCACACCAAGTTTTCTGATACGGTCGTGAATTCGATCCTCTCGACCTAGCAGGGTAATATCGACGATCTCCCGCCGCAAGAGGATCTCGGCCGCCTTGAGGATACGATCGGTCTCGCCTTCCGGAAGGACGATGTGCTGCTTGTTGACCTTGGCCCGCTGCAGCAAGCGAGATTCGAACATTTTGGGGGTAACGATGGTGGTTTTGGTTTTGATGATCTTATCACTCAACTCATCCATATTGATAAACTTTTCAAAAACCGCCAGTGCCTGGTTGATTTTCTTGGTGTTGTCCGGGGTGATGAAGGCATGGATATTATCGACGCGGATCGCCGCCTGGAAGGTGTTTTCGCTTACCGCAAGTATCGGCACAGTATCCGGGAAACCCTCCATGACCTTCTGAATAGGTGCCTCGGGCACCAGCCCGCCGGTCAGCATAATGCCGGAGATTTTCGGCATGGTCTTCGACTGCACGGCTGCAAGACATGCAAGAATGACGTCGGAGCGATCCCCCGGGGTAATAACCAAGGCACCGTATTCTATTCTTGCCAAGAGGTTACGCAGTTGCATTGCGGCAATGGTGAAACTGCGCACATGGCGGGTGAGATTCTTTTCACCATAAAGAATTTCGGCATTGAGGAGCCTGGCCACCTCCCCGACGGAGGGGCTGCCGAGGTTGTCGTTATTGGGGATGACATAGACCAGCTGCTTGGTCGATATCTGCTCCGACTGAAGGCGATTCTTAACTGTGTCAACTGAAGCCGGATCCACTCGATTGACAATGGTCGCGATCAGGTCGCAGCCGCGATCACCAAGAGATTCATGGTACACCTTGATGGAACGAATGAGTTCATCCACCGGCTTCATTTTGGCGCCGACCACCAAAAGCACCGGACAGCCAAGGTTGTTGCTGATTTCCACATTAATATCGAAATCAAAGGAAGCAGCCGCTCCGCCCCGCACAATACCCTCGCAGAGAACAAAATCGGCCTTTTCAGCCAGGGCATTATATTTACTCAGTATTCCTTCATGCAACTCGGCATTTTTGCCCATCGCAATAAGCTGGCTAGCCTCCGCTACCGTAAAGGCATACATTTCTTCATAGTTGGTGCAAAGATTGAATTGGCTTTTGATGAGATTAATGGTGTTGTCCCGCTCGCCGGCTCTATGGTCGGCATCAATCAGGGGACGAAAAAAGAGTACCTTCTTAACATTGCGGGTTAAGAGTTCCATCAGACCAAGGATAATAGCCGATTTCCCACTGCGCGGCTCAGTGCCGGCAACATACAAATTTTTTGACATAATCTTCTCTTGAAATTGAATAAAAAAGGGCGACAGCCAGTGGAAAACTGGGGTTATATTGGCAGCTTACAATTCAAACGACTCGGTTAATCGGGATGTTGCCCGGGCGGTATGCCAGCGTTGTCGCAGGCTTATCCGCTGCCAGTATCCAGAACAATACAGATAAGATGGTTTGGCGGCGTCAACAAGGGGTAAAAAGGGCGACACTATATACATTTTCTCACTCTATTTCCAGGTTTTCTTACAAATCCCCTCCTTATTCCTTCAACTTAATACAAGTTTCAATCATTCAATATAGTTATAAAGAAACTGTCTGCCAGTGCAAATTCTCTCTTCTGTCATCGGTTCTATACATGTATCCGCTGCCGGCGATTGCCGTTGCCAGGGCCTTCATTTGTCTATACAATCAGAAAAACGGTAGAAATCCCTGCCGCTCTCAAGACAACCGCGAACCAACAGCAAATATAATCGATATTTTACAAAAAAGAGGAAACATGACTCCACAGATATGTATCGAACCGGGCAAACTGACCCTGGCACAACTGCGCCTCCTTGCCAAACATCGGGTAACGATCAGTCTGGCCGAGAGCTGCAAGGCCAAGATCCGGGCTTCGGTGCAGACAGTGCGAACCCTCATCGACCAGGGGCGGGTGATCTACGGCATCAATACCGGTTTCGGCCTGCTTGCCAAAACCGTTATACCCGACAACGAACTTGAACATCTGCAGCGGTCCATAGTTCTTTCCCACGCCGCAGGCGTCGGCTCTTTGATGGCGGAATCGACCGTCCGGCTGATGATGGTTTTGAAAATCAACAGCCTGGCCAGGGGCTACTCAGGCATCCGCCTGGAAGTCATCGAAGCCCTGATCCGTCTGGTGAACGCCGGGGTCTATCCGTGTGTACCCCAAAAAGGTTCGGTTGGGGCTTCCGGTGACCTCGCACCGCTTGCCCATATGAGTACCGTCCTCCTCGGCGAAGGTGAGGCATTGTATCAGGGAAGGCCGATCAGCGGCCGGGAAGGGTTGCAGTGTGCCGGGCTGAGCCCGATCACCCTCGGCCCCAAGGAAGGGCTGGCGCTTTTAAACGGCACCCAGGCCTCCACCGCCTTTGCCCTTGAAGGGCTCTTTGCCGCCGAAGAGCTGTTTGCCGCCGCGATGGTCTCCGGCAGTCTGTGCGTTGAAGCGGCGCTGGGCAGCCGCAGGCCTTTTGACCCGCTCATCCACGAAGTCCGCGGCCATAAGGCCCAGATCGACGTGGCGGCGATGTATCGCCGGCTCCTGGCGCACAGTGAAATCGAGATCTCCCACAAGAACTGCGAGGCGGTGCAAGACCCCTATTCCCTGCGCTGTCAACCCCAGGTGATGGGCGCCTGCCTCACCCAGGTCCGCAATACCGCCGAAGTGATCGCCACCGAGGCCAACGCGGTTTCCGACAACCCCTTGGTCTTTGCCAAAGAAAACGACATCATGTCGGGCGGCAATTTCCATGGCGAACCGATAGCCATGGCCGCCGACAATCTGGCCCTGGCCATCGCCGAAATCGGTGCCCTGTCGGAGAGGAGAATAGCCCTCTTAATCGATTCCCATATGTCGAAACTGCCGCCTTTTCTTGTGGAAAAGGGTGGGCTCAACTCCGGATTCATGATCGCCCAGGTGACCGCCGCAGCCCTTGCCAGCGAAAATAAGTCCCTCGCCCATCCGGCATCGGTCGATAGCCTGCCGACCTCGGCCAATCAAGAAGACCATGTCTCCATGGCTACCTTTGCCGCCAGACGACTGCTGGAAATGGCGGAAAACACCGCCGGCGTCCTGGCCATCGAACTGCTTGCCGCCTGCCAGGGTGTCGATTTTCGTGCACCTCTGAAAACTTCGCCACTCCTTGAGAGTGCCAAGGCCCAGATCCGCAAGGTCGTAGCGTTTTATGATCAGGATCGTTATTTTGCTCCGGATATCCAGAAGGCCCAGGCGCTTATCCAGGCAGGGGTCTTTAATCCCCTGGTCGGCTTCGACCTGCTGCCGAGTTTTACCGAAGAGTAAACGATTATTGAGAAGCCGTTCCGGGCATTCCTTTGGACCATTTTTTTTGATACGGCTGAGCTGATTTCTCCAGAAAACCAGGTTGAAGCGGTCGCCAATACCATAGGCAACGAAAATGAAGGCTCGCAAAGCTATAAGCCCCGACAGCCGCGCCATTGCCGAATTAACCGTACAACTTGGCTATTCCGCCAATGTTTCGGAAATCGGCGAGCGACTGGCAAAAATACTCCCGAGAGACGACTGCGCCGTGTATGTCGCTGAAGACGACGACGGCATGATTATAGGATGGATCCAGACGCATGCCTCGTACGTCCTGGAATCGGGATTCCGTGCTGAAATCGTCGGGCTTGTCGTTGCCGAAAATGCTCGCCGCCAAGGTGTTGGCCGCATCCTGGTCCGATGTGCCGAAGAATGGGCCGGTGAGTGCGATGCGGACGTGATTGTAGTCCGGAGCAATACCAAGCGCCGCGAAAGCCATCTTTTCTATCCTTCCCTGGGCTTTCAACCAACCAAAACCCAACAGGTATATCGGAAGAAAATTGTCTGTGGAATGAACCGGTGATTTTTTGCAAACCCACCGCCTTATACAAACAAAAAAGGCTGAAATAATTTATTCAATTATTTCAGCCTTAAACATGGTCGGGAAGAGAGGATTTGAACCTCCGACCCCAGCGTCCCGAACGCTGTGCTCTACCAGACTGAGCCACTCCCCGACTTGTTGATTTTATTCAGTTTTTATGCTTTTCTTGCACTAGAGGAGTGTACAGGATAATAGAGTCTCCTTAATACTTCCTGTGATGCAGAATAGCGTTCTGTCCATTATCATAATCCGCGCCGCATGTCCAGCCATTTCTTGCACGACCGGACTGGAGCGCCGAATAATCTTTTGAACCCCCTGGCACACCCGACAATTCTCTTTATGTCGAGTTACCTGCCCTCCTTATCGCAGGTTGTCCATCTTGCTGCCGGAACGCCAACTTTCATTACCCTCGACCAGGTTCTGATAACCGCCTGAAAGGCATCCCAATCCTTAATTGCCAGCAGTGCCTGTTTCGCGTACGCCAGTTCTTTCCTGTCCATTTGCAACTCCTCCAGAGTTAAGGAACAGCATCGATCCGGCGGCAAATAAAAAGCCCCCGGACCAAATGCAATTTGGTCCGGGGGCCCTGATTTCACCACGGATGGTACTTTTTCTCCCTGATCCACGGGGAGAACAGCATAAAAGGTCAGGGCAGGTATTCTGACTTCCGGCTCAGCCTACTCATCGCGCCTTCCCGATTTTTTCCATCAGTGGCATGAGCGATTTTCGTCCCCGGTTACAGCGGCGGGCCCGTTCCGGATTCACACCGGATTCCCAAGAATGTCGTATCGACACCCTGACAGAAAGATGTTTATCCTGAAAACGGCCGCAAGTCAAGAGTCGATTGCCGACGACCGGAACTTCTTCATCCCATCTAAAGCGCCTGGGCGCATCTGATCTCTTCGAGCATCTGTCGCCCGCCACCGTCCAGAATCTTTTCACCGGCTCTGACTCCTAATTCCACCGGATCCTCAGCCGAGCCCTTTTCCGTCACCCGAAGGATTTTCGTGCCGTCAAGACTTGCCAAGCCGGCGGCAAGGGTCAGTTCATCTCCCTCCAGGACCGCATATCCGAATGCCGGAATACTGCAGCCGCCATCAAGTTTTTTCAGAAAGGCCCGTTCCGCCAGAAGGCAGATCTCGCTGGTTCGATTATTGAGGCACCGGCGAATCTTGGCCATCTTCTCCGGGGCCAGGGTGCTTGCCGCCTCGATGGCGATGCAGCCCTGGCCGACAGGCGGCACGAACTGCTCGGTGGCGAATTCCTTGATGATCATCCGGTCGTACCCCATGCGCGTCACCCCGGCATAGGCGAGTATCAGGGCGTCGCAATGGCCCTCCTGCATCTTGCGAATTCTCGTCTGCAGGTTGCCGCGCATCTCGACAATCTTCACATGGGGATAAAAGTGACGGAGAAAAGCCCGCCTCCGCACTGAAGAGGTGCCGACAACCAGTGGTCGCCCGGCATCGGCGATATCGATCGAGAGGTCGGTGCCGAGCAGCACATCATTGACTTTTTCCCGGGCGGTGAAGGCGATCAAAACAAAGCCCTCCGGCAACTGTGACTGCATGTCCTTGGCACTATGTACGGCGATATCGGTTGCCCCACCGGCCAATTGCTCCTCAAGTTCAGCGGTAAAGACCCCCTTGCTGCCGATTTTGGCGATGGAAGTGTCAAGAATGCGGTCGCCGATGGTCTCCAGCGAATGAATCCGGGTTGCCATGCCATGCTCATGCAGGGAGCCGGCCACCATCTCGGTCTGCCACATGGCAAGTTTACTCTTTCTTGTTCCAATTGTTATCATATGAGTTTCCACGAAGTTGTACTTTGAGCCATTGCCTCCCCGGGGGGAAATCAGTATCATACAAGTATGCGCTTACTTTTTTATAATATACGTTACGGCACCGGCCATCAAAACCGTTACCACCTGCCGCTGCCCTTTGCCGGTTTTTTCAAGCATACTACCGTCAACCTGCAGCGGATCATCAATTTTATCGGTTCCGTTAATCCCGATATCGTTGCCCTCGTTGAGGTCGATTCCGGTTCTTACCGGACAGGACATTTCTGCCAGGCGCAGGTTATTGCCGACCAGCTCGGTTACAACTGTATAGTTGAAAACAAGTATCGCAATGGTTCCCTGGCCAATAAGGCTCCGGTTCTGCGGCAACAATGCAACGCTCTCTTGACCAAACAGAACATCGAAGACTTTCATTTTCACTATTTCGAGCAGGGCATGAAACGGCTGGTAATCCAGACCGACTTGCGCGCCATTGCCATCTTCATCGTCCACCTGTCTTTAAAATATCGGCACCGCCAGAACCAGCTGGAACAGCTGCACACCCTCACCCGCAATATCGACAAGGAAGTTATCATTGCCGGGGATTTCAACACCTTCTGGGGCAGCCGGGAACTCAATCTCTTTCTTGCCGCCACCGGCATGAAAAACGCCAATGTCTTCAACACCCCATCGCATCCAAGCCATGCCCCCTTGCGCCAGATAGACTTCATTCTCCACAGTCCGGGTATCCGCATCGATTCCTTTTACGTCCCGGAAGTGCGTCTCTCCGACCATGCCCCATTGGTTTGCGACTTTTCCTGCGTGCTCACCTGACCAATGGCAAGAGCACGATGAAACTGCTGCCCTCGTGCAGGATACTGGTCACCCTGACCGAACCGCCGTGCGCCTCAACCACCGCGTGCACATAATTCAGCCCGAGTCCCAGACCCTTTTGCGAACGGCTACGATCTCCCCGGTACAAGCGTTCCCAGATCCGACCCTGTTCATTTTCCGATATTCCCATGCCGTTATCGGCGAAGATCACTTCGGCTTGTTCTCCATTGACCCTTGCGGCAATCTTCACCCATCCCCCTTCCCGCCCATATTTTATTGCATTATCGAGAAGATTGGCCCAAACTTGGGCGATCCGGGTGCTGTCAACCGAGGCCGACAGCGGTTTTTCCGTCGACAGCTGAACACTGATTTTCCGTTCCTCGGCCACATATTCATACAGGGTGACAACTTGCGCAAGGGTTGCCGCCAAATCGCAGTGGCTCAGCTCAAGACGCATCGTGCCCGATTCGGCCTCGGCCACGCTCATCATGATTCGCAGCATGGCCAGAACCCGCTCCGACTCCTCAAGACAATCAGAGAGGGCTTCCCGCAGTCGTTCTGGATCATCTTCGGCCTGCAAGCCATATTCGGCAACGGACCTGAGCCGGGTCATCGGGGTTCGCAGATCATGGGCAACATTGTCAAGGGACTGTTGCATCTCCGATACCAGGTTACGGTTCTGCTTTATCAACTGGTTGATCTGCCGATACAGGCGGTCAAGCTCCGGGCCGTTGCCCTGCTCCGGCAGGAGGGCAGTGGTCGCCCGCTGTACCAGAGTGTCAATCATTTTTCGGCTCTGAAGCAGCGGAGCAAGGCTTTGTTTGATAAAGGCGAGGGAGAGCGGCCAGAGCAGGAGGACACTGGAAATGACTATTCCGAGGGTGGTTTGCCACAGTTTTCGGAACAGGGCATACCCTTCCCGCCCATCCTTGCCCGCCTGAATCATGCCGCCGTTGTCGTATTGCCGGGTGATGATGGTCAGCACCCCTGCCTCTTCGCCCACCCCCACCGGCAACCACACCCCTGTTGTTTCCGGGCTCAGATCGATAAAACCCTTAAAGCTCTGCACCGGAAGTTGATCGCCAACCACCAGGAGTTGTTCTGTGCCCTGGATAACCCGGATAAAGGCCAAACCCCGCAACAGGCTGTCGGACTGGAGAAAGGAGCCGGAGTTATGCACCGGTGCACGGTGCATGGCCAGGTAGGAATCGAGCAGTCTTTCGGTCTCCCCACGCTCGATATTCTCAAGATGGGAGCGGATAGCAAAGAGGTATACAAGGGCGAGCAGCACCCCGCCGGACCACAGCAGAAAAAATACCGGCAGGGCCTTCTTCGACCTTGGCCAGGAGCAATCCTCTTTACCGAGCTTTAAGAACATAGCCCATGCCCCTGACGGTATGGATCATTTTGTCCTCGAAATCCTTGTCGATCTTGTTGCGCAAGCGGCAGACGAGGACGTCGACCACATTGGTCTGGGGATCGAAGGCATAATCATAGACCCTCTCAAGGATCGCGGTTTTCGATAGGACAATACCCGGATGGCGCATCATATATTCGAGCAGGCCGTACTCCTTGGCGGGCAATTCAATCTTTTCCCCAGCCCGAAATATTTCGTGTTTGAGAAGATCCATCTCAAGATCACCCACCCGCAACAGCATCGGCTGGGTATTTTTCTTGTCGCGGCGGATGAGCGCCTGAACCCGGGCGAGCAACTCGCTAAAGGAAAAAGGCTTGATCATATAATCGTCGCCGCCCCGCTGCAGCCCCTGAATGCGGTCATCGACCGATTGCCTGGCACTGAGGATAAGACCGGAGTGTCGACGTTCTCGGAACGCATGGTCTCGATTACCGCGAGGCCGTCCAGCTTCGGCAACATCAGGTCGACGATGGCGGCATCGTAGGAAACGCTCAGGGCAAGCTCCAGTCCCGCTTGACCGTCACCGCGGCTATCGACGGTAAACCCCGCCTCCTTGAGCCCTTTTTCGAGAAAAGAGGCGATTTTCGCATCGTCTTCAATAATCAATATCCGCATTGCTGGTCCTAAGTCACAATTATTCCAACAAGAATGCCTTAACCTTATGTCTTTGCAAGGGCAATCACCGAGCAGTTTCGTCCCGTCTGCCCACCACCCTGCCGACTCGTCCGCCGGTAAGAAAAGTAATCATCGGAACAGCAGGTGCAATGACCGGTCGTCCGGATATGGGCCGCCGCCACTCCGGCAGCACCCAGCTGCGACCGGGTAATCCGCCAGAAATCAAAATAGTTGTCGCGCACCATAAATTGCTGAAAATCGGCGGGCAATTCATTCCTGAAGTTGATGAATTCGGCACAGCAAGGCCCGAGAGAGGGACTGATGACCGCCTGCAGGTCGGCGGCAATCGTCCCGTAGTTACGGGCCATCACCTCCACCACCTGCGGCACCAGCTGCAGGACGCTTCCCCGCCAGCCACAGTGCACGGCGGCAATAACCTCCCGCCGGGGATCAAAAAGCAGAACGGCCTGGCAATCGGCCTGCTGGATCATCAACCCAACGCCTTTTATGTCGGTGACCAGGGCGTCAAAACCGTCAACCTCCCGGTCCTCGCTTAGAACTTCAGTCAGACAATACACCCCCTGCCCGTGCACTTGCCTGGCAGAGAGCAACGCGGGAATCTGCATGGCTTCCCGCACCAGCTGCCGATTCGCGGCCACAGCCTCCGGCTGGTCGCCGACATATGCCCCGATATTCAGCGAGGCATAGGTTCCGCCGCTCACCCCGCCGTGCCGAGCAAACATCCCATAACGACAGCGCGCTCCGGAACGGGCGGCAGCGGCAAAGTCTCCCGTGCCGGTCTTATGCAATGCAATACCATCCGTAATGCTATGAGTCACCAAACACCTCTTGTCCGTTTTTACCAGTTGCTTCTTCCCTGGAAATCTTGATACAATATCAAAATATGAACACCCCCATTCTCCTTACCGCCTTCGGGACGACCGCCACAGCCCTTGCCACCTACAGCCATCTGGACAAGAAAATCCGCAGCCATTTCCCGGAAAAAGAGATCCTCTGGAGCTATTCCTCGAAAATGGTTTCAGAACCACAGAAGGGTTCTGCCTACCTTAAACCCGAGGAGGCTCTGCGGCAACTTGCCGACCGAGGTGTCGGCAAGATCGTCGTGCAATCGCTGCACCTCTTGCCGGGAACCGAGTTTCACGATCTGCAAAGAACTGTCCGTAACTCGGAGATTGCCTGTACAACGGGCATGCCTCTCCTGACCACCCCGGACGACTACAATGAGGTCGGGGAAATCTTACGGCCAACCATTGCCGCAAGACCGGATAAGGCCATTCTCCTCCTCGGTCACGGTACCACTCATCCTATCTGGACCGCTTACACCTGTCTGGAAACAATCCTCCGCCGCAAATATGGTGAAAGGCTCTTCGTCGGGGTTCTCGAAAAATTTCCCGATTCAAAAGCCCTCCCTGCCGAAATCAAGGCCGCCGGTTTTGCCGAGGTCTGCATCATCCCCCTGTTGCTTATTGCCGGCATGCACTACCGTCGAGACATTGTCGGCAATGGCCCGGCCTCCTGGATGACCCGCTTGCGCGAAAACGGCCTTGCCGTTGAGGCGATCAACCATGGTCTCGGACTTTTCCCGGGAGTGGACGCGCTGCTCATCCGCCATATCTCCGAGGCATTGGAAGTATCTTCGAGACGATGTTAGAGCGCAACCGGTAACTTGGTCAGTTTCATGGTGTCTTCCGGACGGATTCTTCATAGGTGCTGTTGGTGAATTTGCCGATCTGTGCCTGGTAAAAGCGTCTCTGGGCCACATCGGCCAAGGCCGCCTGCCGTTCCGTACGAATCGCCTCTTCGAGCAGACCATTGGCCCAGTAGGCGGTGGCCAGGGTGTCGAGAATATGGCCTTTTGGCTGCAGAGTAGCTGCGGTTCTCGCCAGAGTCAGGGCTTTCAGCGGGTCGCGGAGGCTGAATTGTTCACTAGTCAGAAGCAACCAGGCAAGGTTATTCATGATTTCCGGATTGGCCGGCTCCAGGCTGTAAGCCTTCTCATAAGCACTAAGAGCCCGCTCTTCCATCTTGCGGGTCAGCATAAGATCACCGATAAGGCGCTGCCAGATGGCTCGGTCCGGCTCCTGCTTCACCTTCTGCAAAAGAGCCGTCTCTGCAAAGTTTTCCTGGTAGCGCAAAACCAGTTCTTCCTTCGGGATCTGGTGCACCAGGACACCGGCGAGCAGCAGCACTGCCACATAGACGAACAGACTGCGACGCACCTTGCGGTTGTGGCGTTTAATTAAATCGGGTTCTTTTTCGGCCCGCAGAAGGCAGTCTATTCGCTCACCAATACCAAAATGGTGCCAATTGCGTTCCTCTCGGATATTGCCGCTCAACACGGCAATTTTCTCAAACGCCGACACCATGGCCCGTGCATTGCCGATAGCCGCCAAGCTGAACAAGTCTGCTTGCCGCTCGAAATTGCGGATAAAATATCCGAATAAAAAACGAAAATACAGTAGCAGAAATAGAAACAGCGGCACTGCACCGACCACGGTCACTATGCTGTCCGCGGCGATGCCGCTTTCGAGTATCAGTTTATTGAGAAAATTCTGGGACAACAGGAGGTAGATAAGCGGCTCGGCCAGCATTCCGGCGAGCAGGCTAAAACCACTGAGAAGAAAGACATACAGTAAGAGATGGTATTTTTTTACATGACCTATCTCATGGGCTATGACTGCTTCGAGTTCCTCGCGCGACAGAGTCTCGATAAGTGCCGGAGTAATGAGGATGTACCTGAGGCCGGGGATAATACCCACCACCCCGGCGGTCAAAACCCGTCCTTCAAAAAGCGGCCAGAGATAGAATTCGGTGGAAAAATTCTGCGTGGCGCAAAAAGCGTCAAGCTGGTCTTTCAGATATCCTGCCGGCAATTTTTGGCAACCCCATAACCGGCGCACCAGAGGTGGAAAAAAGAGGACGACGAAAAGGAGAAAAACAGCGAAGAGCAGCAGGTCGCCCCATTCCGAGGCAACAAACTTCTGCAGTCCCGGCAGCGGCAGCAAGGCCACAATATCAGAGAGCAGGGAAATGATGATCCAGGGCAGGACAATGGGCAGGTTGACCTTAATATTGTTGCGAATAAAAACCAGCGGCCGGTAATTTCGGGCGAAGATACGTTCATAGTTGTGCTGCCCGGCCGACCACATCAGTGCCAGATAGGCGATGAAGAGCAGGAGTCCGGCAAAATTAACCAAGGCTGGCATGGTGTTGCCGAGGGGTAGGAGCAACAGGTAATATTTCGGATCGCAACAGTACAGTGTCGCGCCGTAGAAGACCAAGGCGGTAACCGCCAGTTGTTTTTCGGTGCGAAAGTAGCCCGCAGCGGTAGTAGCCTGTTGCCTGGAAAAAAGCTTTCGGGCGATTTTACCATACCCTGCCAGCAAAAAAATAAGCAAGGCCAGTGCCTGCCAACTGCTCAGCCAAGGGGCTTTCGGCACACTCTCAATGGTGAAAAGAAAGATAGCGACCAAAAAGAGGATGAGATTCGTATACATCAAGGAGGTTCACCAAAATTAATGGGGTTACAACGGCTTACTTTTCTAGGATAATTACATTTTCCTCTTTGACAACCACGAATTCGGGTTTTCCATTCAACCGAGAAAGGCGTGAATCTGAACTCATTTTCCGCCCTTCCCACCTTTTTTTATTGACTTTGTCGCTCAGGTGATTTTATATAAGACGTTTTATTGTCAGAGAAGCGGGCGCATAGCTCAGTTGGTAGAGCCATCGGCTCATAACCGATCGGTCGTAGGTTCGAATCCTACTGCGCCCACCATTCATACTGCAGCTTCTGACCAGAAACAACGAGTTCCTTGAAAAAACCGACATTATTCATACATCAAGGGGAAGGCATAACACCCCTGACATATACACGCCGATCCGGGCAAGAAATGCCCGAACCGGCGAGGTGAATCAAAAGGTACATTCCCCCGTGGAGTGTACCTTTTTTGTTTTACCGCTCAAACATCAGCAAATTTGTTATGACGGCAAGAGTTACGGACATTCTCAACAGCCTCAATACCCTGGCACCATTCAATCTAGCCGAGCCATGGGATAATGTCGGACTCCTGGTCGGCAATCCGGACCAGGAGGCTACAGCAATCCTTGCCGGGCTTGATCCGACCAATAGCCTGCTCGATGAGGCGATCGCCCTGGGGGCCAACACGGTCATCACCCACCACCCGGTCATCTTCAAACCGTTGCCGGCGATCAACACCTCCGCTCCGGAAGGAAGGCTGCTTGAGAAAGCTCTCACCAACCGAATCGCCATCATCGGCTTTCACACCAATTTTGACAGTGCCCAGGCCGGGGTTAGCGCCATTCTTGCAGAGCGACTCGGACTGGATAGCCATTCACCTCTCATCCCGGCACTGCAGGATAATTTGACGGGTGCAGGACTCGGCCGCATTGGCTCCTACCGGAACCCCTTGTCTAAAGACGAATTTTTGCAACGCCTTCTTGATGTCCTGGGGCTGGACAGTGTCCTGGTGGCCGGAACACTGCCAAAAAAGATAACGACCGTCGCCGTTTGCGGTGGTAGCGGCTCGGAATTTGCTGTGCAGGCCAGGGCTCTCGGAGCAGAGGTCTATCTCTCGGCGGAAATTAAACACAACACGGCTGTCTGGGCGATTGAATGCGATTTCTGCATCATCGACGGCAGCCATTACAGCACCGAAAAACCGGCAATCGCCTTCCTGGTCAAAAAATTGGAAGAGGCAAGTCGCCGGGAACAATGGAACATCAGGATCTTGGAGACCACAACGGAGCGTCACCCCTTCGTTAAACTGGATAAAAACAACCCATAGTAAAATAACATAGAGAGGAGAATCATCTTGAACGAACTTTTAGCCCAACTCGTCGCACTGCAGGCCATTGACTTAGAAATTGATAAAATCGACCAGGCTATCAAGGCCGAGCAAAATGGCCTTGATGAACGTATTTCCGCCCTGGCCAAAAGAGAAACTTTCATCAATGAACTACAGGAACAGATCAACTCCGAGCAGAAAGAAGGCCGCACCCTGGAGGGTGAAATGGCCGACAAGATGGCCCATGTCCGAGAACGCCAATCGAGGATGATGCAGGTTCAGACCGGCCGAGAGCAAACGGCACTTCTTAAAGAGATCGAGGATGCCAAAAAGAGCGCCAAGGAAAACGAGGAAAAAATCGTCGCCATTATGATCTCGGTCGAACAACTGACGGCGCAGATGACCGAGGAAAAAAACATATTAAAAGGCGAAAAAGAGCTTGTTGCCGAAGAAACCGAGAAGGTTCGAGACAATATCGAAGCGATCAACAGAGGGAAAAAGGAAAAGGACGGCCAACGAGGCGAACAGGCAATCAAGATCAAGGCATCGACCCTCCGTAAGTACGACACCCTTCGCCTACATCGCAAAGGCTTGGCAGTTGTCAATGTGATCGACGGTGTTTGCCAAGGTTGTTTCATGGCCATCCCACCGCAGCTTTTTAATCGGTTGTTGAGGGGTGACGAACTCCTCGACTGCCCGACCTGCCAACGGATGATTCATTTCGTCCGGCCTGCGGAAGAGAAAAACTAGCTAAAAATTTAAGCAGCATTTTTCCCTTTCTTCTTTCGCCGTTTCCAACTACATTGCCGGTTGGAGCGGGCGCATGATCGCTCCGGTTTTTTGCCGGAGAGGAAAGTCCGAACTCTGCAGGGCAGGATGGTTCGTAACACGAACGCCGGGCGACCGGGGGAAAGTGCCACAGAAAACAAACCGCCTGGTTCCATCAGGTAAGGGTGAAACGGCGAGGTAAGAGCTCACCGCTTCCATGGTGACATGGAAGGCACGGCAAACCCCACCCAGAGCAAGACCAAATAGGGAGATGTTTGAGGGCGGCCCGTCCGAAATCTCCGGGTAGGTTGCAAGAGATGTTGAGCAATCAACATTCCAGTTAAATGATCATGGCCCCTTTGCGGGGGTACAGAATTCGGCTTATAGCCCGCTCCTTTTTAAAGCCATGTCTGCGGTCGGTTCCGTTGCCGAGAATCGCCAATTTTCATAGGATTGTCCATAAGACCATTTATTGCCTTGTCCCCCATTTTTCATGACCCCCAGAGCCGCTGTTATCATTCCGGCTGCCGGTTTCGGCACCCGAATGAATCTTGATCATCCGAAACAGTATCACCTGCTTGCTGGCATCCCCATTCTTGTTCGCACCGTTCGTGCTTTTTGGGACGAGGACTATGTGGCCCGCATCGTCGTGGTCGTACCCCCCAGCATGGTGGAACATACGCGGGCGCTTCTTTACGACTATGGACTTGAGGGCAAAAACCTGACAATATTGCCAGGCGGGCGAAGACGCCAGGATTCGGTCAAAGCAGGCCTTGATGCCTTGGGTGACAACACGGAAATCGTCCTGGTGCATGACGCGGCAAGACCCCTGGTCACCGGGCAACTGATCGCTCGATGTTATGAGGCTGCCCTCGCGTACGGCGCCGCCATCGCCGCCCTGCCGGTAAAAGACACCCTGAAAAAGGGCAGCCCCCAGGGCCGGGTCGCCGAGACCATCGACCGTACCGACCTGTGGCAGGCCCAGACCCCGCAAGCAGTCAGGCGAGAACTCCTGGAGGCGGCCTACCGGATAAATGGCGACGCCGATGTCACCGACGAATCGTCGCTTCTGGAAAGGGCGGCCATCCCGGTAAGGCTCGTTGAAGGGGCCGAGACAAATATCAAAATCACCCGTCCGGAGGATCTCTATTTGGCCGAAAAACTCTTGAGCCATAACCCGGCACCGACCTTTCGTATCGGACACGGCTACGATGCCCATCGCTTTGCCGAAAACCGCCCTCTTGTCCTCGGCGGTGTCACCGTTCCGCATCGCCATGGTCTCGCCGGTCATTCCGACGCCGATGTTCTCACCCACGCCCTGTGCGATGCCCTCCTCGGGGCCTTGGGAAGTGGCGATATCGGCCAACATTTCCCCGATTCCGATGCCCAGTTTGCCGGAATTTATTCTATTTCCCTCCTTGAACGGGTTATTCAACTGGTCAGGGACAGAGGCTATAACGTGGGTAATGCCGACATCACCCTGGTCTGTCAGGCGCCCCGACTGGCCACTTTTCTTCCGCAGATGAAGGAAATACTTGGACGAGCCTGTGGGGTTGCGGCAGGTGTCATCAACATCAAGGCGACAACCACCGAAGGCATGGGATTCACCGGGAGAAAGGAAGGCATCGGTTGCCATGCCGTCGTTCTCCTGCAAAATGAAAAAAAGGATTGTTTATGACCATAGAAATCAACCGGGAACGGCTTGCCACAACTTTTACCGAACTTTGCCGGATAAGCAGTCCTTCCCGCCGAGAAGGGGCCGTCGCCGCCTACCTGAAACAGGCATTTACCGAACTCGGCGCCGACGTCCTTTATGAAGACGATTCTGCCGCCCGCACCGGCTCCGAATCGGGAAACCTTATTGTTCGCTTTAACGGCAATAGACCGGATCTGGAAGGCTTGTTCTTTTCCTGCCACATGGACACCGTTGAACCGGCTACCGGGATCGAGGTGGTAAGAACCGGCGATATTTTCACCAGCAAAGGAAATACCATTCTCGGTGGTGATGATAAAACCGGTATTGCCGCAGTCCTTGAACTGCTGACCCTCCTGAAGGACAACAATATCGCTCATCCGACCCTTGAGGTGGTGATCACCACCTGCGAAGAAATCGGGCTGCTCGGTGCGAAAAACCTCGAATATGGCAAACTGCGGACGAAGTACGGCTACGCGTTGGATTCGACCGGCAACAATCATGTGGTCATTGGCGCCCCTGCCGCCAACAAGATAAAGGTTGAAATCAAGGGAATGGCGGCCCATGCCGGCCTCTGTCCGGAAGCCGGGATCAATGCGCTGGCTCTTGCCGCCCAGGCGCTGACAAGCATCCGTATGGGTCGGCTGGATGAGGAATCAACATGCAATTTCGGTATGATCGAAGGAGGTGTGGCAACCAATATTGTCCCCGAGCGGGTGGTTCTCCGAGGGGAGGTTCGTAGCCATTCCAGCGCCAAGTTGGCACGCTATACCGAGGAAATATTTAATGTTTTCCAAAAAATTGTTACCGACTGGCGGGGCAATCCGGCAACCGGTGACCATAGGCCTTCCGTCGCCATTGAAATCGTCGATGACTACCCGCCGCTGACCATTGCCGAGGATGCCCCGGTCCTTCAGAGAATTAGAAAGGCTGCCGGCGCATGCGGCAAAGATCTACGCTACATTGTCGCCGGCGGCGGCAGCGATGCTAATATTTTTAACGGTTTCGGCTTGCCGACGGCTATTGTGGCAAGCGGTATGAACAAGGTGCATACCGTCAACGAGCAACTCGACCTCAACGACCTTGTCAATCTGACCGAACTCCTCTATGCCTTGGCCACGGAGTAGAACGAGAGCCGGGGGAATGAAATTCGTGCCTATTCTCCCCCGGATACGTGCTTTTCCCCTTCTGCCCATTCTTTCTTGTTGAATTTGGGGATTAATTATTATAGATTTCTTTTTTTGGGATACCCAAGAAAGGCACAAGGATTCACTCTTTGTGCCTTTACCTGTTTTGGCAATTACTGAAAAGAAACAGCAATCTTCAGGTGATAGAGAGGATGCACCTAGCTGCCTGTTTTTCAGACAACCAAGGATAAGCGTTCGATGTTACAAAATAATAAGAAAAAATCATCAGATGGGCGTCCCACCCATGAATGCGGGGTGTGCGGCATTTATAATCATTACGATTCGGCAAAACTGACGTACTTCGGACTGTATGCCCTGCAGCATCGCGGCCAGGAGAGCGCCGGAATTGTAACGTCAAACGGCACCACGGTGTCCATGTATAAAAACATGGGCTTGGTTCCGGAGGTGTTTTCCGAGAGCACCATCCAGAGCCTGAAAGGCCATCTGTCCATCGGTCATGTGCGATATTCGACAACCGGAGCATCGAATATTACCAATGCCCAGCCACTCCTGGTCACCCATAAGGGAACAACCTTAGCGGTCGCCCATAACGGCAATCTTGTCAATTCCATCACGCTCCGTACCAGCATGGAAGAACAGGGTTCGATTTTCCAAACCACCATGGATAGCGAGGTAGTCCTTCACCTCATGGCCCGTTCCGCCCATCTCGGCTTGGAAGAAGCCCTCCGCCGGACCTTCACGGCCCTGAAAGGTGCATATTCACTCCTGCTCATGACCCAGGATACGATGATCGCCGTGCGTGATCCCGATGGCTTTCGCCCCCTTTGCCTCGGCAAATTGAAAAACGGCGGCAACGGCGGTTGGATCATCGCCTCGGAAACCTGCGCCCTCGATCTCATAGAGGCCGAATATATTCGTGATATCGAACCCGGTGAGATTGTTATTTTCAAGGACGGGGCAATGACCTCAATCTTCCCCTGGCCAAAACAAAACAGCCATTTCTGTATCTTTGAACAGGTCTACTTTGCCCGTCCCGATTCGGAAATTTTCGGTATAAACGTCTATCTGGCGCGGAAACGAATGGGTGAGATCCTCGCGACCGAGGCCAAGATCGACGCCGATTTCGTCATGCCCTTCCCCGATTCCGGCAACTATGCGGCACTCGGGTACTCGCAGGCTTCAGGTATTCCATTGGAAATGGGTGTAATACGCAATCATTACGTCGGTCGAACCTTTATCCAGCCTACCCAGTCGATGCGCGATTTCAACGTCAAGGTGAAACTCAATCCGGTTCGTTCCTTTCTCAGAGGGAAACGGCTCATTATCGTTGAAGATTCGATAATCAGGGGCACAACCGGAAAAAGCCGGGTGAGAGCTTTGCGGGAAGCGGGGGCCAAAGAGGTTCACATGGTCGTGAGTTGCCCTCCGACCAGGCACGCCTGTTATTATGGAATCGACTTTCCGTCGGCAAACCAACTTATCGCCAACAATAAAACTATTGCCGAAATCGCTTCCTATCTCGGCCTCGACTCACTGCATTATTTAAGTCTGGAGGGGTTGGTAAGGGCGACGGGAATGACTAGTGACGATTTCTGCCTGGCCTGTTTTAATGGAATATATCCGATTGAACCGGACCGCTCGTTTCACAAAAATATTCTAGGTTGAAGTTCAAGCCCTTGTAACAACGCAATTTTTACCGCTTTTCTTGGCATCATACATGGCTTGGTCGGCTTGCTTTTTCATCGCCTGCTCGTCTTCTTCCTTCGACACCTGCTTATTTCGTTTGCAGGAGATGAGCCCGATGGAAAGGCTGGTGCCACCGAAGTTTCTCTCAAGAAAAGTGAGGAGAATTCGCTGGACGATTTCCGTGCCTTGACTGGCGGTGGCTTGCGGGAGTAAAACGGCAAATTCGTCACCTCCGAGGCGAAAGCACATATCAACACTCTCCCTGGTACACTCTTTCATGATTTCGGCAAGGCTCATCAGAGCCTTATCGCCTTCCTGATGACCGAGTTTGTCATTGTATTCCTTGAAATTATCAATATCGATTACGGCCAGCATCAACGAATATTTTTGCCGAAAGGCTCGTTCCATCTCATAGGAAAAATGTTCGTCAAAGGCCCTTCTGTTTAAAATCCCGGTCAAGCTATCCTGTTTTGACAGGAGTTCAAGCTTGCGTACCAAATTGCGCTCACGCATGGCCCTGGCCAGCTTGGCGTCGAGTTCGGCCTGGTCGATGGGTTTCTTGATGAAATCGATAGCTCCGGCCTTGATCACCTCGGCATAGCTGGCCTTCGCATGGAATCCGGTGGCAACAATTACATCTGTGCCCTTGTGATGTTCATGGATATGAGCGAGAAGCTCCAATCCATCCATCCCCGGCATGACAATATCCGTCAGGACAAGGTCGACGGGCGTCGATCGCAATACGGCGATTGCCTCAATACCGTCACCGGCGACAAGACAGTGGTAACCGAGTGAACCGACCAGGACACTCAGCGTCATTCGGACCAGTTCATCGTCATCAACAATCAAGATAACAACGGAATTTTTCGTCTCTTCCATTTTATTCAGCGAGATTTTTACAACATTGTTATAAGCCTTGCAAAGGTTCGGGAACCATTGGCGCTCCCTCTTCCCGGCCGACGATATAGTTAAAGATTACCTGCAAAAAAAAATAAAGTCCAGATGTCCCTTTGTTGTTCTTGCCAACTCAGAATTTGCACTGCGCCAGAAAGTAATTTTGGGGAACAGGATCAACACTATCATTTTCAATGGCAATTTCAGCGAAAAAAAACGATTGTCAACAAGAGGGTTTGCCATATCCCAAAAGTAAGTGCTAGAATGTCGAAAAAATAGCAGCATTACACTTGAACCCCCAGAGTGGCTCATGGACAATAAATATATCTCCCATCTTTTTGAGGGAAGGCTCTCCGGCACGCCCCTGGATGAAATACTCTTTCTCGCCGGAAACATCAGTCCCACAGCAGACCTCCAACTGATTCGCGAGGTTCATAACGACCTTGCCGCCTTCTTTGCCGGCTCGCATCCCGACTTTCAAAAAAACACCCTGCCCTATCACAACCTGCGCCACAGCCAAATGGTTGTGCTGGCGACGATCCGGCTCTTTGACGGACTTCACCGCAGCAAACACCTACCGATTACTGCCGATATGCTCCTGAAAGGCCTCCTTGCCGCCTATTTTCATGATACCGGAATGCTTCGTGCAGAAGGCGATCCGGCCCTTTCAGGCACCGAATATATGGCAGGTCACGAGGCTCGATCGATCCTCTTTCTCAAACACTACTCTCACCGCAAGAAACTTGGAGAAGATATCCCCAGAGACTGTGCGACCATTATCAATTATACCGATCTTAAAAGCGACCCTGCCACTTTCGAATCCCATAGCCATGAAATTCAACTTGTCGGCCAAGTAGTCGGATCGGCTGATATTCTCTCGCAAATGGCCGACCGCTACTATCTTGAGTGTTTGCCCCTTCTGCACAATGAGCTGCAGGCAGGCGGTATAAACCGACACGGTTCGGCTCTAGAACTTATGGAACATACGGCAAATTTTTATCACAATGTGGTTCTTACGCGTCTTCTTACCACCTTTTCGCATACTTCTACGGCAATGCAGACTCATTTCCGTGAGAGACATAAGATAGACCGCAATCTCTACATTGACAATATAGACAAAAATATTGGATACTTAAAGAAAATCATAAAAAAATGTCAAGACATCACCTGTCTTGACAAGTACCTCAAACGAACACCCCCGACTATTTGATCCGCGGATCCTTGCCGGTTTCAAACATTTCAAAAAGATCATAAAAGAGCTTCGTTACCGTACTGAAATGGGTCGCCGATCCTGAACCGGCGTAGGCCTTGGTCAACTCCATCGCCTTAGCTATACTCTCTTGGCTGTTTATGCTATTGGGATCCTTGAGGGCCTGAACAAGCTTTTTACCAATATCTTCTTCCATGGTTTTTTCCTTTTTGCCTTTTCTGTATGCCGTTATCAATGAGTTGGCACGGCACCTGTCACTATGTATGCGGATGTTTTGTCCAGCCGTCAAAACAGGCGGCAATTCCAAAGAACTCGGCCTGGCGGTAAACCTTGCCGAGAGCTGCGTCAAAATTATCAACCTGGTGCGGACAAATAATCATCGCCCGCATAAACTCAACGATATCCCACTGACTGCGAGCAATAAACCTGGCACTGCGACAACGCCCAAGGGTTCCGGAATCGGCAAAAACCATCACCGTTGCAATGGCTGCGGTCAACGTATTCCAATCTTTGTGTGATACATTTGGCCGCACTTTATACTGGAAAAGAAAGGGATATTGCACGGCTTCACCTTCAAAAACAATTGAGAAAAGACGGGCATCGGAGGACTCTTCCGATATACAAAGTATACCGGATGGAATGTTTTCGGTCTATATTGATTAGGGGCAGGTAATAGAAATCTCGGAGGAGATTTCAGGAGTTTTTCCGGGTACAGACGTTTATTACTTTGCGATTGAGGGTTTCCAGGAATTTCGCCAGTTTTTTTTCAGCGCTTTTAATTACATTAGTGATTTTTACCTCATCGAGCGCGCCTACGACGGTACCACATGCGAGACATTGAATAAGACAGAATTTCTGCCCGTTTTTTGTTGTGATGTGGACGGCTTCAAATTCATGGTATTCACATGATGGGCACTTTGACCTTGCCATATTCTCACCTTTTAAAATAGGCATGCCGAAATCTGCGCATGCCTATTACAACTCCGGACAACAGCCTGTTGCTTCGATTCTTAATCCCTGCTGCCGCCAAAGAAGCGCAGAAGCATCAGGAACAGGTTGATAAAATCGAGATAGAGAGTCAGCGCCCCCATAACAGCGCCTTTGCGGATGACATCATCCCCTTGGGCCAGTATTCCTTCCTCGCCTATTCTTTTTATCTTTTGCACATCGTATGCGGTCAGACCGGTGAAAATCAGGACACCCAGGAAGGAAATTGCCCAGTGCACGCTTGAACTCTGCAGAAAGATATTAACAATCGACGCAATAATAATGCCGACGAGCCCCATAAAAAGGAAGGATCCCAAGCCTGAAAGATCCCGTTTCGTCACCATGCCATACACCGCCATGGATCCGAACATCCCGGCCGCAATAAAAAAAGTGCCGGCGATGGAGGTGTTGGTATAGGCGAGAAAAATAACCGACAGGGTAAGACCATTCAGCACCGAGTAGCCGATGAACAGCCCCGAGGCGGTCGCCGCCTGAATCTTCTCGACCCGGGCGGAGAGATAGAAGACCAATCCCAGTTCGGCCAGGATCAGAATCATAAACAAGGGACTACCGATGATAATCCTGGCCAAACCGGTATTGGCGGTGAAAAAGGCAATAATTCCGGTAAGTGCCAAACCGACGGTCATTAAATTGAAAACTTTGGCAAGAAAAATGGTCGATGCTTCCTGCCGGGCTCGGGTTATCGTTATCTGGTTTACATTCTCGTACATTGGAAGTCCTCCTCAAGGTATTTTAGACGTATCAAGCCTGGTCAATTGGCAATAAACTCCGCTGGAGTCTCTCCAACAACCATGATATCTTTTAATTTATATTAAATAGTGATTCTCCTGCTCCTTGTCTACTAAACAGTAACAGAAAAACCTTTTGCAGTTCAACTGTTTCGACATGTTCTCTCAATTATTACAACATTTGCCTAAAAGATTATCTATGATAGATTGATAGTTGTTTGCAATTGTAAACTCCGATTCACATCCAAGAATCTTCTCCTCTTGTGGGCTAGTTTATAGCTGCAAAAGATTCTGCAAAGACCCGTGGAGGTCACAATGTATATTTGTGTTGATTTTGATGGGACGGTGGTCGATCACCGCTACCCGGACATCGGAGAGCCGGTTCCCGGTGCAATAACCTGGCTGAAGAAACTGCAGCGGCATGGGGCAAAATTGATTCTTTTCACCATGCGTTCAAACACTTCGGAAGGCAGCTCTCTTTTGCGCGATGCCGTACAGTATTTTGAGGTAAACGGCATTAAATTGTACGGGGTAAATAGAAATCCCGACCAGGACTCTTGGACATCCAGTCCCAAGGCCTACGGCGATGTGTATGTTGACGACTCGGGCTTTGGTTGCCCGCTCACCCAACCGAAGGGCTTTGCCAGACCCTGTGTGGACTGGAAGGTGGTGGGGCCGCAGCTCGAGCATATGTGTCTCAGCAAGAGATAACCAGTTACAGAAGGCCGCAGACCGCACTCGGCAAGGCGAGGCCCCGGTCGAGCCGTGATTGTTTGCGGGATTTTTTCTACTGTTTATTTAACCGCGAAAGGTAGAAGTCGAGGGCAATAAAAAGTTCGCCGGCGACAACGAGGTTTCCGGCTTTCACCGTTTGCGACAAGTCAAAGATCAAAGAACCCAGTTCCTGGAAGCCAAACATCCCGGCAACACCTTGCAGGGAATGAGCCTTAGTGTACAGGGTTTTATATTCATGCTTTTCCAGGGCCATTTTCATAGCCTCCAGGTCATCTTTGATAGTCTGGACCAAGGCGGGGAGCAGTTCTTTGAGGGCCTCGGGGATCTCATCATGTTTGTCGCGTTCGAGACAAAAGCCGATGGCTTTGTTGCCTATCTTGTCCGGCGGCAGAACCACCCTGTCAACGGCGACAAATCGGTAAATGGTTTGGATGAGATCTCTCTTGAAAAAGGGTTTGCTCAACACTCCGTCGAAACCGGCTTGGAGAATTTTCTTTTTTTGCTCTTGAAAGGCATGGGCGGTTATCGCCAAAATGGTTTGGGGGCCCAGTATCCCCTGCTTTTCTCTCTTTCTGATTTCTTTGGTTGCGGTTATCCCGTCCATGACCGGCATACGAATGTCCATGAGAATGAGGTCGAATTGGCTTTTTGCTAAACACTCCAGAGCTTCTTCGCCGTTGCCGGCGACCTCCAGCCATACCGGATAATCTTTCAGATATACTTTGATAACTTCGATATTTTCCTTGATGTCGTCAACCGCCAAAACGCGCAGACGCGGAAAGCTGTCAGGCATAATGTAGAGGGAGTCAAGGCGGACCAGATTTCTTTCCGGGGTCGCTACCGGCGGAAGCGGTAGCGAACAGGTAAAGACTGAGCCTTGCCCGAGTTGACTCTCGACCTTTAAGTACCCGCCCATGGCCGAGGTAAGTTTCTGACTGATGGCGAGACCAAGGCCCGTACCGCTATGTGGTCTGGCAAAGAGATCATGAACCTGAGTGAAACGGTCGAAGATGATCTTTTGATGTTCTTCGGATATGCCGATGCCGCTATCCCTGACGCTGAGGATAAGGTTCCCGGGTATTTGGCTGTCCTCTTGTACCCCGAGGATAATGCCACCGGTGGTTGTAAATTTTACCGCGTTATTGATAAGATTGAGGAGGATCTGGTAGATCTTGAGAGGGTCGCCTATCCGTTCCATGACCAGTAAGGGGTCATAAAGAACAGAGTACTGCAGTCTTTTTTGAACACAGAGCGGCATGATTGATGCCTCAAGCTGATTGATGATCTTTTCCAGACTGAAGGCTTCAGGCTCAAAGGCGATCTTGCCCGCATCAATGCGCGAAAATTCCAGGACGTTGTTAAGAATTTCGGTCAACTGTCGACCGGTTACCCGCAAGCTGTTGAGGTATTGGCTCTGGGTTTTGTCGAGAGTGGTATCCGCCAACAGGTTGGCCATGCCGAGAATGATGTTCAGGGGTGTGCGGATTTCATGGCTCATATTGGCGAGGAAATCCGATTTGCAAATGTTCTCCTCTTGCGCCTGTTGATTATATTGCAGGAGCCTTTCGTTGGTTTGCTTCAGGAGACGCTTGTTAATATCGTCAATTCGTTTCTGCCGTATTTGCTGTTCTCGCAAGCGTGCGAGTTTTCTCTGCAAAGAGGCACACTCTTTGTGCAAACGACAAATTTGTTGCTGAGGTGCTATCTGATGATCTTCTTTCACGAATTCCTCGCACTCAGGGCGACGATATTGCAGATATCGTCACAGGCTGGGTTATTTCGTAAGGTGTGGCGGGTGTCCTGATAAATCTTTCAAAAGAAATCTTTCCTATTATACCTAAAATGACAGCGGAACAAAGAATAAATTCATACGGAAATTTTCACTGATTAATGCTAGTGTTTGTCTACTTATGCCCCGCTGTCGGGATTATGAAATAATACTTTCTCAGACCAAAGACCAAGGATTATAAAGGAAAAAATCATGGGTGTGACTGTCACACAGCTGTATAGGCAAATTGCTGCGAACCAGGCCTACTGTTTTCATATCGAATCAGCCCGAACCCTCTCACCGGAGGAAACAACCTGCCTGCGGCTGATTCTCGCCGACGGTTTTCTTCTCGATTCAGTGCAGAATGTACCGGTACCGCAGGGGAACAGGGCGGTGGAGGTCGGACCCCGGCTGAATTTCGCCACCGCCTGGTCGTCGAATATGGTCTCGATCTGCAAGGCGACCGGCCTTACCGCCGTCACCCGGGTCGAGCGGTCGCGCCGCTACCTCGTGCCCGAGGGTGAGGATCTCCAAGCCTTCATCAATCGCCATCATGACCGGATGACCGAATGCCACTATCCCGAACCGCTCACCACCTTCGAGACTGGAGTCGTCCCCGAACCGGTATACGAGGTCGATCTCAAAACGAAAGGTCCGGACGGTTTGACCGAGTTGCCGGGCATCTCCATGGACGAAAGGGATCGCAACCTGTATTACGACTACTTCGTCAATCGCCAGGGCCGCAATCCGACCATTGTCGAGATCATGGATCTGAACAACGCCAATTCCGAGCACTCCCGCCATGGTTTTTTTAAAGGTAAGCAGGTCATTGACGGGGAGGAGATGAAAGAGACCCTGTTCGATCTGGTAACCGCTACCCTCACCGCCAACCCCCTGGGCTCGATGATTGCCTTCAAGGACAACTCCTCGGCGATCGAGGGTTACGGGATCAATACCCTGGTACCCAAGGAGCCGGGCAGTCCTTCGCCTTTTGTCGAAGTTCAGACAAAATACCATCCGCTGCTGACCGCCGAGACCCATAATTTCCCCACCGGGGTGGCACCTTTCCCCGGCGCTGAAACCGGTACCGGCGGTCGGATTCGCGACGTCCAGGGCACCGGCCGCGGCGCCTTTGTCATCGCCGGTACCGCCGGCTATTGCGTCGGCAATTTGCATATTCCCGGCTACCCCTTGCCCTGGGAGCGGCATCTCCCCTGCCCCGACAATCTGGCAACCGCTCTCGATATCGAGATTGAGGCAAGCAATGGGGCCTCCGATTACGGCAATAAGTTCGGCGAGCCGCTAATTCAAGGCTTCACCAGATCCTTTGACATGCGTCTTGAAAGCGGCGAGCGCTGGGGCTTTCTGAAACCGATCATGTTTACCGGCGGCATCGGCCAAATCGACGGACGGCTGACGGAAAAGAAGACGGTCGAGAAAGGAATGCTCATCGTCCAGGTGGGCGGCCCGGCCTATCGCGTCGGTTTCGGCGGCGGCGCGGCTTCGAGCATGCTGCAGGGGGAGAACGAATCGAGCCTCGATTTCAATGCGGTGCAGCGGGGCGATGCGGAGATGGAGCAGAAGATGAACCGCGTCATCCGCGCCTGCAACGAGATGGGCGACCGCAGCCTGATCGAGGTTATCCATGACCAGGGCGCCGGCGGCCCGGCCAACGTCCTCAAGGAGCTGGTCGAGAAATCCGGAGGGCGGGTGGAGATTCGCAATATCCGGGTGGGCGATCCGACCATGTCGGTGCTGGAAATCTATGTGGCCGAGTACCAGGAACGCAATGGCTTCCTGATTAAGCCGGAAAATATTGAAAAATTCAAAGCTATCTGCGACCGCGAGAAGGTCGGCTGCGAGGTACTGGGCGAGGTGACCGGCGATCTGCGCTTTGTCCTCCATGATGCGAGCGACGACACCACCCCAGTAGACATTGAGTTGCCGACGCTTTTAGGCAATATCCCGCAAAAGACCTTTGCCGACAGAAGAAGGCCTTTTGCCGCGGCCCCCTTAAAGCTACCTGCCGACCTGACCGTGGCCGCAGCCCTGCACGATGTCCTGCGCCTGGTCTCGGTCGGCTCCAAGCGTTTTCTCACCAATAAGGTCGACCGGGCGGTGACCGGCCTCATTGCCCGGCAACAGTGCTGCGGTCCCCTGCAGCTGACGGTCGGCGACGTGGCGGTGGTGGCCCAGAGCCATTTCGGCAAGACGGGAATCGCCACGGCCATCGGCGAGCAATCGATCAAGATGCTCGTCGATCCGGCCGCCGGGGCGAGGATGGCGGTGGGCGAGTCCCTCACCAACCTAGTCTTCGCGGCGATTGAGGACCTGGCCCGAGTCAAATGCTCCGCCAACTGGATGTGGGCACCGAAGCTGTCCGGCGAGGGCGCGGCCATCTACGATGCGGCCAAGGCGATGGGCCAGGCGATGATAGAGGTCGGCATGGCGGTGGACGGCGGCAAGGACAGTCTGTCCATGGCCACGGTGGTCGGCACGGAAACCGTCAAGTCGCCGCGTGAGTTGGTGATCTCCGTTTATGCGGCGGTGCCCGATATCGGCAAAGTTATAACCCCGGATATTAAAAAGCCCGGCTCGCCGCTGCTCTATCTTGATCTTGGCGGCGGCCGCAGCCGGATGGGCGGCAGCGCCCTGGCGCAGGTTATGGGACAGATGGGCGATGTCAGTCCCGATTTGGAGGATGCGGGTCTTTTGCGAAATTGTTTCGTTGCCGTCCAGGAACTGATAGCCTGCGACTTCATCTGTGCCGGCCATGATCGCAGCGACGGCGGCCTGATCACCACCCTCCTGGAGATGGCCTTCAGCGGCAACTGCGGCCTGGAGATCGCCCTTTCCGGTGCTGCTACGGTTTTTGAGGCGCTCTTTGCCGAGGAACTCGGCCTGGTGCTTGAATGCCGCCCGCAGCATATGGCGGCAATCGAACAGATCCTTGGCAAGGCCGGTGTACCCTTTATCCATCTCGGTACCGCCACCGACGCCAAACAAATACGAATACGCTATAACGGCACGAAGGTCCTGGACGAGAAGATGGTCGTTTTGCGCGGCTGGTGGGAGGAAACCAGTTACCAGCTGGAACGGCTGCAGATCAATCCGGACTGCGCCGAGTCCGAAAAGGTAAACATCTACGACCGCAAAGGGCCGACCTACCATCTGCCCTTTGTCCCCGAACCGGCTCCCGCCGAACTGCTGCTTCGCACCGACAAACCGAAGGTGGCGATTCTTCGTGACGAGGGCTCCAATTCGGACCGGGAGATGACCTCGGCCTTTTATTTAGCCGGTTTTGAGCCCTGGGATGTCTGCATGAACGATCTCCTGGCCGGGACCGTAAGTCTTGACGACTTCCGCGGCTTGGCGGCGGTCGGCGGCTTTTCCTACGCCGATGTCCCGGATTCGGCCAAGGGCTGGGCGTCAACCATCCTCTTCAACCCGCGATTGAAGAAGATGTTTGAGGAGTTCTACTATCGACCCAACACCTTTTCCTTTGGAAGTTGCAACGGTTGCCAGCTCTTCGGCCTGCTGGGTTGGGTGCCCGAGCCGGGGCTTGCCGCCGATCGTCAGCCGCGGTTTATTCGCAATGTCTCGGGACGCTTCGAGTCCCGCTGGGTCACCGTCAAGGTCGAAAAGAGTCAGGCCGTGATGTTGAAGGGCATGGAGGGACTGGTCTTCGGCATCCACGTCGATCATGGCGAAGGTTTTCTGCATTTCCCCGACCGAGCGATTTTCGACAAAGTCAAAGCCGGCGACATGGCCCCACTGGTCTTTGTCGACGACGATGCCAAGCCGACGGAAAAATATCCGTTTAATCCCAATGGTTCGCCGGAGGGTCTGGCCGGGCTTTGTTCCGCCGACGGTCGCCATCTGGCCCTCATGCCCCACCCGGAACGGGTCTTTCTGCCCTGGCAGGCCCACTATTTGCCGGAGGAGATGAAGGGGTTGCCGGTTTCACCCTGGATGCAGATGTTTAGAAATGCTTACGAGTGGTGTCAGACCGGCAAAAAATAACCTGTGGGGAGATGGGCTTGTCTTGCATGACGCGCTTAGCCCCTCTCCTTATCATAGGGCATATGATTAATCGTTGAAATCTCGGATGGTATCTCCAAAATTTCAACGATCAATCATTTCATAACGCCTTTTTCCCCTTGTTCAACTGCTTTTCCAGCATGATCTTCAGGATGGTTTTGTCCGCCTGAACCATACCGTTATGACTGAGAGCACCCATGTTCTGAATGGTCTTCTGCGTTGAATTGCCGATGATGCCGTCGGTGTCCTTGACGTTCACCCCGTGCAGGGAAAAGAGGGCGGCCTGGACGGCAGCACCCGCCGCAGTGTTCAATTTAATGGCGCAACCGGCCTTGGCGCCGTCGCAGATAACCCCGGCCAGGTCTTCGAGGATATTGCCGATCGCCCCTTCCACCTGGTGCACATCGCCGCCGACAAGATAGGTGATTCCCGCCGTCGCACCCGCACCGGCCGCGACCGAACAGCCGCAGACGGCGGACAACCTGCCGGTATGGGCCTTGACATAGGCGGTGATAATATGGCTGAGGCCAATGGCCCGCAGGAGGGTGTCGCGATCATGGTTGATAAAGTCCTTGATCGCCCAGATCGGCAGGATGGCGGTCAGACCATGGTTGCCGCTGCCGGCGGAACTCATCGCCGGCAGATTCGCCCCGCCCATGCGGGCATCGGCGGCGGCGGAGGTGAGCCTGCGCGCCGAGTTGGACATGTCGTTGACCATCAGTTTCTGCTTGATCAAACGGTCGATGGCTTTACCGATACCCAGGCCGCTGCCGTGTTTCAGACCGTATTCGGCCAGGGCCAGGTTATGATTAACCCCAACTTCAAGAAAATTCAAATCGTCATCATCAAGCTCCGCCGTCAGTTCCAGGATCTGTTCAAGGTTCAGACTGCGCAGCCATGTTTCAAGCTCAGCCATGGTGTGTCTGCCGCCCTTTTTCAGTGTTCGCTCAAGAAGAGGCGAGGTGGTGATCTCCTCGCCGTTCAGCTTGAGGCTCACGATATTGCTGTGCAGATCGATGATCAGTGATTCGGCGATGTTTTTCCCGGCCGTAAGTTTTGTCCGCACATAGAGACCAACCTCATCCCTGAGATTGACCTTAACCCTGTTTGCCGCAAGGAGCGCCTTGGCTTGGGTGATGGTGGCATTCGAGAGGCTTTCCAGCACCTCAAGACCTCTGGAGGGATTGCCGCCATAGGCGCCGAGGGCAGCGGCGGTATCGAGGCCCTGCATGCCGCCGCAGCCGGGGATGGTAACCGCCAGGCCGTTTTTGTAGATATTCGGATCGATCCAGATCTCTATGGAATCGAACTCTTTTGTCGGCAGGAGGGTGGCTGCAGCCGCCGCACCCAGAGCAATAGCCACCGGTTCGGTGCAACCGAGCGCCAGGGTAACCTCCATTTCGAGGATGTCTTTAACCGTAAATTTCATAGTGTGTACCTTTGTCCTGGGGAATTTTTTACCTTGCCAGGATAAATTCGATCTCAATGTTTGAGCCGAGCGGCAAAGCGGCAACCTGGACCGTGCTCCGTGCCGGAGGAGCCTCCGGAAAATGGCTGGCGTAAGCGCTGTTGACCGCCTGAAAATCGGCGAGATTGGTGAGAAAAATGGTAGTCTTCAGGGTTTTATTCAGGTTGGTTCCCGCCTCCAAGGCAATAGCGGAAGTATTTTTAAGAATTTGTTGGGTCATCATCCCGATATCGCCATCAACCATCTTTCCGGTGGTCGGATCGATGGGTAGCTGGCCCGAGACAAACAGCAGATCCTTGGTGGCGATGGCCTGGGAATATGGGCCGATGGCAGCTGGGGCCTGGGTGGTGAAGATGACGTTGCGAGTCATTGGTGTTCCTCTTTTCTGTGAGTTGTATTGGTTGATCGAACTCTTTTTAAATAATTATAAACAGTGAATCTGGTAATGCCCATCATCTTGGCCACCTGTTCCACCGCCCCTTTGAACTGGAAAAGGCCATCTGCATCGAGAGCCGCAATGAGGCGCTTCTTTTCATCGACATTCATCGTCGTCTGATGTTTGCCTATCTCCCGGACTGCATTATGGAAAAGTGCCTCCATCGTCTCACCGGCCGAATGGGCGAAGGTTTCAGCACTGGGGGGAGTACCGATTTCGGGATGGAGGAAGGGAAGCAGTGCCTGGCCGGCGTTGTAAAATTCAGTAGTGTCGAAATTGATACAAAATGCGGCGATGGCTCGCCCTTTTCCATCCCGGATAAGGGTCGTTGTCGATTTCAAAGACCTGCCTTCACTGCTGATAGTCCGGTAACTGTGCACGTCGCCTTTTTCTGCTTGGCTATTGATCATTTTGACGAGCAGGTCGGTGGCGGGAGCGCCCGGCAGGCGATGGGTCACTTCGCCCCGAATATACACCAATGAGCTGTGCAGGGAAGTGAGGTCATGGACACAAGCCTCACAGTTGCGACCAAACATGGCAACTATCGCGTCAGCCAGGCTCTGCAGGTTTTGCAAGCAACATTCTTTGTCAGTCATAATCGAATTTGTCCTTTTCTGCATTGTTCGACAAACTCTCGAAACAGTGGCAACATCACCTCATTTTGAACAAGCATCCGCTCCGGATGCCATTGCACAAGATGAATCGGCAGATAGTTGTGCTCCGCTGCTTCAATGACCCCATCCGGAGCGACAGCCGTCACCCGCAGATCCCTGCCGGTTATTTTTATTGCCTGATGATGCCGTGAATTGACGAGAATTTCTGAACCGAACAGTAAAGAAAGCCGCGAACCGGGTGTAATAGTAACGGAATGCAAGGTGTCATGATCAGTGCCCCGATGCTGAAGGGGCGGGCTTTGCCACTGCCTGTCGATATCCTGAAAAAGACTTCCGGCAAGAGCCGTATTAATCACTTGGCAGCCGCGACAGATCCCGAGAACCGGTTTTTTTTGTGTTAGGCAATTTTGAAAAAGCGCTAATTGAAAGATATCCAGATCCCGATTCACCTCTTCAAGGCCGGCGGCAGGCTCCTCATTGTACCAAACTGGATCAAGATCGATTCCACCCGGAAACAAAAGCCCGTCCACTTTCTCCACCATGAGGGACAAAAGGGCCTGGTCGGTGCTGAACGGGAGAACCAAGGGAAGACCACCGGCTTTTTCGATGGCGGTGGAATACGTCAGGGGAAGAGAATTGATCGCCATGCCGAGCCTATTCTCATCGACGTTGGTGGCAATACCAATAAGGGGTTTCATAGGTAATTTATTTCCGCCTTGGGAGTTTGGATACCAGTTTCAGGTGCTTCGGGGCTGGTTTGAAGCTTCATTTGGTCTTCGGATCGAGAGCCGCCCGCAAACCGTCACCAAAGAGATTAAAGAAAAGGACCGTTAAAAAGATAGCAATACCCGGGTAAATCGACATATGATCGGCCACACCGATATAGTCTCGACTCTCGGCCAGCATCGCCCCCCATTCGGGGGTTGGCGGCTGGGCTCCTAAACCAAGAAAGCTGAGACTTGAAGCGGTGATGATAGAGGTACCTATCCGCATCGTAAAATAGACGATGACACCGCCGAGGGTTCCGGGCAGGATATGCACGAACATGATGCGCTTCCTGGAAGCGCCGATACTTCTGGCCGCCCGCACATACAAACTTTCTTTGAGAGTGAGGGTGCTGCCTCGGACAATTCTCGCAAAGGTCGGCATGGAAAAGACCGACACCGCCACCACCACATTGACAAGTCCGGGGCCGAGAATAGCAACAATGGCAATTGCCAGTAAAATACCGGGAAAGGCGAACAAAACATCTGAAGTTCGCATGATCAGACCATCAAGAAAACCACCGAAAAACCCGCTCAAAAGTCCCAGGGTAACTCCGACCAGAGCCCCGACGAACACGGAAGTCAGGCCCACGGCGAGGGATATCCGCGATCCGTATATAATCCGGCTGAGAATGTCCCGCCCGTAAATATCGGTTCCAGCCGGATGTGTCAGGCTCGGCACCTGCATCGACAGACTGTAATCGGTTTGGAAAGGATCATAGGGGGCAATCAGCGGCGCAAACAGAGCAGTCAGCACCAGCAGAACAATAAAAATTCCGGCCACCAGCGCAGTTTTTCGTTGTCTGAACTTGTAGCAGAAAAGGGTGAATGGTGTCTTTTCGCGGGCCATTGTCGTTTCTTTGCCTGGGTTAAGTATAGCGTATTTCCGGATTTATCACGGCATACACCATATCGACGAGAAGATTGATGAAAACGAAATGAAATGAATACAAAAAAAGTAGAGCCTGGAGAACCGGATAATCCCGCACCGCCACCGCTTCAATCATATAACGACCAAGCCCAGGCCAGGCGAAGACCGTTTCCACCACCACCGAGCCGCCCAGCAGAAAACCGAATTGCAGACCGATCATTGTTACCACCGGAATCAGGGCGTTGCGGAAGGCGTGTTTCCACAGCACAGTGCTTTCACTGAGACCTTTGGCCCTGGCGGTTGAGATGTATTCCTCGTCCAGTACATCGAGAAAAGCCGACAAGGTAAAGCGGGCCATGATTGCCGCAACTGTGGCGCCGAGGGTAAACGACGGCAGGATGAGTTCGGAAAATTTTCCCGAAAATCCCGCCACCGGCACCCAGCCCAGATACACGGCAAAGAGTTGAATGGCCAGCAGCCCCAGCCAGAACTGGGGCATGGAAATGCCGGAGACGGCCAACAGCATTGCGGTATAATCCTGCCACCGGCCGCTGTAGATCGCGGCGATCGCGCCAAAGAGCACGCCGATCACCACCGACCAAACCATGCCGCAGACCGCCAGGTACATGGTCGGTAGATAACGCTGTTTGATCTCCTGGAAGACCGGGGTCTTCGTCCGCAGGCTCTTACCGAGATCACCTTTCACCAGTTTGCCCATGTAGGTGAGATACTGGACCGGCAAGGACTGATCCAGTCCCAACTCGTGGCGGAGCATGGCGATAGTGGCCGGATCGGCATCGCTACCGGCCATCATCCGGGCCGGGTCCCCAGGCAGCAGATGCACAAAGGCAAAGGCCAGGATGGAGACCACGAAAAGCACCGGAATGATGTTCAAACAGCGTCTGAGAAAATAACTGAGCATTATCTCGTCGATCAGTCCGCGAGTTCGGCTTCTTCCACCGAGAAAGCGCCGTCGGCCATGGGATAAATACCCTTCAGTTTTTTCGATTTGGCGGCGATCAAGGAATCGGTGTAGAGATATCCCCAGGGGGCTTTATCCCAGATATAATCCTGCAAATCTCCATAGGCTTTTTTTCGCACTTCCGGGTTGGCTGAGGCAAGGCCGGCTGCGATAAAGCCGTCAACCTTGGCATCCGAGAAGAAACCGTAGTTGGCATTGGCCGGAGGAAATGCCTCGGTGGCGATCAATGGCCTGGTACCCCAATCCGCATCCCCGGTTGAGGCGGACCAACCCATGGAGCCGATGAAGGGGATGATTTCTTTATCGTCAACCTTCTGGCTTTCAAGTTTCTTGTAATAACTGGCCACATCCATCGATTCGATCTTGCCGGTGATCCCGATCTGCTGCAACTGCTGCTGCACCATCTCCATTGCCCGCAAACGATTGGAAACGGTCGGGCTCATGAAGACCACCTCAAAGCCCTTTTCGTATCCGGCCTCTTTCATCAGGGCCTTAGCCTTAGCCACATCGAAAGGCCATGGTTTTTGTTTTTTATAGTACTGGAGGTTCGGCGGAATAACCGAATCAAGCTCGGTGGCTGCGCCGCCCATGGCGATATTGATGATCGCCTGTTTGTCGGTGGCATAGTTGATTGCCTGACGCACTCGGGCATCGGCAAGAGGTGCATAGCGGGTGTTGAAGACTAGATAACGGGCAATGATCGACGGCATGGTGATGACATCGATCTTGCTGTCGGCCTCGGCCACCTTCAGAAGTTCTGCCGGCATCGGAAAGATATAATGAGCCTGACCGGCCCGCAGCATGGCCAGACGAGCACCGTTTTCCGGAACCGGCTTGAAGGTTATGGTGTCTACCTTGACCGTGCCGCGCCAGTAGTTGGGGTTCTTCTTGATTTTCAGGAAGTTACCGGGAACCCATTCTTCGAAGATGTAGGGGCCGGTGCCGACCGGATGTTTGCTTACTTCGTCGCCATAGGTGGCGATGGCCTTCGGGCTGATCATCAGCGTACCCGGATGGGCGATGGTATTGAGGAAGGCGCCGAAAGGTTCTTTCAAATTGAACTGGATGGTGGATTCATCAACGACTACCACTTCCTTTACCGGCTTCATCAGACTGGAGCGCTTGTATTTGCCGGTCATCATCCGTTCGATATTGGTCTTGACCGCTTCGGCATTAAAGGGAGTGCCGTCATGGAAACTGATCCCCTTGCGCAGCTTGAAGGTGAACTGGGTAGCAGTATCGTTGAAGGTGTAGCTCTCCGCCAGCATCGGAATGATCTTCATGTCTTTGTCAAAACCCATCAAGCCCTGGCAGACCGCCTTTTCGATGGCTCCCGAATAGGTATCGGAAGTATCGTGCGGATCAAGCGATTTCACCGTTGATTCAGCAGCATAGGTGATGTCCTTGGTGCCCGCCGCATAAACGGGGGCAGTCATGGACAATACCAACGCCATGCATGCCGGTATCAGTTTTCTCAGTCTCATTGCAATTCCTCCTCGTTGATTTTCTTTTCGGTTCAGCCTGCACTGAACCCGTTTCTAAGGGACTCATATTTCCGCAACAAAATGGCCTGCTTCAACTTCAATGAGGTGTGCTTTGGCCGGTGGATCGCCGACCGCCCTGATCGGGCTGGGAATCTCTCCGGAGAGCATGCCGAAGGTGGTTCTTCTCACCGGATCGGCTACCGGGATCGCCGACAACAGCTTTTTCGTATAGGGATGCCCGGGATTTTCAAAGATATGCCGACGGTCCCCCATCTCAACAATCTGCCCGAGATACATCACCATTACCCGGTGGCTCACCCGCTCAATCACCGCCATATCGTGGGAAATGAAAATATACGACAGGTTCAGTTCCTTCTGCAACTCCATCATCAGGTTGAGGACTGTCGCCCGTATCGAGACATCCAGTGCCGATACCGCCTCGTCGGCGATAATCACCTTGGGCGCAGTAGCCAGGGCTCTGGCGATGGCAATCCGCTGTCGCTGGCCGCCGGAGAATTCATGGGGATAATGACCGGCGTGACTTGGAGGAATACCGACTCGGGCAAGTAATTCGCCCACCCTCTGTTTCCTGCTGTTCGTGTCGCCGATACCGTGAACTACCAGAGGTTCGGCAATAGAGTCGCCAATAGTCAAACGCGGATTGAGGGAGGCAAAAGGATCCTGAAAAACAAATTGAATATTCCGGCGCAGGGCCTGTCTCTCGGCCTCCGGCAAGGCCCTGATGTTCTTTCCCTGAAAAAGCACCTCGCCTGTGGCCGGCACCAGATCCAGGACCGCATAACCGGTGGTGGATTTACCGCAGCCCGATTCCCCGACGATACCCAGGGTTTCCCCCGGATACAGATTGAAACTGACATCCTCGACCGCATGGACCAGATGGGTCGGCCTGCCAAAAAATGATTTGATCGAAACAAACCGAGTCGTTAAACCCTTCACTGAGAGAATGGGAGGGACGCCATAACAGGCTGTATCAATTTCCTTTTCCGCCGGCAGCGGCAGGTCTTCGGCACTGTTCAGCACCTGTTCCATTTCCAGCGCCGGTAAGGTGGCCGGATTTTTCCTTCCCCGCATGCTGCCAAGAACCGGTATGGCTCTCAACAAGGCTCTGGTATAAGGATGGCGCGGTTTGGCAAAAAGCGAGTAGACATCGCTTTCCTCGACCACCCGGCCCCGGTACATAACTACAACCCGGTCGGCTAGTTCCGCCACCACGCCCATGTCGTGGGTGATGAACACCACGGCCATGCCCAGCTCCTGTTGCAGAGAGCGGATCAGGGCGAGGATCTGCGCCTGAATAGTCACATCAAGGGCGGTGGTCGGTTCATCGGCAATCAGCAGTTGCGGATTACAGGCCAAGGCCATGGCGGTCATCACCCGCTGGCGCATGCCGCCCGACATCTGATGCGGATATTCCTGGAACCTCTGCCGGGCATCGGGAATACGCACCAGCTCAAGCAGAGCGATGACCTTTTCAGCAACCTGATTTCCAGCCACTTTCTGGTGGGTAAGCAGGGCTTCGGCAAGCTGGTTGCCGATGGTAAACAGAGGATTGAGCGAGGTCATCGGCTCCTGAAAGATCATCGACATATCAACCCCTCTGATCTGCCGGGCCTCACTATTGCTGAGGGTGGTGATATCCTGGATGTGGCCGTCCCGCTTTTTCAGCCTGATCCGGCCTCCATCGGTATGCACTTTTTTCAGAAGATGCACAACCCGACGCATAGTGACCGTTTTCCCCGATCCGGATTCGCCGACAATGGCCAGTGTCTCACCCTTTTTGACGGTAAAAGAGACATCGTGCAGCACCTTGACAAAGCCGGTATAGGTCGGAAAACTGAGGGAAAGGCTCTCAACGGAGAGAATGGTGTCCTCAGTCATCGCTGCGGCTGGCGGGGTGAGGCTATTCAAAATATCCCTTTCCCTCCAGTATTCCGTTTCTCATCATGATCCGCCCTTTGGCAATCACTCCCCAAAGGGTGAGGCTGTCGGCATCGAGCAACAACAGATCGGCATCGGACTCCACGGCAATCCGGCCTTTTTTCTTCTCAAGTCCGTAGATCCGTGCCGGAGTTGTGGTCAGTGGCCGCAATGCCTTTTCCAGACCCATCCCTTTGTCGTGCACCAAGCGCTGCAATTCAAACAGCAGAGACTCGGGGGTACCGATGCCCATGCCGATGATTCGGCTCCTGTCGGCGTTCCACTTGGGCAATGAGCCACCGGCATCGGAACTGAAACTGACCTGATCAAAGAGGCCGTTGTCGTCTGCCTCGCAGACAAAATCCGCCGCCGACAGATGCAGGTCATTGTCGCCCGGGAGCCGTACCAGGCAGGTGGCGTCGATGGTTGCCCCGCGTCGGGCAAGCTCCAGGGCCTGCCCGGCAACCTTGGAGTTTTTCCGGTTGATGTGAGTCGGCAGAAACCTATCGGCACGGATGGCGTGCCTTTCCACCACCTCGAAAATGAGATCGAGACCGTCGGAATTCACCCCCGTATGCACGGTGATAATGCCCGGTTTGTCGGCTACCAGCGATGCCACCCGTACCTCGGCAGCCAGTGTCGCTAATTCCCGCGCTCCATAGTGGGGGCCACGCTGGTCGGCCATGGCCAGCTTCACCCCGAGCACCGGCCCGAGATAGGTAATATCACGGGCAACACTGCCGCAGATGGTCGGAGAGGGTAGCCAGTAGGAACCGGTCAGCATGTAGGCAGTCATTCCTTCGGCATTAAAGGCCTGAGTCTTGGCATACAAATTTTCCACGGTTCTCGTCAAGGCATCGGTCCCCAACAAACCTACCGCCGTGGTGACACCGCCGAAAATATTCATCGACAGCCGCATCTCGGGAGTCCGGGTATGAAATCCGCCCTCCCCGCCCCCACCGGTAAAATGCTGATGGCCGTCGATAAAACCAGGAACCGCCAGCATATTTGTTGCATCAAGGACTTCGACAACTCCGGGGAGCCGACCGGGTTCGATATGTTTCTCAACGGCGAGAATACTCTCCCCGCCAAGAAGGATATCGCATCTGCCCAGAGCTTGTGGCGCAAACACTTCAGCATTACGTAGAACTCTCATCAATCAATTCCTTTTTCCGGATTGCAGCGCCATGCCGCCGAATGTCAAAAGATATCTGTTGTAAAAGGCATAAAAAAATATCGCGACCAGCTCAGATTGCACTCATCTTAGTTTGGCCGTCATCGACAAAAGAGTCAATAAAAAAGTTGAAATATGTAAAAAATGTTGAATACATTTCTGTATAATGGCACAAGGCTTACATTACTCCCGATACCCGAGCTTTTTCCTTGTAGGCGAATTATTGTCGAGAATTCCTTGAAATTTTTTTTCAATTGCCGATAATGAAGTAACAATACAACGCAGCAACCTTACTAACCTGTCAAGGAGGGGAACGATGGCAGAGCAAAGGAACAATTCACTCCATTACCATATTACCTCAGTAAAAAAGGGGGAGCGGGTTTTCGAAAACGCCTTTCAGAGTGTCAGCCGCATGGTGCTGGAGGGGGAGATCGACAAAGTAATGGTCAATGGCAAAAGCACCTTTGACTTCAAGATATTCCGCAAGGGGCCAAAACATATTGTCGGCATGTATGATGAAATCAACTCCTTTGTCTCCTTTATCAAGGATGCTTCCGAGGGAGGGTCGTCCGCCGAAATGGCCTTTGTCTTGGTCGGTGAACCGGGAAACGGCAAGACCTTTCTCGTCGAATATCTCTGCAAACTGTATCGCCAGTTTTTAACGATCCCGACCAACCGGAAATATACCTTCCGCTTTAAAAATCTTGATAAGCTCGGTTCTTACGGCAATATCACCACTATCGAATCGCAAACCTATGAAGATCCGATGGTTCTCGCCATGAATCTCCAGGAAACACGAGACGAATCGGCACAATTCTTAGCAAGACGCTACCGTGTAGAAAAAGGCATGCTGGAGAAGTGGTATAGCAATTATCGCCCCCTGGGCGCCTGTACCGCCTATATCTGGAACAATATTCGAGAATTCACCGGCGACAAAATGGACGATATGCTGGAATTCATCGATATCGTCCCCGTGCCCCTGGTTGAGAGTCTCGGAACGGTGACCGGCAAATATCCGGCCAAGGACAAGATCACCTCCTCGGCCGTCGATCTGCTGGGCGAGGAATCGATCCAGCGCTTGTTGCACATCACCGATACCAACAACCCCTACCGCTTCGACCTGCGGCGCGGGGCTCTTGCCAGAGTAGCCGGCGGCGGCATCCACTTCAGCGATGAGATCTACAAAAACAAGAAGGATCTGGTGCAGGTCTATCTCGGCATCATTCAAAACCGCAGTATCGAGATCGACGGTTATAAATGGCCGATCGACAGCCTCATCGTCGCCACCAGCAACAATTCGGAGTTCAACCGTTTCCTCGCCGAGAAAGAGGAGGCACCGATCGTCGACCGCTGCCGTATCTGCTATGTCTCGCACAACACCAACCATGTACTGCAGAAGGAGCTGACCGCCTACGCCATCGGCAACGAATCAAAGACCACCCTTACCGGCGATGTCATGCATCAGGACCCGAACCTCAATCATGCCGCGTCGGTGGCGGCGGTTCTCACCCGCCTGCCCAGGTCGGAAAAACTCACTCCCATCGAGACGATGAAGCTTGCGGCCGGAGAGGTGGCCGGAGAAAAGAGTCTGAAGACCCTGTCGGAGGTCATCGACACCCTCAGTCAGGAACACGATATCACCAAACGCTTCGGACAAAAGGGGCTCGGCCAGAGGAATTTGGGACGCACCATTCAGCTCATGCTGGAGAGTTCGGAGACCAACGAAGGCAAATGTATGTTTGCCTATGACGCCTTTCATGCCTTTGAGCGGGTCATCCTCGACTATGTCTCGGAGGCCAAGGACCGGGCGAAATTCCTCGATGACATGAAAATCGCCAAAGGGCTGTACCGGGAGCGGATCATGACCGAGATGTTCAATGCCTATATGGACGAACCCTTGGCAATCAGAAAGGATGTGCTGAACTACGTCAATATGATCATCGGCATCGACGCCGAGAATCTCGGGGCGGACAAGATGTGGAAATATAAGAACCCGCAGACCGGAGAACTGCAGGCCCTGAAGATCGATGAGCGGTATATCAACTCGGTCGAAGACTGTCTTGGCCTGAAGACCCGCGAGCAAAAGGATTCCTTCAGGACTTCCATCCGCAAGATTTACGGACAGAAAATCTCAGTGCGTCCCGACTATGATTTTATGGACAACCTGGAACTGGTCAAGGCGGTCACCGATGTCCGTTTGAAATCGGATATTGCCGGTTCCGGCAGCCTCATCGGAGCCCTGGCCAACCGCACTAACGAGGAGAACCAAAAACTCTACGATCGGATGATCGAAACGATGCTGAATAAACTCGGCTATTGCACCACCTGTGCCCAGAAGACTATTGAATATTTTTGCACCCAGGTAGACGAGAACTGAACTGCCTCCAGCAATGGCTCTTTAACCCAACACATAGGGTGATGCAACAAATGAAGAACAGACTCCGGGCCCTCTATCATAGCCTTAAGGAACAGGGACTGAGCCCCGAACAAGACCGGATGATCCGTCATGAACTGGATCTGCTTGATTTGGATGACGAGCATAGATGTATCATCCGTCCAAGCACCCGCAGCCTTTATGCCTATAATGATCCGGAAATGCTGCACAGCGCATCTCCGCCGCACCTCCTGGCCCTCAACTCGGTGCAGTCCCTCGATTATCTGCTGGAGCGCGATAAACAGCGGGAAAAAGATGGCTTTCCTCGGAAAATTCGGATCGGTAAGATGGTCAAACCGAGCCAGGACGGCGATGACAAGGTGGTCATCGTCCCAACCACGGTCGAGGAAAAACTGCTCCATGACCAGGTGCGGGTAAATGAAGAAGGCGAAGGTGGCGGCGACGGTCAGGGTGGCCAGGGTGGCGCCGGCGAGGGTGAGGAGGGCGAGGTCATCGGCGAACAACCGGTACGACCGGAACCGGGCCAAGGTCAGGGCGGTGCAGGCCAGGGCGATGGCGGTGGCCATGATGTGGAATCGAACGCCTACGATCTCGGGCGTATTCTCACCGAGCAGTTCGAATTGCCCAATCTGAAAGATAAGGGGAAGAAGCGATCCCTCACCAAGTACACCTACGATCTGACCGATAAAAATAGAGGTTTTGGGCAGATACTTGATAAAAAAGCCACTCTCCGGCGAATTATCCAGACCAACATCGCCCTGCAGCGGATCAAGGGGCAGGGAACGGTGGACAGTCGAAAGCTGCTCATTTCTCCCAAAGATAAAGTGTATCGCATCCTTTCCAAGGAAAAAGACTACGAGTCCCAGGCGGTGGTGTTTTTCGTCCGTGACTATTCCGGCTCCATGGGCGGTAAGCCCACGGAACTGGTGGTCAATCAGCATGTGCTCATCTATTCCTGGCTCATCTACCAGTATAAAAACCAGGTGATAACCCGATTTATCCTGCATGATACCGAGGCCAAGGAAGTCGATAACTTCCAGACCTATTATAACTCAAGCGTCGCCGGCGGCACCCAGGTGTCCAGCGCCTATGCGCTGGTCAATAAAATTGTCGAGGATGAGACCCTTGAACGTGACAATAACATTTATGTTTTTCACGGCACCGACGGAGATGACTGGGATACCAAAGGAGAGAAGGCCATCCCCGAATTGAAAAAGATGCTGGCCTATGCCAGCCGGGTGGGCATCACCATTGCCGAAAACGGCTATGGCATCTCCGGGCAGACCGAGGTGGAGAAATATATACGCAGATCCGGCCTCCTTGAGGAAAAGCAGGCCCTGTTACGCCTCGATGTCATCTCCAAGGATACCACCGAGTCGCGACTCATCAAAGGGATTCGGGAGCTGATCTCCTGACCCTGACACTCTTTGCGCTACGGCTTATGCTCACTGTGAGGTGCTATGGAACTGGTCAGCCAACATGCCAAAAAGATTATGGAAGGGTGCAAGGAACGGGCGCGTGATGCCGGCCTGCGCTTTCAGGATCAGAGTCTTGAATATATTGTCACCAATCGCGATTTCCTCCAGCTGTCCCCGAAAAACATGATCCCGACCCTGTATGATTATTGGGTGCAGGATGTCGAGGTGTTAAAGGAGCAGGGTCAGTACGAACTCTATCCTAACAACCCTTACGAAACGGTCATCAACACCCGACCGGCGATTTCATTCTATAACGACAATAATCCGGATTGGTTGAACGTGATGATTTTCTATCATGTTATCGGCCACATCGATTTTTTTCAAAATAATCTTTTCTTTGCCAATACCTGGAACTACGACTTTGCCGGCAAAGCCCTTGCCGATAAACGAATCATTGCCAAACTCCGCTCGGAAAAGGGCCGGTGGGTGGACTATATTATCGAGTTTGCCAGATCCATTGACAACCTCGTGGGCTATTTCGATTTGCTCTCTTCGCTCTCCGAAAACGGCAAAAAACTGACGATGACCGATTATTATTTCGATGTCTTTTTGCAGGAAAAGGAAAAAAAATCGATTGCCGCCTATGTGACCGAAATAGAACATTATAACAAGTTATTGAGAGAATTCCCCAAGGACGGAGAGGAACGTTTTGTCGAATACGTAAAGAAAAAACACGCCGAGTTCGAGTCTCTTTTTGAAAGGGCCGCCAAGGAGCAGAACAAGGGTGGCAAGCGGGATCTCCTGCAATTTCTCATGGAAAATTCCAAGTTCTTGGGCCGGGAAGAGAACAAATGGATGCTCACGGTCATTGAAGTGGTTCGCGCCACCTCTCTCTATTTCCAGCCGCAGATCCGTACCAAAATTCTCAATGAAGGTTGGGCAAGTTACTGGCATGACAATCTTTTTCTCAGAGATGACCGAATTAGAGGACACGAGGTGGATTATGCGGTGATCAATGCCAAAGTGACCTCCATGCCGCGGGTCGGTCTCAACCCGTATGCTCTTGGTATGCGCCTCTTCAGTTTCCTTGAAGATCAGGCGGAAAAAGGGAAAATGACATTTGATTATAGACGGATATCCGACCATCATGAAAGGAAACTGTATAATGAAAATACCGATCGAGGGAAAGAGTTCATTTTCTCGGTTCGCGAAAATTTCTGTGACTCGATGTTTATCAATGCCTTCATCGATCAGGAGTTCGTCGATATGCACAGACTTTTTGTCGTCGACCGGCGGCTGAACAAAGAGCGCATGACCTGGGAATACTATGTAAGATCCCGTAAAGCCGAGCAATATAAAGCAATGGTCGCCGATTCCCTTTACCATCCGCCATCCATTACCGTTACTATCGACGATGATAATGCACTGGTAATAAATCATGTCTTTGAAGGCAAACCTCTCTACCGTGATTATATCGAAGGCGCTCTTATGGGTATCGAATTCTTATGGGGAGGAAAGGCCTGTCTCTACACCTCCGAGCCCGAGCCGGTGAAAAAGGACCCGAATCAAACCGACAAAGAAGAACAGCCACCCCGGGAAATTAAATGGCGACGAATTCGCTATACCATGAAAGACAAAAAAATGACCAGGGTGCAGGTTTGATCAACATATGAGGAAGGTGAGTGCATGCGCGATTTAAGAAAAGCCATGGGAAGTCTTGAGAATTGCCGGGGACAGTTGAGCCAGTCGCCGATTCTCTCCTTCAACGAGTTCCTCCATGAGGTTATTGCCTATCCGCAACGGGTTATCCGCAACGTCTACCAGGTGTATTCCGATATGGTCGATTCCCTCGTGTGTGATGGCATCGACGAATACGGTGACGACCCAGAGTCCATCGGCTTCATGAAATATGACTGTTCAAAGCTGTTTGTCGACGGGGCCGACAGGGCGTTTTTTGCCGATCGCCTTTTTGCCAATCGTTTGATGCGACATACCGACAGTTTCAAGGTCGGGGCAAAACAGAACAAGATTTACATCTTCGACGGTCCGCACGGCAGCGGCAAGTCAACCTTTCTCAACAACCTGCTACGCAAATTCGAAGAATATGCCAACTCCCCGGAAGGATGCAGATACGAAGTGGTTTGGCGGCTGAAACAGGACCATCTGGTAGGAGGGGTGCACAGCCTCAATTCGCTTACCGAAAAGCTGGCCTGGGTCCTGGAAAACGAGGGCAAAACAGAACTGGCATCGGAAATGAAATGTGCTTGCAACTCCGATACCGATCTGGGGGGCTACTTCGATGTCCCTTGTCCGAGCCACGACAATCCTCTCCTCCTCATTCCTAAAGAGGTGCGTCGGCAATTCTTTGACGACCTTTTTGAAAATGATGAGTTCAAATGGCAGTTGTTCACCGAAAAGAAATATGAGTGGATCTTTCTTGAAGAACCTTGCACTATCTGTGTTTCCCTTTACCACGAACTGCTGAAAAAACACCACGATCCCTATAAGGTACTGGAATCCGTCTTCGCCCGTCCTTTTGTCTACAATCGGCGTCTGGGTGAAGGTGTTTCGGTTTTTAATCCCGGCGATAAACCGCTGCGCCAGACTGTCCTCACCAACGAGGTCCTGCAGAAAAAGCTCGACGCCATGCTCGCCGGCAGCAAACATGTCAGCTATATCTATTCCCGTTATGCCAAGACCAATAATGGCATTTATGCCCTGATGGATATCAAGTCGCACAACACCGAGAGGCTGATGGAACTGCATAATATCATCAGCGACGGGGTACACAAGGTTGAGGATATTGAAGAAAGGGTAAATTCCCTGCTCTTTGCCCTGATGAATCCCGAGGATAAAAAACTGCTCGATGATCTGCAGGCCTTCAGCGATCGGGTTGAATATATCAATATCCCCTATGTTCTTGATTTGCAAACTGAAGTTGATATTTACCGAGAAAACTTCGGCAAACATATCGACGAAAATTTCCTTCCCCGGGTTCTCCATAACTTCGCCAGGGTGATTATTGCCACCAGACTGAGAACCAAGTCGGAGGCTATGGAGGAATGGATCAGCAAGCCGGAAAAGTACGAGATGTATTGTGACACCAACCTGCAACTTCTTAAGATGGAGATTTTTACCGGCTACATTCCCGAGTGGCTGAAAGAAGAAGATGTGGCCAACTTCACGGCCAAGAGGCGGCAGAGTATCATTTCCGAATCGGAGAAAGACGGGTGGAAAGGGCTTTCCGGCCGAGATTCGATCAAGCTTTTCAACGAATTTTATTCAACCTATGTTCGGGAAGATAAGCTTATCGATATGTCCATGCTTGGTAAATTTTTCCGCAAATACTGCAAAGAAGATCGTAACATTCTCCCCATGGGCTTTCTCGAATCCCTCCTGAGAATGTATAACTTTACTGTTCTCCAACAGGTCAAGGAGTCGCTGTACTATTATAACGAGGAGCAGATCTCGCGGGAGATCATCAATTATATCTTTGCCGTCAATTTTGAGCTCGGATCGGTGGAAAACTGCGAGTTTACCGGTGAACGCCTCGAAATCACGGAAGATTTCTTCCGAAGGCTGGAATCCCGTCTACAGATTGAGCAGAGAAACGCCGCGGCTTTTCGCAGCAGCGTGCAGAAGTCATACACCACCACAGCCTTGCCCCAGGAGATGCTACGCGATGGATTGCCCATTACCGAGACCGCTCTCTATCTCCATCTTTATGAGAGATGTACCTTTAATCTCAAGGAAAAGGTGCTTGAGCCGTTCCTCAAGAATGAAAATTTCAGGCGTGCGGTAAAGGATTTTGATCTTGATCAGTTCAGAACCTACGACAAGAAAATTCAAAGTGATATTAGTTTTATGATCGACAATCTTCAGAAAAAGCACCGCTATTCGAGACAGGGCGCAAAGGAAATCTGTAGCTATGTCATCGACAACAGTCTTGCCGAGATGTTTTCCGGTACCGCAACAAAAAAATAGCCGGTTACCGGCCTACACTTGAGAAGAGAGCCATTTTTTTTCATTGTCACCCTTACCGGATCTTCATCCCCGAAGGAGCCCGCAAGATCATCATCGGGACCCTGCCGCCACCGCGTTTCTCGCTCGGAGAACTCAGGGAAAAAGATGTCGATTTCTGTTACGGAAGCTGCGACGGCCTATTGTGGCCGATACTGGATAAAATTTTTAGCCTCTCTTTACGCTACGACAATTCTGAAGAAGCGGTTAGGCAGCGCCAGGCTTTTCTGTGCCGCGAAAAAATCGGCATCTGTGATATTGTCGAGTCCTGTTGTCGGGACAAGATTGATGCCTCCGACCTGGGGATGAAGGATATCCGATTACGTGATATCCTTGCCCAGATTACCTTGCATCCCACCATCGATACCTTGATCTTTACCGGGGGAAATAGCAAGAACGGCCCAGAGTATCTGTTTCGCAGGCAACTGCAAAGTCATGGGATGAAACTGCGGAGCATCAGCCACGAACCCCCTCGGGTGCATAGCTTTTTCCATGGCGAGAGAGAGATCACCACCATTTCCCTCACCTCTCCCTCCAATGCCGCCAACCGGGCTATCGGCAGCAGCCGACTGTATAAACTTCGTAAGCAAGAAAACCCTGCTTTTTCAACCTTTGATTTTCGCGTTGAACAATACAAAAAGGTTTTTCTCTCCCGCCAGGGAGAAGAAAAAGTTTGCCGAGATTCTTAACATACCGGCCTTGCGTTCCTTTAATTCCGCTTTTCCATCACCTTGATAATGTGCAGAATGGTCTGGTTGACAGGGGTTGCGACGCCATGCTCGATCCCCATCGACACAACCCTGCCGGCAAAAATCTCCACCTCGGTTTTTCTTCTTGCTTCAATATCCTGAAGCATGGAGGTCTTACCTTCGGGTGCTAGGGTCGAGAGGACGGAGAGCCATTCCTCCATATCTTTTCGGTGCAAATCAACGGAGACTTTTCCGGCCAGGATAACGACCTCCTGCATCAACAGCTGCATCAGGGCCAGAGCATCGGCTGAAGACTGGAAGACACCATAGGGTGCACGCAACACCGCCGAAGCCTGGTTGATTCCGACATTAATCATGAATTTCCACCACATGACGCGCTGAATATCGGCGGGCATCTCATGCGGAATCGAGGCCCGGGTCAATGCCTCTTGCAGGCGGGCCACCCGGCCACCCTCGTCTTTTTGCGGCCCTTCCCCAAAGATTATCTTGCCGGGTCTGGCAAAGGAAAAATGGTCTTTCTCCCGCACGGCGTCAATACCGACGGCAATGGCATACACCATCTTGTCCATCCCGCAAACCGAGCCGATTATCTGTTCGCTTTCAAGGCCGTTCATCACCGACAGGATAATCGTCTCAGCACCAACCACTGTTTTGATTTCTTGCAGGGCTTCAGGGAGATGGTGGTGTTTCAGGGCAACAAGGACAAGGTCTACCGGTTTCTCGACTTCTTCCGGCTTCATAGCGTCAATACTATAGGGTCTGCCGTTGACTGTTAAGGGTCTCTTTTTCAACCTCCGGTATCGTTCCCCGGAAGCAAGAAAATACAGCGAAAAACTGCCGGCATTGGAAAACATCGTGGCATATGCCGCCCCCATGGCCCCGGCACCGACAATGGCGATGCTCTTGATCTTTTTTGTCTGCATATTTAACGGTCCGAATTGCTCAGGAATTGTCATTTGTAAATTTCATCCAGATATCTACCTCGCCGGCGTTGGTGGTTATTTTAATATCGGGATAAAGTTTTTTGCAGAGATTGATCATCGATCTGTTTTCCGGCAAGGTGGTCGCAAAAAATCCCTCAAACCCGTTGGCCGAAGCAACTTTTTCCAGTTCCTTACAAAGATACCCGGCAACGCCCTGACCCTGAAAATCTTCCCGAACCACGAAGGCCACTTCCGCCCATTTTTCATCAATTTCTGCATAGGTGGCAATGGCGATCATCTCTTTATTGCCTTTGTTTTTAACGGTGCCGATCAGCGATATATTTTTGCGATAATCCATGTTCGCCCAATGCTCCTGCGCCATCTCTCTCGAAAAGATGGTGATGGAATGGAAGAATCGCATGAAAATTGTTTCTTTTGTTAAGGAATAAAAGAAATTACGGTAACCTATCTCATCGGATGGCAGAAGCGGCCGAGCCGACAGGGTCTTACCGTTTTTCAGAGTTGTCCGGCTCTTGTATTTCTCGATGAAAATCAGATCTTCGGCGAGTGGCGGCAGTTGATCCTTGAAAATGTAATGATTTTTCTTGGCGGCTTCGATCAGGCTCGCGCGGAAATCCGGATGGGCGATCTGGCAAAGCTCGATGACCCGCTGGCTGACGCTTTTTCCTTTCAGTTGGGCAATCCCGAACTCGGTTACGACAAAGTTGACATCGGCCCTCAGAGTAGCCACCCCGGCACCGGCACTGAGGTTGGCAACTATACGGGAAACCTGGCCGTTTTTGGCTGTTGACGGCAGAGCGATGATTGACAATCCCCCCTTCGACAGAGTTGCACCACGAATAAAATTGGCTTGGTCGCCGGTTCCGCTGAAGAATTGCCGACCAACCGAATCGGAACATACCTGGCCGGTCAGATCGACTTCCAGTGCGGAACTGATCGAGATGAAATTGTCATTTTTACCGATTATGCCCGGTGTGTTCACCCAGTCGGCCGTACCGAAATAGAACTGGATATTGTTGTCTATATAGTCATAGGCAATTCTCGAGCCCATGCAGAAGGTTGCCACGGCCCGGTCGGTCATGAAGTTTTTAAATTTGTTGGTGATAATGCCCGCCTTGATCAGGGGAATGAAGGCATCGGAAATCATGTGGGTATGAATCCCCAGGTCGTTTTTATTATCGAAATACTGCAGCAAAGCGTATGGCATATGCCCGTAACCCACCTGTAAGGTACTGCCGTCATCGACAAGCTCTTTGACATACTGGGCAATGCGGCCGGCAGCTTCTTTTTCGACGGGCTCCTGATCCATAAAGATCAATTCCTCTTCAAAAGGAATCAGGTAGTCGATATCGCTTACATGGAGAAAGCCATCACCATGGGTTCTGGGCATCCTCGGGTTGATTTGGGCAATGACTGTCTTGGCATTTTTTACGGCCTCCAGGGTAACATCAACGGAAACCCCCAGGCTGGCAATGCCAAAGCAATCCGGGGGACTTATCTGGATAAGCACTGTATCTATAACAATCTGTCTGGTTCTGAAAAGCTGCGGCAACTGGGAAAGATAGGTTGGAATATAGTCGACCTTCCCTTCAAACGCCGCCTGTTGCATTTTGATAGGTACAAAAAAGAGTTTTACGGAAAAGCGCCGGCGGAAGTCCTCCTCGTTGAGATAATCGGCAAGGGTATGGGCCAACATCTGGAAGATAATGATATCATTGATGTTGCGGTTGTTTGCCAGCGTATGGATGAGATGTTGCGGTTCCCCGCAGCCTGATCCGATAAAGATTCGGTTGCCATTTTTAATGGTTGCAATCGCTTCATCTGCCGACACTACCTTGCCTTTGTGTCCTTGATCTCTTGACATTGTTACCGAACCTCCAGGTTCCCACTGCTAATTTCTATACGTTAGCAACAATCCACGGCTAATTGACCTTCTGTAGTCGATGGTTGCCAAAGCGGATGCCTTGGCCGGCAGCAACCATGGCATCTATTTTTTCATGCACCTCGATCAACGGTATCTGTAAAGCCACCGACAGCTGTTCCGCCGTATAATAGCCATGGCCGGTTTCATCCTGCAGCAGGGGTACCAGATCGGGATGACTTTCCTGAAAGCCGCGATTCAGATCGGCCCTGAGTGCTTCAGCCACATTCTCGTACAAATATTGCATAGCTGCATGGATAAGATACGATGCATCCAGGCCAGGCTCGTCGCCTGCCGCCGTCACCACCTCGGCTGCATCTGTCACGTCGGTGAATTGATCGTGCAGGGCTTTGATGATTTTTGCCGAGTCTGCGGGAGACAGGCAATTGCAATGGCAACCGATGAGGATTTTTCGACATCCCGGGCATTCCTCGCAACCACAACCAAAGGCGTGCATCTCCCCTGCCGGCTGACGACACTCCGGGCATGACGGATTGCATGCCATCACTAGTTCCGAACCGACCGTAACTCTTTCGAGATATTTCTTTAGCTTCACTGCCTGCTCCTGCATTTATACCTGCAACGATTTACCCACCGTAAGGTGTTTCCCCGGCAGACGGCAGGAATGCGTTCGGATGGCGGTCTTCACCGGCACTCGTTATGTAAACCGCCGCCTTGCCGGGCAGGGGACATTTATTCTCGCAAATACCGCAGCCAATGCACAATTCATCGACGATATACGGTTGTTGCACCCTGACTGTCACTCCGACATGGTTGATAACCTCGATCTCCTTGAAACGAATAGCCTTATCCGGGGTCGGACAATGCTCCTCGCACACCATGCAAGGTACCCCTTTGGCATAAGGGAGGCAGATATTTTTATCAAACCAGGCATGACCAATTTTTAAGCGATGCTTTTCCGAAAGCGTTAATTCCCGGATCGCCCCGGTGGGGCAGACCTGGCCGCACAGGGTACAGTTAAATTCGCAATAGCCGCTCCGCGCCGCAATTACCGGACTGAACATGCCATCGAACCCGACCTGGAGAAAAGCCGGTTGCAGGGCATTCCCGAGGCAGACCTGAATACATTCGGCACAACGTACACACCGAGCAAGAAATTCCTTTTCCGCCCGGGCACCGGGCGGGCGAATCAAGGTAGGATCGGGATTTTTGGCCAGCATCTCAACCCCCTTCACCGAGGGCAGCAAAACCCCTACCAGGGCCGCTCCGACAAAATGTCGCCGCGACAGAGAGGTGGAGGAATTTGTCGACCAGGGAGCCACAACCGCAAAATCGATGATCTGCCTGGGGCATTTTTGCATACACTCAAAACAAAGATTGCAATTCGCCATGGCAATTTTCCGCTCTGCATCTATGGCCCCCATACGGCATTTGCTGCAGCAGAGGCGGCATGCACCGCACTCGCTGTTGCCGCCCTTGCCGGTGACCAGCGCTTTGCGGCCGATGGTTCCGAGCAGCGCCCCAAGCGGACAGATATTGCGGCAAAAGAAGCGGCGTTGCAGCCCTTCCAAAAGGAAGATCGCCACGAGCATCAACAAGGAAAGGGTGGCAAGATGAAAGTATTTTTGTCCCGAGGGAAGAATGAAGGCTTGGAGCACCCCGTACACCGGTTCGGTGACTTGGTTGACGACCGCGGGAAGCTCTTGGTAGGTGAAGGTGAAAAATCCGACTGTCAGTCTGTTCAATAGCGGATAGAATGCCTGGGCCATACCGCGCACCAGAAGAGAGAACGGATCGACGAAACCGGCTATGGCAAAGCCGCATGCCGAGGCAAAAAGAGCAAAAACCAGAATAATCAGGGGAAGATTGGGATAATAGGTGTGATTTTTCCGGTCTTTTGCCGGCGTTATTTTACTCGTCAGATCAAGAAGAGTGCCCATGGGGCAGAACCAGCCGCAAAATCCCCTGCCAAAGATAGCCGTAAGCAACAACACCGCAAGTGCAGGTAAGAGGAGAATGATAAAAGATTTCACTCCCAACATTACGCAGGCGGCAACAAACGGATCAAGACGAAACAGGAGGTTAACGGCAGCATCAAGATGATCGGTACCGTTATAGTCGGTCTTTAAAAATAATACGAAAAACAGGATGAGAAATACCATTTGGCTGAAGCGACGCAGAAAAATCCATTTCCGGTAATGCGATCCGCTCTTTGATCTGCCGTTTTCCCCTTTTCTCATACCTGCACTGTCAGGACCTGCATACGTTGCACATCGATCTCACCTAGCCCCATTTTATAGGCGGCAACCGTGCTGTCTATTGCCTCCGGCTGCAGACCGAAGAGGGTGGTGGCATAGGCATCGACGGCAACGGGGTCGGCGCCGGCAATTACCATGTCGGCGACCTTGACATCCTCGACCCGGCCGCCCTGCGGCCCATTGCGAAGGAGCATCCGTGTTGCGTCTATAACGGTCAACCGCGGCCTTATCACCGTCGCCAGATCGGCGAGATCCTGCCCGAGGTTCTGATGCAGTTGGCCACGATTGCCACCGAGAACACCCATGACATTTTTCAAGCCGAGCGACAAACGGCTGAGACCATGGTGCTTGGCTATCGGCACGTTGATATAACAGTCGGCGGTCAGCGCATCCTGGTAAATTTCCCAGCGTTTCAGTGACTTGCCGTTAGCTATATCAACGGGCACGAATTTTCGCGGATCAATATGCTCCCAATGAATTCGCTTGTCGCCGATCTTCTCCAGTTCGTCGATAATACCGCTGCTGGCATAACATCGCCGTTTTTCGTTGCAGGTATGATCAAAGACCTGCACCACTGCCGCCCCGGCATCAAGTGCCAGTTCGGCTATGGCTCGAACCACCAGAGGGTGGGTATTGGCCCCAAGTTCCGGGGTCCTGTCCCAACCCATATTCGGTTTGATGACGACCTTGTCACCGTTCTTAACAAATGCTTTAATCCCGCCGATGGCCTCAACAGCTTTTGCAACCAACAGCCGGTAGTCCTTGCCACTTGCCACCCCAAGTTGCGGGGGTGCCGAGGCGGCAGAAATACCGGCGCCTTCAAAGCACGGCACACCAAGGCTCAAGCCGGCCGACCAGAGCAGGACGTCCCGTACGAATTGCCTCCTGTTCATCCCTTTCTCCTTACGCTCCGTCTTTTCACCCTCGACCCTCCCCGACAGCGGCAAGCCTTATAAGGGCTGCTGGAAAACCTTTGAAGAGATAATCCCGGCTATGTAACTTTCTACTTCCTTATCTAATTCGACAAATTCGATCCCCGTTCTGAATCTGCCTTCCAGACTTGTAATATTTCTTATTATCGCCCGGGAAATCACCTTCTGTTTGCCGAGAAAAAAGCCAATCTTCAGCAATTGTCCGACTACCAGCTTCGTTTTCAGAAAAACAGCAACACCACCCTGGGCGATATCCAGTAAGTATCCGGTTTCCTCAAAATTTTTTGAAACCACCTTTACCGGTATACTTTTCACACCAAGGATGGCATACAATTCGTTGTCGGCAATTCTCAACCAGGCTCTTTTGCCGAGCGGGTTTTCCGGTTCATACTTCCAGTCCACTTCCAAACCCTGAAGGGATGGAATTTCGTCCCAGCCTGTTTTTTCTTTTGCCATATACTATTCCTTTGAAATATGCATAGTACGAAGCTCTCCAGCAAATCCCCTCGAAAAACATATAGCCATATCATCATAAAAAACAAGTATTATAACGGATTAAAAGGTATTTATAGTATCTGGTAACGGAGAACTATGGGAATTGCCTCTTGGTATATCGACTGCAACCATATTATCCAAGTTTTTAACAACGAAGGACGGGAAACATTTTGAAATATATCGCACAGATAACTCTTATCATGTGGCTTATGCTGATAGTCGGATACCTGCAGGCGCGTGATTTTATCCTGCAACCATTGGTTAAATTTCCGCTTGTCGTTCTCCTCTCCGTTTTCCTCACCGTCAGTTTCTGGATTTTGCAGAAGGCTGAAAAAAGAGGCTATTCTTTGATCTTTATTGGGATTTTTCTCTTTAATATCGGGATGCCTCTTTACGCTTCGATCAGGAACCATGAAATCATCGAGACACTTGACCGAGATGCGGGCAAGGGTATCGATCCGGAACTCGCCGAGGTGCTTCTATTCGGAGATAGTGTCCAGGAAAGAGAGATGGCAGCTCAAATTCTCTATACCAGACACGGGATATCCCTTCCCTATAAAGCCGCGGACAACAGTTTCACCGCCTATTCTGCAAACAAAGCTGATAAGGACCAATATTTTATCGCCCATCAACAGCGTTTGCAGGCTGAAATGGCTATCAAAAATCTGCATGAGCAGATAGAGGCCAGCACCTTTCTTGTAGGCCTGCAGCTTACTCTCTTTTTCATGCTGTTGATTTTTTTGATTCTTTACGACCGACCTGGTTCTCTTGCCACCAGTCGAAATATCGAAAAGTTGGTTGATGCTTAATTTCTCGACGGTTGTTATTGGAGGCGTTTTGCATGGAGACAAATATTATAGAGGTTACGGCAAAGGCCACTCAGTTGTTGGCTGAACATTTTAAAAACAAAGAAAAGTCGGCTATTCGTCTGTTTGTCAAGCTTGGCGGTTGCGGTATTCGGAGTTTTGGCGTGGCTCTGGAAAAGCCCAAAAAAACCGACGCAATTTTCACGATAGATGGTTTTCAGTATATTATAAATAAAGTGTTGGTCAAAAATGCTCAGCCTATCAAAGTGGACTCCGATGGTTTTGGCTTTCGCATCAGCGGCAAAGGCATAGCGCCGCATCACGGCTGCGGCAACTGCGGTTTTATGTGCGGAGACGGCAACCAATGCCTGGGTAACTGTTCGGTTTGCAAATTAAAATGTGGGCATGGACGGCGGAATGTGGCAAAAAAGGTCAAGGAAAAAACCTAAAACCCCCGGCTTCACAAAAAACGTGCGGCATTTATAGCGCTTTACCCAATTACTTATGGGTAAAGCCGAACTACTTCTTCACTTTTGACGTCCAAACGGAATTTGTAATTTTTCCATCCTGCTGCGCAGGGTGTTCGGATGGACACTCAGTCGCACTGCCGCCCCGTTGACACCGTTGATTCGCCCCTTTGTGGCGGCGAGGGTTTGGACAATGTGGTGACGGATAACCTCGTCAAGTGGCACCTGCTGCTGCTCTTCTTTTTCCGGAACGAGCGAGCAAACTTCTCCAGGATCCTCTTTATGCCACTGAAACACAAGCGGTCCCTGGCGGTGTTTGATCAGGGCTCTTTCCACGGCATTTTCCAGTTCTCGAACATTGCCCTGCCATAAATGATTGGTGAGCCGATCAAGGGTGAACGGATCCGGCGACGGCACTGCAGGGATACCGAGTTCTTTGGCCTTTTTTGCCAAAAAGTGATCAACCAGAGACGGGATGTCCATCTTCCGCTGGCGTAGCGGCGGAATGTGGATAGGAAAGGCATTAATGCGGAACCAAAGGTCATCGCGAAATTCGCCGGCCCGCACCATCTGATACAAATCTCGATGGGTGGCGGCGATCACCCGGACATCCAGCCGGATAGGAGACGATCCGCCGACGCGTTCGACCTCACGGGTTTGCAGAACTCGCAACAGCCTGACTTGCGCCCACAGCGGCAATTCACCGATTTCATCGAGAAAAATGGTTCCCTTGTTGGCCCTCTCGAAACGACCTCTTTTCTGCTCGAAGGCCCCGGTGAAGGCGCCCTTTTCATGACCAAAAAGCTCGCTGTCGATCAAATTTTCCGGAATAGCCCCGCAGTTCACCTTGATCAAGGGCTCGTTGCACCGCGGGGAACTGCGGTGAATGGCATTGGCGATCACTTCCTTGCCGGTACCGGTTTCACCGATAAGAAGAACCGTGTTTTTAAGCGGAGCCACCTGGGCAACGCTTTCCATCACCTTTAGCAGCCCGCCTCCGGCCCCCACCACCTCATCCCCGGCGCGCGCGATCAACTCGCGGTTAAAAAAACGATTGTCGGAAAGCAGCTGCTCTTTTAACTCGACTACCTGCTGATGCTTTAAGGCATTGGCCATGGCTATGGCCAGAGGCTCCCTGAGTAAGCGGATAAGGCCGGCATGCTCCTCCGTCAAACGGTTCTTGCCTTTGGCAAAAACATCCATCACTCCGAGCCGGTGTCCATCAATGATGAGCCTGAGAGCCACCAGAGAGGTGTCGGCAAAACCAAATTCCCTGCAGAGAATGCGACCCATCGGATCCTGTTCCGGATCACCGATGAGCAGATAATCCTTGAGCCTCTCGCCGTTCTCGATCGATTGACTTAACTGCGCCGGAAGTTTGATAGTTTTATCAAGTTTAACACCGCCGTGCCTATCCGCCCGCGCAATATAGCGAAGCGCCCTTTCCGACGGCTTGTAGATGTTCAAGTAGATCTCATCAGCCGGAAGATATTCGGCAATAAATTGTCGGCAGCGCCATAGAGCTATTTCTATTTCCAGGCTGCTGCAGATCAAGAGAGTGGCTTGTTTAAAAAAGATGTTTTCATCCATGGCCGACCATGTTCCCATCTTTTACGATATTTGGGAATTATATTTTGAATTTACCTGATTTCGTATAATATATTACCATATTTCGTATTCGTTTTTCAAGATGTAGGTAACATATTGATTTTTAACAATATGCTCTCTGGCCTGCTTCTTGCTCTTCTTATTTAACCAGGCACATTACCAAGCTAATAATTTCATGACAGATATAGAGGAGAGAATATGCAACTCAGACAAGGGGATTTATTCAGAGGCATGGATATCGAATTCATGAAACAAGTGATCGATCTGACCCTTACCATATCGAGCAAGGCCGGCGACAAACTTTTTAAGGTTGGGGATCCGGCCAACTTTTTCTACATCCTGCTGAAAGGCAGCGTTACCATGGAACGCGGCAAAGGCAAGTGGTATACCGCCAAGAAAGCTGGCGAGCTTTTCGGTTGGTCGGCACTGATCCACCGCAAGGAATTCGCGGCATCCGCCACTTGCAATATCGATTCGGAATTGCTGAAGATCGAAAGTGATCCATTTCTTAAACTTCTCGAATCCTCACCGGTAAATAAGGCGATTTTATATGAACAATTGGCGAAGATGATCGGCAACCAGCTCCTCGAAGTCTATCTTACCACAGCATCCTGAGCGGCTCGGCCGTTGTCAAAGAGACACCAAGAAAGAGCCCTTCCGCCAACACGGCAGAAGGGCTCTTGTCTCCTCTTTTGTTATCAAGACCGGCAACTACAGTTCGACCGGAATATCTCCGAGACAGAGATCCTTATCGGTGAAAATGCCATCGATGGTCTTGGTCGCCTTACCCTTTTTAATGGTAAGATTGTAGGTACGATTGTCTTTCAAGCCATTGAACCAAAAGTCGCCGTACACATCGGTTTCCGCGGTGAAAGCCTCTTTCGATTGTGCATCTTTGAGAGTACACTTAGCACCAATGATAACTTCTTCTTCTTTGGGGTCATAGACGGTACCGGCCACGAACTTCTTGGGCAAATGCTTGTAATACACCCGCGACTTCGTTCCTGCCGAAGGATTTAAAAACTCGGCTTCGGCAATGAACTTTTTAAAATCCTTTTCTTCGCCAAAGAGTAGAGCACCGGTGGGGCAGTTATCGACACAACGCGGTACTTCCCACTCAGCCTCATTGTCGAGCAAATGGGCACAACCGGTACACTTTTGGGCAATGTTGAGGCCCTCATTAAAGAAAATCGCCTCATGCGGACAGGCGGATGCGCACAGTTGACAACCGGTGCATTTTTCCGGTTCGATGATGACCAGTCCGTCTGCGCGCTTGGTAATTGCCCCTACGGCGCAATCGGCGATGCACGGTGCATCGTCGCAGTGGTGGCACATTTTGGGAATGTATGTAATCTTGACTTTCGGTACCTGGCCACGTACCAGTTCGGTAAGACCGAGCCAGAACTGGCCGGTGTCCGGCTGGGGCTTGGCATAAGGGGTCCAATCGTTGCCGACATGTTCATCTTTGCAGGCAATCTGACAGCAGTAGCAGCCGTTGCATATCGATAAATCGATGTAAAAGTTTTTCATTATTTGCCTCCTTTCTCTACCCAGGCGTCAAACCGTAAGCCCGACGCCGGATCATATTCACGCTCAAAGGCTTCGGGATTTTCCCTCTTCCATGTATCCATCATGTCGCCGGTAACCAGACTGACCTCCACCAAATAACCGCTGGTAGCTTGTCCTACGCAGCGCTTGGAAGTAATCCCGTCGCCGGAGATAGTATTGATGGCACCGCCCCGATCAACTTTTCCCGGAATAATCGGATCATGTCTGGCACCGTGGTCAACATAGGCAACGCCGGGCATTACCCGTTCCCATACTCGGGCACCGCACAACACGATACCCCGCTCATTGTGCACTTGGACGATATCGCCCATTTTTATGCCGCGCTTTTCAGCCTCGGAAGGATGGATCCATACCGGCTCATACATATAGCCGTCCCAGCCTTTAACTTTGCAGGTAGCAACTTCGCGGCTCCAGCTGATATCATCCGCCTGGGAGTGGACGCGCCAGCGACCGTGGTTGGACATCAGCAACAAGGGGAAGGCATTGGCACGCCAACTGGACTGACGCTCGTCATGCATGGCGCTCTTTTCGACCCACTTGGGGATAGGCGGTCGTTCTTGGTCATCGGGAAAATTCTTGGCGATACGCTCCGAGTAAAACTCAAGCAAACCGGAAGGTGTCGGCAGAGGGTTTTTCACCGGATCGTCGTAGAATGGCCGCAGGGCAACCACGTCGTCCTCCCAGTCTTCTGCCGTAGGAAGAACAACATATTGTTTCTCGACAAATTCCTCCCATTTAATGAGCTTTTCGAGGCCCATGTTGTTAAAGACCTCTTTCTGCAGATCGCGAACCGTTTTGCCCTCGCTGAATTGATCGCCTTTGCCTAATTTCTTGGCGACCTCCAACACTGCCTCGTAATCGCTCTTTGATTCGCCAACCGGTTCGATAGCTTTATCAAGCAGGATGACGCTGTGATGCTGGGTACCCTGGCGGGTGTTGGTGACGATATCATCAACTTCCATATTGGTGTTGGTCGGCAGGATGATATCGGCATAAATACAATCATTTTCCAGCCAGGGGTGTTGGGCGAGGATGAACTCGATTTTCGGATTACGCTCAGCGATAATGGTCTCATTGCCGCAGTTCCAGCAGGTAATGCGGCACGGGGTATCAGTCCACATCATGTGAATTTCGGTGCCGCCGTCTTTTTTGGCGATGGGATAATTGTATTCGACGAACTGATCTTCCACCATTTCTTCAATGCCGCCGTTGCCCCAGAATTTGAGTGGCGGATCCAAAATCGCCTTATGAATCATGGTCTTGGGAATAAGCTGCTTGCCCCAGGCGCGGATGGTGGTAAGCGTCGGCTTGGTCAGCCGTTCCGGCAAGGAGGGGTTGAAGAAACGGGTGCTCTTCAGCAACTGCGCGCGGGGCATACCGCCATAGGTGATCTGGGTCTGATGCACACCCGGTCCTCCAAGGCCCTGCATGCCAAGCAAAATGCACTCCAGGCGGGCCGGCTCATGCGAGTAGGGTCCTCGGAACATGGAGCCGCCGAAGTAATGGGCAATTGAGGTCGTTTTCGCCGCAAAATCGCGGGCAAGGGCCTTGATAGTCCAGGCCGGAACACCGCACTTTTTCGAGGCCCAGGCCGGTGTTTTGGGCACGCCGTCCTCTTCACCCATGACATAGGCTTCGACCTTATCCATACCGAGGGTGTGGGTTTTGACGTACTCCTTCTTGTAGGTGCCTTCCTTCAGCCAGATATAGATAATGGCCAACTGCAAGGCCGCATCGGTATTGGGCAGTACCGGAATCCATTTGTCGGCATGCACTGCTGCACCGTAATTCAGGTCCGGGCAGATATACACCTGCTTGATTCCACACTTAGTCCAGAAATAGCACAAGCGGCTGGCGAATTGGCCGACAAACCCCCAGGGGGTGGTCTCCGGATCACAGCCCCAGAAGAGGACCAATTCGCAATTTTCGGTCATATCCTTGACGCAGTTGTCGGAAGGATCCATCATGCCGACAATGCCTTGGCCCCAGACATGCTTCGATCCCCAGTAAAAACCTTCCCAGCTGTCGGGGTTACGAACCTGCTGGGTGAAACCGCCGAGCATTTCCAGTAAGCGCGCCTGGTGCCCGTGCGGCGTATTGATGGTCTTGCACTCGCCGTGACCGTCGCCCTGGGCGAGGATCGCCAGAGGTCCGTAGGTCTTGATGATGCGCTTGATTTCGGAGGAAATAAGATTGGTGGCCTCTTCCCAGCTGATCCGCACGTATTTACTCTTGCCACGGTTCTGGGTGTTGCGCTCTCCCTTGGGATCCCAATCGACCCGCTTCAAGGGATACTTGATGCGGTTCGGCGAATAGGTCCGCTTCTTGTAGGAGAGTGACCATGGCGACGGCATCCCTTTGAAATTTGACTCCAGGACATGACCATCCCTTTCAAACTTCCAGGGGTTAAAGGATTTGCGATCAAACTTCCAGTCGAAATGCATGGGACGGACACGAACAATTTTCCCGTCTTTCACATCCACGCAGGCTGGGTCACATCCACCTAACAGACCGCCGAGAGCGAGCGCTCGCACAACGGTTTTGTCCATTTTCGTGTTGCCTTTGGGTTTGTCCTTTTTTGGCATACTGAACTCCTCCTTTGTCGTTTTTTGGGCTTTTTGTCAGGCTACTTTTCAACCGTTCGCTGCACGTAGCCAAATTCTTGAGTTTTAAAGACATTGTCCTGAAGTTCATCTTCCGTACATTTCCACACCTTGCACAACAGGCAGGTCAAATCCGGAGACCCGTACATGGGATCCAAATGGTCGTTACTGGTTAACACATTGGGATTGGAGATAAATACCCCGTGGTATCCCTCGGGCCCTTCTTCAGGGTAGAACCAGTTGGCGGTGGCCATCAACATGCCGCGAAGAATGCCGGGAAAGGTCCGGCACTTCTGCCGGATCTTGCCGCGCGGCGATTCGATCCAGATCCAGTCGCCGTCGGCAACCCCGTATTTGGCGGCAGTTTCCGGATGCATCTGCGCCATGGGATATTCCATAAAGCTTCTCAGCCAGGGAATATTGCGATACTGTCCCAAGAAGTAGAAGGGCTGGCGGAAACCGCTGCTCATGATTAACGGATATTCCTTATACAGTTCCGGGGTTCGGTACGGACTTTCGCCCGGCTCTCTATAGACCGGCAGAGGATCGTAGCCGAGTTCCGCCAAACGCTTGGAGACGAATTCAAATTTGCCGGTGGCGGTTGGAAAACCACCGCCTTTACGCCAATAGTCGGTTTTGTATTTATAATAAACCTGGTCCTTGCCCCAACAGCCGCTCACCAGGTTCTTGCTGAAATCTTTCCATTTCATTTTCCCTGCCATGCCCTTCCGTACCTGGTAATCGAGGCATTCTTTTTCATCCTTGAACCAGTGCTCGGGGGCAGTGCGTTTGCCGATTTCGTTGAAAATCCAGGCATCGGATTTGGCTTCACCGGGCGGCTCCACCACCTTATTGTGGGCGGCGATAAAAAACCGCGGGTGCATGTCGTATACGTCGTCGAGTTCAAGCCAATGCGCCGATGGCAAAACCATGTCCGAGGCCTGGGCCATGGGACCCATAAAGAGATCGACGTGCACCATGAAATCCATCTTTTCAATGGCCGCAACCACCTCTTTGGTATTAGCCATATGGACAATCTGCTGCCCGCCGATACTGATCCAGACATGAACAGGTGCTTTCCCGTCGAGGATTGCCTTCACCATGGTGTCCGGGTTGCAGGTCCGGGCAGCACCCATCTTGAACTTATCGATGCCGATGATTTTGCTTTGCATCTCCGGCGTCAAAGGCAGTTCCAGGAAAAAATCTTCAATCAAACCGGTTTCCGGCAACACCCAGCTGACCATGCTGCCCGGTCGTTCGATGTTGCCGGCCATGCCCATCAAACAGGTGATAGCCCGGAGGGTATGGCCGCAGTTGGCCTGTCTTTCGAGAGAACTTCCCACCTGGATGCAGCCGGGGGTATCGATAGCGAACATCCGGGCAGCGGCAATGATCTTCTCTTTCGGTACCCAGGTTACTTCCTCGGTTTTTTCCGGGGTCCACTCATTTATCCTTTCCTTGAGTTCTTCAAAACCATAGGTCCAGTTTTCGACAAACTCCTTATCCCACAGGCCTTCGTTGACGATGACATTCATCATCCCCATAGCCAGGGCGCAGTCCGAACCGGGGCGAGGTTGCAGCCACAGGGTGGCGCGTGTTGCATAGGCGCTGGCCCGCGGGTCAATGATGATCAGGTTCTTGCAATGGTCGAGTGATTGAATGAACCAGTTGCACATCTCCGAGTCGGCGCTGCTGATCTCCAGCTGCTTGGCCCACATGATCTGGGTTTTCGGAAATTCGCCGCCCCAGCCGTGATAATCACAATAGAGTCGGCCATAGCCGGTGACCAAACCATACAAGCCGAGCCTTGGGCTGTGGCACACATAGCCGGGGCTGATGACGTTGGCAGTCCCTAAAGAACGGGCCAGACGATGGATATAGCGATTGTAGCCTCGACCGGTACCCTGGGAGATGGAGATGGACTCCTTGCCGTATTTTTCCTGACTTTCTTTGACCTTGGCAGCGATGGTATCCAGGGCTTCATCCCAGGAAATCCGTTGCCATTTCCCCTCTTTTTTGGCACCGACCCGTTTCATCGGGTACTTGAGCCGATAGGGACTGTCTATGTGTTGAATACTGGACAGACCTTTGGAACACATGGTCCCGCGGGTCAGGGTATCGGGGTTGCCTTCGATATGCACCGGCACCCCGTCTTCCACGGTAACCTTGACACCGCAGCCACCGTGACAGCTTTTGCAAGTTGAATAAACCACCTTTCTTTCAGGCATTGGTTCCTCCTTTATAAGATCCCCAAAGTTAATAAACGGGGACTCTGGACAGTATGGGCCGGTAAATACCGACCTTCAACACACAGTACTTCAGTGAAAATGCCCCGATGGTGTGGGAAATGACGGCAATTACCAACAGTGGTGGCGACAGTTCGGCAGCATACAAACTGATAATCGAAATCACCGCGGGGACAACGATCCCCAGGATGACGACACCCAACCAGAAACCCACAGCCACCCGCCCGACGATCAGCTGTTTTACCGAATACTCGGCGGTGATTGACTGATATGAGGCATTGATCAGATAGGTGGCAATGAGCATTGCGTTGATAAGGAGAAAAATGCGGCTGGCGGCCTCGATGGCGTGAAAGTCAACTCCCCCGGTTATCAGTCCAATACCCATGACCAGCCCTAAGCCATCGGCAAGCCCCATGATGACGAAGACGATAGGCAGCATGCCGGTGTTCCAAAAGGGTACGGACTTGCAGTAGCTCATGGCAAAGCCGCAGTAGATTCCGGTCAAGAACATGAAAAAACCGGCGAAAAGGCGCATAACCCAGTCGAGGGCGGTGACGGCACCTAGGGACGACGCTCCTACCAGGTGATGTTCCAGCTGGTAGGTGGTGATCAGTTGTACCAACGCAAATCCGGAATACATGATGGTAAAGAACATACCCCGGGCAAGCCACGAGGTCTTCCAGGCACTGGTAAAAGGGGGAATAGCCCGCCAGAACCGCCATGGCCTGCCAAGGTAAAAGAAATGAAAGGGGAGTTTCAGACCGACGATAATGAACCATCCGGCCACTTGCCCCCACCAGTTGTTCAAAAACAGTGCAACCAAATACAAGCCCATGCCAAGAGCCGAAAAGACCTCTGCCAGCCAGATCAGAAGACCCTGACCATCGACCCACTCGGTCTGCGCTGTCGGCTTCACCATCCATTCATGGGTTGTTATCCATTGACGATGTTTTTCCATTGCCCTACCTCCTATTTGCCCTGTTTCAGCTCGGGAAAAATTTCCTTTGCCCGAGCTTCCACTGAACTTAAGTGCTGAATATGGCTCCCTGTTTGCGATTCTATCGGCGCCTTGTTGTCCTTACCGCCAATTATTCCATCAATATAGTAAACTGACGGGTCAGTTCCCAATTCACGCTGAAGCTGCAAAGGCTTTCTTTCCCTGATCAACTTGGACACATTGCTCCGGGGATCATCCAAGTCTCCGAAAGTCAATGCTCTAGCTTGACAGGTATTGACGCAAGCGGGGGTGGCATCCCGGTCGATCCCGGGCTTGAGATTGTGGGCCGTTCCGTAATCAATTCTTTCCATGCAAAAGTTGCACTTCATAGTGGTGCCCCGCTGATGCGGATAAAGCTTTTTACCCTTTTCCTCAAAGCGGGTTTTCGGATGCCCAGGGAAATATCCGGGATCCAATTCCTTAGATAAGAAGGTGCGATTCTGATAAGGACAGGCAATTACACAATAGCGACAACCGATACACTTTTTCGCCTCGATTTGGACGATGCCGTCCGGTCGTTGCTGGGTGGCACCGGTCGGGCATACATCGACACAAGGAGCCTCCTTGCATTGGTTACAGCGCACCGGAAAGGTAGAGACATCTACAACCCCGGCATCCTCGGTTTCATAGGCAATGAGCTTGACCCATGTCACCCGAAGCGGCAGAAAGTGCTCGACTCTGCAAGCAGCGACGCAGGCATGGCATCTGCTGCACTTTGTCAGATCAATCACCATTCCATATTTCATGATTTGACTCTCCTTATTATGAATTTCCACTCAGTTGAAGTAATCCTCAAAAGGCAAACCTAGGGCTAAAACATCGATATATTGTATGATACATTACATGCAATGATTATTATGTCAAGCAATTTTATTTTTTTGTTGTTGTCGAAATGTTGGGCACTTAGATGAGCATGCATGCCACATCAGGCGGCTTTTGATCCAGTTATCGCCTTTCTTTGACAACACAATTTTCCATGCAAAACTACGACATTCTTTTGATCCACGCTCCTGCCGTCTACGATTTTCGGCGTAAACCTTTATTCCCCGACGCATTGGCCAGAAGCGTGGAAGGCGTGAAGTTAGTCAATCATGAGCAAATATGATTTTGTTGATGCGGTTGTTGGCGCCGAGGGGGAAAAGATATTGGCAGGAATTGTTTGCCACACTCAAGAAAGAAAAACCGCAAATCGAACGCTTGTCCCTGGACTTGCTCATTCCGGCAGGTCATTGAACTATGAGACATAGGCTACTGGATAAAAAGACCATTGTCGAATTGATCTGCCGGTCCATGGAATTTACCATCGACCAGCGAGAACGCTATGACTTTCACAGCGCCCTCGAGGCCCATTACGAATGGTGCAAGGTTGAAGCGGACTTAGTTATCGTCAAAGAGATAGACGAGATCTTGAAGATGGAAAACCAACGGAAAAGGCAGATCCGTATCATCGCCATCAGAAAAAACCTGGATGGCATTTTTGTCGGGTACGTCCCCCATTACTCTCAACGGCATTGCAAAATTGCCTCGCATTTTTGCAATGCCGTTGATATAAATATGGCATGGACAGCATCAAACGATCAATAACCGACACCATAATCACCCGCCTGAACCATGAGCAGGTTGTGGCTCTGACCGGTGCGCGCCAGACCGGCAAGACCACGCTCTGCGAAATGCAGCTCCCCGAACGGCTTGACCTTGCGTTTACCTACATCTCCTTCGATGATCCCGACGAACGACTTCGTTTTCGGCGCTCGGCTGTGCAGATCCTAGAAAACATCACGACACCGCTGGTGGTGCTTGACGAGGTACAGAAAATCCCGCAGTTGTTCGATCCGCTGAAGCTGGTGGTGGACCGGGAACGGAAAAAACATGCCAACGAGCGGAAACGCTTTGTTTTGACCGGATCGTCGCAATTGCTGATGATGAAGAACATCCGCGAGACCCTGGCCGGGCGAGTGGCGCTCTGCCGGATGTACCCATTTTCCCTCTTTGAACTGACCGGTGGCGGCGCACCGCCGCTTCTCTCCCGAATATGGCAGGAGCAGGCGCTTTCGCCACAGGACGCCGGGCGGCTCCCCCTGGTTTCGCCTGGGCAATTGCGTTCCCTGCGCGGGGTGCGGGACGAACATCAACGATGGGGAGGTTATCCACCGGTGTGGCAGCGCACTGGAGAAACTGAGCGGCTGAACTGGCTAAAGGACTATCGCAAGACCTATCTGGAGCGGGATATTGCCGATGTGGGGCAGGTGGCGAACATCGATACCTTTGCCCTGGCGCAGAAACTGTTATGCAGCCGCACCGCCAATCTGTTCTCCATCAGTGAGGTGTCGCGGGATCTGGGAGTGGCGGTCAATACCATCAAGCGCTATTTGGAACTGCTGACCATGTCGTTTCAGTGCGTTCTGCTCCCCCCCTGGCATGAAAACATCAGCAAGCGGCTGGTCAAAAGTCCGAAACTCTTCTTCCCGGACGTGGGGTTGAACAGGGCCATCGTTGGGGAGCTTTCCATCAGTCGCGGCGCTGCCTACGAAAGCTGGCTTTGCGCCGAACTCTTGAAGTGGAAACAGCTCCAGCCGGTGGAGCCGGAGCTGTATTTCTATCGTACCGCCGCCGGGCTGGAGGTGGATTTTCTGCTGGCGAGTGAGCACGGCATTCTTCCCATTGAGGCCAAATCATCGGAACGGGTGACCGCAGCAGACGGCAGAAGTGTGGAGACGTTCATGGCGGAACATCCGGATGCGGCCAAAGTAGGGTTGGTGGCCTATCCGGGGGATGAGGTCGTTGAATTGCGCCGGAATGTCTGGGGGGTGCCGGACTGGTATCTGCTGGGGGCGTTGTAACTATTACCACCGGCAGGGCCGGGATATGACGATGCAGAAGACGCGAAGGGGCTGGATGGGAAGGGTCGGGAGAGATTAAGGGAAAGATGCTCAAACTGAAATATGTGGAATGTAGACCCGTTGGATTCCTATGCCTCAGGAAATTCCCAATAGATCAATGGATAACGGCACCCCGCAAGTTGCCAGAACGGCCTGACCGCCCCCTGAAAAACCTGGAATTGAGAAGCAGAAGCCTGGACGAGGTGTTTGGGAATCTGAGGGCAATTTATGGTATTGGGGAATGATCAAGGGGATTGGTATGATGGCTCCGGAATTCCGGCCGATGGCCGCCTGTTGGAAAAACAGAGTAGTGTCCTGTTGTGCGAATAACTATGAAGGGTTGAGGATATGAACAACGAAAATATAGTCCAAAAACTCTGGAGTCTCTGCAATATTCTGCGTGGTGACGGCATCAGTTACCATGAATTCCCTGACCTCGAACTTCCACACGTTTCTTGCATGAATTACGCTATTGCTTTATGGCCTAAACTTATCATCTTGGAAGCCTGACACTGGTCTCCAACGTCAGCGACCGAATATCGTTTCCCGGTTTGCAGCTTTACCGTTCTAAGACAGAGTGTAACAGTGATGGTGGTCGGGCATCCTCACTACCTTTTTTCCAGTATCCCAGGTCCTACTTGCCCGTTTCAAAGCGGAATTTCTGCTCCGGATCGACGATTGCCAGAACGCGAACCACGCAACCGTCGCCACCCGGCCAACGCCAGGGGAGCGCCATAAAAAAACACCTTTTACCGGTAACCTTGTCGAGATCGCCGCCGATGTTCTCGATACCGGGAATGCCGCCTTTTACCATGAGGGTCTTATGCCCGGCTTCCCAATCGGGAAAATCGGCTTTAGCATCACGGCCGGTAAAGGCTTTGTATTCCTCAATCAGATGCGGCTGGGTCGGTCCGAGGCCGTGATCAACCAACTTGGTGGCAATCGGATGGTCGTTGGCCTGGTGTCCGTAGCCGACCAGTTTCACTTTTTTATCAACCAGCCACTGGGCACCATCGCGGTAAATGCCGCAACCGTAGGCAAAATACTCGTCGGTATCCGCCCACTTGTGATGGAAGCCGGTGTTGATCATGACGATATCGCCCTCCTCTATTTTCGGAGTCGCCCTTTCAAGATCCTCGGCGGTTATGATGCCCCATTTGCCTTTAGGAATGGATACCGCGACGCCGGTGCCGCACAATCGCCACAGCGGATATTCGGCAATACCCGGCGTGTTTTCGGTCACATGTATCGGCGCATCCATATGGGTGCAGCGGTGCATGATGCCTTCCCAGTTGACCTCATAGACACCGTCCTTGGCATGAAATTTATTGACGGTTACATTGACACCCGGAGTCGAAGGCCACTCCGGCATATGCTGATGGAACGGATGGCTGAGATTATATATTTCAAGGCTCATAACTCTTCCTCCTCTCGGGTTGTTAATTGCCTGCGTCGATACACAGGTTGCCGCTCGGGTCGGTCATGGCGACAAAACGGACGGGGCAAGCGTCGCCGTATTGAAACTTCCACGGCGTTGCCACAAAAGTAGCTCGTTTTCCCAACAGAAGATCGACGTCACCGCCCACCTGCTCGATAGTCGGAATCCCGGCAGCCAAAAGGATTTTATGGGCAACGTTCCATTCGCCATGTTCTTTTTTCGGATCTTTCCCGGTGGCTTTCATATATTCACCGGCGAGCCGACGCATGGTCGGGCCGCCGCGATGCGGTCCAAGCGAGGTCGCCAAGGGATGATCGACTTGCTGGGTATCGACGGCTACCAGTTTGCACTCCTTGTCGGCCAGCCACTGGGCGGCGTCTTTTGTCAAACCTGGGGATTCCCCGAAATACTCAAGCGACTCGGAATACTTGTGATGCCATCCGGTAACTATCACGACGATATCGCCTTGTTTTACACCGGGTTTGGCGGCTTCCAAATCCCTGGCGGTAACGACTTCATAACTTTTCTTGGGAATGCTTAAAACCACACCGTTGCCGAAAAAACGATCCTCGGCAATAGCGGCCAGGTCGGCACCGCGCTGAATCAGATGGATGGGCGCATTCATGTGCGTACCGGTATGCATGACCGTATTGATTTTCCATGCCAAAACCCCGTTCTGGGCGTGTTTGACGGCCCGGAACATCTTCACATCGGCCTGCCCGGGATAGGATGGTACCCCATGGCCCCAGTTATGGCTCAACTCCACCAATTGCAATCCTGTGTAGGGGTCAGTAACTCTTGTCATAATATCCTCACTTTTTTCCAACGTTAGTGATTGTTTTTCCTCACCGCTAAACACTCATGAAGCCGTAGCACCGCCATCGATGAAGAGTGTTTGCCCGGTGTGGAACCCGGCGGCAGCGGAGGCAAGATAAACCGCAGGTCCAACCAAATCCTCAGGCACGCTCAATCTCCCCATGGGAATCAGGGCCTTATACTTGTTCGCTAGTTCGGGGTTCTGTTGAATATGCATGGTCCCCTGAGTGATGATCAGGGCCGGGCCGAGGGCGTTAACGCGAATGTTATACGGGGCCAATTCGATCGCCAAGGCCTTGGTGATCAATTCCACTGCCCCTTTTGTCCCGCAATAGGCCGAGTTGCCGCCGCCGTAGCCTCTAATGCCCCGGACAGAAGACAGATTGATAATGCTGCCGCCTTTCTTCTCTTTCATGACATTGGCCACATGTTTACAGGCGATCATGGTGCCCTTGACATTGACGTCGAAAATTTTTTCCCAATCAGCCATGGGATATTCCAAGGCCGGCCGTTTTATGTTGAGACCGAAGGCGTTGACGAGGATGTCGATGGCCCCGAACCTTGCGATTACCGCCTTGACCAGGGCCGCCATGCTCTCTTCGCTCGTCACATCGACCTGATGCGCCATGGTCTCGACACCTGTTTTTACCTTGATCTCTTCGGCAAATTTGCCGAGAGCATCTACTCCGCTTCTGCTTGCGACCACAACATTGGCGCCCTGTTGTGCCATTCCCAGCGACAATGCACTGCCGATGCCCCCGGCACCACCAATAAGCAACGCCACTTTCCCATCAAGTCTGAATAGATCTGCCATCTTATGTTCTCCCGGCAATTATCATGTGTTGCATATATTTGAATCGTGTTTTATGAAGCGCAACGTATCTGTTTTTCAAATAGCAAATCGTCGCGTTTTTGTCAAGATGATTTCAAACAAATTCGGCTCTCTTGCATTCCGCAAAATGATTTGTAAGGCACTGTGTTAACGGCATTTAATAACTTGACAGTCGCCGAAGATTAAATTATTAAATCCAATATAGTGGAATCCTGTTCCATTTTATGCAACTGAGCTTACCAATGTTCAATCACCTTCCCGAGGACCTATGCCGCTGAAACAACAACCGGAAAACCTGTCTTCAACCGAAAAAGCCTTGAAACTCTTGATGGCTTTTACCCCGAATAATACCGAGATGGGGACTTTGGAACTCAGCAAAAAACTCGGCATTCACAAATCCACCGTCAGTCGCCTGCTGCACTTGCTTACCGCCAACGATTTTCTCTATCAAAATCCCGAGACGAAGAAATATATGCTGGGCCGGGCCATTGCCGAGATGGGCAATGTTGTCATAAAGTCGCTCAACACCGCCATAGTGAGCATCGCCCAGCCGCATTTAAACGAACTGTGCAACCTTGTCTGCGAGAGCGTCGCCATGGAAGTTCTGACGGGAACAAACGTTGTCCTGTCCGGGCATGTAGAAGGTCAATCGCATATCCGCTTCTCCTTCCAACCGGGAGAACGGGTACCCATAAATGTTGCCGCCGGGGCCAAGGCAATTCTTGCCTATTGCGAACCTGACTTTGTCGATCTGTGTATTCAAAAAAAATTCAATCGCTTCACTACCAATACAATTGTTTCAAAGAAAAAATATAAGGAAGTCCTGGCGGATGTGAAAAAAACCGGCATTGCCTATGATAACGGCGAGCGCTACGAAGATTCCCATGCCATTGCAACCCCTATCTTCAACCACGAAGGCATCCCGGTGGCTGCCGTGGTCGTGGCAGGACCGGCCTTCAGAATGACACCGAAATTCTTGGGTGAAATTGTTGCACCCTTAAAGAAAACGGCGGCGGAGATTTCCAAACGGCTTTTTTACTAAAGGCTGCGGTTATACGGCGGCGTTAGCCCTGTTTTTTCGCGGTCTTTCCCAATAAGGGCTGAAAATTCCATGAGTAATCCGAAATATTTCGGTTGACAGGCAGCCTAACAAGGAGTACAAAAAGCAACAACTCCGCTAAATTGCTATTAAAAGAAAATTTTCTACTGCCAAGATATTGAACGATATGCTGGCCATTCCAGAAAATGTCTTAGCCCGGTTCAATGAAATCTTAAAACACCGAGCAGTTCAAGAATCCTTCCACGGCTATTACAGAAAGTGGCTACAATATTTTCTCGATTTTTGTAAGAAGTATCCGCCTCCCGAGAGCAAATCCGAGCAAGTTCGCCTGTTCATTGAAAAGCTGAAGTCTAAAAAGCAAACTCCGCAACAATGCACTCAGGCCGCACACGCGGTTTCTCTCTTTTATGAATCGCAGCGGCCGATAACATATTCTTATCCAGCACCGTCAGAGGGAAGCAATCTTCCATCTGTTGGAGATGGGATACTGACTCTACATGGTAAAGGCGACAAAGATCGCACCGTTCCCCTCCCGCAGCGGCTTATACCAAAATTAAAAACCCAGTTGGAGGTGGTGAGCAAACTCCATGACAAGGACCTGGCGGCAGGCTACTCTGGAGTATTTCTTGTCGATTCACTCGAAAAGAAGTATCCGGCTGCTGCCAAGGATTTTATCTGGCAATGGTTTTTTCCGCAAAGAGAACTTACTCCAATACCAGGGACACAAGAACGTCGACGTTATCACCTGCACGAATCGCAGGTTCAGGAGGCACTAAAAAAAGCCGCAAGGATGGCAAAACTCACTAAGCGCGTAAAATCGCATACTTTTCGCCACAGTTTTGCCACCCATCTTTTGCAGGCGAATTATGATATACGAACGATTCAAACAATGCTTGGTCACACCGATGTGAGAACGACTATGATTTATACGCACTGCATACCGAGCATGACAGCGAAAGAGGCGAAAAGCCCACTGGATTTTTAAAATATTTTTCATTAATGATGAAATTTACTGAAAGATAGGTACGGTTTTTGCTTTTATAGTTAATATACAAAATTTGAGTATTAACTGGGCGATTCCGTTTAGTTAATAACTTGTTCACATGCAATTCAACGCTAGGCTATTGAAAATATGACAAAAATATGTTACTGCAACAAAAAAAGAGGATTGCTTAACGTGCGTTAAAGGCAAATCCTCTTTTTTGGTTGCAGGATCGAGGGTTATTTTTGCTCAATTTTTTGCAATGTGGTGCCGCTATTAAATTCAAGTGAACCTGAGGATTCACACGGACACCGCAAAAAGCGCGGTGCCGGTGATCCTCATTTGTTAAGTGAACAAAATACAAAATACGATAATTAATATGAGCAAATACTATCCTCCCAAACATCAAGAAGAAAAATTCCATTGCATATTATGTGGGGTTTTCTCAAAACAGAGTTGGCATGACTTATATATAGCCGTACCAAACCGAAACAGTATTAAGTCTCAATTCACATCAAATCTTTGTGAACATTGTATGAAGCGTTGCTTTTGGTATGGTGACAGGATGATTGTCCCTTCTGAAGCGCCAGTTCCACCTCCTCATCAAGATATACCTGTTAGCTGTATTGAAGAATATAACGAAGCAAGAGATATTGTTGCTAGATCTCCCAGAGCTGCCGCTGCATTACTTAGATTATGTTTGCAAAAATTAGTTAAAGAGCTTGGTGAAAAAGGGAAAAATATTAACGAAGATATAGGCTCACTAGTAAAAAAAGGATTGCCGGTTGAAGTGCAACAAGCATTAGATTATTGCCGTGTGGTCGGGAATAATGGGGTACACCCAGGAGAAATTGAATTAACTGATAACCCTGAAATTTCATACAGTTTATTCGAGATGATCAATTTTATTATCGAAGACAGAATCTCACGACCTAAAAGAGTAGCTAACCTATATAGTATTCTTCCCGAAGGGGCTCTCCAAGCTGTTGAAAAAAGAGACAAAAACAATACTTAACCACCGGCTTCACTCGGAACCCGCAAACAGCGCGGGCCCGGTGAGCCGGAACGTTAGCTTTCAAGTTAAATCGAATTCCATAGGACAAAAATGAACAAAGTTGAAGTGCTAGAAAAATTGCAAAGTTTCCGCGATCGCCTTGAAAAAGATGTTATTCCAGCGTATGCCGGAAGAGGTTCATCCTTCGGAACAGAAAGATTTTCTGCATGGAGAACCCTGTTTTCAAAATTCTTGGACGCTAACCTTCCCGGCACAACCGCAAAGCTCGATGCGAAACTGCACGTGCAAGGTATGTTAATCAGAGCGGGGGGAGAATCGGATGTAAGCATATTCATGCGCAGGAGTGGCGAAAAGTGCTTTGCATTTATCGATTCGCTCAGGATTGACGTGGGAAACGATGAATTTGACTTTTCATCACAACCACTTGCAGAAACACCAAATATTCCTAGTAAAACGTCAATAAAAAACAATCGTGTCTTCATCGTTCATGGTCATGATGAACTGACAAAAACTAAAACAGCACGATTCGTAGAAAAACTTGGATTTGAAGCGGTAATTCTCCATGAGCAGGCAAACAAAGGAATGACAATTATTGAGAAGATTGAGGCCAATACAGACGTCGGGTTTGCCATCGTTCTATACACAGGTGATGATCTTGGAAACACTAAAGAAGGAGCGTTAAAAGGAGAGCTGAAACCTCGCTCGCGCCAGAATGTCGTTTTTGAACATGGCTATCTCATCGCAAAACTATCGAGATCCCATGTAGTGCCTTTGGTAAGTGAGGGTGTCGAATTGCCTAGTGACATTAAGGGAATAGTGTATGTCGACAATACCAACTGGCAAATTGATATCGCAAAAGAAATGAACGCTGCCGGGTATGATATAGACTTAAAAAAATTCGTACAAAGCTAACCAGTCAATAAACCTGACCTGAAATAGCCGCGTTCTTAAAAGGTGGGCAGCACCTCGGCCGGCAGGTTATTTCACCGTTATGGCGTATCGAGGAGAAATTGTATGGACACACTTCCGAGGCTAGACAAGAGGAAGCTATTAGTTTCATCATTATATGAGACTGAGGAAGAAAAGATTTTTTGGTTATCTAAAGGGGCAAAGGCGCGTCTAGAAGCAGTTGAATTGAACCGAAGGATGGTCTATGGACACGATCGAGCTACATCCAGACTTCAAAGATTTCTTGAGACTTCTGAACTCTCACGGCGTTGAATATTTGCTCGTTGGTGGTTATGCGGTGGGTTACCATGGCTATCCCCGTGCAACCGGAGATATGGATATTTGGATTGCAGTGAGTGAGGCTAATGCCCAGAAAGCGGCTATGGTACTTCATGATTTTGGAATGCCGAAGGAGACGGTTTCGCAAGAGTTGTTCCTTGACAAGGACAGAGTCATACGCATGGGCGTACCTCCGGTTTGCATAGAAGTTATCACTGGTGCTTCTGGCGTCAGTTTCTTGGATTGTTACTCTCGGCGCGAGGTAGTTGAAATTGACGGTATTTTGTTGAATTTCATTTCTCTCGAAGACCTCAAGGTCAACAAAAAAGCAGCTGCACGGCATAAGGACCTAGAAGATTTGGAGCATTTGCCATAATCGGGTAGCCGGGGGATTTTCTCCCCCAGCCCCCAGGTGAGTAGCCCAAAGGAACCTCCGCTTCAGGCTCTCTCAGAACCGGACGTGAATCTCAATTCGTTGCCTACGTATCCTTGAGGAGTTCGAAGAAAAATCCGGCGGAGTTTATGGGTACGATGGAAAAATCTTTCTGGTCAAACGCAGGAATGGGGCAAGGCAAATTGATTTGCATGCTGTGTACAATGGTCTGAATGGCCAATCGGATTGCGGAAACGGCGGAGATTCCCGGAAGTTTTGCCACATTCCCCTTCTTGAGGCGGCCGTTTGATCGGCTGACCGTCAACCCGTTTGCGGATGAATGGCTGTCTTTATGCCTTATTCGATTTTGCCGGTACGGGTTTCAGGATTTTTTCGGCTCTCGCCGCGTATTCCTTGCTGTCGGCGATTCTCCCCATCTTCTGGTAGAGTTTGGCAAAGGTTTTAAAAACGGTTGCCAGATGCGGGCTCTTCCTCTCGCCGCCGCGTTCGAGAATTTTTCTTGCGGCAAGCAGGCGTTCTTCCGCCTCATTATTTCTTTCGGCAACCATATAGAGGCCGGCCAGGTTGTGCTGGGCCTGGGCTACCGCAGGATGCCCGCCCGGATACTCGCCCTCCCATACGGCAAGCGACCTCTGCAGGATCTCCTCGGCTTTCGCCAGCTCGCCCCGCTCTTGGTGAAGGGCGGCGATATTGTCGAGGGATTGGGTAATTGCCGGGTGGGCGACGCCAAAGGCCTGTTCGCGGATGGCCAGAGCCTTGCCGTGCTCCTTCAAGGCTAAGGTTTTGTCGCCGCGAAGGGCGTAGACCACGCCGAGGTTGTTCAGCGATTGGGCTACCGCCGGATGGTTCTTGCCGAAAATCTTTTCCCGCACGGCAAGCGATGCAAGAAAGAGCGGCAACGCCGGCTCATGCCGCGAGCTGTCGAGATAGATCTCGCCGAGATCATTCTGCACCCTGGCGGTATCGACATCGTCCTCGCCGAGGGCGGCAATGTAGGCGGCCAGGGCCTCCTGCAACAGGGCTTCGGCCTTGCCTTTTTTGCCGGTTGCCGCGCCCAGGCCGGCAAGTCGTTCGAGGATCGCCGCCGTTTCGACATGTTCGGGACCGAGAGTGGCTTTAAAAATCTCCAGAGCCTGATTAAAAAAGGGCTCGGCGGCGGCAATATGGCCGCGGGTTACATACACTTCCGCCATGAGGCTGAGGCATGCGGCAAAATCAGGGTGCTCCGGGCCTGTGCTCTTTTCTAGAATGACAATGGCCCGGCGCAGTTTTTCTTCCGCCGCATCGACCCTCCCGGCCTGGAGATCGAGGGCCGCCAGACCCTTCAAAAAGGGGGCGAGATGCGGATCATTTGCTCCAAGCTTCTCCTCGGCAAGGTCAAGACCGTTTTGCAGATGCGTCAAGGCCTTCTCGGACTCGCCGAGACCCTGGAGGATCATCGCCAAATGGTGAAGCGCCAGGACTCGCTGTTGCGGGTCCATCTCCAGCTGCCCGTGGATATCGACAACCCGCTGCATGCAGTGCCTGGCACGTTCAAGCTCCCGCCGCGAAAGATAAAGTTCGGCGAGATTTATCAAGGTCTCGGCAACTTCCGGCGAAGAGCTGCCGAATGCAGCTTCGGAAATCGACAGAGACCGGTCAAGGGCTTCCCGGCCTTCATCGAACCTCCCGGCCATATGCAACAACTCACCGAGGTTATTGAGGGAAACCGCCAGGCGGGTATCGTCCTTGCCGTAGTCGCGCTGGGCCGTTGCCGCTGCCTGTGCCGCCGCCTCTAGGGCCTCCTGTATTTGCCCTTTTTCGGTCAGCTCGAGGACCCGACTGTTTGCTACCTGCCATGCATCGGCCATAATGCCTCTCCGGTCGCCCGCCCTGTAAAAGTTATATGCTCATGATGGTGGTGCCGCTATTACCCATCAAGCCGTAGGTCTGCGCCATTGCCACCTTGGCGCCTTGCACCTGACGCTCGCTGCATCTGCCTCTCAGCTGATTGGCGCATTCGATGACCTGCCAGAGAGCCTGAGCGGAAAGCGCCTCGCCATGCGACGAGAAGCCGCCGCTCGGATTGACCGGCAGTTTGCCGCCGATTCTGGTCATCCCGTCGCGAAGCATCTTATCCGCTTCGCCCTCTTTACAGAACCCGCATGTTTCCAAGTACACCAGATAATGCCAGGAAGAGTTGTCGGGCAGTTCCAAAACATCGATATCCTCGGGACCGATACCGGCTTTTTTATAGGCCTGTTGGGAAGCCGAGTAGCTTTCACTGAGCATGGGGGCCTCGGCAACGGCCGGGCAGGACAACGCGGAAATACGGATGGTCGGATCGCCGTAGATGGCGCTGCCCATGGTGGTGGCGTTGATCTTCACCGGTTTGTCGGCTTTCGCAGTCAAATCCTTGTCGGCGGTAATGATAACCGCAGCAGCGCCGGTGCTGACCGGGCAGATCTCATAGAGTCTCAGTGGATCACAGACATAGGCGGAGTTCAATACCTCTTCTATGCTGTAGGTCTTTTTGAACCGGGCATTCGGATTCTTGGCACCGTACTCGCTCATCAGGACCTTGACCAGTGCCAGATCCTGTTCGGTAGTGCCGTACTTCGCCATTCTTTTCCGGCATTCGAGCGCCCAATAGATCGGGTTGGGCAAGCCACCCATTTTCCACCTGATGACGTCCCGGTCCTGCACCGCATTGTCGGACTTGGCGGTCAGAAACCCTTTCGGCGAGACGTCGGCGCCAAAGGCGAGAGCCGTCTCGGTCTCACCGGCGGCAACACTGTTGTAGGCCATTCTAATAGCAGCAGAGCCGGTTGCGCAGGCATTGTAGACGTTGACCACCGGGATGCCGGTTTCGCCGAAAATGGATTCCAGATATTGACCGGAAAGGTGACCGGCGTTGCCGCCGTAAATAAAAATTCCGGCCATGATCGCCTGAATTTTTTTCCATTCAATACCCGCGTCTTTTAAAGCGCCGTCAACTGCCACCGCCGCGAAATCGGCGAATACCTTCTCAGAGAAACCCATCCAGGGGTGTATCCCGGTTCCGATAATATATACATCTCTCATTGTCATTATCCCTTATTAGTTATCGTATATTAAATTACTTAACTGCCTGAAACGCCCAGGTCACCACCTGCTGTTTTTCCTCATTGGTATACATCTCAAGAATGGTTGTTTCCATTTCCATGCCGAGCGTAAGCGTTTTCAGATCGGTATTGGTGATAATGCCGGTAACCTGGATTTTTTCGTCGGGAAACTCAACGAGACCGATACCGTAAGGGGTAATCTTCTGTTCTGTTTTAAAGGGTGCAGGACAGGGATAATATTGAACGGTATAACTCGCCAGCTTGCCTTTTTTCGGAAGCAGCACGTCTTCCACACCCTCTCTTGAGCAGCCGGGACGATGCTGATAATGCTCCTTCGGAAAAAAATACGTTCCGCAGGAGTTGCATTTTGCACTCATCAATCTGACTTCACCGGTCGACCAGTCGACTAAATTCGGGATACGAGCTACTTTATTTGCCATTTTTTCCATCGTCTTATTCCTTCGTTGATATCCTTAGCTGCTAACGGCCGATAAACTTCGGCGCCCTTTTTTCCAGGAAAGCATTGACCCCTTCCACCTTATCTTCCAGGCTGAGGGAAAGACTGTAGAGTTCGTACTCGTACTTCAAACCGCTTTCCAGATTGGTCTGCATGCCGCGGTTGATCGCGGTTTTCGCAAGTTTCAAGGCTGCGGCGCTCTTGCCGGCGATCTTCTTCGCCATCTCCTTGGCGGTAGGCATCAGGTCGTCCATAGGCACCACGCGGTTGACAAGACCAATGCGGTCGGCCTCTTCGGCACGAATGATATCACCGGTGAAGATCAGCTCCTTGGCCCGGCAGACGCCGATGAGTCGCTGCAGCCGCTGGGTGCCGCCGCCTCCGGGAATAATGCCGATGTTGATCTCGGTCTGGCCGAATTTGGCCTTGTCCGAAGCGATGATGATGTCACAGCCCATGGCGATTTCGCAGCCGCCGCCGAGGCAGAAGCCGTTGACGGCGGCAATGACCGGTTTTTCCAGCTTTTCCACCATTTCTCCCAGCCGCATGATGTTGTGGGCGGCATAGGGCGTGGTCTTGTTGAACTCTTTGATATCGCTGCCGGCGACGAAGGCCTTACCGCTACCGGTGAGGATAAGGACTTTGATGTTGTCGTCGGCGGCCACGTCACCAATGGCCTCGCGGAATTCGGCCCTGGTCTGGTTGTTCAGGGCGTTCATCGCCTCGGGACGGTTGAAGGTGATGATGGCGATGTTCTCTTCCTTTTCCAGAATGATGTTCTCGTAATTCATATCTTTCCTCACTTTATCCCCCCTTTTTTTGGAGGGTTAGGCTGATAATTTCTGCCGGCGGATGCCGTACTCACACAGTTTGCTCAAGGCCTTTACCCCGGAGATCAAGGAGGGGAATACCGGCAGGTCTTTGCCCATTTCGTCCATGATGACGTGTTTATATTTGTTGTAGCCGACGATCATGCAGACGACCAAGGGCTTGCCGACCTCTTGCACAATTTTCTGAATGATTTTCTTTTGCACGGCCTCCTGGGTATATTCGAAACCGGCCAGAATCAACACCGCCGCGTCGATGTTCGGATCTCTGAAGGCGTCGGGGAAAGTGGTTTCCAGGGTCTTGGTGAAACCGATTTTGGTGACGCTGAAATAGAGGTCGATTGGGTTCGATACCGGTGTATCGAACATGTCTTTCAGTTTTTCCGTTGTTGCCGCTGTCAGCTTGGGCAGTTCCAGACCATAGGTCGCACATAGATCGGAAACATTGACCCCGACGCTGCCGGCCAAAGTGATCACGGCGACGCGATTGCCTTTGGGGAGTGGTTGGGTGGAGAAAACCTTGGCGAAATCCTTCAACTCGGTGAAATCATCGGCCATGATCATCCCGGTTTGTTTGACTGCCGCTTCGACTATCTTGGCATTGCTGGCAATACTGCCGGTATGACTCATTGCGGCTTTGGCGCCGGCTTCCGTGCGTCCGCCGCTGAGAAAAATAACCGGTTTTTCGGCTGCTACTTTTTTGGCTATCCGAGTCAGGTTTCTTCCATCGGTAATAGTTTCCAGATACATGGAAATGACATCGACATCTTTTTCGTTGCCGAAATATTCCAATAAGTCATTTTCATTAACATCGCATTTATTACCGATGGAACACACTTTGCTGATATTCAAACTTTCATTTTCGACGATATCCGAGGCCATGCCGGCAGCGAGTAGACCGGATTGGCCGATGAGCACAACATTGCCTTTCGGGACTTTTTTGGTCATAGGGTATATGGATGTGACAATACCTCGTGAAACAATACCGGAGCAGTTTGGCCCCATGACCCGGATATTATTTTTCTTTGCGATATCTACTATTTGCTGCTGATAAACCTTACCGTCTCCACCCATTTCAGCAAAACCGGCAGACTCGATAATGACTGCTTTGACGCCTTTTTTGGCACATTCTTCCATCGTCGCCACAGTAAGTTTCGGAGTGGGAAGAGCGGTGACAACCAGGTCGACTGCACCGGGTATTTCCGTTAATGATCGGTATACCTTGTATCCTAAGATCTCGTCCGATTTCGGGTTTACCGGATAAACATCTCCGGCGAAATCGCTCCCCGCGATATTGTTGACAATGACATAGCCCAGTTTTCCGGGAGTTCCGCTGGCCCCGATAATCGCCACAGATTTTGGTTTAAAGAAAAGATCCATCATAATAATACCGTCCTTTTGATCGCCTTTGGGCAAATTGGAATTGAGGGATTTGTCTGCCGGTTGTTATTCCTCAGAGAGGATAATCCGGGCATCGACGACCATTGCCCCGTCGCTGTAAGCAAACACCGGATTCATATCGATTTCCTCGATCCCTGGAGTGGCGTTGACAAAATCGGAAAGCTGCACCAACATTTTCTGCAGTCTCTCTTTATCCGCAGGCTCTTTACCGCGATAGCCCTCAAGGAGTTTCTTACCTTGGATTTCATCCATCATGTCGGCGGCGTCGGATTTTTCGAGAGGCACGATGCGAAAAGCAACATCTTTCAGCACCTCAACAAAAACTCCACCAAGTCCGAACATAACCACCGGGCCAAAACTCTTGTCGCGGATCATACCCATGATGATCTCGGTTCCCGGTCTGGCCATCGGCTGCACGGAAACACCTTCGATATCGGCACCTGGCGCGTAAGCCCGGCAGGAAGCCATGATGGCGTCGTAGGCTGCTTCCACTTCCACCCTGCTCTTCAGGTTTACCTTCACCCCACCCGAGTCACTCTTATGGGTGATATCCACAGAGCTTACTTTGAGAACCACCGGATACCCGAGTTCCTCGCTTACCGAGACGGCTTTTTCCTTAGAGGTGGCAAGTACGGTCGAGGTGCAGGTGATTCCAGCCTCGCCGAGGATTTCTTTGGCTTCAATCTCGGTGAGAACCTTCCTGTTCTCTTGTCTCGCCCTGCTCAGAATTTCTGCTGTTATCATTGCGTCCTCACTGATATATTTTCAAAGTTAAGGGGTGACAATCAATACCAATACTTCTGCCGGGTTGCCGCCGTTTACCAGCACATCACGCTCCTCTTGAGGCGCGATGTACACGAGATCCCCCTCATCCAGTACATGCCTTTCACTCCCGCCGCTGACCGTGATGGATCCTTTAACCACGTAATATATCCGCTCTTTGGGCGAAGAACCCAACTCCGCCCCGCCATCCGGCTGAAAGTAGGAGTAGCAGACCGTCGTGCGTTTCGACTGGGCCTCGGTTATTTTCTGCAGACCGTACACCCCGAAATGCTTGGCGGCTTCGTACTGCTCGCCTTTTGTTTCTTTTACACAAATCATCTTGGTTCCCATACTGTTGCTGGTACGTAGGTAGTGAGGAGAGTTTCCCTATTTGAGAGCTAGGACTATCTCACCGAGATTCACATCCTTTAAGGTAACAAACTCAAGGTTCGCTTCCGTATAGCCGGCGGCGGTCAAGGTCAACTTGTAGCTCTCGTTTTTCGCCAGGCCCTCAAACTCGAAATCGCCAAACAGATCGGTAGTCGTCGCAAGGTCCAGCCCGCCGCCGCTCAGCCTGACCTGCACGCCTTCTGCACACTCTCCGGCCTTATCCTGCAGAACCACCTCTCCGGCGACAAAACGCTTGGGGATGCCGACGTATTTAACAAGCGGCCCCGTGGCAAATTCCGGGTGCAGATCTTCGACCCTAAGTTTTGCGGCGAGGATTGCGATTTCACTGCTTGGATCGTCCAAATCGCCAAAAACCAGGGCACCGGTGGGACAGGATTCGACGCAGCGCGGCAGCTTCTCTCCTTCGTCCAGACGGTGTGCGCAGAGGGTGCATTTTTGCGGCAGCTGCAGGTCGCTATTCCAGTAGATCCTTCTGTAGGGACAGGCGTGGGCGATACCCTCCTGACCTTTGGCCTTCTCCGGATCGATCATCACTATCCCGTCTTTTCGCCGGTAAACCGCGCCGCCCGTTGCCGCTCCCATACAGGGGGCATCCTGACAATGCAGGCAGGGCTTGGGGATATAGTCAAGTTTCGGTTTCGGGTATTCGCCCCGTTCAAGCTCCTGGATCTGCATCCAGAACTGGCCGTTCAGCGGCTGGGCCGCAGAATAACCGGGATACTCATTACCGAAATATTCATCGCGGCAAGCCAGGAAACAGTTGTAGCAACCGCTGCACTTTTTTACGTCTATAAGAATGGAGTAGGTAGTCATGGCAATCAGCCCTCCCATTTTTCGATTTCGATGAGGCACGAGTTCGGGGTCATCCCCGGTGCGTGTTTGGAGACCATCCGCGACGGGGTAAGCATGTTGACGCAGCCCCCCTTGTCCGGAGAGTCGGCCCGTCCAGGGATGAGCGGATCGTATTTTGCCGACGAGGCATAGCTGTGAATGACCCCGGGACGGACCCGTCCGGTCACAACAGCGATGCACAAAACCTTGGCCCGGTCGTTGTACAGGCTGACGATATCGCCATCTTTGATGCCGCGCCGCCCTGCATCATCCGGATGAATACGCGCCGGCCACCAGGCATACCCATCTTTTTTGATGCGGTGTACCGGAATATCATCGAGCCAGTCGGTATGTTTGTCATAATGGCAGTGGAAGGTAAAGCGCGGGTGCGGCGACAGCAGCTGCAACGGATATTTCTTGAAGGCTTCACTATGGTGCCCCTCCCAGCTCGGGATATAGCGGGGCGATACCGGACGTTCCTCGTCATCGGGAAACCGTGATTTCAGGCTCTCCGAGACAAATTCGATCTTGCCGCTGTAGGTGCCGAGTTCTTTCGCCTTTTCCGTCTTGCGCTTCGGGTTGTTGGTGTCCGGGGTATCGCAGGCCCGGCCTTCGGCAAACCACCGAAGAGACGGCGTCGACTGGTAATCGTCCGGGATATTGATAATGTGGTAGCCTTTGCGGTTGAATTCCTCCCAGGAAATCAGGGCCGGCAGATCCGAGGAATCGAAGAAGGCCTTGATCCAATCGATCTCACTCCGGCCATCGGTGAATTGTTCCTTCATTCCGAGACGTTCCGACAAAAGGGTAAGAATCTCGTAGTCGGACTTTGACTCCCACAAGGGCTCGATGCATTTCTGTTGGCGAACGACAATACGGAAGTTGCAGCCGCTGCTCGCATGACAGGTATAGCCGCCGCACGACCCCCACTCGCCGACATCGTCGCGCTCAAAGCCGGTGCAGGCGGGGAGGATGATATCGGCCATGCGGGTTTCGCTGTTGAACCAGATGTCCTGGTTGAAGACGAATTCCAGCTTCGGGCTTTGGTACATCCGCACCCACTTGGTGGTATCGCTCATCGTGCCCATAAAGGAGCCGCCATAGCGGAAAAGGAGACGCACCTCGGCGTGACCTTCCATCGGGTAGGTGAAATGTTTGAACTGCTGTTCCAACGACTGGCCGCAGAAACCCTCGCCGTACCAGCTCACCGGTGGATCGAGGATAGCGTCCGGCAGGGTCAGCCGATAGAGTCGCTGCTTGGTCGGGTTGACCGGGATAGTGCCGGCGATTTTTGCGGTTGCAATCCGCCCCTGAAGGTCGGCGTAGGCCGGGAACCACTTGACGGCATCGCTCGGTGCGCCCATGGTCGTACCCCAGATGGAGCGACCTGGTTTACCTAAGCCCTGCATCGCTTGCAACAGTACCATCATCCTCGCCCACTCGGTGCCGTAGGCCTGACGACAGGCACCGCCTTCGCCGCCGCGAGCGCCACCCGAGAGAACTGTGCGTTTGGCCGCCCACTCGCGGGCCAGGGCGCGGATGACCCGGGCCTTGACTCCCGACTCTTCCTCCGCCCACTCCGGGGTCTTCGCTTTGCCGTCGGTAGTGCCAAGGACATAGCCCTTGAACTCCTCAAACCCCAAGGTCCGATCCTTTACATATTCCTTGTCATAGATATCTTCGCTGATCCACACATGGGCAATGGCCATAGCGAGGCAGGTGTCGGTGCCGATGCGCGGGGCGATCCATTTGCCCTCCATGACGCCGGCGGTATAGTTGTGGAAGGGATCGATAAAGACCATCTTCACCCCTTTCTCCTTCAGCCACTGCCGCCACAGCGCCGATTCCTGTCCGGTATAGGTGCCGCGGGTGGAGTCCGGATCGTTCGACCAGAGGACGATCATCTCGGCGTTTTTCAGGGAATCCTCAAGGAGGTCATACTGTTCGGGCATGCCCAGCCGCCAATAGAAACCATAGGTGTGGGTTGCACCCCAGTGCCAGCCTTCCCAACTGTCCGGGTTATCAAGTACCGGCGTATATTCGAGGAGATTCATGAACCGGGCAAAGGGGCCCATCTTGTAACCGACGATACCCCAGTTATGATGGGAGGAGGTGAGCCCGGTAATTGCCGAGCCGCCGTAAGTGTCTTTCACCCGCTTGATTTCGCCGGCGACGATATCCAAGGCCTCGTCCCAGGAGATGCGCACATAGGGAGATTTTCCGCGATTCTGCGGGTTGCGCTCGCCGTTCGGATTGAAATCGACCCGTTTCATCGGGTACTTGATGCGCTCTTCCGAATAAATCCGCCGACGATCGGCATGCACATAGGGCGCCACTGCAAATTTCTTGGGTGGCGAATATTTTTTGCCGCCCGCCTCGATCGTCCACGGCTTGAAGTCCCGGTCGTCGGCCACCAAGGGTCGTATTCGGGTGATCTTGCCATCTTTTACATAGACGCTGACGGGCCCGGCATTGGTGCAGCTGGTAAAAACCTTTTCACTCATCTTTAAACCTCCCGGAGTTGAGCCTAGGGCAAAAACTCGCTTGATTCGCCATAACATTTTCATTACTACCGGCTGGTTTTTCTCTGCCGTGACTTTGACAATGTGTCGTATACTGGAATACAATACCACTATACGGAACTATTATTACACTGCAATGCAGCCATGTCAAGACATTTTACATACAATATATAATACCGTAAACGCCGTTTTATATTTACTGTTTTTAGTCAGTTACTGATATTTATCGTGACAACAATGGGTCAAGAATGGATAATTCTTGACATCTCGACAGGGACACTCTATTTAGTTTCAGTATATGGAACAGGATACTCGCATACGCAACAAACCGACATACAATGCATTATAATTGAACTTCTGCAAATGAGGCTAACCGGAAGACGATGAATAAACCGCTGGCAATGAATAGTTCTTCGGCCGAAAAGGCTCTCAACATACTTTTAGCCTTTGCACCCTATAACAACGAGATGGGCACAACCGAACTGAGCGCGAAATTGGGCTTGCATAAATCGACGACAAGTCGGCTTATTAAACTCCTGGTGGCGACCAATTTCCTGCAACAGAACCCGATGACAAAAAAATATATGCTTGGCCGATCGGCCCAGAAGATCGGTTTTGCAACCACCCGATCGCTTGATTCGCGTCTCCTGGCTATCGCCCAACCCTGCCTGACGGAACTCTCCCAACAGACCGGCGAAAGCGTTGCCCTTGAACTCCTGGCGGGCACGAATGTCGTCCTGGCCATGCATGTCGAGGGACCAAGCCATATTCGCTTTAACTTTCAACAAGGTGAACAACTGCCGATAAATGTCGCCGCCGGGGCAAAAGTGATTCTGTCACACAGCAGTCCCGAGTTTTTAGAAATTTGCCTGCAGCAAAAGTTTGAGCGCTTCAACGACAACACCATAGTCTCAAAAGATGTTTATCGCCGCCTGCTCCAGGAAATTCGCCAGACGGGGATCGCCTATGACCGTGGAGAGCGCTATCAGGACACCCACGCCATAGCCGTGCCGATCGCCAATGCGGAAGGCCCGCCAAAGGTCGCGGTGGTCATCGCCGGGCCGGCATTCCGACTCAACGACCAATTTTTAAAGTCGGTCGTTATCCCGCTCCGGCAGACAGCTGACAAAATATCTAAACTCCTCTTTTACTAATCCGAAAATTTTTGTTAGAATCGACACATAACTATCGGGAGATCTTTAATAATCGTAATATTGGGGAGTAACGATGAAAAGTTGGAAACTGCGCACGCAACTCGGTCTCGGGTTTTCCGTAGTACTCCTGTTAACCTGCATCGTCGGTGGCTCCGGCCTACTCTCTTTAACGAATGTCATCCATACGATGACCATGTTTCGACAAACCAGTACAGGTCAAGCTCAGTTTGCCCAAGTAAGAGAACTATTCTATATATATTTACTCAACAGCCACAATGACGGACGCGATGCCCAGACCCAGGCGCGTGACAAGGCGTTCATCACCCTTGACCAGCTTGTTCAGGATCTTGAAACCAACCTCAAAAACAATAGCAGCCAAGCAACCAAGGACTCGTTTGCTCAGCTGAAAATACAATATGATGCCTATCGACAGGCTTTCAAACTCCTCAGCGAGGACGAGGCCAATAAAGCTGCCATAATAGCGCCGACGCTCAAACTTTTTGCGGGATACGAAGACCTTATCAAAACCGGCTCGTTTAAAATCGATGACATGCTCATGGGCTACAAATTGTATTCCTCCGGTATCGGGTCATATTTCGAGAGGTCCAGCAAACTCAGCATGCAGTCAACTCTCTCCGCCGGCAAGAAGTTTGAGGAAAGCATTCAGGAATGGTATAAACTTATTGAAAACAGTGCGACTCTCAAGGAAGTTCACAAACAAGTCCTCGAACGGTTGCAAAAAATCCAAAGCCAGATGCAGGACTATTTCCGGCTTGTCGACAATCAGCTCGGGCTCATTGAGGAGATGCGGAAGATCGATACTGAGGTGAATGCCATTTCGCAAAAATTGATGGAAAATAGCAGCCAACAACTCGAGAAGGTCAATGGTGTATCGCGAACTGTCATCACTGTTGCAATCTTCGTCGCCATTGCCATGGGCCTTTTGTTCGCCTGGTTGACTACCCATTCTATCACCGGCCCTATCCGCGATGTCACTGCCGGGTTACGCGATGTTGCCGAGGGTGAAGGCGACCTTACCAAAAGGCTGAATATCAGATATAAAAATGAGGTGGGAAATCTCGCATCCTGGTTCAATGTCTTTATTGACAAGATGGATATTATGATCAAAGAAATTGCCGATAATTCAGGAAAACTTGGCAATTTTGCCGATCAGTTGCTGACAATTTCCACGACCATGTCGGAGAGTGCCGTCAATGTTTCCTCCAGATCGACGACCGTCGCCGATGCGGCCAATCGTATGAGCAGCACTATGACCATTGTTGCCCAAGCGAGTACCGAAACATCCGCCAACATAAATCTTGTTGCCGCCGCGGCAGAGGAAATGACCTCTTCTGTTTCCCAGATCGCTACAAGTTCGGAAAAAGCCCGAGCTATTACCGAACAAGCGGTAGCCAAGGCAACCAGCGCCTCGAAGCGGGTCGCTCATCTTGGTAACGCGGCGACGGCAATCAGCAAGGTAACCGAGGTCATCACCGAAATTTCGGCGCAAACCAATCTGCTTGCCCTGAACGCTACCATTGAAGCAGCCAGGGCCGGGGAGGCCGGCAAGGGCTTTGCCGTTGTAGCCAATGAAATCAAGGTACTCGCCAGCCAAACGACACAGGCAACTCAGGATATTAAGGCCAAGATAGCCGATATCCAGGATTCAACCAAACATACCATCACAGAGATAAGTGAAATAGCCGAAGTCATCAACAGGGTGAACGACACGGTAGTCCTTATTTTCACAGCAGTCGAGGAACAGACTTCAACAACCAAGGAAATTGCCGCCAACATTGCCCAAGCATCCGTGGGCGTTCGGGACGTCAATGACAATATGGGACAAAGTTCGAGAACGGCTACCGATATCGCCCGGGAGATCAGCCAGGTAAGCAACGATGCCCTAAAAATGCGGGGAAGCTGCACCCAGGTGAAAGACAGTTCGGATATACTCAACGAACTGGCCAAAGGACTCAACCGGATTGTCGGTCGCTTTAAATACTAAGAGATTGTCAGGTCTTAGTTTTCACTGGTCGGCGAACGAACCTAAAGACGACCCGTACCTTTTGCGAACCGGAACGTATTATGGAGCAGAAGCTGCAACAACAAGAAAGGGCATACATCTCTTCCCGTAACCACCAGCCGGGATATCAGAATATTTTAATCGATATTTTGCGAACCGCTCTGGAACCGTTACCCTTCAAAACAAAAATCAATCGGATTCTCGACTATCTCCTGTCGCTCCGCCATCTTCATCTCGGGACCAAGGCGGCCCTGTTTATTGTCGACCAGGACTCGGACACCCTTGACATCCTCATTTCCACAGGTTTTCCCGCCACCGAGACTCTCACCTGCAAAACAATCCGTTTCGGTTTTTGCCACTGCGGCCAAGCAGCAAAAACCGGCAAAACCAGCTTTTTCAGCACCTCTCCGGCACTCCACAACAGCGCCCGCGACTCGGTACCGTATGCCGGTAATTACTGCGTGCCGATAATAAAAGACAGCCAGCTATTAGGGATATTGACCATTTATGTCGCCACCGACCACAAACACTCAACGGCGATTAAAGAACTGTTTGCAGCAATCGCCAACATCTTTGCGGTGATTATTGAAAGCCAACAGATGGATCAACAGCTCATTCAGCTGGTAAACGACCTGCGCGGCTCGATCATCAATTTTCGTGAAGAAAAGAAATTTTCCGAATCGATCATTCAGGGTTTAAACCACGGCCTGATTGTCGCCGATCTGGACGGCAAAATCAGAAAAAGCAATTCCGTTGCCCAATCTATTTTCAAACCGTTCGCGAAGCTGCTTGATGGCACATATCTTGCCGATTTTTTGGGAGATAGTGCAGCAACAGAACTTCTTACCACGACGCCCTCCGAATCCGGCCAGATGGAGAAGGAGCTGGTCTTTGTCACCCCGACCCGGGACAAAAAAATCATCGGTTATTCAAATGTCCCAAGAGAGGATGCCAGGGGTAACAAAGTCGGCGTCATTATCTCCCTCTCGGATATTTCCGAACTGAAATATGTGCGCAAGGAGATGGAAAAGATGAACCGGCTGTCAACCGTCGCGGAGATTGCCTCGGCGGTGGCGCATGAGGTACGCAATCCCCTTGCCGGTATCAAGATCATGGCCCAATCCATTGAAGAAGAAGCCAAGGATAACAGTGAACAGCTGGAGTGTTCCCAGCGAATAATCAGGCAGGTAGACCGACTTAATGAACTGTTGAGCGATTTCTTTTCCTATGCCCGACCGGCCGAACCGAATAGGAGACCAACCTCCCTCAATTCCATCGTCGCCGAAACCATGCCGCTCATCAACAACCGGCTTAGCAAAAACCATATCACCTTTTCCCAGGATATCAGTGCTCAGCTACCGCGAATAATAGCCGACCAACATCAGGTCCAGCAGGTTTTTCTCAACTTGTTCCTCAACGCCATCGACGCCATTAAGGAGCAGGGCCATATTGAGATGTACGCTTCCTCCCTTAGCCCCAGCATGCTCAAATACTACAAGAAAAATCATCCGGCTCTCCTAGGCAATTATAATTACGTCCTCGTCCGTTTTACCGACAACGGGACAGGCATGCCGACGCATGTGGCCGAGCAGGTGTTTGAACCCTTTTTCACCACCAAAACCTCCGGGGCGGGACTTGGTCTTGCCATCGTTTATCGGACCCTGAAGGAAAATGATGCGGAAATTGTCCTTGAAAGCAAAGAGGGCAAGGGGACCACCTTTACCATTTTCTTCCGGGCGGACGTATAAAATGGGCGCAGTTCTTATTGTCGATGACCAGGAGGACCTGCGGTTTTCACTGGCCAAAATAGTTAAAAAACAAGGTTACCGGGTAACCACTGCGGCAAACGGCGCCGATGCGCTGGATATGCTGCATTCGGCTATTGTCGATCTGGTCTTTCTCGACATCGGCCTGCCCGACGTGAGCGGCATCAGCCTCATCGGCAAGATAAAAGAGATCAGCGATGATATCGATATCGTCATGCTGACCGGCATCAACGAGGCCAAAACCGCCGTCCAGGCCTTGCGGGCAGGCGCCGTCGACTACATCGTCAAGCCCTTTGACATTATCGAATTCAAGGCCATCCTGCAGAGAATCCTGCAAGCCCGGTTGATGCGCAAAAAAGCCGCTCTTTTGCTGCAGGAGGTCGGAATTACTCCCATCATCGGCATAAGTCCGCCGATGATTCGAGTCAAGGAGGCCATCCGCATGGCCGCCCGGGTTGATGCCGCCGTTCTCATAACCGGAGAAACCGGCACCGGCAAGGAACTCGTTGCCAGGGCCATTCACAACAGCCGGCCCGGTCAGAACGGCGTCTTTGTCAAGGTAGACTGCGGCACGCTCTCCTCCAATTTGATGGAATCGGAGCTCTTCGGCTACGACAAGGGTGCCTTCACCGATGCCCAAAGGGACAAGAAAGGGCTCGTCGAAGTCGCCAACGGCGGCACCCTGTTTCTCGACGAAATCGGCAACCTGCCTGTCGATCTGCAGCCAAAACTCCTGCGGCTCATCGAGGAATCAACCTTTAGACGAGTTGGCGGCCTCAAGGATATAGAGGTGAAAATCCGCATCATTGCCGCCACCAATGCCGACATCGAAGAGCAAATCGACCGGGGCAGGTTTCGCGAGGATCTCTATTACCGCTTAAACGTCCTGCCCATCCCCTTGCCGCCGCTGCGCGACCGGGGCGAGGACGTCCTCCTGCTTGCCGATTTCTTTCTCCAGGAACTGCAAAGAGAGTTGAAAAAGGATCTCCAGGGGTTCACCTCCGAAGCCCGGGCCAAAATTCTCAACCACGACTGGCAAGGCAATATCAGGGAACTGCGCAATCTCATCGAACGGGAAGTCATTTTCAACGAGAGCGGCCTCCTGACCATGGCCGGCATCAATGCCGAAGGAACCTCGCCAGGTGGCAAGAAAGCCCCCTTGCTGAGCCTCCGGGAGATGGAGCAACAATATATCAGGAAGGTGCTGAATGCCGTCAATAACAATAAATCGAAGGCGGCAAGGATCCTCGGCATCTCCAGAACGACATTGAGAGACAGCCTGTGACTGGTCAAATTCTGACCAATTGACCAACTTCCCACCACCCCATGGCGACATGTCAACCCCGCCGCCACCCCATGCTATAACTCATATTTTCAATATTTTCATAATGTTGATTAATTTTAACTCAATTGGCCTCCCTTTTGCATCCCTTTCCTTATCCGGATAAAATCCGTCCGAAGATTGAATAACTCAAGCAATTCCTTGTTCCGCGACCGTCCGTGGCAAAAGCCAAGAAAGAAACATGGGGAGACTATGAAGAGAGTTCTGGTTGTTGACGATGAAGAGGATATGCTGTGGATGCTTCAGAGAAATCTCAACAAAGGCATGAAGGATGTCGAGATACTCGCGGCAAAATCAGGCGAAGAGGCTTTAGCTCTTTTGAGCGACAGGTCGGTGAATCTGGTGATCACCGACATCAACATGCCGGGTATGAACGGACTCGATCTGCTGATCGAAATCAACAACCGCTTCCCCGGAACCGGCGTCATCATCATGACGGCCTACCCATCAAACGCCTATGAAAACAAAGCGATGATGAGCGGCAGCCTGCGTTTTATTGAAAAACCTTTCGACATCAAGGTAGTCCGAGCAATCGTTGAGGAAGTTCTCAAGGAAAGTGAAGGTTTCCAAGGCACTGTCGATGGCGTCGACCTGATCGACATCGTCCAGTTCAACGGTCTGTCAAGAGCCACCGCCGCCCTGAAGGTGACAACCGGCGACCGGGAAGGCATGATCTTTTTTAAGGAAGGGGCTGTCGTCCACGCCATGTGCGGCAAGGAAAACGGCGAAGAGGCCTTTTTTACGATTCTCGGCTTCAATGGCGGCTCCCTGCAGAACATCAGAGGCGTGCAACCGCCCGTGGTCAGCATCCATAAAAGCATTGAAGCCCTGCTCTTTGAGACGGCAGTTAAAAGTGACGAGAAGGCCGATCACCTTGGACAAAACACTGAGGATATTCCCTCTCCCCGCGAGGAGATCGCCAGCCGATCCGATGACCATCCTCCTTCTCCGCCCTCACCGACGGAAGAAAAAGCAAACGAGCCTAAGATTTTAGAAAATAGAGTGGAAATACAACCAACAACCTTTACAGAGGACTTTGAAATGACGGAAATACAGAAAATATTAGCCGAGTTCACCAATATCGAAGGTGTTCACACAGCGTGTCTGGTGGGGCGTGACGGTTTCCTTCTGGACAGCCTCGCACGGGCGGGAATCGATTCGGAAATGATCGGGGCCATTGCCTCCTCGGGCTTCGGCTCGGCCGAATCGATGGGTAATCAACTCGGTCAGGGAGATTTAAGAATGACCATGTTCGAATTTGCCAACGGGCCGGTTATGTTTGCTCCGGTTGGCGACGATGCCTTCCTGGTAATTGTTGCCGATCAGGAGACCAACCTCGGCTGGATCAGGATCAGTATCAAGAAAAACGCCAAAAAAATAAAAGAAGTAGCCGCCCTCTAAAGCAACGGTCGGGTTTTCCATGGAAGACCCGACCGACATCCACCTTCCCAGCAAATAGCAAAGCCTTCGGTTACTGGTAATTCTTCTGAAAATAGCTGGCAAAACCGGCGAATTGCGCCTCGTATTTCTTGATCAGCAACCGCGCTTTACCCAGCCATTCCTCCTTTGATGTCATGACAAATATAAAAAATGGCTGGTCGTCGACGTGTCTGATGATAAAGTGATAATGGCGCGTGGTGATGAGAATATCCTCGACATCTTCGTCGTCGGCCAGCAGGTTGATTGCCTTGGCATTTGATTTCACGATAGAGGCCAGATAGGCAGCAGCAGCGGCTGTTTCGATATCCTCTCTTCGCCGAACCTCGGCAATCGACATTCCGTCCTCAACGGTTACCACAGCTGCCGCCAAAATTCCCGGAAGCTCTTTCGACATCTGGTTTAGAAGATTTTGCAGTTGTTTAATCATTGGTTTTTCCATGTGAGATTGGAATTATCGAATTGTCGGCTTCAAATACCCATTGAAATGAATATACCATTTGGCTAACCTAATATGAAATGATTTCTTGCCATTACAAAGACGGAAAGAAATCTCGGCAGCATTAAGGAGAAAAAATGCGGGCGGTAGTACAACGGGTCAGCAGGGCCGGGGTTGAAATTGGCGGAAGAACCACGGCAACGATCGGTCGGGGTCTGGTCATCCTTCTCGGTATTCGCAGCGACGACAGCGCCACGGATCTTACATGGATGGCCGACAAGATCATGCATCTGCGAATTTTTCCGGACGGGGACGGAAAAATGAACATCTCCCTTGCAGACATGGGCGGTGAAATGCTTATTATCTCCCAATTCACGCTCTATGGCGACTGTCGCAAAGGCAGAAGGCCGGGCTTTTCCGCGGCGGCCCCACCGGAAATTGCCGAACCCTTGTACCACCAATTTATCGAAGAAGTGAGGAAGCGGGGAATACGCGTCGCCACCGGCACCTTTGCCGCCGATATGGCCGTCGATCTTGTCAATGACGGGCCGGTCACCCTCCTCCTCGATTCGGAAAAACTTTCTAACCCTATCTCTCATCACCCTTTATAAGGATCTCGAATGACTTTCAGCCAAGGTTCCACCTATGCCGGCTTTACCCTCAAGACCCACACCTTTGTCCGGGAAATCGACTCGGATGTCTATATCTTCGAGCATGACCTGTTGCATTGTCCGCTTTTGGCGATCAAAAACAACGATCCGAACAAAACCTTCACCGCGGCCTTCAACACCGTCCCCACCGATTCGACCGGAGTGGCTCATATCCTTGAACATTCGGTGCTCATGGGATCGAAAAAATATCCGATCAAGGATGTCTTCGGCGAGATCAACAAGGGCGGTCTCACCACCTTTCTCAACGCCATGACCGGTGCCGACATCACCTACTATCCTTTCGCCACCCGCAACCTGAAAGAATATTTCAATATTATGGATGTCTATTGCGATGTGGTCTTCAACCCGCTGTTGGCGAAAAGCACCTTCGAACAGGAAGGCTGGCATTATCACCAGGAAAACCCGGACAGCCCGCTCGAGTTCCAGGGGGTTGTCTACAATGAGATGAAGGGTGCGTTTTCCGATCCGATCCGCCATATTTTTCATAACATCTTCACTGGGCTTATGCCCGGCTCGACCTATGCCCACGAATCCGGCGGCGATCCGCAGAACATCCCCGACCTGACCTATGAACAATTCTGCCGGTTCCACGCAGATCATTATCATCCGAGCAACGGTATCTTCCTCGTCTATGGCGATGCCCCCCTGGAAAACGAGCTGAATTTTCTCCAGAACAGGTTTTTATCGGCCTTTCCAACCGCGGGTAAAAAAGCCGAACTTGAAGAGGGCACATCGCCCCTTCAGCCGGTATTCCTCACCGAAACCTATGCCGTCGATAACAGTGATACCGCCGGCAAGACCTTTCTTGCCGTGGGTACCGAAGTAGCAACCATCGCCATGCGCCGGGAGAACACCGCCTTCCAGATCATCGCCAATATTCTTTTCAACTCGGATGGCTCGCCCCTGAAAAACGCCATTGTCGGAAGCGGCCTGTGCAAGGATTTCGGCGGCTTTTTTATGGCCACCTCGTCGAACAAAACCCTGATGATCACCTATCTTGTCGGCAGTGAGGCAGAGCATCGCGACACCTTCCTCCACCTTTATAAAACCACCCTGGAAAAAATGGTCGAGGAAGGCCTTGACCGGGAGCTGGTGCTGGCGGAACTGAACAAGTTTGAGTTCAACGTTCGGGAGGAGGCCAGCAAGGCCCAGCGAGGCCTCGACCTCATCAGCAAGGCGATGACCGGTCTGAAATACGGTACCGATCCTATCGACAATCTGATGAGCGAGGAACTGATCGGCACGCTGCGTCGCAAGGCGCTCGACGAAGGTTATTTTGAGGAACTGATAAAACGCTACCTGCTCGACAATCCGACAACGGTGATCGTCACCCTGGCCCCCGACCCGGAGAAACAAAAGCGGACCCAGGTCGAGGAGCAAGGGCGCCTGACAGCCTATGATGCGGCGCTTTCCGAGGACGAACGAAACGGTCGGATTACCCGGACCAGAGAGCTGCTGCAGGAGCAGCTGCAACCGAACAGCGCCCAAACCCTCTCCCTCCTGCCGCAATTGTCCCTTGCCGACCTGACGACCAAGGTCGATTTTCCAAGCGTTGCACCAACCGAGATGTTCGGCCGGCAGATGCTGGTCAGTGAGCTTGCCACCAACCATATCACCTACCTCGATGTCGGTTTTGATTTTTCCTGTCTGCCGCCGGAACTCCTGCCGATACTTGATCTCTTCGGCACCATCGTCACCGAGATCGGCACCAAGAGGCTCAGCTTTCAGCAATTTGCCAAGGAAATCGCCACCTGCACCGGCGCCTTTTCCCACACCCTGACTACCTATACCCACCGTCTGCAACCGGGTTCGACCCGGCCGGTGTTCTGGCTGCATCTGAAAAGTCTGCCGGATTATCTGGGTCAGGCGCTACAGCTCCTCGCCGAGGTTTTCTCCTCGGTCTCCTTTGCCGATAGGGCAAGGATTCACGAGATCGTCGACCGGGAATTCGCCTGGGCTGAGCATGCCGCCCACAGTGAAGGATATAATCTCCCCTCCACCCGGGTCTTCGCCCATCTGAGCACCGCCGGACGCTATAACGAGGTGGTAAACGGAGTAACCTCCTATCTGGCACTGAAAGACCTGGCCCAGAATTATGCAGCGAAGGAGGCTGGTTTTCTCGCCTCCCTGGAGACGATCGCCCGCTTGCTGTTCAACCGCAACAACCTGCTCCTGGCGACAACCGCCGACAGCCGTGAACTCGGCCACCTCATGCAGGTAGGCGGCTGTATCGTCGAGGCTCTCGGTACCGCGCCTCTGGTCACTTACCCCCTGCCGGACATGCCGCTGGCGGCGCACGAGGCCTTCATCACCTCCGCCGAGGTGGTCTTCGCCGTTCAGGGCGGCAACCTCCTGAAAAATGCCGAAGGTTATAATGGCCACTTCGAGGTGCTGAAGACCTATCTGTCCCGCGACTATCTGTGGAATACCGTGCGGCAGATAGGCGGGGCCTATGGCTGCTTTATCCAGTTCGGGCAGTTGAGCGGCAATTTGGCCTTTGTCAGCTACCGCGACCCGCAGGTGAAAAAGACCTACGACGCCTACAACGGCGTGCCGGATGTCGTCGCCGGCCTTGACCTATCGAACAAGGTGCTCGAACAATTGATCATCGGCACCTACGGCAACTTCGATCCGTTGCAGAACGCCGCCGCCAAGGGGGCGACTGCCCGAAACGACTACCTGAACGGCATTGACGCCCAGTATAAGCAGCAACGGTTGACGGAAATTCCCGCCACCAGCCTTGCCGATTTGCGCAGCTTTGCCCCGGCCTTCGCCGCCATGACGGCGAACAGCCACCGGGCTATTATCGGCAATAGGAGCAAAATCGAGGCTGCCGGCTCGCTTTTCGACAGCATCATTGAGTTGTAACTGGAGTATTTCCAATTAACACAACAATTTTCCAAGGAGAACAGCATGATCTACTCTTCTGAAGTCATGGAAATGTGCCGGGTGGCACAGGGAGCCAATCACGGCCCGGCCCCCATCCCGCAGGAAGGCGCATGGACAAAGGTAAAAGAGGTCGGGGATATTTGCGGACTCACCCACGGTGTGGGCTGGTGCGCCCCGCAGCAGGGTGCCTGCAAACTCACCCTCAACGTGAAAAACGGCATTATCGAGGAGGCCCTAGTCGAGACCATCGGCTGCACCGGCATGACCCACTCGGCGGCCATGGCTTCGGAGATCCTTCCCGGCAAAACCATCCTTGAGGCGCTGAATACCGACCTGGTGTGCGACGCCATCAACGTGGCGATGCGTGAGCTTTTTCTGCAGATCGTCTACGGTCGCAGCCAGTCGGCCTTCTCTGAGGGAGGCCTGCCCATCGGCGCAGGACTAGAGGATCTCGGTAAAGGCCTGCGCTCGGTGATCGGCACCATGTACGGCACCGTCGCCAAAGGGCCGCGCTACCTGGAAATGGCCGAAGGCTATGTCTCGGAGATTGCCCTTGATAAAGATGACGAAATCATCGGCTACAAATTTGTGAATATGGGCAAGATGATGGCGGCCATCAAAAAAGGCGTGGACGCTAATCAAGCTCTGAAAGACGCATCCGGAACCTACGGCCGCTTTGCCGAAGCGGTCAAAACCATCGATCCAAGAAAGGAATAGGGGGAAGAACCATGGCACTGTTTGAAAGTTACGACAGGCGGATAGGCCAGATTATTCCGGTCCTTACCAAATACGGGATGAAATCCCTTGAAGAGGCAGGAGAAATCTGCAGCAAATACGGGGTCGATATTGCGACAATCGTCCGGGGCATCCAACCCATCTGCTTTGACAATGCGGTCTGGGCCTATACCTTAGGCGCCGCAATCGCCATCAAGAAGGGGCAGAAAAAGGCGGCTGAGATTGCCGCAACGCTGGGCGAAGGGCTGCAGGCCTTCTGCATTCCCGGATCGGTCGCCGACGACCGCAAGGTCGGAATCGGCCACGGCAATCTCGCCGCCATGCTGCTCAGCGAAGAAACCTCCTGCTTTGCCTTTTTGGCCGGGCATGAATCCTTTGCCGCCGCCGAAGGGGCAATCGGCATCGCCAGGTCGGCCAACCGGGTACGTAGGAAGCCGCTGCGGGTCATTCTCAACGGACTCGGCAAGGACGCCGCCAAGATCATCTCCAGGATCAACGGCTTCACCTATGTCGAGACCAAATTCGACTACGCCGGCGGTAAGCTGAAGGTGGTCGCCGAGACCAAATATTCACAAGGGGATCGCGGCAAGGTCCGCTGCTTCGGAGCCGACGATGTCCGGGAAGGCGTGGCCATCAATCACCTGGAAGGCGTCGATGTGTCGATCACCGGCAACTCCACCAACCCGACTCGTTTTCAGCATCCGGTTGCCGGCACCTATAAGAAGGAATGTATCCAAGAGGGCAAGAAATACTTCTCGGTGGCCTCCGGCGGCGGCACCGGTCGCACCCTCCATCCGGATAATATAGGCGCCGGCCCGGCTTCCTACGGCATGACCGACACCATGGGGCGGATGCACTCCGATGCCCAGTTTGCCGGCTCTTCCTCGGTTCCGGCGCATGTGGAGATGATGGGCCTCATCGGCATGGGCAACAACCCGATGGTCGGGGCCTCGGTCTCCGTGGCCGTGGCTCTTGAGCAGGCGGGGCAAAAAAGGTAGCAGCCGATCAACGAAAAGGCGGCGCATATTGCAGGCCGCCTTTATTCCACAGATTATTCAACCCCCTGTCAATTTTCAAGGGCGACTTGGGGCCAAAACTGCGTTCGAATACCTCGCCGTAGTTACCGACCTGACGAATGATCTGAAAGGCCCAATCATCTTTCAGCCCGAGACTTTTCCCCGCGGCGCCCTCAAGACCGAACAACCTGCGCACCTCAAGTTTATTGCTGACCCGCAGTTCTTCGGCACTCCGGGAAGTGATCCCGAGTTCCTCCGCATTAATCATGGCATACAATGACCATTTGACGATATTCAACCAGACATCGTCACCCTGCCGCACCACCGGTCCAAGAGGTTCTTTGCTGATGACCTCGGGGAGAACCACCGCACTCGCCGGATCGGCAAGCCCTAACCGCAGGCCTTGCAATTGCGACTGCGGCATGGATAGGAGATCACAGCTCTCCTTTTCAAAGCCTTTGACCGCCAGCTCGAGGGTATCATAGGGAACGATCTTGAATTCAATGCGGTTTCTCTCCAAATAGTCGGTGAGAATCTGTTCGGAGGGAGCACCCACCGGCCCGCAGATCTTCACCTTTTTCAAGTCAAGGGCGCGTTTCACCTCATGTTTTTTGGGAATCATGAGCCCCTGTCCGTCATAATAACCGACCCCGGTAAAATGCACGGCCAGAGCTGAATCCCTGGTAAAGGTCCAGGTTGAGTGTCGGGAAAGGATGTCCACCTCGCCCGTAAGCAGGGCGGTGAAGGATTCTCCTTCGGCAAGTGGCAGATATTCCACCTTTGCCGGACTGCCGAGGACGGCAACGGCGACGGCGCGGCAGATTTCGACATCCAGTCCGGTCCATTTGCCGTCGGCATTGACACTTGCAAAACCGGGAGTACCGGTGGAAACACCGCAAAGCAGGTGGCCACGCTTCACCACCTCTTCTTTAGTATAGGCCTCTGCCGAAGCGGCAAAAAATATCGCGGTAAGAAACCAGATGAAGCAACTCACTTTTTGTATGCGCATTTTATTCCATTTCCCTTCCGGATAATAGCTGCTACAGTGCACCGATCCATGCGGAGCAGCCTGTCATAAGCCGATAACCGCCAAAGAATCTAATTCCGGTTTGCCGATTTTGCAAAGAAAACAATCACGAACAGCACGATTTGTCGCTGTCGAGACACTCTGCCATCTTTATCAAAAACGATCACCGGTCAAACCCCTGCTTGATCAGGAGGTGCGAAAATACGCTCTGCCCGGCAACGAGCGTAACCTTACCATGCAGCTGGTGTACGGGGTGCTCCGTAACCGCCAGTACCTTGACCGGATTCTGCAACTCCTCTCGAAGACACCCCTTGCAAAAATCGATCCGTTTATCCACCAGGCCTTGGTGGTCGGTTTGTATCAGTTGTTTTTTCTTCGGCGTATTCCCCAATCGGCGGCGGTCCATGAAATGGTGGAATGCTGCAAGGTCGGCGGTATTCCGAGAAGACTTGAGGGTTTTGTCAACGGTATCCTGCGCCAGTCCATCCGCCAAAAGGAGCCGCTTGCTACCCAGGCCGCATTGGGGGAAAACGGCGAACCCCTCGTCAATCACCCGGAATGGCTGGTTGCCGGATGGTGCAAGCATTTCGGTCATGACGAAGCCCTGAGGATTTGCGCGGCTAATAACCGCGAGCCCGTCTTGGTGCTCCGCGCCAATGTGGCAAAAATCATCCGGGACGATTTCCGCAAGGTACTTGAGGGTGCCGGCATCGCCAATCACCCCGGTGCCTATGCCGTGGAAGCCGTGGTCCTGCCCGAGTACCAGGGCGCCATCCCAGCAATTCCCGGCTATGCCGAAGGTCTGTTCCAGGTCCAGGATGAGGCGGCCCAGATGGCCACCGGCCTGCTCGGCCCTTTTCGCCGGGGTGGCCGCTATCTCGACGGCTGTGCCGGACTTGGCGGCAAAACCTCGCATCTGCTGCAGTTTGCGGCAAGTCATGCTCTTAAAATCCACGCCGTCGAGCCGGAACCTTATCGACTGCAAAAGCTCCGGGAAAATTTGGACAGGTGCGGTACGGCCTGCGCGCCGGTCATCCATGCAATGAGTCTGCAGCAGTTCACCTTGGCAGACCTGCCTCCCTTCGACGGCATCCTTATCGACGCGCCCTGTTCCGGTACCGGAGTGACCGGCCGACATCCGGACATTCGCTGGAATCGCCGTCCCGAGGATCTGCTCCGCTACCAGCAGGAGCAATTGAACATCCTGCATCACAGTGCCGGGCTCCTCGCTCCCGGCGGCATCCTGGTCTATGCCACCTGCTCTCTCGAACCTGAAGAGAATCAGGAGGTGATAAAGGCCTTTCTTGCCGATCATCCGGCTTTGCAACTGACCGACTGCACCATGCAATTGCCGGAGGCAGCCCGCCGCTTCATCGTCGATGGCTGTTTCGCCCCCCGTCCCGATGCCACCATTGACGGCTTTTTTGCCGCACGCATGCAGCGCCGTTAGGAGTTATCCCAGGTTTTTCTTTGCCATCGCCCTAGGTCTGTTGTACATTCTCCAGATTCTCAGGGAACAGCCCCAAATCCCCATCCACATAAGGGGGTTTTCACCTGTGGTTACACAGGTATTATTAACCAAGGATACAGACAATGGCAGAAATTAAAAGCACGATGGACATGGTAATGGAACGCGCCGCCAGGATGGCCGCGGCTGCAGCTCCGGCAACCGACGATGAAACCCTGGTCAAAAAAGGGATGCGCCTGGCCGCCGACTATCTGAACGGCAAGGAGATCGATCTCACCCGGGAACTGGCGGCGCTGCCGCCCGCCGAACAGGGAGAGGTCGGCAAGGGTATTGCCCAGACGCTCGTCCGCAATGTCGTCCTGCCCCGCAGTAAAGAGCTGCAAGTCTCGGGAGAACTGGCCCTGCACGGCGTTCTGACTCTGGCCGGCAAAAAAAGTGAGGTAATCACCGTCTGCCGGGAACTGGATCAGATACTCAAGCAGTACGGACAACACAAGGAGCAGATGACCCAGCAGCTGGAAGATGCGATCAAGGCGCAGCTGGAACAGCAGGGCGCACCTAGGGGCCAGGCCGGCAAGGCCGCTATGAACCCGGCCATGCACCCGCAGTATCGGGAAGAGCTGTCGCGGATGCTGACCGGACTGAACGGCCAATACAACGACGCCATGGATCAGCGCAAGTCAATGATTCTCCAGCTTCTTTCCCCGGGCAGCCACTGATTATTTTGTAACCCGGTCCCGGTCGCACCCTGAGGTCAAACCATGGATTACCAACAACGGATTGCCGGGCTGCAGGCCCGGTTGAGACGCAAAAAACTCGACTGCCTGCTCGTCAGTTGCCCGGAAAATCGCCGCTATCTGAGCGGTTACCGAGGAGGCGATCATGGCATAGCCGAGACCTCCGGCCTGCTCCTGGTTCCGGCCAGAGGGCAACTGCGGCTGCTCACCGACTTTCGCTACAAACTCCAGGCGGAAGGCGATGTCCCCTGGGCCGAGGTGCTGCTCTACGACAAGGGCGTTATCAGGCTTCTTGGCGACTTACTGCCAAAGCTCGGGCTGAAATCCCTCGCCTTCGAAAGCCATTACACCCTCCACGCCGGCGCGGAAAAGATGGCGGCAGCCTTGCAAAAAAAAGGCATCCGCAGCCTACCCCTGACCAATCTTATTGAAGACCTGCGAGTCATCAAGGATGAGGAGGAGATCGACCTTATTCGCAAAGCCGTACAGTTAAACGAACAGGTCTTCACCGAGATCTACGGCTCGCTTGCCGCCTGCCGCTCGGAGATCGACGTAGCGCTGGCCATCGAGTCAGCGATGCGCCGGAAGGGCGCGGAGGGGCCAAGCTTTTCCACAATTGTCGCAAGCGGCGAAAACGGCGCCCTGCCGCATGCGGTTCCAGGCCCAAGAGAGCTGCAGCGAGATGGATCGCTTACCATCGATATGGGATTGGTCCTGGACGGTTACTGTTCCGACATGACCCGCAACATCGTTTTCGGTACGGCAAGTAAGAGGTATCTCGAACTGCACCGCCTGGTGCGCAGGGCTCAGCTGGCCGGTATGGCGGCAATCAAGGACGGTGTCAGGGCCTGCGATGTCGACCGCGCCGCCCGCAGGATCATTGACGACGCCGGGTACGGCGGGTATTTCGGCCACTCCCTCGGCCATGGAGTAGGCCTTGCAGTCCATGAGGAGCCAAGGGTTTCCTCTCGCAACCGCAAAAAACTCCGATCAGGCATGGTAGTCACCGTCGAACCGGGCATCTATCTGCCCGGCTGGGGTGGTATCCGTCTCGAAAACATGGTCGTCGTTCGCCCGGACGGCTGTGAAAACCTTAACAGCGACACGACCTGGCTCGACATATGAAACCACAGAAACATTTTGTTCTTGATACCAATGTGTTGCTCCATAATCCGGAGGCAATCAATTCCTTTGGCGACAACTTTGTAGTACTGCCGATGACCGTCATTGAAGAGCTCGATAATTTCAAACGAGTAAACGATGAACTCGGACGGAACGCCCGCCAGGTCATTCGTCATCTCGATCACCTCCGTTCCCAGGGAACCTTGCGAAATGGCGTCGCCCTTGACAACGGCGGAATGCTGAAAATTTCTCTCGATGAAAAAGCCATTCCCGGCACCTTTCTCAACATGTCCGTGCCGGACCACCGCATTCTTGCCGTCGCCGCCAACCTGGTCGCGGATAAGAAAAAGGTGATCTTCGTTTCAAAAGATATCAATGCCCGCTTGAAAGCCGATGCCCTGGGCATCGAGGTCATGGATTTTGAGCAGCAAAAATGCGATTTCGACAGCCTCTATAGCGGCTGGCGGGAACTCCCGGTTGCCGGAGAAATTGTCGATGCCTTTCATAAAGACAAGGGTGCAACCATTGCCGGAGCCGATTTTTACACCAACGAATTCGTCATCCTGAAAGACCTGAACAACCAAAAACACAGCGGTTTTGCCAAGGCCACCGGCCGCGACAGCCTCATCCATCTGGAGCCGACATTTGACAGCGCCTGGGATCTCCATGCCCGCTCGAAGGAACAGCGGATGGCTCTGGAGCTCCTCCTCGATCCGAAGATCAATATGATTACCCTGATCGGCAAAGCCGGCACCGGCAAGACGCTCCTTGCTCTCGCAGCCGGGTTGCACTGCGTGCTGCGCAAGGAGACTTTTGACAGACTTTTGGTGTCGCGGCCGATCATCCCCATGGGCCGCGATCTTGGCTACCTGCCGGGTACCAAGGACGAAAAACTGAGCATCTGGATGCAGCCGATTTTCGACAATCTCAGCTACCTGATGCGGATTGGCCATAAGATGGAAGACGGTACGGTGCAAAGCAAGATCGACAAGCTGTTGAAAACGCAGCAACTCGAACTGGAAGCCCTCACCTATATCCGTGGGCGCTCCATTCCCGACCAGTTCGTGATCATCGACGAGGCCCAGAACCTGACGCCCCATGAAGTAAAAACCATTGTCTCAAGGGCCGGCGAAAACACCAAAATGGTGCTCACCGGCGACCCGAACCAGATCGACAACCCCTACCTTGATGCTTCGTCCAATGGTCTCGCCTATGCCGTAGAAAGATTGAAGGGCCAACCTCTGTACGGCCACGTCACCCTCAGTAAGAGTGAGCGGAGTCCGCTTTCGGCAATCGCCACCGATTATTTATAGCCCCGATAAACGGGATAAGAACCTTCACGAAATTCATTCCTGAAAAGCAAGAAATGAATTTCTTAGGTTCTAAAAGGAAGAACCATGCGCCAATTTGTCATTGATGAACTGAGTCCGATGGAGTGCAACAATATCGACTCCTATCTGAAAAGAACCATCAAACAGGGGCCGATGATCGGCATTTACTGGATAGAGCTGCCGCCGGACCTGCTCTCTGCCGCCCAGCAGGGGCATGAAGAACACGGGCCCTTCTACCTGGCGGTGGAGGTGACCGGCAGCGCCGTCAAGTTTGAGCTGTTGGTGCGCAGCCGCTTCAACCTGCATTGCAGTTGTATCGCCCAAGCGACCGCCGTCCAGCGTCAGTTCGTCCTTGATTTTATCGACCGGATGGTGACCACGGAGATGATCAAGGCTTAGTTGCATTTTCAGTCTCCTTTGTACAGCCCGCCGAAAGGCAGAATCCGTTTTCGGCCTTGACCTCCAGCATCGCCTGAACAATCGCCGCAAATGCACCAACCACCCCTTCAGCCGCCATGGGCAAGCGGTCAAGCACCCGGCCATAGAGCGCATCATTGGCGGCGTTGATGCTTGCGCAGGTCTTTTCCCCCTGTTCCGTCAACTTAATGCGGTATACCCGCCGATCCTTTTTATCCGTTGCCCTCTCTAGTAAACCGATTTGCACCAGCCCTTCCACCGTACGGCTAAGGGTGCTCTTATCGAGGCAGAGCTGCTCCGCCAGTTCATTCTGCGACGGTCGTCCAAGCAGTTCCACCGCCAGGAGACAATGACACTGGGCACCGGAGACTCCGTGGCTGCCGGTATCCTCTCGCATCTGGGTTACAATCAATTGCTCAAGTCGTCGCAGGTTTTTTCTGAACTCCCGAACGATTTGTGTTTCCATTTCCCCTCCTTTTTGTTGAATAGAGCAACTGTTGTTTAACTCATCTATTTTCGGAAAACAAGTTCAATCCTGTGTCTGGTTGCCGGCCCTTTGTATGTACTTCGTCCGAGGATTGAATCTGGAGGTTTTGGCAATTTCGAGAAAGAGCCTTTCTTCTTCGCCGCTTATGTGGTCAGGAAGCCGCACTTCAAGTTCTACGATAATATCCCCGGCTGAACCGTTGCGCTTGGGTAAGCCCTTGCCGCGCAAGCGCAGCTTGCGACCATTTTGGGAGCCCCTCGGAACCGACAAGGTAACGGTCCCGTCCATGGTCTGTACCGGAATTCCGGCTCCCAACATGGCCTCCCAGGGAGACACGGCGACAACCGTATACAGATCGTGACCTTCCGCCTTAAAACGGGAATCGGCAGCAATGTGGATGCGCAGCAAAAGATCTCCGGCCTTGCCGCGTCCACCACTCCCCGGTTCCCCCTGCCCCGCCAATCTGATAACTGCCCCGTCGGTTATACCTTTTGGGATTTTTACCTGCAAAGTTCTCGTTACCGGTTGCATCCGGCCGTCGGGACCGAGCTCATAGGTCTGCAAGGTCAGAGTTCTGCTTGCGCCATGAAAAACCTCGCTGATCGATACGCTTATCTCGGCCTCCGTCTCGCGGCCCGGAGAATCAAAACCATGATGTTGGTAGCCGCTTTGACTGCCGGCACCTTGCCGAAAGAGATTTTCGAGAATGTCATCGAAGTCCGCCGACTGTCTAGAGTCATCGCCGCTAAAATGAAACGACCGCGAATAGCCCTTGTCACCGGCGCCATGCCAATGTGGCCGGTCTTTCTCCTGTTGCCAATTGGCACCATAGGTGTCGTAAAGCTTCCTCTTCTCCGGATCCTTCAAAACTTCTCGGGCTTCGCTCAGTTCTTTGAACTTCCGGTCGGCATCCTTGTCTTTACTTACATCGGGATGAAACTTACGGGCGAGTTTTCGATAGGCACGCTGAATCTCGTCCTCCGACGCATTTTTGGAAACCCCGAGAATTTCATAATAATCTCGTGTTTTCATACTCACCCTCCGTTGATCACATCTCCCAGAAATCTTTCTACCCTGACCTTCTCCAAACCTTTGCCCTTGGCAACTATGCCTGTCAAATCCAGTACCTTTTCTTCGCCCAAGCGGACCATCTTGCTGATCATCTCATATACCGGATCAGTTTTGCCGAGAAGATTCTCCGCACTGGCCTGCAGTTCGTGCCCCTGTTGGAGATACTTCTCCATGTCACCGAGGATCTTTACCCGCTTGGCGTGTTTATCCCGCTCGGCAAGGAGCAGCGGAAGAAGCCTCCGGATGGAGATTTCCACGAGAATGTCACGGGAAATCCGGCGTTCGGCGGCAACCCTTTCAAGGGCAAGCAAGGAGTCTTTACTGAGCACATAGGTCTTCGGGCGGCGTTCTATGTTTTCCGGAGTATAACCAGCAACCCATGCAGCAACCTCATCGAGAACTTCGCTATCCTCAATCAACTGATCAAAGAGAGACTTCTGCTTTACGCCAAATTGCCCGGCAATAATTCCCAATAACTCAATAAGATACACCGGAAGACGGAAGGTAGTACGCACCGACTGCCGGCCTCTCAGTCTTGCCTCGGAAATTTCGATTCCGGCCTGATCGGCCAGCCCTTTATGCTGCATTGTCAAAGCCATTTTCTTCCTCCTGAAACAAAAGTAGGCACAAAATATTACTTTGTCAATTTATATCGTTATAGTAACTAATATGTATATTTCATATTTAGTAATTTATTTTTCGTTGACTCATCGTTTTTAATAATTATGTTTTATGTAACAAAAGATGAGGGCTTGGAGCAACAACCGGCCCCACGAAAACCATAAAAAAGGAGGGAGAATATGTGGACGAGAATAAGAGATTTTGATCGGATGATTCAGGCGATGGATCTTTTCAATTCAAGACTTGGCGGTGTTTTCGAGAATTACCAAAGACCCAGGTTGTCGGCTGGAACATGGGGTGTAACCGAGTCCGGACCGCGTACGAATATGTACGACACCGGTGAAAATCTGGAGATCCGCGTAGAAGTTCCGGGAATCAAAAAGGAAGACCTGAGCGTCAAACTTCAGGGAAACTATCTTGAAATCCGCGGAACGCGCAAAGCGGAAAATCCGGAGGGTTATACCGCGCATCGAGTCGAACGGGGGGAAACTTCCTTTACCAGGAGTTTTACCCTGCCTTCGGAGGTTGACGCCGGCAAAGTTGAGGCGTCCCTGAAGGATGGAATTCTCACCCTGATTCTCGGCAAAGCCGAGCCGGCAAAACCAAAACAAATTGTTATCAGCTAACAATCAAATGGTAGCTAAAATTGGGAGGACAAAGATATGAGTGAAAGACAAGATGTTACAGTCAGAGAAGAGGCCTTGAGCGAACGTAACCGTCAGATTCCGACGGTTGCACCCCTCGTAGACATTGTTGAAAACGAAAATGAAATCCTGCTGTTTGCCGATATGCCGGGGGTAGATAAGAATAATATTTCCATCAATATCGATAACGGCCGGTTGGCGCTGTCGGGAGTCAGGGAGGTGAAACCGGTGGGAGCGGTCATTTGGGAGGAATTTGCCGACGTGGAATACCGGAGAACCTTCTCGGTACCGCAATCCATAGATGTCGCTAAAGTAAATGCTGAACTTAAGGAGGGTGTCCTGCTGCTGCACCTGCCGAAAGCGGAATCGGCAAAACCGCGGCAGATTGAAATCAAAGTTGGTTGAGAAAAGAGATAACAGCAATGTGGAGAAACAGCACAGGCAATTGCCGGAATGGCAGTTGCCCGTGCTGCTTTTTGTCTCAGACAAAGAGCCTGTTCAAGGGCTCAGCAGGTAGCGTGAAACAGGCCACCAACTGCAGCGCCATTTCGCGCATACTCATTATAAAGATGAACGCCTTTTCCGGTGCCGGTGACGATGACCTTTATCCCCCGGGTCTCCAAAAATTCAACGGTTTCGAGGGGAACCTTGAGTCTGCCGAGACGACCGGAGGTCAGGATCACCACCTGGCATCCCCGGTCGATCAATTCCTGCACATCGCCCGTCTGTATACCCCGACGATGACCGGTGCCATGTTCCGACCAATCCCACACCCAGCCACCACTCGGCCATATCTTCCAATCCTTGCCCTGGCCAATTCCTGCCACCTCTATCTTACCCCACTTGGATGAGAGAATAACAGGCGAGCCACCCTCGATGACCGGGGGCGTTTGCTCCACTGCCTCTTTCGTCGTTACGGTGACTCCGGCAGGTGCCTTCTTTCGTATATAGAGGGTCTTCTTGACGGTGGCGACCTTTTCGCCTTGGGCATCGATGACATCGACCAGAAATATTTCCGTCAACTTCTGTCCCGATTCGGCCTTGCCGCGGATATCGTCAAGACGCTCCGCGTCAAGAGAAAAAACAGCCCTTACCTTGCCGCGTCCGGGCTTGAGATATTGGATCCGCGCGGCCATATCCCAAACTACATAGTCCCGACCCAGATTGCGGATGAGCATCAGCATATAAAACGGGTCGGTCATGGAGAACAGGCTCCCGCCGAAATGGCTGTTCACGTAGTTGCGGTTATACCAGCGCAGCTTCATGGCCACCCGGATAGTCCGCCAGTCCCGGGCAATCTCTTCAACGGCGATGGCGGCCCCGAGATACGGCGGCCAACTGTTGACGATCATCTTGAAGATACGCGGATGGTCCATGGGTTTGAACCGTAGTTGTGGGAAAAAACTCTTTTTCATGATCGTCTCCCCTAATATCATGATGACAACAGGCCGCCAAAGACAGGGTTCCGTCCGGCAATTCCTTCATTCAAGGTAATCTGCCTGCCCGTTTCCATCCCTTCCCGGTAGGTCTCGCCGTAAACCTTGGCACCCCCGGCGGACGCTCTTCTGAGGCGGGGAAACCGCATCCCGACAAACCAGGCCAGCCGTTGTTCCTCGGCGAGAATCAAGGCGCCCGCCTGCGCTGCAGCGGGTTCTTCTGTTCGGGAGTTCTTTTGTTCGCGAAGCTTCTGGCTAAAACCCCGCAACAAGCCAAGAAAATAGCTGTTTTTTTCAGTTTGCACCGCCCCCCGGAATCTGTCTTTATTGGCCGACCAGAGAAGCGCCAGGCGGTTTTCAAGAAAATGAAAACAGTATTCGGCAATGGCGACATTTTCCCTGGTGCCGAAAAGTTCGATGGTTTTGAAACTGTCACCACGACCGGGGTCATAGAGCTGCGACAGCACTATTCGCACATAAAAGAATTCCTGGAGGATCGAGCAGATATGCTTTTGATAGCCGGCGATCTTCTTCTTTTTCCGATCGATGACCACACAGGCATAGCGATGTTCGCCACTCTCTTCCAGGCCTTGCAGATGGTACTTCGCCAACAGCTCATTGGCCTTTTCCATGGCGAGAGCCGCCTCATGCTCATTTACCGAGCGGCCCAGGGCCAGGAGTTTTTCAATTTTCGCAAGACACTTCCGTCCGCTTTCGGAAAGCTCCGAGCGGGCCGCCGCTGCCTCCACCATCTCCGGCACCACCACGCCCGGTCGCCGGAATTCCGGCAGCACTCCGAGCCGTTCGCAGGCCTCCTGGAAGCCGACGCCATGGGCGGTTGCGCCGCCGTGCAAGAATGTGCACAGCTGATGCGCCATTTCATGCTTCAGCACCTGTAAAACCACCGACCAGGAGTGCTGGAGGATTAAATGGCGACTGAGCGAGAGAATCCCACTGGACGTATGCCAGCGCCCATAGATCTTTTGCGAGTCGGTGATTTCGAAGATCGGTGTCGGCAGGCCGACATTATGACTGAGGCAAATGTCCTCGTGTTCGTGATCCAATTGCCGCAGCCAAAGGGCCTGAAGCTGGTCCATCCTGATATTTACGGTCATTATTTCTTTGCGGGTGGAAACAGTTTTTCGGGTGCCGGTCCTTTACCGGGGTTAAGCGCCTTTTCGGAGAGGCAACCTTAGCGCTCTTTGCCGCAGTCGGCAAGGACAGCCTTGCCGGTATTCCGATATTGCCTTGATATTCCCCGGCGCTCCGGTATAGTAGAAATGCATTGGCAGTACCGTTCGCCGATTCCAACCTCCCCAGGTCCAGAATACATAACATATTCCCATGCTTATCGCGACAACCCACAAAAACACCGATTTTGACGGATTGGCCTCGGTCATCGCCGCCACTATCCTCTACCCCGGCTGTATCGGGGTGGTTCCGAAAATGACCAATAAAAACGTTGAGCGGTTTCTCTCAACCCATAAGACCGCCTTCAACCTCATCCTGCCCAATGAAGTGCGGTACGACGAGGTAACCAAGCTGATCGTCGTCGATACCGATCAATGGCAGCGACTTGACCGTATGGATAAACTCGCGGGGAAAGAGAGCCTGGAAATCGATCTCTGGGACCACCATATGATGGCCGGCAGCGATATCCAGGCCAGTTGGTCATGTAAGGAGCGCATCGGTTCCACCGTCACCCTTTTCGCCCGCGAGATGCAAAAGCGCGGTATCCAGCTCACTCCTCTTGACTCGACGGTCCTACTCATCGGTCTCTACGAAGATACCGGCCATCTTTCCTTTCCCGGGACAACCGCCGATGACGCCCGGGCCGCCGCCTACCTCCTCGACAACAAGGCCGATCTGAATGTCGCCGGTTTCTTCCTCAACCCGCCCTATGAAGAAAACCAGAAGGAAATCCTCTTCGAGATGATGAAACGGACGGAAAAACGGACGATCTTCGGCCATTCCATCGGGTTCAACCATGTCACCCTCGACAAAAAGGTGCCGAATCTGGCGACCGTCGTCAACATGTACCGCAAGATCGTCAATGTCGATGCCCTCTTCGTGATTTTTACCAGCGACGACCGCCACTCGATAATCGGCCGTAGCGGCGTCGAGAGCATCGATATCGGCCAAATCCTCGGCCTCTTCGGTGGAGGCGGTCACAGCGGGGCGGGCTCGGCGACCGTCAAAGACTCGGAAATGTCGGCGGACACTATCTTTGAGAAAATCATCACCGCCCTGGCGGCCAACAGTTCCGAGAGCATCCATATCGCCGACATCATGTCCTTTCCGGTTATCTCAGTTGCTCCAGAGACGCCGATGCGCGAGGTCCAGGCGCTTATGACGAGCAATAAAATCAGGGGATTAATGGTCACGGAAGGCGATAATATTTTAGGTATTATCGTTCTCTGGGACCTGAAGAAGGTAAAAAAAGACATCCAGTGGGACAGCCCGGTCAAGGCCTTCATGGCGCGCAACATCCTCAGCATCGGGCCGGGCGATTCGCCATCGGCTGCCGCCCGCATCATGATCGAAAACGATGTCGGCCATCTCCCCGTAGTTCAGGATGACAAAATGATCGGCATTGTCACCCGCACCGATATCCTCACCTACTATTACGATCTGCTGCCGGATTAAGCTTGATGCGGGCAGGTTGCCGCCCGGAAGTCACGAGAATGCCGCTGACAATCAGCAGACAACCGACCAGATGCTGCCAATGCGGCGGTTCACCGAGAACCAGGACCGCGAGGATCACTGAGCTTGCCGGCATGGCCGCCGTGGCTGCACCGGCTGTGGCCCCACTCACCTTGCCGACTGCAGCGGTCCAGAGAAGGTATGCCAGGACAGTTGCGAAAACGCCGTAATAGATGATTGCCAGGAGCGCCACAGTCGACAGCCCTGTAGTCATCGTGCCAAACTCCATGACAGCGGGCACGGCAAGCAGCAACAGGCTGCAGAAGATAAGCACGGCTGTATTGGTGATTGCCGAAACCGAGTGGCAGATCCGTTTGCGGAAAATTGTAAAGAGGGCCTCGCAAACCACCGCCGCGCCGACCAAGAGACTGCCGAACACATTGTTTTCCCCTTCGCCCCCCACGGCAAAGACGTTGATGACCATACATCCGGCAACGGCAAGGACAATTCCTGCCGCCATTCGCCCGGAAAGCCTCTCCCCCAGCAGCAGCAAAGAAAGCACTGCCAGTACCGCCGGCGTGGCACCGGTGATTATCCCGGCCTGCACGGCGCCGGTCATATGCAGTCCGTAGAGGGTAAAGACCCTGAACAGGACAATGCCGCACAGCCCCTGCAGAAAAAGATACATCCACTCCCTGGCGGTGAGCAAAGGCAATTCGCCAAACCGGCCACGCATCAGGGGCAGGATGCAGACAAAGGCCACCAACAGGGAGCCGAAGGCCGCCACGAATACCGGGACGGTGGCCACGAGCATCTTGCCCACCACCACCGAACTGCCGGCGAGAGACATCGCCGCGATCAACATGGCTACCGCCTTATACCCATCAAATCTCATTTTAATCGACTGATTTTCTCGTTGCATACCCCCCTCCGGAATTTTTTTTGCATCCTACCGCCGGGAAGTGGTTTGCAACAGAGCCACTTTATAGTAATTTTGATGGTACCATTTAAGATTTCGGGACAGCTGCCGACCGTCCCGGCCGACAAGGGAGGGAAAAATGCTGTGGATCACTATCGACAAGGAATCGGCGGTGCCGATGATACGCCAGCTTTACGCCCGGATACGCGAGGGCATACTCTCCGGCCGACTCCAGCCCGGCGCTCGACTGCCTTCCAGCCGGGATCTGGCAAGCCGCCTGCTGATCTCACGAAATGTCGTCCTTGAGGCCTATGATCTGCTCTATGCCGAAGGCTTTCTCGCCCCGAAGCAGGGCGCCGGAACATATGTGGCGGGCGGTGCGGCCTTTGCCGGGCCGGTCCGGATGGCAGCACCACCGGTTGAGGAGGTGACCATGGGCTATGACTGCCCGCCGGGCGTTATAAACTTTAGGGCCGGAACCCCGAATCTGAAGATGTTTCCCGCCAAGCTCTGGCTGCAAATGGTGCGGGAAGTGTTGCTGCTGCCGCCTGAAGAAATGCTTGCCTATGGCCATCCCGAGGGACGGATGGAACTGCGTCAGGCCATCTGCGACTACGTCGTTGCTCAGCGGGAGGTGATCTGCCATCCGGAACAGATCGTCATCACCGCCGGCACCACCCAGGCAATCGGCATTGCCTGTCATCTACTACTCGGCGAGCGGCGGGATGTGGTTCTTGAGGACCCGATCACCCGCGACATCCAATTGATAGTCAAAAGCCACGGCGCCATGCTCCATCCGGTCCCGGTCGATAACGACGGCATGCGCACCGCGGACTTACCGCTTTCCCTCAAGCCGGCCTTTGTCTATGTGACCCCTTCGCATCAGTTTCCCATCGGCGGCACCATGCCCATCCAACGGCGTATCGAGCTGTTGCATTACGCCGAAAAAACCGGTGCCTTTATTATCGAAGACGATTACGACAGTGAGTTCAGGTTCGACGGACCGCCCCTCAGTTCCCTGCATGGCCTGCACCCGGACCGGGTAGTGTATATCGGCACCTTCAGCAAGACCCTTTGTCCGGCTATCCGCATCGGTTACCTCATTTTACCGCCGCAACTCATCAGCCTGGGGCGGAGCCGGAAGTGGCAAAGCGATCTGCATAACGAAGTTACCAGCCAGCTGGCCCTTGCCCGTTTCATTCGCCTCGGCTACTACCTCCGGCATGTGGCACGGATGCGCAAGCATTACCAGCAGAGAAGAAACGAGATGGCCGTAGCCCTCACCGAAAATTTCGGCCATCCAGTGGAAATCCTCGGCAGCGCCACCGGCCTGCATCTGGTTGCCCGGTTTCCGGGCTGCGAGTTTACCCCGGCTTTTTTTGCAGGAGTGGAGGCGGCCGGAGCCCGCTTCTATCCGGTTGCCACCCATGCCTTTGATCCCCGGCAACACCGAGATGAACTGCTCCTCGGTTACGGCAATTTATCCACTGAAGAGATTCGTACAGGCCTTGCCCTTCTCGCCAAACATCTTCATCATTACCGATAGGTTCCGGCACCGAGCACAATTTAAAAACTTGACTTCACCTGTCCCTTCTGCTAAAAACCACATCCGCACCGGCACCCATGAGCGGGAATAACTCAGTGGTAGAGTGCAACCTTGCCAAGGTTGAAGTCGCGAGTTCGAATCTCGTTTCCCGCTCCATCTTTTTCCGGTCGTCCTTCCCCCTCCAGTCCCTTCATTTTCCAGCCCATTCAGGAATTTACGTTGCACCATCATAAATGGTTGCTATTCTTATTAAGGAATAATACTCTCAAGCATCTGTCACCTTTAAAACATTGATGCAGGAGCAACCTTCATTACCTGAACACCTCTGGAGATTATCAATACCTGGGAGCAAACTATGAGCGAGAAAGCAACGCTGACCATTGAAGGGAAAAACTACGATTTAAACGTAATCATTGGTTCGGAGAACGAAAAGTGCATTGATATCCAGCAGCTTCGCGACGCCACCGGCTACATCACCATGGATCCCGGTTTTGGCAATACCGGCTCCTGCTACTCGGCCATCACCTATGTCGACGGCGACAAGGGCATCCTCCGCTATCGCGGCTATCCCATTGAAGAAATTGCCGAGAAAGCTACCTTTGTGGAAACCGCCTACCTCGTCCTTTACGGGGAACTGCCAAAGGCCAGCCAGCTCAAAACCTTTTCAGCCAGACTGAAGGAGCACGCCCCGCTGCATACCAACCTTGAGCACCATTTTTCCGGCTTCCCGACTTCAGCGCCACCCATGGCAATTCTCTCAGCCATGCTCAACCTGGTCTCATGTTTTCATACGGAAGTCCTCGACGTCCCGACCACCGGCGACGAATTTGACCGAACCGTCGCCCTACTGCTCTCAAAGGTCAGGACCATCGCCGCCTTTGCCTACCGCATGGCCGGCGGCAGACCAATCAACCACCCCAATCCCAACCTGACCTATTGCGGCAATTTCCTGCACATGATGTTTTCCGACCCGTACCAGGAGTACGAGGTTTCACCGGTCATCGATAAGGCTCTCAATCTCTTCCTGGTCCTGCACGCCGATCACGAGCAGAACTGCTCGACCTCGACCGTCCGGGTAGTCGGCAGCTCGCGCGCCAACCTGTTCAGCTCGGTGGCCGCCGGGGTCTGCGCCCTGTGGGGACCGCTGCACGGCGGCGCCAATGCGGCGGTGATTGAAATGCTCGAAGATATCAAGAAATCCGGTCGGCCCCCATCCTATTACATCGACCGCGCCAAGGACAAAAACGATCCCTTCATGCTCATGGGTTTCGGCCACCGGGTTTACAAGAATTTTGATCCACGCTCCCTCATCCTGAAAAAGCAGGTGCACGACGTCCTTGAAGCGCTGCACCTGAATGATGATCTTCTCGACATAGCCCTGCACCTTGAACAGGCGACCCTGCAGGACGACTACTTCATCAGCCGTAATCTCTACCCGAATGTCGACTTCTACAGCGGCATCCTCCTTAGAGCCATCGGCATTCCGCTGAATATGTACACCGTCATGTTCGCCATCGGCAGAATGCCCGGCTGGATTGCCAACTGGAAGGAGCTGCATGACCATAAGCTGCGCATCTCCCGCCCTCGGCAGATTTATACCGGCCATACGGTTCGGAGCTTTATACCTATGGCTCAGCGATAGGCCACATTGGGTCCGTCATTGCATCTTTCCCGGCTTCCAGGATTGCTTTGGAGGCCGGGAAAATACTCGCCTTTTTTCCAGCCATTCCTTTCGGTGGTTGCCCTTCCAAATCGCCTCTCCTTGCACTGCAAATAGAAAATATTCCTTGACTTCCTAGCCAAAAAAGGAAACCAATGGAACAGAAGATTGGGAGTCGTTGTATTTTTCCATTTGTGTGATTATTCAAACAGGTACGACAGATTGCACCATGTCAATGTCACTGCATGAACTGCGAGGAATTTCCTGTGATAGGTTTTTGAGAGAAATCGAGAAAAGGTGGACGCCCTAACTGTTTCGCCTGGTTGAAAGAAAAAATTAGCTTTTTAGCAGATCTTAGGAATCTCTGTTCGCACAAGAAGGATATCGAGCCTACAAAGGAACAGGTCGAAGAGTTGATACACGGTGCGGAATGGCTGACCAAAAATGTCTTCTAACCACCCGGCTCCACTCGGGCCCCGCAAAAAGCGCGGACCGTTGAACTTTTGGTTATATTTTGGGAATCGTGGACAACCACCCATTATCACGGCCACACTACCGAACAACACAACAACGAGACCAACCCACAATATCTGGTGGATTGACTTAGCCCTTCAATACAGTTAACATATATATTAATGGTTGATGAGTGAACCTGAAAATTGTTATCAGTGATAGATGGACTTTTTACACACCATGCGATGCTGATGGTTCAAGTGAACTCTATTCATTTTTGGAGACCATTGGTAGCGAGTATGAAGCTGACCGGGCAGGATTACTGGCAAAGCTGCGCACGGCATCATGCCAGGATCAAGGGCCACAATTCTTTAACGAAAAAATCTGCCATTTCGTTGACGACATTCACAAAATTTTTCAAATACGACACAGGACATTACGCCTGTTGATGTTTTATTCAGCTACTGAACGACGAGCTGTTATCTGCTCTTCCCCATTCATAAAGAGAAGCGATAAAACACCATCATCAGAGATTAAAAAAGCAAGATTCATCCAAGAACAATATGAATCAGCTGTTAATGCAGACCAGATAACAATCTTGCCGGACGAGGAGGATTAATAATGAGCGGATCATTCAAGAAATTGTTTGCTCAAATAGAACAGACCATTTCCTATAAAAAGGAAAAGACCAGGATCGACTTCACCATCGAACTCCAGGCCCTTATGGAAAAAAATCATATAAGCCGGGCAGATCTCGCCAGAGAACTGAACAAATCCAATGCCTATGTCACCCAGATCCTCAGGGGTGAACGTAATTTCACCATCGACACAATGGTAGAACTTGCCGAAGCACTCGACAGCAACCTGGCTATCCATTTTTCTCCAAAAGCTGAGAATACCGTAGACTGGTACCGGGTAGTCCAAAGAGCACCAGATCAGAGAAGAAAACCTGTTCGTGCTTCTGCAGCGAGATTTGTGAAAATGCAGGGACTGACCTCAGAGGCTTACCAAGCTCCAGACTCCTATAATATGGAAAATATCCTTGGAAACGAAACAAATGGATACCCCGTTGCAGCTTGAAGAATATTTTTTCCCTCATGTGAAGGTTTCAGCCGATCCAGAAGCAGTCGGACCGGACGGAACAGCCAAGTGTGATTTTGGAATAAATGTAAATTCCATAAAAACAGCTGATGAACCGAGAAGCTATCAGGTTTCACTTGTTATTTCTTCTTCGCCGGAGTCTGAAAAGCAGAGAATACCATATTCAATTGAGCTCGCAGTAATAGGTTTCTTTAAGGTCAGTTCGGAATGGCCAGATCCACACAAACTCCTCGAAATAAATGGTGCCAGCATTCTCTATGCGGCCGCGCGGGAATTTATTATCACGATAACGTCAAGGGGTCCATGGGGCGCATTTATGCTTCCAACAGCGTCTTTTCTTAAAATGTATGCCCAGAAACACGCGGTTAAAGAAAAAAAAGCTGAAGAGCTTAACAATCCCATAGAGGTGAAAAGCCCCAAGCCCAAAAAACGTCAAAAAAAGGAGGGATTGAGTCAGGCTTGACTTGTTGATATTCCACGAATGCCGAACTTTTACCAATAAACAAATACACCAGATGAACTGGTGATTTTCACCGTTGGGCGCCACAAGTCAGCTAAGGAATGGCACTTCAGCACAGCAGAATAGCTACGGATTTTGATGGGATATTCGAATCCTTTGACGAGGGGAAATGCATGACAGACAATAACAACGAAACGTGGTTTGATGACTATGCAGAGGAAGCTGACGACATACAAGTTGAGGAATACGACATCACTGCAGCGCCGAATGACTTTAATGTGCTGACGATCAACAGCTTCTTAGAGTCCGGTGCTGTCCGAATACCTGGATTCCAACGAAATTTCGTTTGGGATATTGGGCGGGCTTCAAAACTTATTGAGTCGCTGATCCTTGGGTTACCGGTTCCACAAGTATTCTTATACGAGATCGAAAGAAATAAGTTTCTTGTGATTGACGGGCAGCAGCGACTTATGTCTATTTATTACTTCATAAAGCAGCGTTTTCCTCGGAAGGATAAACGCGCTGAACTACGCGCAATATTCGATCAAAATGGAAAAATCCCAGATAACGTAATTCATGATGACATTTATTTTGAAAACTTCCGGCTGAAACTTCCTGAGTCGCTTCCGAATCACAAAAACAGATTCAAAGGGCTTAGTTATCAAACCCTAGAGGGATACAAGACACAATTCGAACTCCGTACAATTAGAAATGTGATCATCAAACAGAACTCCCCTCAGGGTGACGATTCATCAATGTTTGAAGTCTTCAATCGACTGAATACTGGCGGGGTAAATTTGAAGCCGCAGGAGATTCGTACAAGTATGTACCATTCTCCGTTTTACGAAATGTTGTACAAAGCGAACGTATTACCGGCGTGGCGTCGAATTTTGGGAAATCAGGAACTCGACCTTCACATGAAGGATGTTGAAATCCTTCTCCGAGGCTTTGCGATGCTTGTCGATGGACAAAATTACGCGCCTTCGATGGTGAGGTTTTTGAACCAGTTTTCCCGCAAGAGCAGGGGCCACAGTGTTGAACAAAATAACTTCTTGTCAAGTTTGTTGGACTCGTTCCTCAATGCCTGCTCACAGCTTAAAGATGACGCGTTTCTGAACAAAAAGACCCGTAGATTTAATGTGGCACTTTATGAGGCCACTTTCGCAGCAGTATGCGCTGAAGCGTTTCGTGAAAAACGCATAATTGAAGAGTTGGTATCTTCGGAGGGACCCGCTCAGTTAGAGGCAGACCAAGAGTTTGTTAATGCAACTATCGAAGGTACAACACAAACCAAGAACGTGAAAACCCGCCTCAATCGCGCCATAACTATTCTTGGGACTTTCTAGAATATGGAAGATACAACCTCAGTCGATAGACTGTATAATGAATCCTCCGCCGTGATACAAGCGCTCAAGGGTACACCCGAGATTTCTCTTCAGGTGACTGCTGCTGACCACTTTCGGAAGGCTCTACTGCTCGCAGCAGCCAGTTACTTTGAGCACCGCATTTGTGCCTGCGTTATTGAATTCGTGCGAGAACGGACAGGAGGATCAATATTGATTGAGAGCTTTGTTAAAAATAAAGCAATTTCTCGGCAGTATCACACTTGGTTCAAATGGAATGAGACCAACGCAAATCAGTTCTTTGGCTATTTCGGAACCGATTTTAAATCGGCCATGATTACCAAAATAAGGGACTCAGACGACTTGAGATCTTCTGTCCGTGCATTCCTAGAGGTTGGAAATGAACGGAACAAGCTGGTTCATCAGGACTACGCGACATTTCCCTTAGAAAAAACTCTCGATGAGATATACGGCTTGTACCGAGATGCTTGCCGGTTTGTCGAGTATTTACCCAATGCATTAAGGGAGTCTTGACGCCCAGGGCAATAGGGACGGCCATAAAATTATAAAAATCGCCCAACAAGCGCATTAAGGCCGACGCCGAGAAGCGCGGTGGCACTACGCGGCAAGGGTAACAGTTTAGTCCTGATTTAGCCTCCTCCGTATCCTTCAATAACTCTCGAAAATTCAGACGTTTTTTTAGCATAAGCGACACAAATTCTTGACTTTCACAGCCTTGTTCGGTATACTATATAAGTATAATTACTTAAT
>CAIQWD010000063.1 GCA_903875445.1 uncultured delta proteobacterium | reverse complement strand
GAGCGCCTGCAGCTTCCAGCCAGGCTGATTTACAAGACCCTGGAGGAATTACACGAGAAGCGTGGCGCTTGGGAGCAGCTTATCGCCGACAGCTTTCTCTCTGATAAGGCCAAGGAGCGATATCGGGACCTACTCAATGCTCGTCTTGCCCGCATCTATACCTGATGTTGCAAATCTGAGTAACCCTGGGGAACTCTTACGCCCGGTGAACGGTTACACAAAATGCACCAGACAAGTCGGTATGTTAACCGTTTGGGTGTGAGATATTACCACTGTCATATCTAAAAATCTTCTTGAAATCTCCTTCTAATGTAATTACAATGTGATCATGCAAACAAGGGAGGTTCATATGCGTACAAGTATCGTTCGTATCGGGAATTCACAGGGTATCAGAATACCAAAAGCCATTATTGAGCAATGCCATTTAGGGACAGATGTTGAACTTGAGGTTGAGGACAAAAAGCTTGTTATCTGCTCAGCGGCACATCCCCGCCAGGGATGGGGAGAAAAGTTCCAGGCTATGGCGACATCTGGAGATGGAAGACTTCTTGATGGCGAACTTATCAACCAATCCACATGGGACGAAAACGAATGGGAGTGGTAGTCAGTCGTTTTGAGGTTTATCTGGTTGGCCTTGATCCAACAATAGGGAGTGAAGTTTGTAAGACTCGGCCATGTCTCGTTATTTCTCCTGACGAAATGAACCACCATATAGCCACAGTAATCGTGGCACCTATGACCACTAAGGGCAGGGACTATCCTTCAAGGGTAAGCTGTTCTTTCAAGGGCAAGCGCGGCCAGGTGGTTCTTGATCAAATTAGGACTGTCGATAAATCGCGGTTGGTTCAAAAACTTGGAGTTATCGATCGAAGAACACAGTCCAAGGTTTTATTGGTTATTTCTGAGATGTTCGCACCGTAAGATTCCAACATTGGCTCAAGCGGATGGCGGGAAACGCCGCGATTTCAAGGGAAGGTTAGTGGCCGCCGCCCCTTACCCATAAGTTGGTATTGGAATCAACCTCCGAAAATATATGAAAAAGTTTATCTCTCCTGAAACCGCCATTCGATCTTATTTTCACGCAAAGGATGAGAACCGACCGCATCTCCTCACCAGCGTTCTCAGATATCTGAATGAGTATTCCTGATGTTGCCGGGCAACATAAGAGACCACGAATGAAAGCAATCGTCTATGAAACCTACGGACCTCCCGAGGTTCTTCACTTACAAGACGTCGAAACCCCTTCGCCCAAGGACAACGAAGTACTGGTAAGAGTCCATGCGGCATCCGTGAATGCTGCCGACTGGCGTTTGATGGGAGCTGACCCGTTTCTGGTTCGTTTTCACGCCGGTCTTCTGAAGCCGACCAAGTTCCGGATTCTCGGAGCCGACATAGCCGGGCGCGTTGAGGCAGTGGGCAGAAATGTCGACCGGTTCAGGCCAGGGGATGAGGTGTTCGGGGATGTATTTGCGTCTGGCTTCGGCGGGTTTGCCGAATATAAATGCGCCCGCGAAAGTGAATTGGTTTTGAAGCCAGCCAATCTGTCGTTTGCGGAGGCGGCAGTCGTTCCCTTGGCGGCAGTCACCGCCTTACATGGTCTGCGCGACAAGGGGCGGATACAGCCGGGGCAAAAGGTTTTGATCAATGGCGCTTCCGGTGGTGTCGGCACGTTTGCGGTGCAGCTCGCCAAGTACTTCGGGGCTGAAGTTACCGCCGTGTGCAGCACGGGGAAGGTGGATTTGGCGCGCACGCTCGGCGCCGACCAGGTGATCGACTACACGCAGGAGGATTTCACTAAAAGCGGGCGGCAATACGACCTGATCCTTGCGGTGAACGGCAATCGCTCGATCTTCGAGTATAAGCGCGCCTTAACCCCTAAGGGAGCGTATGTCATGGCAGGGGGCAACACCGGGCAGCTCTTTCAAGCCCTGCTGCTGGGGCCTTTGCTTACCTTGGTTGGCAAGCAGAAGATGGGCGCCCTGACATCGACGCCGAACCAGAAGGATTTGCTGTTTATAAAGGAACTTCTGGAATCCGGTAAGATAAGGCCCGTAATTGACAGGCGTTACCCGCTGAGCGAGGTACCCGAAGCGATTCGCTACCTTGAAGAAGGACATGCCAAAGGGAAAGTAGTAATAACTTTGGAGTGTGGCGAATGAACCTGGGAGTACTTGAACGTTCCCCTACATACTGAGGTTTCTAAATGGATACTCCTTCGACTTTACTACTAGGAGTGCTCTTCGGATCAATAGGCTTAGGGTTTTTTGTCTATGGCAAAAAGCAAAAAGCTGTGATGCCACTGATTAGCGGCATAGGGTTAATGGTGTTTCCATATTTCATTTCGAATATTTACATTATGATCCTTTCAGGTATCGCTTTGATAGTATTACCTTATTTTATCAAAATTTAAGATGTATACACAATGCCCTCAGCAGTCGCAACTGCAACCGTCGCATCCTCCACAATCGCAAGCCCCACAGTCGCAGCAATCACAGCCACTGCAGCAATCCCCACAACCGTTGCCTGATTCCTTGCCGTTTTTGAGGTGATCCTCCGGATTAATATTGGGCCCGCCGGCATGACGCCCTGCTCCGAACAAAAGTAACTGTCCGCCAGTAAGGGCAGTGAGGCTTTGCATTGCCAGGCCGACAGGCCGTGTCGCCAGCCTTGCAACTGTGCCGGCGGCAGTACCCAGAAAAATCATATTCAGCAACAGGCTCATACATTCGCGATAGGTTGCCGCATCCGACGCCTGATAGGGCGCAAGGAAAGCGATCGGCACAACAGAGGAGAAAACAAAGGTCCTGCGGACGTAAGATCCGCAGCGGGGAAAAATGCCGGACGGTACACCATAGTTCTGCTCTTGAGATACGGGGGTCAAATCTTTGATATTGATATGTGTGTAAAATATAAACAATACCAATTGCTTTGATGGTCGATATCTGGGGCAATGACACCCAATTCCAACGATTCAATACACAGGACAAACCGGTTATTTTTTTGTTGGGCAACGCAACAGACCGCGAATGAAAACAACCGCAGAGACAAATAGCGCATGGAAGCAATCGTGTATTAAACCTATTGGCCGCCCGAGGAATAAAAGGGAACGCGTCTTTGCTTGACTCATACTTTCTTCTTAGCAGAATTCGCCTACAAAAGGTTCGGGCTCCGAAAATTGCCCTCCCCCTTGTGCATCTTCCCTCTATACCGGGAAAATATGCCTAAAACCTTCGAAAAACGATTATCGAATTTATTCGATAGTGATTTTTCCCTGTATATAGGGAAAATCCATGTCGACCGATATCGCAAAACTGATAGCCTATCACCGCAACCGAAGCGGACTTACCCAGCAGGAACTCGCCGCTCTGGCCGGAGTCGGCAAAAACCTGATTTATGAATTGGAAAAGGGGAAGATGACGGTGCGGCTGGAAAACCTGCTCAGGGTATTGAGAGTGCTGAATATCGAAATAGATTTCCGCAGTCCCCTTAT
>CAIQWD010000062.1 GCA_903875445.1 uncultured delta proteobacterium | reverse complement strand
CCAATCATTGGGATAAAAGCTTTCCGGGAAACCGAGTGAAATGGTCATAACGTCCTCCTTCTTCTTGTGAAAAAACAGGATGTTGGTGACCATATTATAATACAGATTAGGTCGCTATTTTATTACGTATATACAGTAGTAATGTAAACATGAGTCGGAAATCGATATTCAAGAGGTTTTGCCTGGCAATCTCAAATATCCAGGAGCTATCTTGGGTGGCACGGATCAATAATAAGATAGGGGAAGAACGTCAATTTTAGAGAAAAGGATATATGATGTCTGTGTATCCAACCGATTATAATTACAGTCCTTGACGAAGTTGGCGACAGTATGCCTGGAACATTTCTGATCCTCGGTCACGTGGTCTGTCCAGCGGGATAACTAGTTCTTCCCTTATTTGTCTGGAATCATGCTCAAGCAACAATACCCTGTCGGCGAGAGCGATTGCCTCCTGTACATCATGAGTTACAAAAAGAATCGTCTGCGATCCTTTTTGCCACAGCTTGATCAGCAGTTCCTGAATGTTTTCCCTGATCTGGGCATCAAGTGCACCAAAAGGCTCGTCCATAAGCAGAAGCTGGGGAGAGCGAATAAGTACCCTTGCCAAGGCTACTCGTTGTTTCATTCCTCCAGAGATCTCACGAGGGAGATAATCTCCATACCCTTGGAGGTCTACAAGTTCCAGAAATCGGTCAACTTCCTCAAAATGTCCTTTTAGAGACAAGGATCCGCTTTTCAGACCAAAGGCAATATTTTCCCGGACCGTCAGCCAGGGGAAAAGTGCATCCTCCTGAAACACAACGCATCGATCAGGACCAGGACCAATAACACTCTTTCCCTCCAAAAGACAGTGCCCGGAGGTAGGCCTGAGAAAGCCAGCGATAATATTTAGAATTGTTGATTTGCCACAGCCACTCTGACCAATCAGACATACCAGTTCACCCCTGGCTATGCTGAAGGAGACATGGTTGAGAATCCGCCTATCCCTGCCGTTACCGGCAAAAGAATGACTTAAGTCCGCAATTTCAAGAAAGGATTTCCTGCTCTCGTCGGGTGCCTTCAGTATTTTTCCAGTCAGAGAGGTCATCAGGTCAGCCTCTTGGCACTTTTGAAACACAGACGCATTGCAAAAAAGAGAAGTCGATCGCACATCCTGCCGATCAGGGCAATGAGAAGAATTCCGACCACGATAATATCGATCTGCCCCAGCATCCTGGCATCCATGATGACCGCCCCCAAGCCGTTAGGTACTCCGGTGAGTTCACCCAGCACAAGATAAGCCCAGGAGATTCCCATGCCCAATCGCAGACCGGCAATGATATTGGGCATGGCCATCGGAATAAGGATTGCGAAAATGCTGCGAAATCGAGAGACGCCGAGCATGGCGCCGGCCTGAAAGTAAATCGGCCCAATCAAACGGGCTCCTGTCAGGGTATTTAGATAAATGGGAAAAAATGCCGCCATTGCAACTAGAAAAACTGTGGTTTTGATCCCGATTCCGAACCAGATCATAGCCAGCGGCAGCCAGCAGATGCCAGGAACCGCTCGCAAACCATTGATAGTGGTGGACACTAGCCGGTTTACCAGTGCAACCCGGCCGGACATTATCCCAAGGGGGATGCCTAGGGCGGCAGCTATGGAAAAACCTAGCAGGACTCTGCCCAGCGAGGCAATAAAATCGTTGAGAAATCTACCGGCGTAAGGTCCCTGTCCAGGTGTACCAAAAATGTACAAGGCCCCGGAATGAAATATCGTTCCAGGGTGGGGAAGGAGATATACCGGAATAATACCGGTTTCACTGACCACGTACCAGATGGTCAGGATCACTGCCGGGATTAGCAGGGCTAGCAGTGTATCTCTTCCCTTCATTTCATTACCTCTTGTTTATCCCCACTACCCTACAGATTCCATGATGATCGTCAACAAGACGGCACCCAAGAAGACTATTCTTTTGAGGGCATCTTTTCAAGCGTGACCTTTTTAACGAACTGCAGATCAAAAAGCATATTATAATCCGGCTGATGGTCGATAACGCCAAGGGCCTGCATCCTCTCTCCCAACGCCTTTGCTTTCTGGACAAAATCATCATCCATAAACCAGGCGAGTTGCATATTGGGAGCAGCCTGTTCGAGAATCCTCAACGGAGTGCCGAAAGTCGCGGCCCGTTCTAACCATTGCTGTTGGTTGCGATTCAGATTCTCGGTGGCCTGGGCATGAGCGTTGACCAGCTTCTGCACTATGTCGGGGTGCTTCTCGATCATTTCCCGTGTGACCAGCATTCCCGCATTGATTGTGCCGACCGATTCTCCATAGTAGGGATAGGAGAGAATCTTTCCAAAACCCTGATCCACGGCTAGAGTCGGGAACGGTTCGCCGGAGAGAAAGGCATCGATGGCACCTTTAGCCAGGGCAGTGCCCATATCAAAAAAATCGACCCGCACCAGGGTGACATCGTTCTCAGGCGAGAGTCCGTTTCTTTGCAGCGTTTCTCGCAGAAGGATCTCGTGCATCGTTCCAGGGACATATCCTATCTTGCGCCCTTTCAGGTCAGCGACCGTCTGTACGGGACCATCCTTCCGCACCACCAGCGCCGAAGCTTTATTACACAGTGCGGCCACCACAACAACCGGCTGTCCCATGACTGCTGACTGGATGGCATGGGCCAAGGTAGTGCCGGTCATATCAAGGCTGCCTGCCAGCAATGCGGTCTTCTGATCGGCAGGATTGGTAAAGGAGAATACCGTGACAGTATCGTTCTTCTCCAAGAAATCCTGATAGAAAAATGGCTGTATCGTCTGAGCCGTTTTCCAGGTGCCGACCTTCAGCTGCTCGGCCCGGAGTTTGGTCGGACCAAAGGAAAGAATAATCAAGCATAGACAAAAAATAATGGTGGATGCTTTTCTGATGTTCATAAGTACCTCGTTTGCAAGTGTCGTTTATTATTCTCAGGGAAACTTTAAAAACAATTTGAAGGCAGATCAGGATCCCATTCCATCTCCCGAAACAATGCAGCACATTTTGCTACCGACTTCCCTCGGCCTTCGCCGGTGTCAGCTTTCCCGTCACGCGGACTTGATCCCACCTCAGGAAAGAGCAGGTTCGCCCCGGCAATGAGTGAGAGGCTGTGCGGCTCATGTGTGCAGTGCGCCTTGACCGTATCGCCCATGACCAGACGGCTGACAGCTACCATCTGCGCCATACGCCGTTCACTGATCATTCCAAACCTTTCCATGGGCGAACCCGGAAAGTTAATTCGACGCATGATTCCGCTGTAGGTCGCCTTTTCCCGGCGGGCAAGCAGCATCAGATCAACGATCTCCTCGGCCGTGTGTTCCGGGCCGACCGGCTCGACACAGTTCATCCATTTCAATCCCACATCATGGAGTACCCTGATAGTCTGGATTCTGCGCTCGGGATTAAATGGAGTGTCTTTGCCCTCCCCGAGTCGGACTGCGTGATAAAACCCGACAAAGCCAGCATCGACGAGCATCTCTCCTTCGGTGTGGTTGATGTCACGGGCATTTGCAACCAGAGGGACATTCACTTCCCTTTTGAGGTTACGGCCAATTTCCAACAGACTGTCAAAGGAAAATGTGCCGGTGCTCATCAGGTTGAAGGCATCGGCTCCCTCAGCCTCACCCTGTCTTGCCCAAGAGAGAATCTGGTCCAAGGAAAAATCGATCTTTTCGGTGAACACCCCGGCTTGCCTTGTCAGAGCACAGAATGAACAATCCATAGGGCAGGGTTCGACATTTAGCCCTATATGGAAGTGCTTTTCCCCTTTTGTCCCGAACAGGGTTCGGGAGAGATGGTTTGCGCATTCCATTAGAGCATAAGTTTCCCGGCTCTCCAGTTCTAAGTGCATTAAAGATAAAGCCTCATCTCGTGTCAGAGCATCCCCATCCTTCCCTTTATCTAGAATTTGTTCGACACCCAGAGAAATTTTCCAGCTCAATTATTGTGTCCCTCCCTTACTGGGCCGTGATGACTTTTTGTGGGTCCATTCAGCCGATTATGTTGAGAGCCTGATCTCGTCAACTCTTGAATAGGAGATCATATCTCCCTTCGAGCTGATTGACGACAAAGGCAATTATCACCTGCATGCCTCGGAACCAAGATGGTATGATCCGAGAAGAAATTGCTATATTCCGACAAACTCCTTGGTGACCGGGCGGACTTTCAAGCCCGCTTTTTGCAATGCCACACGGGCCGTAGCCAGGTCGAATCCGCGCCATGCGCCGATACTCGATGAGGTATCCCGCGGGTTTGCAGCCTGTTCGACCACCATGGTATTGCAGCCGCAATAAAGAGCACTCGGGGTCGGCGGGTGTACGCAGAGATACTTTCCACCATCCGGGTACTCCAGACGTGCTGCTGCCGCCACGCGACGCAGATAGGGCTCCGACACCTGGCCAAGATGGGCCAACGGTGTTCCCATGACGGGAACCCGGGCCATGACACCCGTTCCTGAAGCGCCGACCTCAGCTGCCCGTCTTGCCTCGTTCAGAACCTCCCGGACGGTATGTTCAGGGCCGAGAGGTTCTATAAGATACTGCAGTTCCAGACCGGCAGCGCAGATGGCCTCGATGGTCTTGAGACGAGCGGCAACGGATTGACCGGTATCGACACCTTCCCGCAGACGAACGGTATGGTAAGCCATGCTGAACCCTGCGTCCCGCAGCGCTTTTGCTCTATCGAGGTCACATTCTCCAGTATTGGCCACCAGGTGGAGATCATTGCCGATACGATCCCTGACGAGCCCTGCCAGTTTGATCAAACGTTCGGTCCCGTAATACTGAGTTGTACGCAGAGTGATAAAATCGGCACCTCCAGCCGCCGCCTTTCCGGCCAGTTCGACAACCTCGTCAACAGACAGTTCAATCTCATTGGCATACACCTGCCATTGTGCACCATGACTGCAAAACGAACACCCCATGGTGCAGGGCGTACTGTCAATTCCAATCGTCGCCCAGATAAATCCTCTTTCTCCCGCGAGCTTCCGGCTTAAGGCATCGGCCCTTTCCAGCAGATGGCCGACACGCCGGTCACTCACCGAAGTATCGAGCAGCATTTCCGATGAGTTTTGTTCGACACCTTCCGTTTGCGCAGCAGTTCCGCCCATACAATCCCCTTAAGACAATCTACGCGCACAAGAAATCAGCCCCCCGTTGGATCTGCTCAAATTTCACTGAATGCGAGTATGACCAATTACCATATTCAAGCCACTATGTAAATCTGCCTCACTGTCAGTTATAGAAGTGGTCCCGGGAAATTGAACAAGCCCTAAGGTGGAATACCTGCTACCAATAGCGCTCAAAGGTAACAGTTTAGTCCTGATTTAGCCTCCTCCGTATCCTTCAATAACTCTCGAAAATTCAGACGTTTTTTTAGCATAAGCGACACAAATTCTTGACTTTCACAGCCTTGTTCGGTATACTATATAAGTATAATTACTTAAT
>CAIQWD010000061.1 GCA_903875445.1 uncultured delta proteobacterium | reverse complement strand
GACGTAGGCCACTCAGCAAATCTCATCTCACCTGACCCACCCGTATCGCTCTTTCCTCTCCCTCAAGACACTCCCTGCTGCGCACTCACTGGCTCAGTTTTCATTAGCAAAAGTGGCTCAATTCCTGTTAGCGCCGAAGCTCCAGACCGCTGAGACCGGAAACTCAAGGGCAGACAAACCTAACAAAAGAAGCATGCAGGTGAAAAAATACGGCTCTTTCTTATTGGTATGTAAAAATTCGAGGAGAAAAAAGAGCGCTGCAACAATTAAGAGGATACCGGAGAGGATGTTGATGCCTATCGCGAAAGGAGTAAAGTCCCCATCCTGCATCATCAATGGGAAAAAATTCCGGTACTTGAGTATCAGAGCCCCTAACAGAATGGATACAACTGCTATTGCCCAAGGCGTTGTTCTTGTGTTGATAATAGGCCTGTAAAGACTTGGCAGCCATACCAAGGCAAACCATAAACTGCCGAAAAGACTCGCCAGGCTGCGAAGCAAAATAAAACCATAACCAAAGATCGAAAGAGCATGGCAGGTGTCGAAAAGGCCCATCATCATAAAGCCCATGGATAATAAAAAGTATTCTCCGTTTTCTCTCTTCCGATTTTGATGCAGTTGCAAAAGAAGTAATGCCATTGCAATTGCCGCCATTCCGCCAAAGGCTTCAATCGCTGCATGCAACGGATCATTTACCAGTTGCTGGTTTTTCCAGAAGATACTGAATACAATGCTGGCGGCAAAAGATCCACACGATACCACGGCAAGAAGGACCAGCAAAAATGGTCGTCTGATTATTTCTATTTTCATTTTATCTCTCAGTATGATCTTCGTAATCATCAGTCTTCAAACTGGATTCAATTCATTTGTTTCGCCGACCGATTCCAATTACTTTACATTGTTTCGGTAAACACAGGAAGGAAATGAGAGATGCGGGCGGATTACAGGTACGCAGCAGCGGTAAACCTCATCAAAAGCAGACAACAGATCAGGAAAAAGTTTGAGCGGCATATCCGCTGCTGTCATGCATACGGAGTGCTGGAAGTGGTCGACAGTGATGAAATAACCGTCCTGATGAAACACTCTTGAATAGGGATGAAACATTACATATGATTGTCTTTATGATAAAATAAAAACTTAGCGTTGCAGAGGACTTTGATAATGATTGGCAAAAAATTGGGCTAATTATTCACGCAGACCGAGGTTCAACAGGCAGCTTTTCAAGGACCTTTTGGGTACATGATGCACTCCGTGCTCATCACGCCAGTAGCGGACATCATCCTCATTTTTGCATTCTTCGATAATAACGGTTTCCCGTGGTTTACCCAGAGCAACCACTAAGGAAATGACCAAGTGCCCCGGCATGTCGAAAAGAGATGCCAGTTGCGGATTGAAAGCGCCGATCCGGCAACCGCCGATCCTCTTCTCCATCGCCCCGAGCAGGAGATTCTGGGTCGCCACGCCGAGGTCGAACTGGGCTTCACTTTCCGGCCCCTTCAACCGGGTTTTATTGAGCAGGCAGAGGACATAGGCACTGGGACGCTCTCCCTCAACCGGTCCTTTCCAGTCTGTCAGGTACCCGGCCCAGCCAAGATAGGGGAAAATTTTTGCGCAAAGTTCCGGGGTATTAACGACTACATATTGCCATGGTTGACCATTCCGGGCCGATCCTCCCAACCGAGCCAGATCAATAAGCTCATGGAGGGTCGTCATACTGATTGGCTCCTTCTGATTAAAACGCCTGAAGGTTCTGGTTTTTGCGATAATTTCCTGCATAGAACACCGTTAGGAAGAAGAACTTATTCGTCACTACATTTCAACGACAGGACATCTTACCATTTCCAGACGGCCAATGGCCACAGATATCTAACAAAAACCCGTGAATGATTATTTCATCCGCGGGTTTCCCCTGCCGACATGCTCCGGGCCTTCTCCCCCTTCCCTTGTGGGGGGGTTAGATGAGCGTTTATCAGATAGAAGCTTTTCCAGCCGGTGTAATACCATACTTACAGCGCACCGGGCTATCAACCAACCCCTGCTTTTTCAGCGCGGCAATCTGGTCACTGACGACCTTCTTATCCAATCCCGTCGCCTCGGCAATATCCTTCGGACCACAGGGGCCTCCACACTTGGCGAGGGCCTCCAGTATCAATTTTGATTCACCCCCTGCCCCGCTCCCGCTCGAACAACTGCAACCACAACCGCATCCACTCATTTTTTGCTCTCCTTGTTTTCATTTTTTGTTTGACATTCCGGGCATACACCAATTATTTCCAGACGATACCCGGTTACCGAATATCCGACCACAGCCCCGAATTCCTCGGCAGTGAGCCCTTTGTGAGCCATTTCAAGGTTATCCACGCGGTGACAAACCACGCAATATATATGATCATGCTCGGATGGGTCATAATCAAACCGCTTCTGCCTGCCACTGATCTCCAGTTTACCTATCATCCCTGCTTCCGACAAAATCTCCAGATTACGATACACAGTTGCCAGACTAATACGCGGCATGACTTTCTTAACTCTATCATAAAGCTCATCTGCCGCCAAATGTCTCTGACTGGTATTGAGTTCACGGAGAATTATCTCTCTTTGATTGGTCATGCGCAACTGCATAGGAATCCTTCCCTTATGAGAATTTATACTAAATGTAATTAGTTCTCGTTTGCTGGTCAAGAAATATTTGCCGGGAACACCGTGTATCTCCCCTTTAACCACGATGATGGCAAAAAAAAGAAAGTTGCACAGATTACAATACAGGATTTTGTTTGGTTCGGATGGTGTCCGGTGGGGACTCTATCGCCGATAGAGTGAGGATTGCAGAACACATTGAGAAGAGGTCAGCGCGAAAATCTCCGTCAATCATCTTCACTATTTTTTCTGCTTAGCGATTTCCTTTTTGAATTTGGCCTCGATATCGGCAAACAGATCCTGCCGCTTTTTTGCCATCTCGGCCTGAATGGTGGCAACCTTCTGCTCGACGTTTTTTTTCTCCGACTGAAACTTTTCCAGCTCTTTGGCGAGGCTATTCTCTTCCGTTACCTTTTTCGGCAGGGTTTCAATCTCCAGGTGATTGGCCACCGCCAGCTTGATGGAAAAGGGGTCCTCAAAGGTCTCAATGATGCCCCGTTTGGCAAGTTTACGACAAAGGGTATGGCCCAATTCAACCGAGACATGTAACATCGTGCAGACATCTTCGAGATTTGGCGGACATCCCCCCTGATGCTGCAGAACTCGTATTGCAGCGACAAATAGATGGGCTTCAGTGTATGCATCCATAGTGATAGGCGATGAAAAGGTTGGTTGCTGACAAGCCCCGATTAACGGGAAAAGTACCTTCACGAAATTCTTTCTTAAAAAACAAGAAAAGAATTTCTAAGGTACTAATGCCAAAGTCAATAGCTGCAAGATATCCGGTTTTTTTCGATTATGTTACAAGAATTTTATCGGTCCACTCCGGATAAACCCCTACAGCATGTTTGCCGATGCACCCTGACTTGCCATGCCCGCTCTGCCGCAGAGGAGGTTATCGGCAGCGGCATAAGGCAGAGTTCCTTGATAGTGGGTAAACCAGCTTTCAATATCATTATAATGTTGGATAATCTGTGCGGTGACCTCCAGTGCAGCCTTGGTCCCGCACTGGATCACCACATCATGGAGCGAGCGATCATAGGCCTCTTTGCAGAAGAGAAAGCGGGTCAGTGCCGAAGCCCTCTGATCATGCTGCCTAACGACTTCCCTGGCAACTATCCGGGAAAACCCTTCCTGACGCATCGCCCGTTTGACCCTCTGCCCTTCATCATCATAAACCAGCACTTTCAGAACCCGAGCCAGTTGCGGGTCGAGCAGTGTTGTGTGCAGGCCGAAAAACATCCGCCTGCCGGAAAACAATTTCCGTTGCGCAGCCAGGGTGCGCCTGGCCAAATCGACAACGATCTCTTTTTCAAAGGGGTTGCCGTTCCTTGCCTGTGCCGTCCCGAAAAGCATGCGCCGCAAGGTTTTCTTCGGCACACCGAATCGTTCGGAAATGTCGGCAAACAACATCTCATCGGTATATATCTTCAGCCGTAAAGCGGTTGCCAATTCACCAATTATCATCGCCCCCTCGGTATAGGAACAGGGGAAAAGGGCAATCGATCGCATCGCTACTCTCCTTGTTAAAGTCCGATCACCATCCAGCTTGAGCCTGGCATTACGATTGCAAAGAATATGCCATCATATTTCAGCATCGGCAACTCGCCGGAAGGTCGTGGGGAAAGTCGCAAGAAAACAGCCTCCTTGTGCAAAGCTTAGCAGGGAGCAAGCATTCATTTCCCCACCCGGCTCCTTAGTGCGACGAGCGAAGCGGGCAAGGGATGTCAGTTTATTTTACACCTTGGCAAGGTAATGGACGCCAAGAAAGGGTGGACAAGGCGATCAATTGCGGCAATTATCGCCCTTTTCGCTACGACAGGGGAAAAATCCCGTGATTCGTGGTATCTTTGTCCCTCAGATACATTCATTGTCGAGGAACTTTTGCGACCTCTGTTACGCATGAGCCGCTCCGGGCATTCCTTCGGCCCGAATTTTTCGACAACGGCGTACTCCCCTTTTTTCTCCTTACATTGACAAGGATTGCGATGAATAGAAAGAATATCATACGACCTCTTCCATCACTGCAAAGTGTCCTTTTTTGCCTCCTTGTGCTCCTGCAGCTTTCATCCGCGGGGGCCCTGTCGGCCGAGGAAGGTCCGATAAAGATCGGCGTTCTCGCCACCCGGGGAGCCGAGCAATGCCTTAAGACCTGGGAGGCAACGGCCGACCATCTGACCGCTCATATCCCTGGAAAGTCCTTTGTCATTGTGCCGCTGGCCCATGATCGAATAGCCCCCAGCGTTCGCCAGAGGGAAGTGGCTTTTCTCCTCACCAACTCCTCGTTTTACGTGGAACTGGAACAACAATACGGCATCAACAGGATTGCCACCCTAAAAGAATCGCGGCTGGGTCAAGCCTCTTCAAAATATGGTAGTGTCATCTTCACTCGCAAAGCGCGCAAGGACATTAGAACCCTGGAGGATCTAAGGGGCAAGTCGTTCATGGGGGTGGCCGATGGTTCTCTCGGTGGCTGGCAAATGACCTGGCGGGAACTGAAGGAAAACGGCATAGATCCCTACCGGGATTTCCAGTCATTGCACTTTGGCGAAACCCATGACAATGTGGTGTATGCGGTCCGCGATGGAGCGGTCGACGCCGGCACGGTACGAACCAATACTCTTGAGGAAATGGCCGTCGAAGGGAAAATCAATCTGGAGGACCTCTTTGTTTTTCCGAGACTTTATCCTGTTGATCCGCCGACTACCTATCTCTGCACCACCCGGGAATATCCGGACTGGCCGATGGCCAAGGTGAAGGATACCCCCGACGAACTGGCGGAAAAAGTTGCCGTCGCCCTGCTGCAGATGCGCGCCGATTCCCCGGCGGCCCTTGCCGCCGGCTGTGCCGGTTGGACCATCCCCCTCAATTACCAGCCGGTCATGGACCTGATGATGGCCCTGCGACTCGGACCGTACAAGGATCTCGGGAAAGTCACCATCTCCGACATCTTTCGCAATTACGGGCTCTGGCTCCTCGTCGGTTTTATCTTTTTTTGCAGCCATATCGCCTTCACCGGCCTAGTGATGAAGCTCAATCGGCGAATCAAGGCGTCGCAGCTTTCGCTCATGGAAGAGATCGAATTGCATAAAAAACTGGACAGGGAGTTGGAACAAGCCAAACAGCTGGCCGAGACCGCGACCTTAGCCAAGAGCCGCTTTCTCGCCAATATGAGCCATGAAATCCGCACTCCGATGAACGGCATAATCACCGCAACCGATTTGGCTCTGGCCGAAAGTTTGGCGCCGGAGGTCGAACATTATCTGCATATTGTCCACAATTCTTCCTACGCCCTTCTCGGTATCATCAATGATATCCTCGATTTTTCGAAAATCGAGGCCGGCCTGCTGGAACTGAAGGAGCGGGTGTTCAGGCTCGATGAGATGTTCGACCGGGTGATCGATGTCTTTGTCAATCAGGCAGCGGCAAAGAATATAGAACTGCTGGTGGACGTCGACATCAACACCCCGCGGATCCTCCGCGGCGATTCTCTCCGGCTGCAGCAGATCCTCACTAATTTGATCGGCAACGCCATCAAGTTCACCGGCGCCGGCGGCATCATACTGGTCAGTGTCCGGGAAAGTGATACGGCTGAAGGGCTGACCGGCAACCAGGTGCTGTTAAGCTTTGCCGTCAAAGACACCGGTGCGGGCATTGCTCCGGAATACCTGCCGTTGCTTTTTGAACCTTTTACCCAGGGCGACTCCTCTTCGACCAGGAAATACGAAGGCACCGGCCTGGGCCTGAGCATCTGTAAAAAATTCGTGACGATGATGGACGGAACCATCGGTGTCGACACCGAGGTCAACAAGGGCTCCACCTTTTTCTTTACGGTACGGTTCGAAAAAGCCGGGGAAACGCCCACCTCACGACTTGTCTTCCCGCCTGATATCAGTGGCTTGAATGTTTTGGTGGTGGACGACAGCGGAGACAGCCGGGAGATAATGGCAAAGATGCTTTCCTCCCTTGGTTTCCGAGTAGAAACAGTCGCCTCCGGCGGTGAGGCCTTGCAGAAACTCCAGAAAACTCCAGTGGACCTGGTGCTGATGGACTGGAAAATGGCCGAGATGGACGGCATTGAGGCGTCACGCAGGATTCGTGACGATCTTCACCTCACCGTGCCGATTATCATGATGACCGCCTTTGCCAGGGAAGTGCACAGATCAACGGCGGAGAAGGTCGGGATAAATGGCTTTCTGACCAAACCGATTTTTCAGTCAACCCTCTTCGATGCGATTATGGATGCCTTCGGCAAGTCGGGACCTCCAAAGAGTGGCGCAAAGATGTCGTTTACCACCAAGGCATCCATGTACAAAAAGCACCTGAAGGGCTGCAAAATACTGGTGGCCGAAGATAATCTCACCAATCAAGAAGTGGCCAAGGCCATTCTCCAAGGGGCCGGAATTCTAGTCACTGTCGTAGGTGATGGCGAAGATGCGGTAGCCAAAATTATCAGGGAGCCCTTTGATGCGGTACTCATGGACATACAGATGCCAAGAATCAACGGCTTCCAAGCAACCCAACAGATCAGGCAGATCCCCGGCTGCGAAACCCTGCCTATTATCGCTATGACCGCCCATGCATTAAAAGGCGATGAGGAAAAATGTCTTGAGGCCGGGATGGATGGCTATGTTTCCAAACCAATTAACCAGGACCGTCTCTTTTATACCATCTGGCGACATCTGTTAAACAGAAAACGGGTCGAAGGTACTGCAGGCGAGGACCCTTTATTGCCTCCAGAGGGGGATGCGGCACCCGTGTTGACGGAAGACGGTGAAGGGGTGGAACAGATCGACCCGAACGAGCTTCCTCCTTTCCACCTCCCTGGTATTGATGTCGGTGCCGTGCTCCAAGCCACCGGCCTCCACTGGCGCACATTTCAGGACATTCTGATCGGATTTTTACGGGATAACCGCACTACAACCGCAGCCATCCAGCAGGCCCTCGACACGAAGGACCGCCATGGCCTCCAACACCTCGCCCACAGCCTCAAGGGAAGTGCCGGCAATATCGGTGCCGGCGAACTGCGCGAGGCGGCAGACGAGCTGGAACGGGGCTGCGGGATACATCTTCCGGCCGCCGACATTGCCGACCTTTGCCGGGAATTGCAGACGGAACTGAGCCGCCTCCTGGTAATCTTGGAGCAGATAGCCCCGGAGGTGGTGACGAGAGAACAACTCCCCCCCGCCACGACGGGCGAAGTCACACTCCTGCTGACAAACCTGACGAATGCCATCGACCGGGCCGATCCCGAAGAAATCCGGACGAAAACCACAGAAATACTGAGCCGACTGGCCAACCAAAATATCGTCGATCAGACATTACTTGCCACCCTGGAAACAGAGACAGAGCGCTATGACTATGACCAGGCGTTGAAGACCATTGGATTTATCCAAAAGGCCGTGGAGGAATATAAATGAACGAAGTTCGACCACTGGTTCTCATTGTCGACGACAATGCCACCAATATCGATTTGCTGGTGAATACCTTAAAAACCGAGTACCGGCTGGGTATTGCCAAAAGAGGGGTCAACGCCCTCGAATATGCCGAAAAATACCGCCCCGACCTTATCCTGCTCGACATCATGATGCCGGAGATGGACGGTTATGAAGTCTGTACCAGACTGAAGAACAATCCCTTAACCGAATCGATCCCCCTCATCTTTATCACCGCCATGAGTGAAACAATCAATAAAACCAAGGGATTCACTCTGGGAGCGGTCGATTACATCACCAAACCCTTTCATGCGGCGGAAGTCATAGCTCGAGTACAGGCACATCTGGCCATGGCCCTGATGAAGTCGGAACTCCGTTCCGAAAATGCCCTTCTTGAACAGATGGTGCAGAAGAAAACAGTGGAAATTCAAGACATGCTGCAGGGCATTATCAGCAGCATGGCCCTCATGGTGGAAATCCGCGACCCGTACACCGCCGGCCACCAGCAACGGGTGGCCCAGCTGGCCTGCGCCATTGCCGCTAAGATGGGTCTTGCGAAAGAGAAAATCGAGGGGCTGCGCATTGCCGCGCTGCTGCATGATGTCGGGAAAATCAGAATTCCCGTTTCCATTCTCAACAGGACCGGGCAACTCCTGAACGCGGAGATGGAGGTTATCAAAGTCCACCCGCAGATCAGTTTCGAAATCCTGAAAAACATTCCCTTCCCCTGGCCCTGCGCCCGAATGGTTCTGGAGCATCATGAACGACTCGATGGAACGGGTTATCCCCACGGTCTGCACGGAGACGAAATTCTTCTCGAATCGAAGATTCTCGCGGTGGCCGATGTTACCGAGGCAAAAAGCTCCTTTCGCCCCTATCGCCCGGCCCAGGGGATTGAGTCGGCTTTGAGCGAGCTGAGGCAACACCGGGGCACCCTCTATGACTGCGATGCGGTTGACGCCTGTCTTCTCCTCTATGCCTCCGAGACATTTCAGTTTGATCTTCCCCAGCAGGAAGTTATCCGCCGTTCCTCGTCACCCCGGAGCCATCCCCATGAGCAGATAGAATGAGGCGTTTCCCGTCCCATTCTCAATGCAACACCACAAAAAAAGGCCGAGCCACCAAGTGGTGGCCCGGCCTTCTCCGCCGACGGGCGTTTTATCTTCCGGCAATTCTTTTCGATAAACTCATCAAAACTTCTGCTTCTTGAAGGGATTCATGATCAGTACCGGGCAGTGGGCTCGTTTCAAGACCCTCTCAGCTACACTGCCAAGCAGGATCTTTTCCAATCCCTTGGCACCATGGGTGCTGATAATGATCAGGTCGGCATCCTGAGCCTCTGCTAGCCCAACAATCTTCTCGACAGGCTCTCCGGTAACCGTCTGCCCTGAACAATCAGGACATTTTTCCTTGGTGTCATGAACGAGATTAGACATCCTCTCCTCGGCCGCAAAATACACCTTGTCCTGAAATTCCTCAGCAAAGGGAGCGCCGATCATAATATCACCCGGATACGCGGTGACTACGTGGACGAAATGAATGGTTGCAGCCAGTCTTTCGGCCATATAGCAGGCATAGGCAACTAATTTTCCGGTATTTTCTGTAAAATCGACAGGGACAACAATTTTCTCAACTGTTTTCATCCGGCATCCTCCTTGTCAGTGGGAAATCTCGCTTGAACAATTTTTCCTTCTCCCTCCTGCGTCTCATTGCAGCCACTTCGCCCGTCGGCGTGGCTGTCTTTGGCTCCCCTAGATACATTTTTGTTTCATTTTTTTGGCGAGTTGCACTCTCGCCTCCCCCCCAATCGAGCCTTTCTCCTCCCTGGCCTCACCTCTGATATAGCACAGATTGTGCCAATTCCCCGGTTCCCAACAAAAAACATCGGGCTGTGCATTTGTTGGCAGCAACCCGCTTTTCTGCTATCGCAAATTTTGCCGAAACATCACAGGAATGGAATACTTTGTGCAAAATCCATTGTGATTGCATCATTTGGTCAAGGATCGTACCGATCCGCAATATCCAAAGGTTAAAGTCCTCCTGAGAGGGAGACACGGAGTCGGGAACACCTGGAAATCATTTTGAATTTACAGAAATAACGCTTTAAGGAAGGGGACGGTCCTAAAAATCTCAATAGGGGCTGGAAAAGCCTTAAGAAGGGCGGCGGTGGCGGCAATGACAAGAAACCGAGATGCAACCAGTGTCAGAAATATTTACACTCTGTAAAAATATCCGTCGCTAGGGGCGCACTGGTAAGAGCCTCCTTGTCAACTCTGGATGACAACTATGCGAACACCACAACCATTCCACATCATGGTCACCGACACCAATCATCACGTCAGAGATCTCCTGAAACGTGAGTTGGAAAAAGACGGCTATTCTGTTTTCTGTGTAAGGAGCGGCATTGACGCTTATCACTCGATCTGCGATTCGGGCATGGTCGATCTTGTTATCCTTGATCCGGAACTCCTCTACCCCTATGGTCATTCTCTTTTTGCCGATGTCCTGGACAATAATCCTTCGCTGCAGATTATTATTCATACCTACCATGAATTTACCAGCGGCCTAAAAACCGGCACCAATGTCCATATCGTTGAAAAAAATGCGACAAGCGTCCGCACTCTCAAAGAGAAGATCCGTGCCTGCTCCCTGCAGAAGGCAAGTTGCCGAAAATCACAACCCACCCCTATTTTTTAGAAAAACTCATTCCCTTACTCTTCAGTACCATTGCGTCTTGTATTGTTCTTTTTGCCCCACAACCCCTGAGCGCACCAAGATCAAAAGACGTTTCAATAGTGACTCGAAAAGCCACTTGGTCGCTCGACATACAAGCAACCGCAGTTGTGCAGTTCAAGTCTGCGTATAAATTTGCAGAAATCGAGTGCATTTTGTGCACCCTCACCAAAACAGATGGTGCATGAAATGCACCCTAGAAAAATTCAATGCCATTTTGAATGCAAATGCTAATACGCAAAAGACAAGGGTTTCACATATCAGATTTTCATGTATCAAGACCTATTTCTGTTTTGTGACTCTATGTTTTGCATGACCCCAGTTTTTGCGGGTTTTCTATGACCCATGGTTTTTCGGATGTTAAGCGGAATTATCCGTTTTTTAAGACAAATGTTTGATTCGTTAGCAAGAATCAGCCCTCAGTTTTCTCATTGAGTCAACAAAATCCCCTTGGTGTTAAATTGTGAAAGACGCAACGAAGAAGGTAGTTCGAATTACATAAATGGTATTCAAAAGTAAAACGAGAAAGACATAATCGACATCCCTGTTTCCTTCCATTCTCTCAAAAAACCAAGAATTATTCTCATTTACTAAAAAAAATACGTTTAAATTGCTGGATGGCACTTTTTATGCTTGGAGAGCATCGGACAGTGCTACGCGGTGGTAGATGGCAAGTTCTCTTTCTCCAAAAAGCGACTCTCATCTACTTTTAATAGTTTTAAAGGAGGTATGTTTCTATGAAAAAATGGGATGAGTTAGTGCCCAGCAAGAGGGGTTCTGCTGAACTAAGGATCAGTTCCCAAATGCACATTTCGATAAAAAAAAGGTATGGTATGAAAATATTCCTGGTAGCATCGGCTCTCTGTCTCGGACTCGGAACATGTCTCTCTGGACAAGCTCTTGCGGCAGACAGCACGCCACCCGTCATCAAAGCAACGGTAACCGGCACTGCTGGGACTAATGGCTGGTATACCAGCAATGTCGGCGTAACATGGGCAGTCTCAGATGGCCAATCGAGCATCACAAACAAGACCGGTTGCGGTAATGTTACCCTCACTACCGACACTTCCGGCGTGACTTATACCTGCAAGGCTACCAGTAGTGGTGGCACCGCCAGTCAGTCGGTGACGGTCAAACGAGATGCCACAGCGCCTAAAGCCGCCATCGTCATCCCCGCCAGCGGCGCGACTTATAATCAGAATCAGGTCGTTAAAGCCAGTTACAGTTGCACCGATCCGACCGCAGGAGTTTCCACATGCACCGGCACAGTGGCAAACGGCAACAACCTCGACGTATCTACTCCCGGAAGCAAAAGTTTTAGCGTGAGTAGCACCGATAAGGCCGGGAACACCACTAATACAGCGATAAGCTATATCGTGGCTGGAGCACCGGTTGCCTCCGCCAATGGTACCCATCTCTTCGCCTGGAACGACTTAGGAATGCACTGCATGGATTCCGACTACTCAATTTTCACCCTTCTGCCGCCATTCAATGATTTGAATGCCCAATTGGTGGTAAACGGTAAGTTGGTCAACAGTACCAATAGCACGGGGTATGCCCTGAAATATGCGTCCACACCCGATCCTACAGGCTCGGTCAACAGCTCAAGCCGATCCAAGACGAACTTCTGGGATTACGACCTCCTCTTGTTCGGTGCCAATCTGACTCCCGAATTTGGCCTCACAGGTAACCCTGCACCATCTTACACCCCTGCTCCGCTGGTATGGAATGGCAACTTTAACTGGTTCGAGGCTACCGGTATTCCCATCACCCCGATCGACGACAAGCTGCAAGCCAACTACTTTTCAATGATCAAGGTCACTGCCAACGACAGCAGCGGCAAGGCGATCGCCAGCACCTCCACGGTGCTTCCGGTTTCCAGCGAGATCAACTGCAACACCTGCCATGCCAGCGTTACAGGCAGCAGTGCCGCTAAACCCGCGGCCGGCTGGGTGAACAACGTCGCCACCATTTCTGAAAAAGATTGGCGGTTAAATATATTGCGCCTGCATGACCAGAAGAATACCGGCGCCGCCTATACGGCTTTACTCACTCAGAAAGGTTTTGGGAAAAGCCTCGAATCCTCGGCAAACAGCAACAAACCAATAATGTGCGATACATGCCACAACAGCAACGCCCTGGCGATATGGGGGATTGCGGGAACTGCCGGGGTGTCGGAAATGACAGCGGCCATGCATAAACGCCATGCCAATGCCAGCCTTCCTGGTACAACCCAAACCTTGGACAGCGTCGCTACCCGTGATTCCTGCTATAACTGCCATCCAGGCAAAAAGACCCAATGCTTACGCGGCGCTATGGGTAATGCAGTAGATTCTACCGGCAAACATAGTATGGAATGCCAATCCTGCCATGGTTCGATGGCGACGGTAGCCAATACAGCCCGTGAAGGATGGTTCGACATGCCCACCTGTCAATCCTGCCACCACGACGGCAAACGGGAAACCATCGCCATAAATACTAACGGAACTTTCAAAACCTGGACCGATACCCGCTTCGCCTCCAATGCGAATACACCCTCAGCCGGTTGGAACCTGTTCCGCTTCAGTAGCGGTCACGGCAAGATGCAGTGCGAGGCCTGCCATAATTCAACCCATGCCGAGTACACCAGTCAACCCAGCGCTAACGGCAACCAGGTGAACGATAACCTGCAAGCCATCAATACCCAGGGATACGCCGCCGCAATACGTGAATGCACGGTCTGCCACACGACCATGCCTAACAGCGCCGACGGTGGCCCCCACGGAATGCACAATCTTGGCCAGTCCTGGATAAGCAGCCATCAGGACGCTTCGAAGAGTTCCTGCAACTACTGCCATGGCACCACAAATGCCGGGTCTCCGCTGGCCGTGATCAAGGCGAAAAAATCCTTCAACATCGGGGATCTTGGCACCAAGGCCTTCGCCGTGAATGAGCGCGTCACCTGCTGGAGCTGCCACAATGGCCCAAATCCCTAAATGATGCAGGGATGCTTCTGGCTTCATCAGGCAGAGGCAACTCGTTGCCTTGATCATCAGGGGGACCCATTCGAGGAAAGAAAGACGCTGCAGATTCCAATTAAACAGGAATGTGCAGTGTTTTTTCTGTAGCGATCAAGCTAAAGAATAAATAGATAAAATTAAGTTGCTGGAATTGGGCATCATGTCTCCAGATCTAGGTCATGAAAAAATTGGTTTTGTGCATTTTTACAGATATGTCAACATCAAAGACCCCCTCGATATCAATACTTTTGACACAGGTTATTTATATAATCTCTGAAATTCCGTTCACCTCTCGCCATGGGACAACCTCCCCATCGCTCCTCTCCTGACTCTCAGCTCCACCGTAAATAAGACAGGGATTTCCGGCTTCCAATGCAGGGTTCCTCCTTGTGGTCCAACCTACGGCCCCACGCGGGCTAGAAATTGCGCAGGAAGTCGCAAGGGCCAACGCAGAGATCGCCTAGTTTGTGCATGGCGTCTTTTATGAAAGCGCCGGAAAGCGTATCGAGGTTACAATATTTGTCCCAACTGGAGGCAAGAGCTCCCGGTGCCGGATCTTTGCCTTCGACCTTGAACCGAAGAAAGTCGACATGGGCGGTATGATTATTCTCCACCAGCAAACACATCGGCAACTGTTTGGCAAGAACCACAGTCCTGAATGCTTCAGTCGGCGATAAAGCGTCGGTGTAGGCACTTGCGATATTTTGAATGCGAGAAGAAAGAATCGCATGCTCGTCCGTGACGAGATTCATAGTATTATCCCTGTCGATATAATACAAAGTTCCCAATCCCGAGGAATCATAAGCAATATTATCAATACCTAAAAAAACCTTAGCTAAAACAGGCGGGATGTGATGTTCCCTGCTTTTCAACCAAGCTCCGGGTGGAACCAGGGGAACAATATCGTCCTTGTGTTCGATACGATAGAGCTTTAAAAGTTTGCCGATATAAGGTTTCGCGCCCTCTGCCGTCAGCGGTCGTGCGCCTTCGAAGGAATAAACCCCATCCGGTTCCTGCATTGTCCATCCTTGACACTTGGACATCTTAATCGCCGCAATGATCGCCAAAGCCCCGGCCTTGCTGTGTCCCGTCACCATGAATTTTTTACCTGCGTTTTCCCGAAACGCACCCTCTAAAAACGCCTTGGCCTTTTCTTGTTGCAAATTCGTCTTGATGTGATTCCAAGACCGGATGAATCCGCTATGGAAGCCTTCATCGTCCGGCAAGGCGGTAAAGTCGTTGAGCCAGTCTTTGATGGTTATGAAATCCGCTCCATCATGGGGTATCGGCGGCAAGGTGCCGCGCATGGCGAGTATGACTTCGTGTGGGGTATTGACGAGGATGTAACCATCCTTATCCTCGGTCCAGCTATAAACATCCTTGTCGGTTACCACGGAAAGTTCCGGCGAATTTTTAACATCTTGAAGACACTTGGTAACGCTCATCTCTGTTTTCATAAAGCCTTCAGTGTAATAACTGCACTTCGCGGCTTCAGCCATCCGATAAGCTGTTTTAATGTCTAAAGTGTTTTCCCCGCTCGCCACGGAGACGTACAGTGACCCTAATGAGAGGGTTATCAGCAACGGTAAAAATGGATATTGCATATTGGCCGCCTCATCGGTTCATGGTACGAGTCTCTGATCCCACCTCTTTGCCCAAAAGAAACTTCTTTACCGTCTGCACAAATTTCTCCTGCTCTTCATAAAATGGCAAGTGACCGCTCTGCTCGAAGACGACAAATCTCGACCCCGAGATAGCTTTATGAATTGTATAAGCTACAGATGGCGCGATGTTCATATCGAAACGGCCTGTCATGACCAGAGTCGGAAAGTGAAACTTCGGAAGTTCCGGCGTGAAATCCAGCTCCTCCATATCCTTCCGGAGCGTATCTCCAACCTCAATATTGGCGTTTATGGTTGTAATTTTAGCAAGATAGGTGTCACGGTTTTTGGCTGAGTAGAAAAGCATCGAAAAATAATACAAAAAAGCAGCCTTTTTCGTTGCCTCATCCGTGACTTTTATCGCTTCCATTCGTTCGTTCGTTTCAGGGAAGACCTTTTCAAAGAGGAAAAGGGTCTCGGTAAACTTTGGGGCTGCCGAATCACAGAGGATCAGGCGGTCAATCCTTTCCGGGTAACGCACCGCATAGGCCATAGCAAGATAGCCGCCGAAAGAGTGCCCTAAAATGTTAATACGTTCGTAGCCGAGATATGCCCGCAACGCCTCCAGGTCAGCGACTTGATCGGCGACCGTACAAGATTGACCTGCCTTCAAAGCAGGTGATTTGCCGACTCCGCGTTGGTCGTAGAAGATAATCGGGCGATCCCCGGCCAATTCGTCCAGAGCCGAAGAAGGGTGAAGAGTAGAGTGCATATAGGTGTGGTCTACGCCGGGCCCGCCATTGATGACCAATAACGGCGTGCCGGTCTTCGCGCCCCGGATTTCATAATAGAGTGTCGCGCCTTGACCCTGAAAGAACTTGCCGGACTCGAACTGCTGACCGAATGCTGGTAATGCCGCCAGATGGCAGAATAAGATGATGATAAAGACTCTGCACGGGTTTCTAATCATACTCAAGTCCTTGCCCTTCAATCTTTGCACATGCAAGTGGTGCCTAACCGCGGTGCTGACCGGCATGTCCGGGTCGAGCCGAGAGTTGGGGGAATCGTTGAAGTCTCAAAAATCTCGTCTTCACCCTCTGGGTGCCCCGATCACAACCGGAATCCGTCCCGAGCCAGTTCGGCCATAGGCAACACCTCCACTTGGTCGGACAGTCGGTAGCGCCGCTCACCTGGATAGATGACCGTTAAATGGTCCAACCCCAGGTCTTCCATTGCGGTGCGGATAGAGGGAGTGACGCGTGGGGCGTCCATCCGCTTAACCTCAACACCCAGACGACGGCCATCTTTGAACAGCAGCAGATCCAGTTCCGCTCCACCGTGTGTTGCCCAGAAGTAGGCGTCGTCCGGCTGAGTTGCCTTTATGGTCTCCTCAATAACGTACCCCTCCCACGACGCCCCGTACTTAGGATGGCGGAGCAGGTCGACCATGGTCCGAATTCCGAGCATTTGGTGCAAAAGGCCGCTGTCGCGGAAATAGATTTTGGGCGACTTCACCTGGCGCTTTTTCAAATTTTCATGCCAGGGTTTGAGTTGCCGAATCATGAAAACCCCCTCCATAAGATCGAGGTAGCGACGCGTTGAAGATTCGCTTATGCCGATGGAACGGGCCGGTTCGGCTGCGTTCCAGATTTGTCCATGGTAGTGGGCCAACATGCTCCAGAAACGATACAGCGTGGGTGCCGGCGTGCCGATGCCGAATTGAGGTAAATCTCTTTCAAGCAGGGCTTGTATGAAATTTTTCCGCCATGCCATGCTGTCGTTATCGCTATCGGCCAAAAACGATAACGGGAATCCTCCGCGCAACCAGTGCCGTTCGAACCCTTCCGCGCCAATCTCGCCGAGGCTCAGACCGCCGATGGTTACCGTTTCCATTCGGCCGGCCAGAGACTCTGAGGACTGTTTGAGCAGTGCAGGTGAGGCACTGCCAAGAATGAGAAATCTGGCCGGAAGCGGGTCCCTGTCAGCCAGCACGCGCAGAATCGGAAAAAGCTCCGGTCGTCGCTGCACTTCGTCGATCACCACCAAACCAGTCAGATGGCGCAGCGCAATCATCGGCTCATCAAGTTGGGCGAGGCTTATCGGGTCTTCAAGATCGAAATAGTTTGAGGATTCAGGCGACACAAATCGGCGAGCGAGTGTGGTTTTGCCGCTCTGGCGCGGCCCGAGCAGGGTAACAATGCGGCTGCGGTCAAGTGCGGTCTGGATGGCAGTCGTTAAGGTTGGTCTGGAAATCATGAACCGATATTACCTTGAATTCCTGTCACGTCAAGAAGGATTTTCAATGTAGACTACCTCTTCCTAACATCCGCTTGCCCATGCAGGGGGTTAACTCAAAGATCACCGGTTTATCCGGTGTATTGAATCGTTGGAATTGAACATCGTATCTCCAGATATTTGTCATGAATATATTTGGTTTTGTTAGTATTCTGCACATACGTCAACATTCGAGATTTGACCCCGTGCTTAGGGCAGCAGATGACCGCAAACAATAACGAAGGCCTCCCTGTCGCGGCTGAAATGGCTGTTGAAACTTACAGAAGACGTTGGTTTTATTTATATTTTACAAACTTGTCAACAATGAAGATTTGACCCCCATTACTCATGCCCCCATTACTCCCATGAAGATTTGACCCCCATTACTCCCTGACCCCCATTACTCCCCCATTATGCTCTTTTTTAGGTTAGCCATTCTTATTGATCACCAAACTTCTTGCCGAATACAGCCTCGCCGCATTTATCAAGTATCTCTAGGGCGCTGGATGCTAAATGCCGGTTATGGTACATACTGCCACGATATCGGGTACTGAAAGAGATAAAATTGTGCAGTGACATCAAGCGATCCGGGCATGCCTGTGAGTAGTCTGCAAGAAGATCACGAAACCCAAAATGTTCGATTGATGTCTCAAGATTCTCCAAGTCATCGACTGACATTACAATCACAGGCGCTATCTTCATATTTCGTTTCACAAATATCCCGTTTGGTAGCGTAGAATCAGGTTCTAAATGAGCAGCAAATTCGGACGCGAAGAAACTACCGTAAACAGGCGCAGTCAAGAACATATCATGGACGATGAGAACCGGATAAATGAATTCGACAGCTCGAAAATCGTCACTTATGCCGGCCCATTTGTCTGCGGCGAGAGATTTGGCGGCTCTCGCAAGCTGACCAACGCCTTTGAGTTTTACGCGCCCCTTTGAATTGCTTGTAGCACTGTATTTATTCCGTAAAGATTGCAGCAATGTCTCATAGTCATCGCACAGGACTGCGTTTTCGGGTATGAGACCGGACTTGACCTCAAACAACACAAGTTCTGAAACATTGTTTAGCATTGCGTCTACCTCAATGCAGTTGCCTGCACTATCCGATGTGAGGATATTCTTAGAAAATCGTTTTGCAAGTATTCCGGATGAAGCAAACATACGTGTCAGGATGTCAAGTACATACTCTTCAAATGCATGACCGAAGGCATTAAATACATCATCAGATACACATTTGGGGGATTTCAAGATGTGGAATAGTGGACCAATCGACACCTTCTCGCTGTAGAAAATGGGGTCAAATATAATTCCTCGGCCGTCCTCTGCTCGTAGAATTGGCCTATCCCTTAATTGCCGGTAATAAGCAATAGGCGCATCCTCGTATTGGTTGACTCTATGGCCTATGCTGCTCCAGAGCGCCTGCGCCAATTCATCTGGATACTGGCACTCAAGTGCGAAATATCTGGAAAATATATCTCCGTACAGTGAGTGCTTTTGAAGATCTCTAATGTTGAAAATTCCGGTGTTATTTCGGGGATTCATAAAACTGGTGACCACTGCCGCAAATGCAACAAAGTATTGCTCGACGGAAATTTCTGTAACTGAAAAGAAATCAGCATCAAAGGACTGGTAATACTTTGGAAGGTAACTATTGAACAAAGACCAACCTCGGCCCAATGATTGAGTCAATTCTGGAGCCGCAGTAGTTGCTTCTACACTTTTTCTATTAGGCCCCAGAGCTCTTTTTCGTGCGACCTGTATGCCGCCATCAAGAGAATATTTATGCCTAAAAATACGATTGGCCCATACGTCACTGGCTATCAAAGCAACTTGCGCGAATGTCCGTCGTATGTGAGGGTCTTCATAAGTCGTTCCATCTCCTGGACGATCGGTACACAAAAGAGCAACCCATCGAAACAACTCAAGAATCTTGCCTCTAAAGAATACCTTGACCTTTTTTGCACCTCCATGATTTCGGGCGAAAGCATTAATCGCTTCGATTTCGTTGGAAGTAAAGAACTGGTTAAGGCCGAATTGCTGTGCATCTAAACTATCTACGCAACTGGCATTGGCGGAAACTACGAGATTGAGACGAGCGCACCAAATCAGTGTATCAGTTCTGCTCAAGTTCAAAAGAAGAGATCTGAATGTACCTATATCACCCGGAACACCAAGGAAAACTTCTGAAACTGGTACGTATACGCCGATTTGGTTACTGTTTTCCATGTTAATTCTAATCACCCGCGAAAGGACCAGCCTCCTTAATAAAAACAGGTAAACCACCGGCTCTGCCGGTGG
>CAIQWD010000060.1 GCA_903875445.1 uncultured delta proteobacterium | reverse complement strand
GCGAGGTTGGTTGCCCTGGAATTATAAGGAAAACTTCACATCTCCCGCTTGTTGAACGAGATCCAGCACCTACTCCCCCACCGGACTTTACCAGCTATTGTTCTGGCAAGATAGGCAGGCTTGCCGAAAGGACACGATAAATCCATATGAAAAAAAATCTTCCTCAAGTAGCACTGATTATCACCGTAGTTTTCTTGTCCTTTGTCAACTCACCTCTGTACGCCTCCGGGATGGATGAGCGTATCGAATCCACAGCCAAAGAATCATATGTGTTCAAAACCTTTCTCAAAGACGATGGCATTACCATTCAGTCAAAGGATGGCGTTGCCACCTTGACCGGGACTGTTTCCGATAAATCCCACAAAACACTGGCCGAGGAGACTGTGGCAAACCTCCCCGGAGTGACAAGCGTTAACAATAAATTAGAAGAAAAGCCTGAAGTCCCTACTGCAAACCTGGACACGTTGCTCGTCACCAAAGTGCAATCGACCCTTTTGCTCCATCGGAACGCGGATGCTTTTGAAACTGAAGTGGTCGTGAAAGATGGCGTTGTCACCTTGCACGGTCACGCCAACAGTTCAGCCCAAATGGATTTGGCGACCGAATACGCCAAGGATGTGAAGGGCGTCAAAGAAGTAAAAAATGAGATGACTGTGTCTGCTGCCGCAATAAAGCCAAAAGAACAAACGATGGGCCAAAGGATAGGTGTCATAGGTGAAAAAGTTGACGACGCATCTATCACCGGCCTGGTCAAAATGACATTACTGTACCATCGCTCGACCAGCGCCATCAATACCCTTGTTGAGACGAATGATGGTCTGGTCAATCTCGGCGGCATGGCCAGGAATGCAGCCGAAAAGGATCTCGTCACTCAGGTGGTGAGCGACGTTTACGGAGTAAAGGTAGTAGTCAACAACATGACCGTCAAGGAAATATAGCCGATAACTAATTAGTCCCATAGAGAAAGGAGAACCAAATGAAACCAACCATACTGCTTGCCATCATGCTCATCGCTCTTGGTATTCTCGCCTTAGGCTATGAAGGTTTCAACTATACGACGAGAGAAAAAGTCGTCGATATCGGTCCGCTGAAAGTGACCACCGAGAAAACCAGAACGCTGCCGTTGCCTCCGATTGTTGGGGCAATTGCCCTCGTCGGTGGTATTGTGCTGCTGGTTGTCGGTAGCAAAAAAGCATAAAAATTTAACGTTGAAAAATTCAGCTAGCTCAATATAAAAAGCTTGTCCGTGCAGCATCGGCATCGGAGGCCATCATGGCGGTTAGAAAAAAAGACAGTACAAAGGCACCGATAGAGACACCTGATCTCGGGACAAAGCAAGTGCGAAAAAGAGTTGGCAAAGTAGTAACAATGCAACAACCTGCGAAAAAACCCGCTGCCGGTTTTTCCATTGTCGGTATCGGCGCATCGGCCGGCGGGCTGGCGGCCTTTGAGGCCTTCTTCGCCGCCATGCCCGTTGATACCGAGCCTGGCATGGCCTTTGTCCTGGTGCAGCATCTGGCCCCGGATCATAAGAGTATCCTCGCCGACCTCATCCAGAGTTATACGCACATGCAGGTCTTCGAGGTTAAGGATGGCATGACGGTACAGACCAATTGTGTCTATATCATCCCGCCGGGTCGCGACATGGCCTTTTTCGGCGGCAGGCTGCAATTATTGGAACCCGTCGCGCCCCGGGGTCATCGCCTGCCGATTAACTTCTTCTTCCGTTCTCTGGCCCGAGACCAACATGAACGGGCGATCTGTATCGTGCTCTCCGGAACCGGCAGTGATGGTACGGAGGGCGTGCGGGCCATCAAGGGCGAGGGCGGCATGGTTATGGCTCAACTCCCTGATTCCGCAGAGTTTGACGGCATGCCACGCAGCGCTATCGGCACGGGTCTGGTTGACTATAAGCTTCAGCCGGCCGAGATGCCGGCCCAACTTATCAAGTATCTGCAGCAAAACCCGGCAGAGAGTGAGGCGTTGTTGATCGGTGCGACCAGTTTCTTTCGTGATCCGCAAGCCTTTAAGGCACTTGAGGAGAAAATCCTTCCCCGGCTCTTTGCCGGTAAACCTGTGGGCGGCGTGATTCGCGTATGGTCACCGGGATGTTCCACCGGCGAAGAGGCTTACTCCCTTGCCATTCTCTTACAGGAGGGCCTTGAGAAGTTGAAGACGAACTTCAAAGTGCTTATCTTCGCTACCGATATTGACAGCCAGGCAATTGCTACGGCACGGGCAGGTATTTATCCGAGCGGAATAGCAGACTCTCTATCGCCGGAACGATTGGCGCGTTTTTTTACACTCGAGCCCGATGGCCGCACCTACCGCATTCACAAAAACATTCGCGAACTCCTGATTTTTTCCGAACAAGATGTCATCAAAGATCCGCCCCTCTCGAAACTCGATCTCATAAGTTGCCGGAACCTCATGATCTATATGGGTGGGGATTTGCAGAAAAAGCTCATTCCCCTCTTCCACTATGCGTTAAATCCCGGCGGATTTCTCTTCTTGGGAACCTCCGAGACGATTAACGACTTTTCTCATCTTTTTGTAACCCTGGATAGTCAATTGAAACTCTATAGCCGCGAGGCGGATGTACACGGCGCACAGCATGTCGGCCCTGGGCGCTTTATCTCACCCTTGGCGGCTAGGCAGAAAGGGCTTCCACTGGTAACAGGCAGGACAGTCACCGCCGGAAAGCTGTCGCTGCGGGACCTGACGGAACAGGCACTCTTGCGTCAGATCGCCCCAACCGGAGCACTCGTCAAGAGCAACGGTGATATCCTCTATCTCCATGGCCGCACCGGGATGTACCTGGAGCCTGCCCAGGGTGAGATCGGCGTCAACAACATCCTCAATATGGCCCGCGAAGGCTTGCGACGGGAACTGGCTGTCGGCCTGAACAAAGCCGTGCAAGACAAGGAAATCGTCAGCCGTACTGGTTTGCTGGTCAAAACCAATGGTAATTTTACTGCGGTCAACCTGACTATCTGCCCGCTGGCTTCCCGCCCTAACCCTGTCTGCGATGCACAAGATCGAAATACCGAAAGGACCGCGACTACGCTTTTCCTGGTCATCTTAGAGGAGGCATTGGCCTTCAATGGCAACCTTGGACAACAGGCCGACCTCATGGATGGTGACGAAGGGATAACTGCGTCCGGAGGCTCTGAAGTGTCCAGAGAAAACGCTCGCATCGCGACGCTCAGACAGGAATTGTGGGCACTGGAAGAATACCTCCAGACCGCCAATGAAGAATTCAAATCAACGAATGAAGAGATGCAGTCGGTCAACGAAGAATTGCAATCCACCAACGAAGAACTGGAGACATCCAAGGAGGAAATGCAATCGATCAACGAGGAACTGGCCACTGTCAACTCTGAGCTGCAAACCAAGGTCGCCGATTTGTCGCGCGCCAATAACGACATGAACAACCTGCTGGCCGGCACCGGAATTGCCACCATCTTCCTGGACAACAGCCTCCGCATTCTACGCTTCACCCCCAATGCTACCGGCATCATCAACCTGATCCAGAGTGATATGGGAAGACCCTTAAATCACATGGTCTCCAATTTGGTGGGTTACGAGAGACTGGCAGCAGACACCCAGGCTGTGCTCGACACGCTGGTTCCCAAAGAAATCGAAGTTCAGGCAAGAGAAGGCAGTTGCTACATACTGCGCATCCGACCCTACCGAACCCTTGACAATGTCGTTGAGGGCGTGGTGCTCGCCTTTGTTGACATCACTGATACCAAGAGAGCACAGGAGGCGCTGCATAAAGCCAATAATCTGCTACGCCTGGCTGTGGCTGGGCGTAATACCGACGATGCTTTGACCGAGCAGGACCTGGAGCCAGGCGGCAATTAAGATGTATTCAGGAGATGGGCATATGAAGAAACGCCAGAAAGAAGCAATCCTCATTGCATTTTTGCAGGAAAAAGAAAAATATAAAAGACTTGCAACATATATTGTCAATCTGATCCAGGACGATCCTTCTACGCCAAAAGAAAGCCTGCATACCATTATATATCGCCTCAAAGATGAACTGCGCCTTATTGAGAAAATCACTAAACTGAACATCGCCCGGTTTGAGAAAGGATTGCAACCCATTACCAAAAAAAATTATCAAGAGTGCATCGGTGATCTCCTGGGAGTAAGAATAATCTGTCTGCGCCTTTCAGATGTTGGGAAAATTGAGGCCTATCTCAAACTTTTATTCGAAGAAAATATCATTCATTTTATCCAAGGCCCGGATCAGAAAAAATCCTTCATTCTTCCGACTGCCCCTGGTCAGTCAATTGAGGACGGCACGGATCTGCGATATACCGGATACTCTTCCATCCATTATCAGATACAATTAGGTGAAAACTGCGATGCCCCAGCGGAATTAAAACAACTTCAGGTGGAGTTGCAGTTGCGGACGATTCTCGAAGAGGCGTGGAGCGAAATTGACCACAAATACCGATATGTACTCAGTCGAAGCGGTTTAAAATTGCCCGAGCATATCCATGCCGGTTTTTATAATTTAAGCGCTTACCTCCAGGTTGCTGCGCATCAGGCGGAGTACCTGTGCCGCTCGGCGGAGGCCTATACCCTCATCAAAGGTCCCAAGGTCAAAGGAAAAGCTGCCATTCCCCGGGACAACAGGCCCCTTACTTCCCCCACGGAAGTGAATGATACCTCTGGACGTTCGACATCGACCATTGAGGCGCATCTTGAAGAGATCTTTGGTGTGAAGGTTACCCGTCGGACACTCATTTATTTCGGCAAACGTCTCGGAGAATTGAATATAGATAAAACCGAGAGCAAAACCCTGCAGCAATTATTTAAGAAAAATAGGTTGCTGGAATTTAAAGCCATTTTTCAGGAAATAATGAGTACTTCGCCTTTTCAGAATGAGAAAGAGCACAACATTGACGCAATAAATGCTTTGAATTTTGCCATTTTCTACCAACTCGAAGGGAAAAGAGTGGCGCAAGAAGGTTTGCGGTTTGTTTTGCGTTGGAGAAAAAATCGCTGATCCCGGCCGCATCCGATACCAAATCATATAACAATTCCATTACAGTGCAGGCTTTCTCTATGAATAGCAAGAATCCGACCATCGACACCGCGCCGCAACGTTCCGAAGAAGTGCTGCTCAAGGCGGGAGCCCTGCAGAGTGCGATTTTCAACAGCGCCAACTTCTCAAGTATCGCAACCGACGCCAAGGGCGTTATCCAGATCTTCAACGTCGGGGCCGAACGTATGCTGGGGTATTTGGCCGTCGAAGTATTGAACAAAATCACCCCGGCCGACATTTCCGATCCGGAAGAGGTGATCGCCCGCGCCGAATCGCTGAGCATCGAATTTGAAACGACGATTGCGCCGGGTTTTGAGGCCTTGGTATTTAAGGCCTCGCGCACCATTGAGGACATCTACGAACTCACCTATATCCGCAAGGATGGCAGCCGCTTACCGGCGGTCGTGTCGGTTACAGCCCTTCGCGACGTGCAGGAGACCATCATCGGCTATCTGCTGATCGGCACTGACAATACGGCACGCACGCAAATCGAAGCGGAGCGACGGCATTTAATCGAGATTCAGGAGGAGACAAACAAACAATTGCAGAAGGCCAACGTCACCTTGCGGGAGAGCGAGGAAAAGCTCGCGGTGACACTTAACTCCATCGGCGATGCGGTAATAGCAACCGATGCATTAGCGCGGGTAACACTCCTCAATCCTCTTGCCGAAAAACTCACTGGTTGGACTGTGGCTGAAGCCGCTGGTCGCCCGGTGGACGAGATTTTTAACATCATCAACAAAGAGACCCGCCAACCGGCAACTATCCCGGTCATGGAAACCCTAGCGCATGGCACAATACTAGGCCTGGCCAACCACACCGTATTGATTGCCCGCGACGGCAGCGAATGCGATATTGCCGACAGTTGTGCACCGATTCGCGACCGCGACGATCTGGTGATCGGTGCTGTACTGGTGTTCCGCGACGTTACCGCCGAATATGCTGCGCAGCAGGCCTTACGCGACAGTACTGCGCTGATCCAGACAATTCTCAATACCGTGGCCGATGGCGTCATCACCCTCCATGCCCATGGCGGCATCGTGCAAACCGTTAACCCGGCTGTTGAGCAGATGTTCGGCTATACCGCAGCAGAACTGAAAGGACAAAGCTTCAGCCTGCTGATCCCAGAGCTTGATCGGGACCAACGCAACGGTTCTCTTGAGTATTACAGTGCCAGTGATGAGGCGCGGGCCGTAGGCCTCGGCCGCGAGGTCTTAGGACGACGCAAGGATGGTAGTATTTTCCCTCTAGAAATAGCCGTAAGTGAGATGTGGCTGGGTGGCCAGCGCTACTTTACCGGCATTTTGCGTGATATTACAGCGCGCAAACAGGCTGAAGAAGCGCTAGCTAAGGCAGGAGCCTTGCAGAACGCTATTTTCAACAGTGCCAACTTCTCAAGTATCGCAACCGACGCCAAGGGCGTCATCCAGATCTTCAATGTCGGCGCGGAACGCATGCTGGGTTATACCGCCGCCGATGTGCTGAACATCATCACGCCGGCCGATATCTCCGATCCGCAAGAGCTGATCACCCGCGCCCAAGCCCTCAGCCTCGAACTTGGAACCTCGATTACACCGGGCTTTGAAGCCTTGGTCTTCAAGGCTTCGCGCGGCATCGAAGACATCTACGAGCTGACCTATATCCGCAAGGATGGCAGCCGCTTCCCGGCAGTCGTGTCGGTCACGGCTTTGCGCGACGAAGAAAACGCCATTATCGGCTATCTGCTGATCGGCACCGATAATACGGCACGTAAGGAGATCGAGGCCGAGCAGCAGAAGCTCAGTCAACGCCTGCGCGACCATCAGTTCTACACCCGTTCCCTGTTCGAATCGAACATTGATGCGCTGATGACCACCGATCCATTCGGAATCATCACCGACGTCAATAAACAGACGGAGGCGCTAACCGATTGCACGCGCGATGAACTGATCGGCGCACCTTTAAAAAAATATTTCACTGATCCGGAACGGGCCGAGGCCGGCATCAAACTCGTGCTCAGTGAAAAAAAGGTCACCAACTATGAACTCACCGCCCGCACCAGGGACGGCAGAGAAACTGTGGTGTCCCTGAATGCCACCACCTTCTATGATCGAGACCGGATTCTGCAAGGTGTGTTTACCGCTGCCCGTGACGTCACCGAGCGAAAAATCATGGATCAGGTGCTGGAGGAAAAAACCACCGAACTGGAGAAGGCCAAGGCCGCAGCAGAAAATGCCAACCTCGCCAAATCGGATTTCCTCTCAAATATGAGCCATGAGATCCGTACGCCGATGAACGCCATCGTCGGCATGTCGCACCTGGCACTGAAGACCGAACTGACGCCCCGCCAGCGTGACTACATCCAGAAAATCAAGGTTTCCAGCCGACATCTGCTGAGCATCATCAACGACATTCTCGATTTTTCAAAGATCGAGGAAGGCCAGCTGACCATCGAACACACCGAGTTCGAACTGGAGAAGGTGCTCGACAATGTCGCCAATCTCATTGCCGAAAAGGCCTCCGCCAAAGGGCTGGAACTGATTTTCGATGTCGATAAGAACGTGCCGGACAAACTGATCGGTGACCCGTTGCGGCTCGGGCAGATTCTTATCAATTACACCAACAACGCCGTCACCTTCACCGACCATGGCGAGATCGACATCGTCATTCGCCTGAGAGAGCAGACCGACGAGGACGTTTTGATCTACTGCGCTGTACGCGATACCGGCAGCGGTCTCACTGAGGAGCAGGTGGGCCGGTTGTTCCAGAGATTTTCCCAGGCCGACACCTCGACCACCCGTGAATTTGGCGGTACCGGCCTCGGCCTGGCCATTTCCAAGAAACTGACTGAACTTATGGGTGGAGAAGTCGGCGTGGAGAGCGAACCCGGCAAGGGAAGCACCTTCTGGTTCACGGCACGCCTAGGCAAGGGCTTGGGCGAGCAGCGCAACTTGACCATTTCTGCCGACCTGCATGGTAAACGTGTGCTGGTGGTAGACGACAACGAAAGCGCCAGCCAGGTGCTGGGCGAGATGCTCCACAACATGAGTTTCTCTGTCGATCAGGCCGAATCGGGGAAGGAGGCTTTGAGTGCCGTGGAGCGTGCCGAGAAGCAGGGCAAACCCTATGAAATCGTTTTTCTCGACTGGCAGATGCCGGGCATGGATGGCAACGAGACTGCCAGGCAGATCAGCAAGCTGCCCCTCGGTCACATGCCGCATATAATAATGGTAACCGCTTATGGCCGCGAGGAAGTAATACAAGGCGCAGAAGACGCAGGCATCGAAAATGTGTTGATCAAGCCGGTTAATGGATCAGTGCTCTTCGATAACGTTGTCCGTATTCTTGGCGGTGCTGTCGATGGCTTGCCGGTCGCTTGCGATGCCTCGACCGACTCCTATGAACTCCTCGACACCATCAAGGGCTCGCGTATCCTCCTGGTGGAAGACAACGATCTCAATCAGGAAGTAGCGACCGAACTGCTGTGCGATGCCGGTTTCCTTGTCGATCTGGCAAAAAACGGCAAGATTGCCCTGGAAAAAATCCGGGCCGTCGATTACGACATCGTCTTGATGGACATGCAGATGCCGGTGATGGATGGCCAGACCGCAGTGCGGGAGATTCGCAGGGACCCGCGTTTCAAGAATCTTCCTGTGGTGGCGATGACCGCCAATGTCACCCAGAACGATCGTGACCTGTGTCTCGCTGCGGGCATGAACGATCATGTGGCCAAACCAATCGAACCGGAAAAATTATGGCAGGCGCTGCTGAAATGGATTTCGCCACACGACAGGATGGCCATAGCCCCTGAGGCGCAGCCGCATAAAGTGCCGGATGTCATTCTACCCTCAGGCATTGATGATCTTGACACGGTCATCGGTCTCAGCCGTATGCTTGGCAAAAAACGGCTTTATCTCTCGATATTGCGCAAGTTCGTCGCCGGGCAAAAAGACACCATGGCGGAAATTCTTATGGCGCTGGATGGCAACCTCTTGAGCACGGCAGGACGGCTCGCCCACACCCTCAAAGGTGTTTCCGGCACCATCGGCGCCACCAACTTGCAAGGGTTGGCGGAAAGGCTCGAGGCAGCGATCAAGAACGGCCGTCCGCGAGAGGAAATTGATGCTCGGTTAGAGGAATTAAAAATGCCGCTGGCACATCTTCTCAGCCAACTGGAACAGCAGTTGCCAAAGGAATGTCCGACGATTAACACGATCATCCCGGAACAACTGCGGGCTGTCTGTGCCAAGCTTACGGCAATGCTGGCCGACGATGACGCAGAGGCGGTTGATGTGCTGGAGACCCATGCGATCCTGCTGAGCGCCGCCTTTCCCAAGCATTATCGCCTGATCGACGAGAGTATCCGAAGATTCGACTTCGATACCGCGCTGGCAGCACTCGCGACCGCCACCGAAACATCGGCCTAATCCCGATGAACGGGATTCTTTACGATACCCTTGCCGGGTATAAGTCCCTTTACGAAAAATTCTTTACAAAAAGCATGTAAATAATTTTTCTAAGGGCCTAATAGGAGCAAGCAACATGAACCAACTCGATTGCAGCGAAAAGGCCACAATACTGGTGGTCGACGACACACCGGAAAACCTGGCCTTGATGAGCGGCCTTCTCAAGGACGACTACAAGGTAAAAATTGCCAACAGTGGCGAGAAGGCTCTAAAGATCGCCGGCTCAGAGACGCCCCCCAACCTCATCCTCCTCGACATCATGATGCCGGGCCTGGACGGCTTCGAGGTGTGCAGGCAACTGAAGGACGATCCGGAAACAAAGGACATCCCAATCATCTTTCTCACCGCCAAATCGGAAATAGAGGACGAGAAGAAAGGGCTGGAACTCGGTGCGGTCGACTACATCACCAAGCCGATCAGTCCACCGCTCGTCATGGCCCGCGTGAAGAATAATCTGGCACTGAAGGTCATGGCCGACACCCTGCGAAACCACAACACCTTTCTTGAACTTGAGGTGGGCAAGCGCACGGCCGAACTTGTGATCGCCAAAGAAGAGGCGGAAAAAGGAAGACAAAGAGCCGAAGCCTCCCTTGCCGAAATACTCCGGTTAAAAGAGCAACTGGAGGGAGAAAGGGCGTATTTGCAGGAAGAAATCAAGCTGGAAAATAACCACGAGAATATTATCGGTCAAAGCGACGCGCTGAAACATGTGCTCCATAAAGTGCGGCAAATTGCCAACAGCAATACCACCGTTCTGATTCATGGTGGAACGGGAACCGGCAAGGAGTTGATTGCCCGAGCTATTCACGGCTTGAGCCTGCGTAAAAATCGGGCACTGGTTAAAGTAAACTGCGCCACCTTGCCGGCAAACCTCATCGAAAGTGAATTGTTCGGGCACGAGAAAGGCTCTTTCACCGGTTCTCTCGCGAAGCATCTCGGTCGCTTTGAAATTGCCGACGGTGCGACCCTTTTTCTTGATGAAATCGGCGAATTGCCGCTCGAACTCCAGGCAAAGCTGCTGCGAGTTCTCCAGGAAGGTGAATTTGAACGGGTGGGCAGTTCGCACACCATCAAGGTCGATGTACGGATCATTGCCGCTACCAATCGTAATCTTGAAGAGGAGGTGCGTAATGGCCGTTTCCGTGAAGACCTCTGGTATCGCTTGAATATTTTTCCGATTATCATTCCACCACTTCGGGATCGCACCGAGGATATTCCCCTTCTTGTTGATTTTTATGTTAAAAAGATCGGCAAGCGGCTGGGTAAAGCAATTGAAATCATACCCGAAGTGGTCATGACTACCCTGCAAACCTATAACTGGCCGGGGAATATCCGGGAACTGGAAAATGTCCTGGAACGGGCGGTAATCAACTCGCCCGGTCCCAAGCTGCGCCTCGCCGATGAACTTGCAAAGTCGGTGAAGGATGTATCGGCAACAGCCTCAAAGACCATGGAAGCAGTTGAGCGGGACTATATTTTTCAGGTGCTGGAACAGACCAACTGGAAAGTGAGCGGCAAAGACAGTGCTTCGGAAATTCTTGGTCTCGACCGCAGCACCCTGCGGGCCCGCATGAGTAAACTCAGTATCGAAAAACCGTAGATGCCTTGAAAGAGGAAAAAACTATGTCTGAAACAAATGACGAAAACCGGCATCTGCTTACCATCAGCGAACTGAAAAGGGAAATTGCCCTGCTCGAAGAAAGCCATCTTGAAAAAGAGAGGGCCGTGAGCGCGCTGCAGGATTCCGAGAAGCGCTACCGACGACTCTTTGAATCTGCCAAGGACGGTATTCTCATCCTTGATGCAGATACCGGCAAGGTAGTTGATGTCAATCCATTTCTCCTGCAGTTACTCGGATACGCATATGATGCGATATGCGGGCAATATATCTGGGAACTCGGTGTGTTCAAGGATATTGCCGCATCCCGGGAGGCTTTCAAGACCCTGCAGCACAATGAATACATTCGCTATGATGATTTACCGTTGGAAACTCTTGACGGGCGACCTATTGCTGTAGAGTTTGTCAGCAATGTGTATGTCGTCGACTACAGCAAGGTCATCCAGTGCAACATCCGCGACATCACCGGGCGCAAGAAGGCAGACGCAGAGCGTAAGCGTTTGATGGCGGCTATCGAGCAAGTTGGAGACGCCATTGTCATGACCGATGCCCAGGGGACAATTCAGTACGTCAACCCGGCTTTCGAGCGGACCACCGGTTACACTTCCGTGGAAGTCGTCGGCCTGAATCCGCGTATCCTCCAGAGCGGCAGGCTGGATGAATCTTTCTATCGGAATCTTTGGGACACTATCTCCGACGGCAGAATCTGGGCGGGCATTATGGTCAACAAACGCAAGGACGGAAACCTCTATAGCGAAGAGACAACAATATCTCCGATTCGTGACTCTTCGGGTCGGATCGTTAATTACGTGGCTGTCCAACGTGATATAACCGAGCATCTCCATCTGACGGCCCAGCTTCAACAGGCTCAGAAAATGGAAGCGGTGGGCCTTTTGGCCGGCGGTGTGGCCCACGATTACAATAATATGCTCAGCGTAATCCTCGGTTATACAGAACTGGCCCTAGGCAAGGTGGATCGTACTGAGTCGCTGCATGCCGACCTTGAGGAAATATACAAAGCAGCAATTCGTTCCACAGAAATTACCAGACAACTGCTGGCATTTGCCCGCAAACAAGTAATCAATCCCGTGGTGCTTAACCTGAACCAGAACGTGCAGAGCATGCTGAAGATGCTTCAGCGCCTTATCGGCGAGGACATAACCCTGGCCTGGCAGCCTGAGGTTGGCCTGTACCCGATCAAGATGGATCCCGCCCAAATCGATCAGCTTCTTGCTAATCTTTGCGTCAACGCCAGAGATGCCATCACTGACGTCGGCAGGGTTATTATCGAAACAAAAAACGTCATTATCGATGAAACCTACTGCATTCATAATATTGGCTTTGAGCCGGGAGAGTATGCACTGCTCACTGTCAGTGACGATGGCTGCGGCATGGATAAAGAGACTCTTGGCCATATTTTTGAACCATTTTTCACAACCAAGGGGATGGGCAAGGGGACTGGTCTTGGGCTCTCTACCGTCCATGGTATAGTCAAGCAGAACAACGGATTCATCAATGTCTACAGCGAACCGGGAAATGGAACGACCTTTAAAATCTACCTGCCGTGGTACGCCGGCCAAACAATTGAGGTGCAGCCGGAAGATATTGAAGAAATTCCTCTTAGTCGTGGCGAAACAGTGCTGGTGGTGGAGGATGAGCCTTTGCTCCTGAAGATGGACAAAAAAATGCTGGAAGATTTAGGCTACCGGGTACTGGCTGCAGGCGCACCGAGTGAGGCCATCGACCTGGCTAAAGCACATGCCGGCCAGATACGACTTCTCATCACCGACGTAGTCATGCCTGAAATGAATGGCCGCGACCTGGCGGAGAGGTTGCAGGCCCTATATCCGGACATGAAAATTCTCTTCATGTCCGGATATACAGCCACCGTGATTGCACACCGAGGCGTATTGGATGAAGGCGTGAACTTCATCCAGAAACCATTCTCCTTTAAGGGCCTGGGTATCAAAGTCCGGGATTCATTGAGAGGTACATGAACAACAGGTAACACAGCCAAAAGCATAACTTGCCGGGTCAAACTGCTGAGAAATACCGATATCAACCACCTCATATAATATTAGGCCAGGGCTTGATTGGCCTTAATTTAGTTCACTAGATTTTTCTGCAACATGAGCTGATTGGTATGCTCCCTCCTCTTGATGGCAAGGTATTCACCCTTATCCATCTCATACAGTTGCTTTTTAAACTGCAATGTCAGGTCATAGTACCCGTTTATCCGTTTCTCAAATCGCTGCTTGTCCGGAATTTCAAGCGCATCCATATATGTCTGAATGGCAAAATACGCCCGGACGGCATTCCGTTCCAGTGATCCTCTTGCGCCATTCACATACACGGGATCTCCAGTCTTGTCGGTTGCAATGACGCTGAAACCTTTCTTGTCGCTGCCTATCGTTGCGTAGTAGCTTGTCGTGGCCGCGCGGACCAGTAGGCCAAAGCTATAATCGTAACGGAAATGAATGAATGTCGTTGCCTTGTCGAGCGGAATTGCTTCAAGGTTGGCCCGCTGATCCTTAATGCCGAGCGGTCCATTGTTACCTGTCAATTGAATATTGAAGTATTCCGGTTGCAGTGCGGTAACATGAAAACTGAAATCCATTTTAAAGGCATCGTTGGGAGACTGGTAGTATTTGCGGCCGTTGTAGAGAGTCAGCTGCCATTCTTCGGACACTTTCTGGAAGGTAGCAGCCTTGACATTCATAAGCAGCGTGCTCATATCACACAAATTGTCCGGTGTTTTAAAGGCGTCAATGACACTGTTGAATGGGTAGGCATAAATGCCGTATACATCAACATACAGGGAGTCCGAGTCCTCGCGCGATTCTAAAGAGAGCGGTATGCCGAATTGATTATTCTCGAGTTCCGTTTTGAGAGCAGAATACTTGGCAAGCAGAACCTGCCCACCCGCCGGCAACGGCTCAGCCGCCGGCGAAGAATACTGGGAGAAAAGACTTATCACCGCTACACCAAGGGCCAGAAAGGTATGGGTGATGAACCGTTTCATATGTATCCAACTATTAAATGTGCACCGTCCGCCCCTCATAGCCATTGCACGAAAATGTGGCTTATCGCCTCCGTGATTTTTTGCATTACCGGCCTTTCTTGCCATTTTTCCAGTTGCATCTGGTCGGATTCAACCAGGTCCATGGCAAACATTCCCTCCATTTTTGCCGCAAAATCGCGGTCCAAGACAATTACATTCACCTCATCACTCCCTAAAAGGCTCCAGTAATCCAGGTTGGTCGAGCCGATTGTCGACCAGACACCGTCAATTACCGCGGTTTTGGCATGCAGTACGGCGTTGCGACGTTCATATATCTTGACTCCGGCCTGGAGAAGTTCAGTATAATTATACCTCGCGGCATTGACGGCGACCGAGGAGTCGCTGGTTGCGGCAAGAATAATCTTTACGTCAACCCCCCGCCTTGCAGCATCACAGAAAGCCGCAAGTATTTGGACGTCAGGGATGAAATAGGCGTTTGTCAGATGAATAGAACTCTCGGCAAAGGTGATGGCGGAGACATACACAATAAAAGTAATCCTGTTGTTCGGGCCCGGGGTGCTGCCAACCACCCGTACCAGGGCGTTTCCGTATTCTTTTTGAGCCGGTAAGTAGTCCTGTTCGACGAGCTGTGTTCCGTCCTGCTTTAGCCAGCTTTGGAGAAAGAGCTTTTGCGCCTCGGTCACCGCCGGCCCTTCAAGTTGTACATCCGTGTCACGCCAGGGCAAGGGTTCTTTTTTTGTTGTTTGCCTGCCGGAAAGCTTGCTTGAATATACCGAACTGATATTGATGCCGCCGATAATGGCGACTTTACCGTCAACGATTAAAATCTTGCGATGATCCGGGTGCATCAGGAACGATTCTCCGCCCGGCTTGAAGGGATTTACCGGATTGAATTCGACCACCTGAATTCCTGCATCTCTAAGTCGTTTGAAAAAGGATTCCGGCGTGTAAAAACTTCCGAGGCTATCGTAAATGATGTTTACCTGAACGCCTTCTCCCTGTTTTTGCAGGAGCAGGTCAATAAATTTACGTCCAATCTCATCATCTTCGAGGATAAATGTTTCAAGATTGATATGCTCTTTGGCGTGCCGTATGACTTCAAACATCGCGGCATAGGTTGCCTGACCATCGGCCAGCAAAGTCACTTTGTTGCCCTTGGACAGCCGGCTTTCGGTGACCGATTCAACTACGACAGTATGGCGTTCGAGGATGTCCGTCGGGTTGACTGATCGCTTCAGTCGCTCCATGATGGCCTTGCTTTTTTGCGGAGTCAACAAACCTTTGGCCGAAACGATTTGTCGTGGTTTCTCAGCCGTAGGCACCTCATCGATCATTTGCGAAACGTTAGGCAAGGAGGTGCATCCATAGGCGAAGCTCAAAACGAATATGAACAGAACGTACAACAAGAATGTTTTAAAGAGTGTCATAACCTATCACTCTGATGATTCCCATATTCCTAAAATACCATGGTTCAGCCCCTGTTTGTTCGAGTATACCTTTGGCTTATATTTTTCCACTCTTTCTCGTCGGTTTGGATAGGAATGAGAACACACCGGCTATTGTCTCCTCCTTCATAGATGTTCGCTTCATGTTGAAGAATAGCCTTGGTAATCAATGCACCGACTATGCCTCCGAACAAACCTCCACTACTCGCTCCGGCAAGGGCCACTATAATCGGATCTATCGTCGCAATGAGCGATCCGATCCCCGGGATTGCTAAAAAGCCAATTCCCATAAGCCACCCTAGGGCGCCGCCAACGACCGTTCCGGCGCCAACACCTGTTGCTATCCCCTCAGACGTCTTGATTTCCTTTTTAACCGCAAATTCCTTAATCCCGTCTCTTTCAGTGAGCAGGACTGATATTGCCGACTGGCGGCAGCTTGCATCTTTCGATTCATCGACAGCCCGTTTTATCACTGAACGGCGAGGATAGATTCCATAATCTGCTAGGTTTTTAGAAATCATAATTGCATCACCCTTTGGTTGGTTACGATTTTTTATTCAACAACTTTTCCGATTTCTCTCAAAATTGTTCAGTTTCCGGCTCATTAGGTCATAATCTTTACGACAGGACCTTGCAATGCAACCATTCCCTCGGCTGTAATTATCTTCAGATTGGTGGCATACATTAAAGGTGCTTTGGATTTAATGAAGGCTCCTCGAAAAAATATTGTGATTCCTCGAAAATCTTGATCTGTTAATAATTTTTGCCCTTCAGTCGGATCCTTTCGAGCCTGGTTTTCACTGTTCATTCCACTTTTGTCGGAAGATTGTGTCAGAGAAGCAGCCGGAATGTTGAAAACGGATACTCCCGATAGAATTAATGCTATAAAAATGAAAGTTTTGGGAGCCACTGTGGTCTCCTTTTTTGGTAATTGACGTCTTTGTAAATTCACCTCTCCGGCCTAGTCATTTTTCCATGAGTTACATTTTATAATTCAATTCTTGTGCCAGGTTCCCAACCGTCATTTTCATGTGATCCATCGATCTGAATTGTATGTATAAGTAGCTTAATTGGGGGCTGGCCTATCTGTGAATACCAATCATGAAAGGCTGGTTATATATAACCTGTGGTCGTATATGACCGGCCTTTCATGGTTCATTCTCCGAACCTGCGAACGAACCAGGTCTTCACTATCTGCGTCAGAAGCGCATAACCCAGCATAGTGATTGCCAGAAAAAGCCAGTACCGCGAAGGCAACGGGACGAAGCCGAGGGCGGTGGCCAGCGGCGAAACGGTCAACCAGACGCCTATGGCGGCTATTGCAAGAGAGGAAAGAATCAACGGCCAACTCGCCCGGCTGTCGAGAAACGGGATCTTGTTGGTGCGAATAACATGGATGATCAAGGTTTGGGTAAAAAGTGACTCGACAAACCAACCGGTGTGGAACAGGGCCGGACTTTGCCACCAATCGAAAACCTGCAGCATGACGAAGAAAGTCGCGTAATCGAATATCGAGCTTATCGGCCCGATGAACAGAATGAATCGGAGGATCTTGCCGATATCCCACTGGCGAGGTTTGGCCAGCCACTCCGCATCCACTTCGTCGGTGGGAATAGCGGTCTGGGAGAAATCGTACAGCAGATTATTGGTCAGCACCTGAATCGGCAGCATGGGCAGAAAAGGGAGAAAGACGCTGGCACCGACAACACTGAACATGTTGCCGAAATTCGAGCTGGCGGCCATCTTAATGTATTTGATGATGTTGCCGAACACCCGCCGACCCTCCAACACGCCCTGCTCCAGCACCAGCAGGCTGTTTTCCAAAAGGATGATGTCCGACGATTCCTTAGCGATGTCCACCGCACCGTCCACTGAGATGCCCACATCGGCCGCCTTTAAGGCCGGGGCATCGTTGATGCCGTCGCCCAAAAAGCCGAGTACGTGGCCTTTACTCTGGAGGGCTCGGATGATGCGTTCCTTGTGGGCCGGAACCAGGCGGGCAAAAACGCTGGTGACGCCGGCGGCCTCGGCCAGTTCCGCCTCGCTCATCGTCTCGATCTGCGAGCCGAGCAGGAGATGTTCCACCGGCATGCCCACCTTTTTGCAGATGTAGGCGGTGACGATCTCATTATCGCCGGTCAAAACCTTGACGTCAACGTTCAGGCTGTGCAGCCGTTTCAAGGCCTCGGTTGCGGTATCCTTGGGCGGGTCGAGAAAGGCCAGAAAACCGAGGAGAATCAGGTCAGTCTCATCCCCCACCGAATAGACCGGCGCATCGGTCGCACCCGGCATCTGCTTGTAGGCCAGGGCGACTACCCGAAAGCCCTGGCCGTTCAGATCATCCGCCAGTTTACGGCGTTTGGCATCGTGCTCGGGGAGAACCTCGATGACCTCACCCTTGGCCTCCACCCGGGTGCACAGGTCCAATACTTCCTCCACCGCACCCTTGCAGATAAGTGTGTTCATCCCCTCGCCATCCTCCACCACCACCGACAAACGGCGGCGCACAAAATCAAAGGGGATCTCGTCGATCTTATGATATTTCTCGTCCGCTTGCAGGTGTTCTTTCAATTCTTCGTGGTCAAGGATCGCCTTGTCCAGCAGGTTTTTCAGCCCGGTATGGTGGAAGCTGTTGAGGTAGCCGAAATGCAACACCTTGTCGCTCGGGTCACCGTACACATCCAGATGTTTTTCAAGGACAATCTTGCCCTGGGTGAGGGTGCCGGTCTTATCGGTGCATAAGACATCCATCGCTCCAAAGTTTTGGATAGCGTTCAATCGCTTGACAATCACCTTCTTGCGGGCCATGACCAGGGCACCTTTGGAGAGATTGACGGTAACGATCATCGGGAGCATCTCGGGAGTCATGCCGACGGCCACGGCCATGGCGAACAAAAATGCCTCCAGCCAGTCGTGTTTACTGAGGCCGTTAAGAAGAAACACGGCAGGAACCATCACGGCGATGAAGCGAATCATCAGCCAGGTAAACTTATTAATTCCCTTGTCAAAACTGGTAAGCCGGCGCGGCGCAACAATACGAACGGCCAGGGATCCAAAGTAGGTCTCTGCCCCGGTGTGGAGTACCACCGCCGTTGCCGAACCACTCTCCACACTCGAACCGAGAAAGCAAATATTGGGAAGATCCAGTGGATTTTCGATTTCGGCCGGCGCCACGGCGGCGTTTTTTTCAACCGGCAGGGCCTCACCGGTAAGCGCCGCCTGATTGACAAACAAATCTTTGGCGACAAGTATCCGGGCATCCGCCGGCACCATATCGCCGGCGGACAACCGGATGATGTCGCCGGGTACCAGAATCTTCAATGACACCTCTTGGTCCTTGCCGTCGCGAACCAAAGTGGCTGTATTACTGACCATAGCCTGAAGTTTTTCAGCCGCAGTATCTGCACGCATTTCTTGAAAGAAACGCAAAACGACGCCGAGAACGATCATGGTAAAAATGACCGCCGTTGACCGAAGGTCTCCGGTTAGAAATGACAAGACACCCAGCCCGAGGAGCAGAAGGACCAGCGGATTCTTGATATTCCCCAAAAGTCGCATGATCGCCGATTGATGTTTCTCTCGGGCAACCTCATTGGTTCCAAATTGCTTTAAGCGGGAATCGGCTTCCAGTCTGCTCAGGCCATCCAGGTTTGAGCCCAGATCCTTGAGGATAGTATCGGTATCCGCACGCGCCTTTTCCAGGAGTTGCAAGGAATTTTTCGCCTCGTTGCCGACGGGGAGTTTGTCAGGGGCTGGAGACAGCTTTTCTATATTATTTGATTTTTCCATTCACACCTCTTCGATAACTTGGTGATTTTCCACCCTGCTCCATCGCCTGCGATCCTCTCATTCGTGCCGCAGTGCCTCAATCGGATCCATGCGGGCGGCGCGTCGCGCCGGGAAGAACCCGAACACCACCCCGATCCCGGCTGAAAATACGAAGGACAGCAGGTTGATTATCGGATCAAAGAGAAATGGCACGCCCATCACACCGGCAAGGACGATGGAGGCACCGGTGGCAATGATGATGCCTATCATGCCGCCCAACGCCGCTAAAGCCACCGCCTCGATCAGGAACTGCAACAGCACCTCACGCTCCAGGGCGCCTATGGCCAGGCGCAGACCGATCTCACGGGTACGTTCGGTTACGCTGACCAGCATGATATTCATGATGCCGATGCCGCCCACCAAGAGACTTACCGCGGCCACGGCACCAAGCAGCGTGGTCATCACCTTGGTGGTCCCGGAAAGGGTCTCGGCCAACTGTTGGGTGTCGAGAATGTTGAAGTTATCATCGTCGCCTTCGGCCAGTTTGCGGCGCTCGCGCAACAACTGCCGCAGGCTGGCCTTGAGGCTGGTGCTGTCGCTGCCGTCCTTCATCGACACCAGCAGTGTTGCCACCTTCTGATTGCCGGTGACACGACGCTGCAGGGTATGCAGCGGCACCAGTACCGAGTCGTCCTGGTCGTTGCCCATCGCGGCCTGGCCCTTGGAGGCAAGCACACCGATCACCTCGCAGGAGAACTGCTTGATGCGCAGCTGCTCGCCCAGTCCGCCCAGCCCCACTTCCCCACCGTAGATTTCGCGCCGCACCGTCTCACCGACAATACAGACCGCAGCACCGGCACGCTGTTCGTCGTCCTCAAATTTGCGCCCGGCGGCCAGCTTCCAGTTGCCGGTTTCGAACCAGGCATTGCTGCTGCCGGTGACGCTGGTGGCCCAGTTACGGCCATTGGCGACCACGGTGATGCTGGCGCGGCCTTCCGGCGCGACGGCTGCGACACCACCGATCTGTGCCAGGATGGCATCGGCATCGGCCTCCTTGAAGGAGGGTATACCTGCTCCACCACCACTGCCGCCGGGTCCCTGACGCTGGCCCGGACGCACCATCAGCAGGTTGGTACCGAGGCTTGAGATCTGCATCTGCACTGCCTGGGTGGCGCCGTTACCCAGCGTAACCATGGTGATAACCGCGCTGACACCGATAACAATACCCAAGATAGTAAGAAACGAGCGCAACAGGTTGCGGCGAATCGAGCGCAGTGCGAGGAGCAATGTATTAAGCAGCATCAGAGCCTCCCTGCCGAAACCGGCATAGCCGCAAGCGATGCCGACGGCACGGTTTGGTGCGGGTTCGGAGCATCGTCGTCTATGCGACCATCGACGAAGCGCACCATACGGTGGGCATAGGCCGCCATATCGGGTTCGTGGGTGACCATCAGCACGGTAATACCGTGATCCGTGTTCAGGCCGCGCAGCAGTTCCATGATCTCCTGACTGCGCTGGCTATCGAGGTTACCGGTGGGTTCGTCGGCCAAGAGCACCGCCGGTTCCGTGACAATGGCCCGGGCAATCGCCACCCGCTGCTGCTGTCCGCCGGACAGTTCCGCCGGGGTGTGATGTTCCCAGCCGCCCAAACCCACCGACTGTAGCGCTCTGGCCGAAGCGGAACGCCGCGTGGCCGCACTTTCACCGCGATAGAGCAGCGGCAGTTCAACGTTCTCCTGTGCCGAGGTACGAGCCAACAGGTTGAAGCCCTGGAAGACAAAGCCCAGATAGCGGCGGCGCAGCCGTGCACGCTGATCACGCGACAGCGCTTCGACATGAGCTCCTTGGAACAGATACTGCCCGGCACTCGGTGTGTCCAGACAGCCGAGGATGTTCATCGCGGTAGACTTTCCCGAGCCGCTGGGGCCCATGATCGCCACGAACTCACCGGCCTTGATGTCGAGGTCAATTCCCTTCAATGCCAGCAGCTCGGCCTGGCCGGCGCCATACACCTTGGTTACGCCACGTAGGCGAATCAGCACCCCGCTCATTTCGATGCCACCGCTTTCTGGTCGGTAATCACCTGCATACCGACTTCCAGCTCGCCATCGGTAATCTCGGTCATGCGACCGTCGCTGATACCCGGCGTCACCGCCACCGCCACCGCCGTACCATCGCGCAAAACCCAGACCTGTCGTGCCGCTGCCGTACTCGCCCCGTCGGAGGCTGATTTGCGGGTGACGCTTCGAGGCATGCGTGGCGTCAAACTGGAGATAATACCGCTTTTAGCGGTCGGCTTGGCCGCATCCGCGGCGGTCGGCGTAAAGCGCAGGGCGGTGTTGGGCACCAAGAGTACATCATCGCGCTGGTTTGCAGTGATGGTCGCAGTAGCGGTCATGCCGGGCCGCAGACTGAGATCGGTGTTATCCACATCGAGGTAGGTCAGGTAGGTAACGACGTTATCGGTAATGGTCGAGCCGTACGCCACCCGGGTAATCCGGGCCGGGTACTTGCGGCTTGGATAGGCACTGACGGTGAAATTGGCATGCTGATCCACCTGAACCGAGCCCACATCGGCCTCGTCGACATAGACCTGCAGGCGCAGCTGGGTAAGATCTTCGGCCACGGTGAACAGGGTCACCGCCTGCAGCGACGCCGCAACCGCGTTGCCGGGTTCGACGCTGCGAGTCAGAACCACCCCGCTCGACGGCGCCCGGATCGACGCCTTCGACAAATTTATCTCATCGGTGGACAGTGCGGCCTCGGCGTCGCTTACGCCGGCGCGGGCACTGGCTTCGCTTGCTATTGCCCGCTTTAAGGTGGCGCGGCCGACATCGAGTTCGGTTTTCGACGGCACCTTGCCACCCGATAGGCGCGCTACTTCTTCGAGCCGCGCCAGATTGGCCTTGGTTTCACCCACCGTCGCGGCGGTTTGTTCGACCAAGGCTTTGGCGACAGCCACGGAAGCACGGGAACGAAGGATCTGGTCGCGCAGTTTTGAAGGATCGAGTTCGACCAAGACCTGACCTTTTTCGAGGCGATCGTTGACATCGACATTGACCTTCAACACCGTGCCCGAAAGTTCACTGCCGATATTGATCGAACGGGTCGGTTGCAGCGTGCCGTTGGCGGTGACGGTGAGGGTCAGGTTACCGTGCGCTACAGTTTGTGTGCTGTAGCTCGGCGCCGCGTTGGCGGTTCGACGTGCCTGCCAGTACCAGAGACCGACAGCCGTCAACAGGGCCAGGACGACGACGCTCCAAAGTACGGGCCGACGGTACCAGGTGCGCGGTGCAGGTTCATCAAGCAAGGTGGCAATATCGGCTTCGGGAGCAACCTCAGGAGTTGGCGTGATGATAGTGGTAGTACTTGGTGAGTTCATGAATGGGGACTCCTGAAAATATTTTCTGTTGGGTTCGGTGACGCATCACTATTGTCGGGAAGCCAACCACCGCCCAGCGCCTTGTAGAGGCGCACATGGTCGGAGCTGACGTCGGCTCGGGCACTGGCCACACTGGCCTGTGTCGTCAGTTGAGTTCGCTGGGTTTCGAGCACGACCTGAAAATCCACCAGACCGCTGCTGTAGCGCTGGCGGGCCAGGAGGGCAGCGTTAGCCGCTGCCTCGGCGGCGTCTTGCAGGCGCAGCAGACGCTCGCGGTCGCCACGCAGCGCAACCAAGGCATCTTCCACGTCCTTTAAGGCAGTCAGCACGGCGGCCTGGTAGGCCGCGAAAGCTTGATCCAGCGCCGCTTGTTGGGCTCGCACCTGAGCGCGTCCGGCCCCGCCGTCAAAAACCGGCATTGAGACGCCGGCCAATATCGCACTGACGACCGACGCGCCGTTGGTTAAGCTGCTCAGGGTCAAGGCGTTCAAGCCGAGCGAGCCGCTCAGCTTGAAGTTTGGCAGTCGTTTTGCATCAGCCTCCTGCACACGGCCGACTGCCGCCGTCACCTGATGTTCAGCGGCACGCACGTCGGGCCGACGGCGCAGTGTCTCGGCGGGAAAACTGAACGCCAGGTCGCCTGCCGCCTGCGGCACCGGCCTCGCTACAGCCAGTATCGTCGATAAGGCCGACGGGGTTTGACCAGTCAGCACCGCCAGGGCGTGGCAGGTCTGTTCAATGCTCGTTTGCAAGGCCGGCAGGAGGGCGCGGGTCTGTTCGACCGCAGTACGAGCCTGCTCGGCTTCGATGGAAGTAACCAGCCCTGCCTGCAGCCGCCACTGGGTGATCTGCAGCGTCTCCAGCTGGCTGGTCAGGTTGTCGGCAGCAATCGCCAGCCGTGCCTGGGCATCGCGCAAGGTGATGTAGTTAAGAGCCACCTCGGCGGCAATCGACACCTGCACATCACCGAGACTTGCAGCACTGGCCCGGACCGTGGCCTCGCTGGTGTCGAGAGCGCTGCGGTTGGCGCCGAAGATATCAAGCTCCCAGCTTGCATCCAGGCCGGCCGTGAAGGTATTGACGGCGCTGTTGTTCCCTGACTTGCTGCGCCCTGCCGACGCCGAACCGTCGAGGGCCGGCAAAAGCCCGGCAGCCGAGACGTCACGCAGCGCCCGGGCCTGCCGAAGAGCGGCCTGGGCACTCTTTATGCCGGTATTGGCCTTGAGAGCCTCAGTCACGAGATCGCCGAGCAGTGGATCGTTGAAGTGCAACCACCACTCGGCAAGCGAAGAGGTGCCGGTCTCCTTGCCGCTACCTGCGAGCGACCATGCAGCCGGCACATCAATGGCGACGGACGTAGAAGGTTGTGGCATCACTCTGCCGCAACCGATTTGCGTGAGCATCAGGAAACCCAGGACGAACAACAAACTGAGCGTTGCCATTTCCTGTTGCCGGGCTCCTCGTTCGAACGCGGGCATGCATTGCACATCACTTGCCCTTAGCAAATTCCCCTTGGCGTCAGCGGTACACACTTGGCCGCCGGTTTTATCATTTAGTTGTCTGGACATTTGTATCGGAATTTCTAATATGGCAGGTTAGACAGCAACCAATTTGTGCTATTGCTCACAATTCCTGGTTTTGCAATATTTGCACCAATTGCAAAAATCCGTAGTTTTCGATATATCTATCAGAGATTTAGGGATATAGTGTGAATACAATTTAATTGTAGGTTATTGGCAAATATGGTCATATATAACCGGTGGTTATATATGACCATTTACCGATCCTCTTCCTTGGCAACCACTCGGATTATCATGTTAAATCGCATGACCTTTGAACTGACTGATGTAGAGTTGGTAGTAGACGCCCCGTTGTTGCAGCAGTTGCCGATGCGTCCCCCGTTCGACGATCCTGCCGTCATCAATCACCAACACCAGATCGGCATCGCGGATGGTGCTCAGGCGGTGGGCGATGACAAAACTCGTCTGTCTTTCCATGAAGCGCAAAAGCGCCTTCTGAATTCGTTCTTCGGTACGGGTATCGACGCTGCTGGTGGCTTCATCAAGAATGAGGATGGCGGGGTTGGCGAGAATGGCCCTGGCGATGGCCAGCAACTGCCGCTGGCCCTGGCTGAGGTTGCCGGCTCTTTCCGATAAATCGGTTTGATAGCCATGGGGCAGTTGGCGAATAAAATGATCGGCATCGGCCAGCTTTGCCGCCTGCCTACACTCCTCGTCGCTAGCGTCCAATCGTCCGAAACGAATATTCTCCATCACCGATTCGGCAAAGAGAAAGGTGTCCTGCGGCACCAGGCCTATGCACCGGCGGAGACCGGCCTTTGGCAGGGTCTTCAGATCGAGTCCATCAAGAGTGATCCGTCCGCTATCGATCTCGTAAAACCGGCTGAGCAGGTTCATAATGGTGGTCTTCCCTGCCCCGGTAGGTCCCACCAGGGCAATGGTTTTTCCTGCCGCAACCGCAAGACTCATGTCCCAAATCACCGGGTGTCCGGGTTCATAGGCGAACCCGACATGCTCAAAACAAACATCTCCCCTGATCGCTTCTCTCTTGACATCCGCCATGGCCGGAGACGAACCCTCGTCGATTTCCACCGGTGTATCAAGAATCTCGAAAATCCGTTCTGCCCCCGCCAAGGCCGCCTGAATGGAGTTGTACATATTGGCAAGCAGGCGAAGCGGCTGGATAAAATTCTGACCGTAGGTGATGAAGGTGGCGATGATCCCAATACTCACCAGCCCCCGCAGGGCGAGCCATCCACCCAACCCGGCAAGGGTAATAACAAAAAAATTACCGAGCACACCGGTAAGGGGCATGAGCAGCATGCTGTAATTGTTGGCATATACTCCGGCCCGAAAGACCTGTTCATTCTGTTCGTTAAAAGCGGCCAGAACTGAATCGTTGCGGCCAAAGGCCTTGACAACCTTCTGCCCGCCGATGGCCTCTTCCGCCACCGCATTGAGGCTGCCGAGTCTCTGCTGGAGATCCCGATATCCCTTGCGGGTATAGCCAGCGATAAAACGAGTGAAGCCAAAAATCATCGGCACCACCAGGACCGAGGTAAGGGCAAGCCAAACATCGAGCACGAACATGGCCACCAGAATACCGACCAGGGAAAGTACTCCGGCCAGCAGCGTGGTGACGTTTTCGGAAACCGCCTGGTTGATGGCGTCGATATCATTGGTCAACCGACTCATGAGTTCGCCCGTTGACCGGTGGTCGAAAAAATTCAGTGACAACTGTTGCATATGGGTAAAGAGATCCCGGCGCATCTGCTGCAGGGCCTGCTGAGAGACGCTGGACATCAGCCAGGCGGCAACCAGCTGAAAACCGTTATAGAACAGATAGACGATGAGCATCCATATTGCCGTTATCATCAACCCATCGGTCTGCCCGGGGCCAATAAACCGGTCGATGACCACCCCCATGAGATAGGGGCCAACCAGACCGCACAGGGTATAGGCAACCACGCTGGCCAGCACCAGCGCCAAGACCAGCCGGAACGGCGCCAGATAAGGGAGCAGCCGGAGCAGGGCATGCTTGGGATTTTTGGCCTTCTCGATTATACCCACGGCGCCGGGACGACGTGGCTGGAGTGCTTCGCGAACAATGCCGGCTGATCGTTCAGGAGATGCGCTCATGACTGCCCTTCCTCCTTGGCGAGGAGATCGGCGTCCAGTCCATTGCCAAGCTGCGAGGCGTAAATTTCCTGATAAATCAAGGAACTTTCAAGTAATTGGCGGTGTGTTCCCTGGGCGGCGATGCGCCCTTTATCGAGGACCACGATCTTGTCGGCATTGAGCACCGTACTGACCCGCTGGGCGACCACCAGGCGGGTATGTTTGAAGGGCAGCTGCTCCAGCGCCTCCTGAATCCAGGTCTCGGTCTCCACGTCGATCGCACTGGTGCTGTCGTCAAGTATGAGGATTCGTGGCTTTGTCACCAAGGCGCGGGCAATGGCCAGCCGCTGCTTCTGGCCACCGGAGAGGTTGATGCCGCGTTCTTCAATCCGGGTTTGATATCCCTGCGGCAGCTTCAGGATAAAGTCGTGGGCCCGGGCCACTTTGGCCGCCGCCTGCACCTCGATATCACCGAGATCCGGCACACCATAGCGAATATTGTCGGCTACGCTTCCGGAAAACAGGATGGTTTCCTGTGGTACCACGGCAATCAACGACCGCAGGGCTTTTTGCTGGAGTTGTCGGATATCGATCCCGTTAAAGAGAATCCGACCGGCTGTTACTTCATAAAACCTAGGAACCAGATTCACCAGGGTGGATTTACCCGCGCCGGTTGCCCCAAGGATTGCTAGAGTCTTCCCCGGTTCGGCAACCAAATCGATATCCATCAGCACCCCTTCACCGCCTTCACCGGTATAACGAAAAGCAACCCGGGAAAACTCAATCCGCACGGGCGCATTTTCGAGTCCGGCCTCAGACAGCGACAAGGCATCGGGGATATCCATGACTTCCGGGGGAGTAGCGAGCAGGGAGTTCAGCCGTTTTGCCGAAGCGACACCGCCGGCCCAGGCATTGGAAAGCATGGTCATCATGGCAAGGGGTGCCAGGGTAGTGAGCAGATAATTGGTGAAGGCGACAATCTGCCCGACGGTCAATTCCCCTCGGGACGCTTCCAGGCCGCCGGACCAGATCACCACCACCATACCGACGTTGACGCAAAGGGTCAGCAAAGGCGACATCCCGGACATGAACCGCATTATCTTGATGGAATGGCGGGTAAAATCCCTATTGGCGGTTTCAAACCGCTCTCTTTCATGATCGGCACGAACAAAGGCCTTGATCAGACGAACCCCGGCGACATTTTCTTGGAGCACGGTATTCAATCTGTCGAACTTCTGTTGCACCTGAAGAAATAACGGCTCCATCCTACTGATAAAAAAGGCGAGCACCCCAAGAGTAATGAGGATCAGCGGCAGCAGGATGAGGGCCAGGGAAAGACTGGTATTGATCATGAGAATCAGGCTGCCCAGCATGAGTAAGGGGGCGCGGGTGCCGATGCGCAGCGAGATCTGGACGACTCGCTGAAAGGCGCCGGTATCACTCGTTAAACGCACCATCAGCCAGCCGGTTTTCATCCGGTCGAGATTACCGAAGGAGAGGCTCTGAATTTTCAGAAAAACCGCCTGCCGCAAATCCCTGGCAACACTTTCGCCTACCTTTACCGAAAGGATATTATTGCCGACGGCCATCACCATGCTGAGAAGAGAAATCCCCAACATCAGTAATCCGGTATGGATGACGACTCCCTGGTTTTTTGCGTTGATGCCCTGATCGATAATCCGCTGGATAAGGCGGGGAATGGAGAGATCAAGGACTACCAGGCTGACGAGCAAGAGGAGCGCCAGGAGGGAAGGCTTCCAGTAGGGTTTGACAAAAGGCGCAAGTTGCAGCAGAGGTTTCATTAGTGAGCGTAAAATGGCCGAGTTCTAAAGATTGCCGCAGCCACACAGGTGAAACCTGATGTGCGAGCCTCATATAATTCTCTCAATTCTCTATATAGCGTTGCAGAAAAAAGAGCACCAGAAAAACAGTTACGGCTGTATCTCCGGCAAATTACCGGCTGTTTGCCGACAAAAGAGGACAAGTTCTTTAATGACAATCCGTACCGCGCTCTTGGCAGCGAGCACGCTGCCATATGGTGATGTCGGCTGGTCGCATCATTTGTAAACAGACTGCTTTTCGTGCAAAGCAATTCCTGCCAGACGATCCAGGTCTGCGTCCGTTACCGTTGGAAGAAAGATCTTTCGATAAAACTCATCGTGTACAATACTGACAATTGCCACCATAGGGGCTGCCACCAAAACACCCAACACGCCAAAAGCGGCGACGCACAGGAGCATGGAAAAGATCACCGCCAACGGATGCAATTTCATGCCACGGGCCATGATAAATGGAAGGATCACATTGCTCTCCAATGCCTGCACTGAGATATAAGCGAGTACCACCCACAGTGGAGTCATCCCCCCTTTGCTGAGAGCGAGCAAGATCGCCGGGATGGCACTGAAAATTGGACCCAAAAAGGGAATCACTTCCAAAACGGCCGCTGTCATCCCTAGAACCAATGCATCCATGAAACCGAAGATCGGCCACATGAGCAGAAATACCAGCACCCCGATCGTCACCATTCCCAGCAGGGTTGCCCCGGCCCAGGCAGGGATAAATCTGCCGATACGCTGCATGATTACCAGGGCCTGGTTGTGGTGTTGCTCGGGCAAAAGGGCAAGCATTGCTCCAACAATCGGGCGGGGATTCATGAGCATATAAACCACACCAAAAAAAACCGTCACAAAAACGACCAGTATTTGCGCCCCGTTGAAGGCCACTGCGGAAAAGCTGCCGAGCACCCCTTTAAACATCTCGGTCAAACTGGAGCGAAGAGATTTTGAGTCTTCAGGCGTTTTGCGGGGAGTTGGTTGAGCGACTCGAGGCCCGACAGCGGGTTTCCCTGCTTCCGAATCGGCCTTGGCAATTTCAGTGCTGACTTCAGTCTGAAGTTTTTGCTCGAAAAGTACTGACTGTTGCTCCATTTTTATCAGCGGCTTTTGCAGTCGTTCCCAGTAATCGGGCAAGGATTCCGAGATGGTTACGACCGAGTCCTTCATCGGTCCAAAGAGTGCCCAGCCCATCAAAACAATACCAGCAACCAATGCCACCGCCACCAACCCGGTTGGTATTTTTCTCCCGCCGGTCAAGGCCCGCATCCGGGAAATCATCGGATTGATTGCAAGAGAAAGCAGCAACACAAGCAGAAAAGATAACAGAATGGGAGAAAGAAGCGAGAATGTTTGAATGAAGGCAAATAACCCCGCTCCCAGTATCACATAAAATGAAATCGAGCGTGACTTCACCTCCGGCTCGGAATTGTTTGACATGACGTTTTCTCCTTTGTTTTTATACCATTCACCGCCAATCGCTCTCGGCCGACTTCAATTATGTATTGTTTAACTCCGGAAAGGACTGTTGGTGAATGTTTTTAAAAAGAGAAAACTAGATTCTGCCTGATAAGAGCAGGATCACAAGGATAACAACTATTAGCCCTACCCCACCGCTGGGTCCATAGCCCCAAGATCGGCTATGTGGCCAGACGGGGATCATTCCTAAAAGTGCCAATACGAGAATAATGAGAAAAATTGTTCCAATTGACATGATTCATCCTCCTCAAATAATTGATGTTCAATGCTGATTAATTGACAGTAATGTTGTTGATGATCTTCTGTACGCCGTTCACGTCCCTCGCGAATTTGCCGGCCAAGTCCTTTTCAGCTGCGGTCTTGGCTTTACCTCCCAATGTGACGACACCTTCTTTCGTGTCGACAGTGGTTTTGAGAGCACTGGTCGAACGATGATAGAGCAGTGTCGTTTTGACCAAGGCGGTGATGGACGCATCGTCTACCGATTCGCCAATGGTATCAATCTTTTTGGCTATAGGTTTTTCACCTGTCTTTATTGCGGCACTTGCCACTTTCATTTCATTTTTAACGTTTACGACGCCTTCTACATCCTTGGCATACTCAGTCGTCAGATCCTTTTGGGCCATGCTGGAAGCTTGGCCGCGCAAAGTCACGTTGCCGTTTTTCGAAATAACCTCAGTTCCTATGGCGTTGACGTTTTTATGGAATAAAAGTGTTGTTTTCACTTTGGTGGTAAGCCATGCATCAGATTTTGCAGCAGGGGCTCCACTATTTTCTACCAGCTTGTTGTCAACGCTCTTAACTCCGGGCAGGCCGGCAACAGTTTCCGCGGCCAAGGATTTGTGGGATACATCGGAGACGGTACCAGTCAAAGTGACAACCCCATCATTTGCCTGAACCTTGACGTTATCATCTTTGAGGTAGGTCTTGAACACATAGGTGCTTTTGGCGGTAGATTCAATTTGGTCATCCGTCCCGACGGCAAAGATTGGCGAGCTGATTAAAAACGTTGAGGCCATGGTGGCGATAATTGCTAAACGGAACATTGGTTTTTTCATGGTAGTGTTACTCCTATTTTTTTGGTTTGGCAGCAGCAGGGAGATCCTGCAGATTTGTTTGGCATATGATGACATGTTTCCCTTAAGGAAAACATTTGCCTTTTCCATAATTCATTTCTTATAGTTCAATTCTTATGCCAGGCTGCCAACTCTCCCAATGCTTCCGGCTATCACTCTGATATTTGGTATTATTTTCACGAAACAACGCGGACAGGAACTCTTGCCGAAGACTGCAGAAAAAAGGTCATACTTAACCGATGGTCAAATGTCACCACCGGTTCTGCTTGGACAAAGTGGAAAGGAGATGTTGTGGAAATTGGAAAAAGTCGGTGCCCTTTTATTGATAGGGCATGAGGGCGGTTTGGATCAAGCGGGAATGCGAATCAGGATTTCTCGATATTTAGTTTAAGCATGCGGGCTCGCAAAGTACTGCGGTCAAGATCAAGAATTTCCGATGCACCACCCTTGCCGCTCACTTTCCAATTGGTCATTTCAAGGACCTCAAGAATATGGTCTCTTTCAACTGCTTCCATGGTTTTGGCACTGGTGGATACATTTTTTGTCGGCTTCCTGAGTTCATCAACAAGACGCAGCTTAGGCCCCGACGAGTTAATTACTGCACGTTCAAGGACATTTTCCAACTCTCGAATATTTCCAGGCCAGTGATACTCTTTCAAGCCATTCATTACGTGTTCAGGAATGATTTCAATGGATTTTCCCATCCGCTTGGTAATTTTTTTGATATAGAAAGCTACGAGAAGCGGTATGTCATCCCGGCGATCCCGAAGCGGTGGCACGGTTATCGGAAAGATATTCAAGCGGTACCAGAGATCCTCACGGAAATGGCCATTACGGACCTCTTTTTCCAAATTGCGATTCGTGGCGGCGATAATCCGCACATCGACTTTGATGGTTTGCGAACTCCCGACACGCTCAAACTCGCCATCCTGAAGGACTCGCAGCAGCTTTGCCTGAAGTTCCATCGGCAATTCTCCGAGTTCATCAAGAAAAAGAGTGGCACCATCGGCGATCTCAAATCGGCCAAGGTGTCTTGACTGAGAACCGGTAAAAGACCCCTTCTCATGACCAAACAATTCACTTTCGATGAGGTTTGCCGGCAGCGTCGCGCAATTTACTTTTATCAAAGCCCGTTTTTTACGCAAGCTCGAGTTATGAAGAGCCCTGGCGATCAACTCCTTGCCGGTGCCTGTCTCACCCAGAACCAACACGGTGGTATTGCTGCTGGCGATTTGTCCTACTTTATGGAGTACGTTCTTGAGTACATCGCTTTGACCGATAATTGTCTCGTGGTTGTTTTCAAGTTTAATCTCTTCCTGCAGATATGCTCTCTCCAAGAAAAGCTGTTCTTTTAGTTGTAGAACTTGGGTAAGGGCCGCTTCGGTGATTTTTCTTTTTTCCTCCGCTTCTATTCTTGCAATGACAAGTTCTCTTGTGCGTCGATCAACAAGTTCTTCAAGAGCATTTTTTTGATCTTCCCGGTCGGTTGCGTCCTCAATGGACAGAAGGATCAGTTTAACTTGACCGGAATTTCTTTCAATTCGCCTGGCATTTAAAAAAAGAATCTTCCGTCCGATTGTTGCAAATTCATGCTCAACCCTAAAGTTATTGATTTCGCTATTTTCAGGAAGGATGCCTTGGAGCAATTCTTTCAGTTCGGGAATATCCCATTGCCGGTTGCCAAGATCATAGAGCAATTGCCCTTCAGTTTCCTCTGGTCTGATTTTGAACGTCCGATAAAAGCTTCGGCGCTAACAGGAATTGAGCCACTTTTGCTAATGAAAACTGAGCCAGTGAGTGCGCAGCAGGGAGTGTCTTGAGGGAGAGGAAAGAGCGATACGGGTGGGTCAGGTGAGATGAGATTTGCTGAGTGGCCTACGTC
>CAIQWD010000059.1 GCA_903875445.1 uncultured delta proteobacterium | reverse complement strand
GACGTAGGCCACTCAGCAAATCTCATCTCACCTGACCCACCCGTATCGCTCTTTCCTCTCCCTCAAGACACTCCCTGCTGCGCACTCACTGGCTCAGTTTTCATTAGCAAAAGTGGCTCAATTCCTGTTAGCGCCGAAGTTATATTTCTTTGTCACGCTTAAACTCCTGGAAAAAATCTTTTGCTTCTGAATATCTGCCTTCTTTTATATCGTCTTCTGCAGGAGCAAGAAGTTTGAGCAGATTGAAAGCATTTGTTATTTTTTCATATTCTTTGGCATCAATGAGAACGGCCTCAGCCTTTCCGTTGACAGTTAAAATGACGGGACGTTTTGTTTTATGAATTTGGTCCAGTACCGAATTTGTATTGCGCTTCAAATCGGTAATTGATCGGATGTCTTCGGTTATGCTAATCGACATACTTACACCCCATTTGTATGGTTAATGGAACTTTTATGATGTCATATCATACATAAAATTGATGCGAAAAAGCAAGTTTATTGAGTGCGCCGCTAACGCCAAGCTTCACCAGACGCGTGCTGCGCCGCATTTGGACCGGAAATAGCAAATAAGCCCGCTGCGCGGCAATCACTAAGGAGTTGCCCCGGTTTTTCCTGTGACCCTGTTTTTCCAACATGAAATCGTCACCTGTACATTTTCAACGAAAAGGTATATACTAGTATTACCAATCTATACCAGGGAGAAAAATATGAGTACTGCAGCTCTCGCCGTAAAAATTGATTTGGAAGTCAAAAAGCGAATAAAGCGTCTAGCTGATCTCAAACAGCGTTCAACCCATTGGCTGATGAAAGAAGCAATTCTTCAATACGTCGAACGGGAAGAAAAACGGGAATCGTTCAGGCAAGATGCGATTTCGGCATGGAATGAATACCAGGCCACTGGCTTGCACGTCACAGTCGAGGAAGCGGATGCCTGGCTTGCAAAGCTGGAAGAAGGTCAAGACGTGGAGCCGCCTGAATGCCACATCTGATTTGGTCGCCTTCTGCTTTGCGCGATGTTCAGCGCTTGTATCGGTTTCTTGAAGGGAAAAATAGAGATGCTGCCAGGCGTGCAGTTCAGGTAATCCGAACGAGCGTGCAAATCATTGCAGAACATCCGGAAGTTGGGCGCCCTGTCGACGAAATGGATCCGGCGTTTAGGGAATGGCTTGTCGATTTTGGCAATAGCGGCTATGTGGTATTGTATCACTATGACGGAAACGTCGCCGTGATCGTTGCTGTGCGCCATCAGAGAGAGGCTGGATACTGACTCGACCGTTGAGTTGGCTGGAGAGAATAAAAAACAGATTTGCCCCGTTTTCAATCTTTTTAGACGTTCTATAGGGAGTCAAATTGGTACGCGTCAACTCGTTGGAAATGGTGACCAAACCGATACTTGTGAAGAGATTAGAGAGGAGATTGTCAACAATCAAGATTTGACCCCTATCGTTATTTGATAAACCCCAGCAGGGCAGGGTGGAGTGCTAACGGGTTCGGGCGGGTGCGGTGCCGTGCTGTTTGCGGCATCCGGCACCACGCCCAAGTTAGCCTAAATGTTCAGTAAGGGGAACAAATACGCCAACGTGATCATCTATGTTATAGTGAATGCCGCCGCCGTAAGGGTAGTCGTCCACATGTTTTCGTAGCTCCGCGGTATCTGATTCATAAAGGGTAAATCGATATTTTTTGGCATAAGTAGCTGATGCAGGAACTGTATCAACTGTCAGCTCAACTACATATTCGCCTGGTTCCCAAATGAATAATTTCTGGAATAAATGCAAGAAAGGTTCTGTGAGCTTTGGTTCAGCTTTGACAGGCTCTTTATCAGCACTTGCTCTGGTTTTTAATTTTTGATGAATATCGTTTCGCAAGGCGGTTTGACTTGCTCGGTACATTTTTTCAGTGGCTCGGTCGAAAAAATTTAGAAAATTAACGCCATGTGCCCAGTACTCATCAGGTTTCAATTGCAAAGGAACAAGCAAGACGGAGGTCGTGTCTGTCGGCTTTTCAAAATAGTTCTGTGCAGGCACAGAGATTATTTGTTTTCCATCACGTTGAATATGTAACGTAAGCCCGCGAACTCTCAATTCTCGGCCACCGCTGTTGGAAAGGCTGACGTGAAGTCCTACGTTCGGATTGCCCACTTTATGAGTAATTTGTATGCGACTGTTTACCTCAACTTCGACTCGTCGCGGTTTCAGCCATAATCGAATCGGTGGCAATTGAGATAACAATATTGCGATGGAGGACATCACCACAGACCAAAATTTCCAATCTAGGTAAAATGGTTCGATTGCTAGTGTTGCCATTGATCCTCCTATTTGTGTTTGGCTAACAAGTTATTCTCTAGTTTTCGAGCTAACCCCGCCAGCCCGCATGTCTTGACAAGTCAAAGTTGCCTATGGTAGGCTGTTTCTAACTGGTTAACCCGCAAAATTTAAATGATATCTAGAAGCCTGCTATCACCCTATGATCAATTTACCACCTCATCTTGCTGCTCGTTACACTCATTTCCTAACGGCAAATTGCATAGAACTGAGCCATCACCGTGTCTATCTGAAATGGTTACGCTATTATCACGATTTCTGCACTAAATATTCATTCAAATGGAGTGAAACCGATTCGCTTTCTGCCTTTTTGATAAAACTACGCAACGAAAACCACCAACCTTTCATGTTGGAGCAGGCAAAAAAGGTAGTCGAGCTCCTTTGGAAGATGGCGAAATCTCAAAACACAGATCCGTGTAAGGACGAGTTTCCGAAAGAGAAACTTCAGATATCAACCAGTAAGCAGGATTCCAAAAAATTCAAAAGTGAGTCAAAGCTTCCTGCCATCGAAACATCCAAGAGAGTGCCACCGACCCAAACCGTGGCAAAGAGAGTGATTTTGGAAAAGCTAAGTGAAGCCGATTGGCGGCATATTTATTCAGAGCTCGAAAGTTCCATCACCATGCGACAGTATTCGCCTAAAACCCTTAAATCTTATGTCAGCTATACAAAACAGTTTGAGGCCTTTGTCAAAAGCAAAGACCCAAAATTAGTCGGGATTGAAGATGTTAAGGAATTTTTGACCTGGCTGACAGCAAAGAAAAAGGTAGCGGCATCGAGCCAGAACCTAGCCTTCAATGCCTTGCTTTTCCTGTTTCGTAACGTGTTTAAATTTGAATTCGGCAAGATAGATGGTGTCGTCCGGGCAAAAAGAAGGCCAAATATTCCCGTCGTCTTATCGCGACAAGAGATAGACAGAATACTTTCGTTACTTCAGAATCCCTACAAGTTGATGATCAAACTCATGTACGGTTGTGGTCTGCGCATTTCCGAGTGTATTTCCTTGCGGGTACAGAACTTCGATTTTGCCACGGGAAAACTCACCATACTCGATGGTAAAGGAAAAAAAGACCGTACCGTCCCCATCCCGAAAGCTCTAAAAAAAGAACTGAAAGAGCAACTTGAAGATGTTTCTCAGCTACACGATTCCGATTTTCAGGCAGGTTATGATGGCGTATTTCTGCCTGAGAGCCTGGACAAAAAGTTTAAAAACGCTGCCAAGGAATTTGTCTGGCAATGGTTCTTCCCGGCACAGGGATTAACCCATGTCTTCGAGAGCGGGGAAAACCGTCGCTTCCATCTTCACGAAACAACCTTACAAAAAGCCTTAAGAACCGCAGTCCTCATGGCAAAAATTCCAAAGAGAATTACCTCGCATACCTTTCGCCATAGTTTTGCCAGCCATCTGCTGCAGGCAAATTTCGACATTCGCACCATCCAGGAGCTTCTCGGCCATAGGGATGTCAGGACCACCATGATCTATACGCATACAGTGAAAAGGAGCACGCTGAAAGAGGCTAAGAGTCCGTTGGATTTCTAAATCAGGTTATTGTTAAAGAGTCTTAGCAAAAGGATACAGCATATAACGATGGTTGAGACCCATATTATGAAAGGATATCTTCAATGAAAAACCCTATCGAGCAAACGCTGCAACATAAAGCGAGAACAATTGCCGCTTCAGCAGTTGTTCTTCTCTTGACACTCACGTTCACCGTCTTCGGACCAGAGGCCTTTGCCGCCGGCAAGGCGGGTGACGAATTGCTGGTCAAAGTATCCGCGGAGCAAGCGGAAAAGGTAACCTTCCCCTCCGAAGACGGAGATGTAACGGGCGGGGCACCGACCATGCTTGACGGTTATCTGTTTCGGCCGGCCGGACCTGGCCCCTTCCCGGCCGTAGTCGGCATGCATGGCTGTGGCGGACTGTTCACCGCCGGCCGCATCAACGCCCGCTATGCCGATTGGGGCGAAAGGCTGGCAGCCCTTGGCTATGTGGTTCTTTTGCCCGATAGTTTTACGTCGCGGGGAATTCGTGAGGTGTGCACGAAAAAAGATCGGAGCGGTTTTTCGGCGCACCGGGAAAGACGTAGAGACGCCGATGGGGCCTTACACTGGCTGCAGACGCAAGGGATGGTGCAGGGAGACCGCGTTGGTCTCATGGGCTGGTCGAATGGCGGATCAACCGTGCTGGCAACCATTGGCCCGCCTACGAAAAAAGAAAAGAACAATGACTTTCGAGTAGCCATCGCTTTTTATCCGGGGTGCACGAGTTTTGTCAAAAAAGAAAACTGGCGGCCGCGTCTGCCGCTGACGATTTTCATCGGCGAGGTCGATGACTGGACTCCGGCTGCACCCTGCAAGGAACTGGTGGCGCGGGCAACAGCCCAAGGGTGCCAGGCAGATATCGTCACCTTCCCGAACGCCTACCACGGCTTCGATCACCCTAATCTTCCCCTGAAAACCCGCAAAGGGCTGGCCTACACGGTTGGTGGTGAGGGAACTGCCAAAATCGGCACCGATCCCGAAGGGCGGGCGGCTGTACTGGAAAGTGTCCCCAAGCTTTTAGAACGGTATCTTGGCCGGTCTGGGAAGGAGTGAGGCGTTAGGGGTGAGGGGTTAGGGGGTGCACGGAGTGCACCCTACGTTCCTCCAACATCTCCAGTAGCGGTCAGTACGGCAGCTTGTTCAGAGACTTGAGGATCAAGGTGCAGCCCATGGCGAACATGCCGGCAAGTCCCATGCCGCAGGAAAATCCGGCCAGAAGTACGGGGGCATACTGCCGCCACTTCTTGCCGTATTTTTTTAGGAAATAATAGCGCCCCAAGAGGGCTCCCAAAAGTTCCAGCAGCAGCCCGTGCGGGGTCGATTGACCGAGTCCGCGCACCACCCCGTAGACCAGCAGCACCGGCAGTCCCAGCACACTGAGGAGTGCATAGACCAGCACCCCGAAAAACACCCCGCACGACACATACAGCGAATTGAGCGCCTGGAAAAACAGCGAATTGCCCTCCAGGGTGGCGGTCTGCATGAGCAGGGTGTTGAGGGCCTGCAGATGCCAGAGTTCCTGGGCGTAGGGGTAGTTGGCGGAAGGGATCGGCGCCAATTGCCAGAGAAACTGCGAAAAGAGCAGGGAGGCAACGAGGACGATGGGCAGGGTGACGATTTCCGCCTTGATGATGCCGCGCAGGCTGGTGCCGGTCAGTTCGATCTGGCGAAAGCTGACGGTCGCTTCCCCGTAGTTATGGATGGGGATGGGCGCGTACCAGATCTCAATGCCGTGGTAGCCGAAGTATTTGGCGCCGGCGATGAAGCTTGCTTCGCGGACCAGGGGCAGGCTGACAAACTGCCCGGCAATGCCCTCCATCCGGGCGGTGATGTAGGAAATGAACGGGGTGTAGATAAAGCCGTAGAGGAGAAAAAAGATCCAGGGAAAACTGGGCACGAGGAAGGCGCAGAAGACCACATAGGCAAGGGTCGAGAACACATAGATGCCGAGCGACAGCCAGATGGAGATGTCGCCCCGGCCCGGCGGCGGATGGAAAAGCAGACGGAAGTCAAGGCCTTCCGCCCCTTGCTTTCGCAGGGATTTGACCACATGCCAGATGCCGATGAGGCCGATGGACAGACCCAGGCCGATGCCGAAGCTCATATAAAAATCGAAGCTGTTGGCAAAGACCGTATCGACCGTGCCCATGCCCGGATGCCAGCGGTGCAGGATGCCGTGAGCGAAGAGGATCGGGTTGATGGTGATGGTGATAAGCAGGCCGATAAAGCCGCCGATGACCGCCCAGAAGGGCAGCACCATGCCGATGAACATCAGGCCGAGATCAAGCTGGATGCCGGTGGCCACCGCCGGCAGATAGGCCTCGGTATTGCGGGTCAGGTCGAGCCAGGGGATGGGGATGAGGCGGATGGGCTCGGTAAAGAACAATCCGGACAGGGCTGGCAGAAGGACATAGAAAAAACCGAAGGTAAGGCCGATCATGGCGCCGATGGAGAACACCCGCCATTTCCAGTTGTCCTTTTTATCCTCCGTCGATTCGGCCAGGGCCATGGTGCCCAGGGCACCCACCGGGGCCATGGGGAAGGGCAGTTTTTCGACATCCGAGGTGAGGCGGTACAGGGCATAACCAAGGCCGAAGTGGTCGATGCGCTGGATGAGCATCGACCCGCAAAGCAGAAGGATCGGCACCAGCCAGTCTTTATGGATAAAGGTGCGCTCGGCGTAGGAGGTCGATGTCAGGTCCGGCGCCACCCAGGAGGGGATGAATTCGGTCAGGCCGAGCATCTGGGCGGCATCGGACTGAATCAGGTACTGGCTCCAGAGCAGGCCCTGGAAGGGCGAGGCCAGGGCCGCTCCGGCCATATAATAGAGCAGGAAGATTTCCTGTTGCTTCAACTCGGTATAGGAGCGTTTGGCCACCTCGGCAAAGAGGATAATGGTTACCCAGCGCGCCGCCGGCCCGATGCCCGTTCCCAGCACCAGATGCAGATACATGGAACCCGGCATCATGAGAAAACCGATAAAGACAGCGCCGATAATGGTTTTCCAGTCAAAGCCCTCCTCAAAATGGGAAGGGGGTTTCAGTAGATCGCGGTATTCTTGCAGTTCCTGATCGTCGTACATAGAGCCCTCAGGATGGAAGGACGAGGTAGCTGACCCCGGTATAAAGACTGACCAGGGCCCAGAAGGCGCCCATGCAGAAATCACCGATGATCAGGCCGATGAAGATTAGGCGAACGCGCCTGTACAAAAAGGTGCCGCCATAGCGCAGGCAAAGGGCATTGCATAGCCAGCCGACGAGAAAACTGAACCACAGGATGCGCATGGAAGAGCTGTAGGCCATGAGGTAGCCGAGGGGGTGAAAGGGCCACCAAGGCAGCAGATAATAGCACAGCACCAAGAGGAGCATGATCGCTGCCCCGGCCAGTACGAACAAAAGGATGGAGCTGTCCGGAGACTGCGGCATTTCCAGCAGGCGTTGACTGTTGGCGTAAACGCTTTGCGTCGTCCGGGTGGCCCAGTCCATATCCAGCTCTTGGATGCCGTAGCGGTAGGCGAGATAGAGCATGCTGAGAAACGATGCGGCCACGGCCAGGATCAGGCCTATGGCAATCGCCAGGGCCATGAATTTTCTTTTCTCCAGCCGCTCCGAGATTTTTCCGGCATGGAGAAGTGACGGAAAAAGCGCCTCGCGCACATCGACAAAGAGCATCTTCTGCAGGCTCATACCGAGGACAAGGCCGACACCTCCCAGGGGTTTCGAGCCGAAAATGCTGAGAATGCCGTCCGCCGGAGCAACATTCATGGCACAATAGGGAATTCCTCCCTGGCAGACGGTCTTGGCCAGGAGCAGCATAGCGGCAAAAAAACTGATATAGAGCATGACCGCGGCATTCAGCCCCATGCCGCAGGCGGTGGACCAGAGGCACAGGGCGGCAATGCCGAGGAATACCCCCATCAGGGAATATTTGGCCGGGAGCCAGCCGACTTCGCTCGTGTCCCGGGTGGCCCGAAAACACTGGCGGAAAACGTCTACCAGATAGGCCCTGGCGAGCCAGAGCATGAAGACGAAAAAGACCAGGCTGGCGCCAATAGCCTGGGTTTCTTCGGGCCTTGCGATGCTCGGGCCATACAGGGTGCCCAGGGCGGAATCGGGGATCCGCAGGCCGGAGGTCTGGAGGATGCCTGTGACGAGGCCGCCAAGCAGAAAGAAAACCCAAAAACTGAGGGATACCTGGCGGGTGGTAATGAAGGCAAAGCCGATGAAGGCCGGGAAGATATAGATCTTTACCTTCTGGAATCCGGAAAGTATGCCGGTTGCCGGAAAATAGGAGCCGGCGAGAATCTCCGTGGGCAGTGTCGGCACGGCAGGGAAGTGGGCGTTCAAACCGCCCAAGAGGTGCAGGGCAACCGGCAGACTGAGGCCGAAGAGCAGCCAGGGATCGCGGAGAAAGGCAAAAAGCCGTTGTTCGTCATAGGCTTCGGCCAGCAGGGTGGGCATCTGCAGGAGCGGAAAATTAATGCGTTCGTTGCTCACCCATTGTTCGCTAAAGAGGCTTGCCAGGCAAAAGAGGGTGGCGTAGACCAGGAGGATATAAACGCTCCACTCTGCCAGCACCGGCAGCCAGAAAGACCAGGGAATGTGCTCCACCGTCTCCATAAAAGAAATGGCCGATTTTCCCGGCAGGCCGTTGTAAAGGCTGTCGAGGACCGCCGGATCTCTGGGATAGAGCCGCTCGGGGAGAAGGGGCAGCAGGCTGCTCCCCCAGGAGTTGGTGGCATCGGCGAAGTGGGCCGGGGCAGTAATGTTGATGAAAAAGGTCCGCACCAGGCCGGTGAAGCCGATCCCCGAAACCACGACCATCAGGGCCCAGGCGGTCAGCAGTTCCATGCCGCTAAAGAGAGGCTTGCGGCGGCTGATCTTGGCCAGCAGGGCGAGAAGCACCGCCGCGGCGATGAAGATGAAAAAGGCGGCCAGCGGGAAATGGCCGCCGGCCAGCGGAGTGGTTTTCAGGTAGCTGTCGGCAAAGGGGGTGATGGCACACAGCAGGACACCGAAGAGGAGGCCAGCGATGAGGGCGCGGGGACGAAGGGTATGCATTAGGATAGGGCCTCCGTGGTTGAGGTGCTTGCCATTCTTTGCCGCAGACGCTGTTCGAACTGCAGCTTATCGGCGGGGGCAAGGGAGCGCCAGATGAGGAGCTGTTTACGCAGGTCGTTGAGAAATCCCCGGCACAGCCGGAACCAGACATTCTTCTCGCCTGCCTGGCGGATCAAGGTGATACGCATCTCCAAAAATCCGGGATAATCGGGAGAAGGGCAGGAAATGATCTCGACCCGCTGGCGGATCCCGAAATCAAAGGGCGCAAGCCAGGCGCGAAAAGAGATATTGAAGCAGTCCGGATGTTCGGCATTGGATAGGGTGCTGTCGGGCGGCGGGGCCAGAGGGCAGGCATATTCGACATCCACCTCATCCGTCGAAAACAGGCCCTGGGAAATATCCGCATGGGCCAGGTAGTACTCGGCGAGAAAGCCGCCGGCACAGTCCTGTTCGTGGAGCTTGATGAGAAATGGCAGGGTGACCACGAGGCTTGAACCGTCGGGTTTTGGCAGGTTCCAGGATCTGCTCACATCGGGAATGGCAATGCGCGATGCCACCCGCGAGGGGTAGATCACCGACAGCAGCACCACGACCATGACGGTGATCATCGCCCCGACTCCGGCAAGAGACGAATAATTGGCGGTCATCCCGGCCCACATGGAGGTTCCGGCCAGGAAATGGGCGGCGATCTGGGCCGCCAGATAGCCAAAAACGGAGCTGATGATCCCGAAGGCCAAGGCCTCGGCGATGAACAGAGAGGCGACATGGGGCGGGGCAAGCCCCACCGAGGTGTAGACGGCGATTTCCCGTTTCCGCTCCATGACGCTGCCCACCATGGTGTTCAGGACAATGAGGATGGCGATGATCGACGGGATGAGCACATTGCCCATGCCGCTGTAGGAAAGGGAACTGGCCGAATAGTGCAGCCGGGTACTGTCGCCCTGTCCGTGGAAGAGGAGCAGCTGGTAGCGGTCGGCCAGTTGGGCGGCAAGGGTTTCATGGTTTGTTGGTTGCGCGGTAGCCATGGCCAGGCTTTTGAGACTGCCGCCGGCCGCAAGCAGGGTGCCTGCCGGGATGATTATGGTCTCGTCGCCGCTGATGTGCTGGTAACGGCTGGCCATGCCGGCGATCTCCTGGCCCGATTCGGCGGCCTCGGCTTCGACCTCGCTCAGCTCCGAAGAGGTTTCATTGGGATAGACAACGGGGGTCAGCGCCTCGCCGTCCAGATCGGCGGCAGCCGAGTAGCTCTTGCCGTCAAAGATGCCCTGGACGGTGAAGAGGATGCCCCAGAGAAGCACCTGCGGCCTTACCGAGAGGGAGGAAATGCCTAAGCTGTCGGCCAGGCGGCGGGAGAGGAGAATCTGCTGGGCGGAGGTAGCATCCAGCCAGCTGCCGGCGAGCAAATACTTTCCCTGGCCGGTGAGGCTTGCTTCGCCGGGGTCAAGACCCACCAAGCCGGCAGCCACGGTATCTTTACCCTGGAAACGCAGGGTGATGGCCGGTGGCCGGGTCTTATCCGCGGTCTCCCACCACACCCGCCGGGCCACCAGGCTGCCGCCGGGCAGGGTGCTGCCTATTTCCGCACCGAGACCCGCGGGCAGGGATTTCCAGTCCGGGGCCTTCACCATGATTCCTTGATAGGTTGCCGAGTTCTTATAAACGACGGCACCGAGATCAAGAGAGTTGCGGACGGAGGTGAAATTCAGGAGAGTGTAGGTGAGGATGATCAAGGTGGTACAGGTCAGAGCTGTTCGTACCTTGCGGCGGCGCAGATTGGAGACACCGATGGAAAAGGCGGCAACGAAAGCGCCCCAGAGGGAGATGGCTTGGGACTTGGCGACGTGGGCCTGACGCTGCAGGCCCTGCATCTCCTGCTCGAAACGCACGAAGAGGATTATCGATACCAGTGCCGATAATCCGAGGATGAAAAAGGCCAGCACCACCACCAGCGGACTGTAGGTCAGCTGGAAGGCCGGATGCACCGCATAGATGATTGCCACGAAGCCACAGAGAAGCCCGAGAAAGGAGAGGATGCGCTTGTGGATGGAAACATAGCCGAAAAGCAGGCGTTCCAGGCAATAGGCAAAGGGCACAAAGAGTGCGATATAAAAGAGCACTCCGGAGAGAACGTCCTGCTGGGTCCGGGCGACGTCGTTATAGACCCGGGCGATCAGGGACAGGCTGGCTCCGGCATGTTGGTCGGCACCGCTGTACTGCAGTTTTTCTTTAGCTTCCAGGGCAAGACGCAGGTGCTCCCGGGCACCAGCCAAGAGGCTGCGGATGCGTTGGTTGATGATCGAATGCCTCTCAAGATTTTCAACCCGTGGTGCGACCAGATGCATCATATCCTCGGCCGCCTGCAGCGAGGTGTTGTAAATCGCCGGCGTGTCGGAGGCCTGAAAACCGCGGCCGAGCGGGTTCTGGCCGCTGTTGCCGAGGAGGAGGAGCTTGCGCATCAGGATGGTGTCGGACAGGGTTACCTTCACCGGGGTGTCCGGTTCAAGAAACAGGCTGGCGAGGGAGGATTTTTTGCTGTCGATACGGCTGAACCAGTAGTGCACGGGGTCGGTGTCGGTGCGCGCATCCAGGAGGGTGATTCTCGTGAAAGGGTTGAGGCTGCGGGCGTCGCGAAGCTGAAAGAGGGTGGTTTGGCTGCAGCCGAACATGATCAGATCGGTTTCCGCCTGGCCGCGATTCAGTTTTACCCGGTAGCGTTCTTTGCCGGTAGCGGTCTTATCGATGGCCCAACTGGCCGTATTGCTGTCCGGTGCAAAGCGGTAGCCTTCAAGAATCGCCTTGCCGAAGGAGTGTTTCTTGTCGGCGAGCCCCGGAAGACGGAACTGCCCGAGACTGTCTACCCAGGCAAGAGAATACTGCTGGTCCTGATAGATTTGCAAGAGGACCTTGCCCGCAGCCTGTTCCGGAAAGAGTTCGCCCTGGCGCAGGAAGTTGGCCCGTCCGGCCAGGGTGACAAAGCCGTTCACCGACTTGTAGGGGGGCGCGGGCAGTTTGGCAAGGTCGAGGGCGCGCAGCATGGCCTGCAGCAGATCGGCCTGGTGCAGCACCTTGGCAGTGTCCACCTGTTCAGGCGTATCGTAAGGGGTGCCCCAGTGCGAGCGCATGTCGCCCAGGGTGGCCAGGGTGAAGCCGGGCATGCCGGCCAGGGCAAGGACTTCACCACCCAAGGCCGGTTGGTCGGGAAAATGGTTGAACCATTGTTTGCGACCGTTGCCACCCAAGAGATCCAAGTAGGCGATGCCGTTCCCTTCCGCGGCCTGACTGAGGACCGGACGGATATGGGTAAACTGCTTGGCGCGGTTGACCGTCGGGATCAGCTGGTACATCCAGCCGTTATCGACGCTGCCGAGAGCATTGCCATGGCTGGAAAGGTGCAGGGACACGGCGGCGGCAATGGTTTTCCCCGCCACGAGGGCGTTCAACTGCTGGGCCGATTGCAGTGCGGCGATGCGTTCCGCGAGATCCGCGGCGGTTTGCCGGTTGCGCTCCAGGGCCGCCGGCAGAACCCGGCGGATTTCGTCCCGGTCAAGCGGACTGAGGCTTTGATAGGTGGTCTCCCAGCTTAAACGGCGCAGCAGGAGTTTTTGCTGGGCGAGGGTCTTGACCTCGGCATGGGCGCCGCTATTTTTGCGAGCCAGCCGGAGATCGGTATTAAGGCTTTCGATGAAGTTGCGGATTTCCTCTTGAATGGCTTTATGGACGAGGGCATTTTCCTCCGCATCCTCCGCGCCCAGGGTGCCGCTTTCCAGCAAATCGCCGGTGATTTTCGCCTTCTTTGCCAAGTCCAGCATCTGGTCCAGTTCTTCGGCCAGATTCTTGTCTTTGGCGGTCAGGGCCCAGACTGCTTCCCGGAGACCGGAAAGATTGTTGGCATGGCCGGTTGTCGCCAGGAGAAGAACGGAACGTTTGGGTGGGGTTTCCCCATAACTTTCGGCGAGGTCGAGCAGGGTGGCAATGGAGATGGCCTCGTCGGCCCCTGGGGCATGGCCGGGCACATAGCGGCCGGCGTCGAGAAAGGCCTCTACCAAGAGGATCTCTTTGGAAAGTTCGGCATCACTTCCGGGAATAAAGCAGTAGATATTATGCGCGAGGATTTTCGTCCAGTGCGCCCTGCTCATGACATGTGCTTCCCTGTCCAGGGAAGCCTTTGGATCGCCGAAATGGTCGGTAAAACTGCCGCTCGGCAACCAGAAGCGGGGAAAATCGATAGGGGTGAGTTCTTCCTTGTCACGAAAGCGCAGCCTCGGTGCCGTAAGGTCGCCATGGTCAAGATAGATGACGGCCCGGGCGCCGAGACCCGCCGCATGCTGCCAGTTGCTGCCGGATTCAAGATCCATAAGGACGATGCTGCCGGCAAGGACCCTGCCGTTCAGGTCCTCCAGTCGCCCCTCGCCGGCGTAGACGATTTTGCCCTGCAGCCCTTCGGGAGGGGTGGCTTCCGGGGCCAGGGCATTGGCGAAAAGTGGCTGGATGGGAAGCGTGCGGCCGTCGATGGTCAGGGTTGCCGAGTCGAAGGCGCGCACCGGGGTGGTGAAGTCCTGCCTGCCGGTTATTGCTTGTAATTGGGCCGGAAGCGAGGCGAAAACTGTCTGCACGTAGTCGGCGGTGCGCGCCTCCCCCGGCGTGCCGGTGCTGCGGTCGGTGCCGGTGCCGATTACTCGGAGATGCTCCAGGACGTCCTGGCCGCAGGCAGGAAGGCCCGTGACTAGGAGGAGGAGAGCAAAGAGGAGGCTAAGGACGTGCCGGCTCATGGCGTTCCTGGATGGTGCCCAGCGAAATCTTCAATTCGTCGCGGAGTTCGATCTTGTCGATCCGGCCGTCGAGGATCCAGACCACGCGGTCCGAGACGCTGAGCATCTTGAAGTCGTGGGTCGCCGAGATGATGGTGACGTTCCGTTCCCGACTCATCTTCTGCAGCAGGGCGATAATTTCCCCACCGGTTGTCGAGTCGAGATTGCCGGTCGGTTCGTCGGCGAGGATAATCGCCGGATCGTTGGCCAGCGCCCGGGCAATGGCGACGCGCTGCTGTTGCCCGCCGGACAGTTCCGAGGGCTTGTGCAGGAAGCGTTCACCCAGGCCGACGTCGCCCAGAAGCTTGCGGCCTTTGTCCACCGCATGATCGCCGGGCATGCCGGCGAAGATCATCGGCAGGGTGACGTTTTCCAGGGCGGTCATAACCGGGATGAGGTTAAAGGTCTGAAAGATGTAGCCGATTTTGCGGTTACGCAGCCAGGCAAGTTCATAGGCATCGAGCTGGGAGATATCGACCTCGTCGATGAAGACCCGGCCGGAGGTGGGTTTGTCGAGACCGCCGATAATATTGAAAAGAGTGCTTTTTCCCGATCCCGACGGACCCATGATCGACAGGTATTCGCCGGTGGCAACGTTCAGATCGACGCCTTTCAGCACCTGCACCGGCATCTTGCCGAGGGAGAAGGCCTTGGTTACGCCGACAACCCGAATGATATGGTGTGTCTCCATCAGTATTCTTCCTTCATGACGATGACCGGTTGCAGTTTTGCCGCAAGAATCGCCGGGTAGAGAACGCCGAGAATCGACAGGCCGATTCCCATCCCCCAAGCTCGGCTCGCCTCAGCCAGTAAAGGCAGGAGAGCGATTTCACTGCAGTCAAAGGTGTTATAATTGAGGAAGGCCCCACCCCAGGCCGCCAACATGCCGAGGAGGCAACCGACCCCGGCCCCGAAAATCCCGAGGATGGTCGCTTCGATGAGAAAGAGGCGGAGGATGATGCGATCAAGGGCGCCGAGGCATTTCATTATGCCGATTTCCCGGAACCGTTCGGTAACCGACATGAGCTGCGCGTTGACGATTCCCACGGTACACACAAGGAGCGACAGCACCATCAGCCAGAGTTCTTTCGGGCCGGCATTGATAGTCGCTGTTGCCGGATCAAAAAGATATCCCGCCTGTATCAGGAGGGGCAAAGCCATGTTGCCGTGCAGGCGATAGAGCTCCCGGGCAATCGCCGTATTGGTCAGGGTGAAACAGAGAAAGGCAATGGCCAGCACCAAGCTGAAAATGGTGATGAGCGAGCGAAGAAAACGGATTTTTAGACTGCTGACGGCCATTGCCAACGATTTTTTCCAGGGCAGCACGATTTGCCGCGATATTTTCGGCCTAAGGCGCCTGTTTTCTGTTTCCGGCATAGGCTACCTGCACCTTTTTTTTGCGTGGCCGGAGATTCGGCGACGATTTTACCTAAGAATAATTATTGTTTTCATGAATTCTAGTATCAAGAGCGATAATGTCCAGGCACCGCTCAAAAATCATCCAGCAGGTCGGCATATTGGCACAAGCGAATTCCGGGACGTTTGCCAAGGCTTGACAACAACCTGTCGAGAAAGGCAAAAGCGGCATCATTCATGCGCTGGTGATGAATCATAAGTCCGGCAAGACCTGTTGCCAGCGCCTGGTCCAGTTCGCGGAGAAGGGCATCCCAACCGGCATCGGCACTGTCTTCTTTGCGGGTATGCAGGTCGATGTTGGCGGCCAGGTCGGGCAATCCGGGGATCGAGGGGAATTTCGGGTCGCGATACCGCGAGATGGCCCGAAACCCAAGCTCTTTCAGGATATACATAGTGTCCTGATCAAGACGATTCCAGGGCGGGGTGAAGACCGGCAGGAAATGCTTGCCGAGGACAGCCGCCAGTTTATCCCGGCCGCGAAGAAGGTTTCTCTGCTTTTGTTCGAGGCTGGCACCGGGGCCGAATTCCTGCTTCTTGCCGGCGATTTCGCGATTGCGGTGGTTCCAACCGTGTTGATGCCAGGCGAAGAGGTGCTGTTTGCCGTCAACCTGCCGACAGATGGCGTTCCACCTTGATTTATTGAACCAGGCCGGGACGATGGCCGCACACAAAGGGGTGTCATGGCGGGCAAAGAGTTGCAGCAGCAGATTTTGTTTGGCGGAGGGAATGGCCACGTCGTCGGCTCGGAAAAAGACCTTCGCTGCGGAATAGCGATCGAGGATTTTTGCAACACGCCCATCGATATCGGCGGGAACATCCAGCCAGAGGGGGGACACCTTATTCGAAACAATCATAGCGGGATCTCCTTGCCGATGAGGCGGAAGATGATGGCGGCGCTTTCCCGGTCGCCTTGCAGGCGAAGGCTTTCGACCGATTTTTGAGGGGTGGCGAGAGCATTCTTTATGATCCCGGCAAGCGTCGCCGGCACCAGATCCGCCGCTTCGAGAAGTAAGAGATAGCCGGCCTTGACCAGAGCCGTAAGGCGCATGCGCTGTTCCCGGTTCTGGTCAAAGGGGTACATGAGTCCGGTCGTGCCGCAAGCCAGGAGATTCATGGTGGTGTTGTAGCCGGCCATGCTGACCGACAGGTCGGAGGCGAGAACATGATCGGGGAAGCGAGGGGTGAAGTCCTTGATATACACATGGCTATGTTCGCGGCTGCGGGCCTTGAGGCGGGAGCGCAAATCGGCACCGGCATGCGGGCCGGTGAACATGAGGAGCCGGTGCGGCAGGGTCGCCTGCAGAAGGATGCTTGCCTCAAGGCTTGCCTCCAGGAGTTCTTCCCCCACCGTGCCGCTGCCGGCACTGACGAGAATGATCCGGGCGTCCCTGTCGAGGCCCAGCGCTTCGCGGGCGGCGCGTTTATCCGGGGCGGTCGGACCTTCGGCAACATAGCCGGTATACCAGACCGGACAGGCGATGTCCTGCACCCGCGAAAAGGTTTGGTCGAGCTTGATGAGCGCCGGATCGGAGTGCACCAGCACCCCGTCGAAATAGGGGTTGAGCCATTTGAGCACCTTTTTCTCAAAGCTCGCCAGATCCTCCTTTTCCACAAGGATGTCGCGCAGGCTGCACAGGGTAATGGCCGGCTTTGTCCTCTCCTTATTGGCCGCCAGCAGCGGCAGCAGTTCCCGGGCAAAGCGCTTGCGGCCGAAGGGGAACATCTCGATAAGAATGACGTCCGGCTTGACCTCGTGGAACAGTTCCAGCAGAAGTTTTTCCCGCTCCTGCCAGGTGGTTTCAAGATCCGCATCCCGATCGACGGTCTCGACCAGTTTGAAGTCGCTGTCCATTTTCAGGGGCGGCAGCGGATGATGCCTGACGTTGCTCGGCAGCGACAGAGAGACCGCCGGACCACCGGTGGTCAAGTGCACGGTCGCCGGGGCCAGAGCCCGATCGATGGCCAGGCTGCGAAACAGGTGGCCGATGCCGAGAACATGCTGGGTGTAATGGAGGATGTTCATGAGGGTTCGATATTGGTTTGCAGGATGGAAAGCTTCGCGCCGTCCTGTCGCAGCAGGTGCAGTGCCCTCTTGGTCATCGGGGTTGAATGCCCTGGCAGGAACGGTGTGCCTTCCAGATGGTTGAGGAGTATCTGGATCACCCCGAGATGGGTGATGAAGAGTATCCGCTGCCCGTCGCGGTTGTCGGTGGCATGATCGATAGCCCGAAAGGCTCGCGCCAGGACAAGCCGGCGGCTCTCGCCCCCCGGAGGGGTGAAATCCCAGCCCAACCGTTCCTGGGCCTCGATGCTTCCGGGGGATTCAGCATAGATCTGTTGCAGGGTCTGTCCCGTCCAGTTTCCCCAATCCTGTTCCCGCAGGTCGGCATCGACGGCGTGCGGCTCGTCCGGGAAAAGGAGATGGCAGGTTTCTTGGCAGCGGCTAAGCGAACTGGTGACGACGTGGTCCCACGGGCCGTATTGGCTGAGCAGTCGCTGCCATGGTTCGGCTTTAAAGGCAGCGGTATCGAGGGGAATGTCTGTAATACCTTGGATTTGTTTCTTGCGATTCCAGCTGGTTGGGCCATGGCGCAGGAGTCCGAGGATGTTCATGATCGCCTCCGGGCGCAGATCTTTTCCATAATTGTAAACATTGCATGGTAATTGCTGCCCATGTCGTGCTGCCCGAGGATCCGCTCTCTCGCCTGCCGGGAAAAGCGGCTGCGCAGTTCCGTATCGGTCAGCAAGGTGAAGAGTGCCCCGGCAAAATCCGTCACCGAAAAGGGCGGAACGATCAACCCGCTTTCCTCATCGGCGACGACCTCCGGCGCTCCGTCATGGCTGGTGGCAACTACCGGTAAGCCGCAGCATTGCGCCTCCAGATAGACCATGCCGAGGGATTCATTGATGCCGGGGAAGGCAAAGACATCGCCGGCGTTGTAGACGGTGTACATTTCCGCGGCCGGGATGCGACCGGCAAAGGTGTGCGCCCCCGGGAGCAGGCGGCGGGCCTGTTCCTCAAGTCGCGCCCTGCCGGGGCCGTCGCCTACGATGAGGAGGTGCAGATCGCCCATGCCCGGCAGCAGTTCGGCGCAGACTTTTATCACAAAGGCAATACCCTCTTCCTTGACGCCGGGGCGCATCATGGCCGCCGTGACTACGAGGCGTTTGTCCTGCAGGCCGAGTTTTGCCCGCATGCTCTCACGCAGGGCCGGATCCGAAGGGAAGGCCTGGGTGCGAATGCCCGGCCGGATGTAGGTAATGCGCTCCTCGGGAAGAAGGCGACGCAGGTTCTCGACATCCCGCAGTTTGTTGACGAAGATCATGTCGGCTCTGAGCAATGCCCGTCTGTTCAGATGAAAGCCGACCCAGGTTTTCAACCGTTTGCGGTACTTGGTGGCGTAGGATGCTTCGAGAATGAAGTAGGGGAGGCGATTGCGGCCTGACAATACCTGACCAATGAGATCCGGCCCTCGGTAATAGGTGTGGTAGGTGAGCCAGCAGTCGGGGCGTTCGGTTTTCAAGGTAGTATCGCCCCGCCGGATCTCACGCAGGGTGGTAAGCCAGGCCTGGGGGCGGAGATAGATCCACTCCATCGACTGCCGCACGGGGATAAACACCTCGTGCCCTTCGGCCTGCATGGCATTGTGAACATCCCCGGCAATCGATACCAGACCGGAAGAACGATCATGGTTCACGGCCCGGTAGGAGGGGTAGAAGGCGATGCGCATGAGGCCACCTTACAACTTGGTGAGGTTGCGGTAAAGAGCCACCAACACCTCGATGAGTTGCTTGTTGTCGAAGACCCGGCTGACCTGCTCCCTGGCGGCAGGAATTATGCGTTGCCTGAGTCCCTGATCGGTGACAATGCGTTTTAAGGTATGGGCGAGTTCCTGCGGATTGCTTGCATCCGCCAACATGCCGGTAACTTCATGCTCCACCAGTTCAGGGATGCCGGAAACCCGCGTACCCACCACCGGAACCCCCAGCGCCATGCTTTCCGCCAGAACATTGGGAATGCCGTCCCGGTCGCCGCTTTTGGCAATTCTACAGCCAAGGACGAAGCAGTCGGCCTGCTGAAACATCTCCAGCACCTGCTCATGCGCCAGGGTACCGGCCAGGGTGACACGCTCGGTTAAGCCCAGATCGCCGATCCTGGCGGTGATCTGTTCCTTGTCGTCGCCATCACCAATGAGGAGATAGCGGAAGGGGAAGCCTTCTCCGGCCAAAAGAGCCAAGGCCGCAAGAATATCGGGGATGCCTTTTTTTTCTACAAAGCGGGCGATGGTGATGAAGGTGTAGGGAGGGCTGGGCGTCCGCGCTACCTTATGGGCAAAAAATAGCGCCAGATCTATACCGTGATAGACGCAGTGCACTTCCTGACGATGGTCGACCAGATCTTCAAGATAGGCCTTGTTATACTGGGTGCAGGTGACCACAAAGGCGGCTTTTTCGATCTTTTCGGCAAGCTGCAACCTGTCGGAGGTATAGATATCCTTGGCGTGGGCGGTGAAACTGAAGGGGATGCCGCTGATCTCCGAGGCGAACATGGCAACGGAGGTCGGGCTGTGGGCAAAGTGGGCGTGCAGGTGCGCGATATTTTTTCCCTGGGTATGGTGCACGAGGTAGGCTGCCTGGAAAAAATGCTTGAAGGTTATGGGGTTGCGGTTACGCAGGAATCGCCGCCAGGCAAGGCACAGGGCACCCAGGTAACCGGACCGGAATCGCCGCGCCGTGAGGACATTGGGCCAAAATAAACGGTGCAGATGCAGCCAGAACTCGGTGGGCAGATAGGTTACCTCTGCGCGGATGCTCTCTACCGACTTGTGGGTGAAGGACTCGCGAGGATTGCGCATGGAGAAGATATGCACCGTCAGTCCCTGTTCCTCCAGCAGGCGGATTTCATTGGAGATGAAGGTTTCGGAAATGCGCGGGTAGCCTTTCAGCACCATGCCCATGACCGGCTTTCCGGCATTCATGGCTGTTCTCCAAAGGCCTGGATGCGACTGTTGATGACGTCAAAGGCGGTCATGGGGAAGTCGCGCAGCGCTGCTTCGTACCGGCTCGGGTTTTCCAGAAGGAGACCGATCTTCCCGGACATGCCGGCCGCATCGACCTCTTCCCAGGGAATGTATTCTAAAAGGCCCTTGGCGGCGAAAAGGCGGGCGCGGATCAGCTGTTCCTCTCTCGGGGTGCTGCGCGGGATAACGAGGGACGGCCGGGCGGCGCAGATGATCTCGCACATAGTGTTGTAACCGCCCATGGGCACCACGCAGTCGGCGGCCAGGATGGCCTTTTCCATCTTCCGGTAGAATTTAACGATCCGTACCTTCAATTTATGGGCGCGGACCGCCAGTTGGTCGTAAAGGTCCTCGGCCAGGAGCGGGCCGGTGACGATCATCGACCTCAGTTCCGGCTGCGGCAGGGTTTCAAGCATGGTCAGATAGGTGTCGAGAACCTTGTAGCCGTCGCCGCCGCCGCCGGTGGTGACCAGCACGAATTTTTCTGCAGGGTCTATGCCCATCGAGCGACGCAGGCGGGGGCGGTTGCCGATACGCGGGATTTGCCGAGGGATGTAACCGGTGAAATGGACCTTTGCGGCGGCTCCCTCGGGCATCGCATATTCCTTGGTGGGATCGTAGATCTCACGACTGCCGTAGACCCAGATTTCCGAATAGAGTTCTGCTAAGGCCTCGTAGATTTTCTTTTCCTGCCATTCTTTGATGGTATTTTCGGGGTTGTCCATAATGTCGCGCAGACCGAGCACCAGTTTGGTCTTTGGCGAATGTTCGTGCAGCCAGCGCAGGGTCGGCAGGATCTCATTTTTCAGGCCCAGGGGCGCTTTGTCAACCAGGAAAAGGGCGGGACGAAAGGCTTGGGCGGTGGCAAGAATGATGTTGCGGCGAATGGCCAGGGCCAGGGCCGGTGCGACCTTGATCGAGTGTGGCAGGTAGAGCTCGTTATTCCGTTTGATCATCCCGGGAATCCGCACGAAATCGATGCCATAGGGAATATCGAACCTGCCGACCAGGGGAGAGCCGGTAAGGATGATGATATTGTGTTCGCCTTGGAGGATGTTCTGAGCCAATGCCAAGGTCCGGCGAATATGGCCGAGACCATAGGTATCGTGCGAATACATGAGGATATTCATGATGCTCCTGAAGGTGAGGAAACTCTTTCTATCGTGATTTGGAAATCTCAGCCTCAAGCCGGGAATGCACTTCACGTTCGATTTTTGTGCCGATTTTCCGTTCTACGATTTTAAGATCGTAACTTGCTTGAAGATTCAGCCAAAACTGGGGTGTTGTTCTGAAATAACGAGCCAGCCGAAGCGCTGTGTCCGGGGTAATAGAACGGCGTTCACGGACAATATCATTGATGCGCGGGGCCGGCACTTTGAGTTCCATCGCCAGCGCATGGGCACTCATTCCCAATGGCACGAGAAATTCCTCACGCAAAATTTCACCGGCATGAATAGGGCGCATCTTGTTTATAGGATTCATAGACTCTATCTCCTCTTGACAACTTTTGCATAGAATTTTCGATCAAGGGTGATTTTTCCTCGTCCCTATCTTACTGTATGTTTTCAACCTTGTTGCCGAGTCTTTTGTCCGGCCAAACCGCTCATCCTAAGGAGCCTTGGATGGTCCGAATCGCATTGTATTATCTGCTCTTGCTCGGGATGGTGTCCGGATACGGTTGTCAGGTCTGACCCCTGGTCGAATCGCTTCCGGTCTGGAAGCTTGTTTCCATCATCGGTGCCCATCTGCTCCTCATCTTCCTGCTTCGTCAGGTGCTGGTACAAAGACTCATAAGGCCAAGGCCGGTGCAGAGCCAGTCGACCAGGCTCTTTTTCCTTGATTATGGTCTCTTTCTGGTCTCCGGGCTAGGGGTCGGGCTTTTTAACAGCTTGGCCTTCGGTTTTCCATTTTTTTTCAGCGGCTTGAAGATGGTGACAGGCTTTGCCTCGATAGGACTGCTTCCGGCTCTTGATCTCAGTCTCGAATGGGAGTATCGCGTTATCCGTCAGGCGGTTGGTATCCGCCAGGATAACGCTATTGACGGCTCATACTATCCGCAAACGCGCAAATTCGCAGTGCTGGCCTGCAGCGCCATCATTTTCTTGACCTTCGCCCTTCTGTTGATCCTCTCTCGCGACATTTTTTGGCTCATGGGCCAAAGCCCGAACTCCGAGTCTCTCCCTCATCTGCTTGGTACCATGATCCAGGAAGTGACCTTTGTTATGGGCACGTTCTTGGGCTTGACCCTGGTGATTGTCTTTTCTTATGCCCGAAATCTGCGACTGCTTTTCGCCAATCAGACCTCGGTCCTTGAACTGGTCAGCCAAGGGCATCTCGGGACCAAGGTGCCGGTGGTGACCAACGATGAATTTGCCATCATTGCCGGGCATACCAATGTTATGATAGATCGTTTGCTGGAAAGGGAGCGGATGTCCCTGGGACTCGGGTTGGCAAGCCAAATACAGGCCAAACTGCTGCCCAAGGCCTCGCCGCTTCTTCCGGGGGTGCAGGTGTTTGGTTCCAGCCTCTTTTGTGACGAAACGGGCGGAGATTTTTACGACTTTCTCGTCCGGGATGGAGAGACCGGCCCGGAACTTGTGCTGGTGGTGGGGGATGTCACCGGGCACGGCGTCGGCTCGGCGCTGTTGATGACATCGGTTCGCGCCTATATGAAAGCCCATCTCCAGCATGTTGCGGGTCTGGCTGAGATCATGGATGCCACCAATGCCATGATTTGCCCGGATGTAGCCGGCAGTGGTAATTTCATAACCGCGTTTCTCTTTTCCTTTAGCCCGTCGACGCGACGGGCTAGGTGGGTGAGCGCAGGGCATAATCCGGCAGTTTTTCAGGCCTTCGACCGGAAGGAACCGCGAGAATTGCAGGGGCAAGACATACCTCTCGGGGTGGATGCCCGCTGGACTTACAGCCTCAATTCCGAGCAACTTGAACCGGGTATCCTGCTGTTGGGCACGGATGGAATCTGGGAGGCCATGAATGCCGGCAATGTCATGTTCGGTAAGGAGCGTTTGTATCAGGTGCTGGAAAAATCCCTGCATTCCAGCCCGCAACAGATCATCTCCCGGATCTTTGAAAAAATCGAAGAATTCACCGGTGCGGCAGAAGTCGAGGACGACCGTACCGTCGTTATTGCCCGGTTGGGTTAGGCGCAAAGCTCCTGATGGCCTGATCCAGATCGGGATACATGAGGAAAATTCGATTGTAACCGGAAATATCAAAAATTTCGGCAATGTAGTCCCTGGCGCCACAAACCATAACCTGTCCGCCCAGAGGAATGAGGCGTTGGTAGCTCATCACCAGAACACGCAGTCCGGCACTGTTGATATAATCGAGTTCGGAAAAATCCAAGACGAGATTCTTGCTCCCCTGATCGAGGCAGATCATCACCCGCTGCTCCAGCTCAGGGGTGGATGTGGAGTCAAGTCGGCCTTGAATATGAAAAATTGCGGCATCGGGATGGTCTATTTTTTTAAGGAGCATACATCCTCCATTTGTGTTTTGTTGAGAGAAATTACCAGGTGGTTGCGACCTTTTTCTCGCCTATATTGCATCCGATCGGCGAGACGCCGTACCAGGCAGAGACCGACGCCACCTATGGGAATCTGTGAACCTTCGTCGAGACACCGGGATACGAGGATGGTCGGATCAAACGGGAGACCGGTATCGATGATTTTAATGAGAACCTCGTTTGCCCGGTCGAAAACCGTGACGGAGACAGTCTGGTTTTCCCCGGTGCAGCCACCATGCATTATGGCATTCATGACCAGTTCATCGATAATGACGCCCAGCCGGTATCGCAGCCATTGGTTCAATGCTCTTTCCAGGCCGAATTGCTCGACGGCGGCCAGTATTGCGGCGTGGTTTTCTTCCGGTCGGGAGAAAGTAGCTTCGAACCGGGCAGATATGCCGTTCTTCTCGCTTTGCATGCAGCAGGGTGGGGATAAAGTTACAAGCGGTATGGTGTTTGTATGAAGCGCGAGCCATCCATGGTGACCAAGCGTACACTATATTCCTGGGTATTGGCAAAGAATTTGCGCTGGCAGATCCTCCTCGTCGTGCTGGTGCTGTTAACGGTGGCTGCCCGTGTTGTGCCGCTCGAGATGCAGAAGCGCATCATCAACAACGCCATCGGCATGGGGCAGGAGGATCTCCTCTTTTTTTACAGCCTGCTTTTTATCGGCTCGGTGCTGTTGGCCAGTTCCCTGAAATTCGTCATCAATCTCCTCCAGGCCTTTATCGGCCAAGAGACCCTGACGAGGATGCGGGCCGATTTGTACGCCCATATCCTCAGTTTACCTCTGTCCTTTTTTCGGACCATCCAGCCCGGGCATGTGGTTAACGCCCTGATCAACGAACTGGCCACCATTTCCGGTTTTGTCGGCAGCGCCATTTCCGTACCCCTGATTAATGTATGCACGTTGCTCGCCATGGGAGGATATCTTTTTTATCTGAATCCGCTGCTGGCAGGCTTAAGTTTTGTCCTCTATCCGATTCAGATGTTCCTCATTCCCAAACTGCAGCAACGCAGCAATGAGGCTAACCGCTATAGGGTGAAGATCAGCCGGATCATTTCCGGCAATATCGGCGAGGTAATCAGCGGAGTGCATGAGGTGCACGGCCATGCCGGCTACGGTCTGGAAAATGACAAGTTCGCCGGTCAGTCCCAGTCTCTTATGGATTCCAACGTGCGCATGAACGCCTACCGGTACGGCATCAAGTTCGCCAACAATCTGTTCGAGAACATCGGCCCCTTTCTTCTCTTTCTTGTCGGCGGTACCATGACCATTCGCGGACAGTTCGATCTGGGGGCTCTGGTGGCCTTTCTTTCGGCCTATGCGAGTCTTAACGAACCCTGGCGGGAATTGATGGATTTTTACCAGCTTTTGGAAGACAGTCGGGTACGTTACAAGAATGTTCTTGCCTCCTTCGATAGACCGCCTTCGTATCCGCTGCTGCCTTCCGGTCGGGAGGTGTACCGCTTGCAAGGCGAGATCGACTTGCAGAGCATGACCTATCTTGCCGAAGACGGGACAAAATTGCTCGACGACATTTCTTTGCGGATAGAGCCGGGTGAGATGGTCGCCCTCGTCGGCTTTTCCGGTAGCGGCAAATCGACCCTGGTGCAGATCATTGCCCAACTTCTGGCGTATTCCGGCGGCAGCGTCCGTCTCGATGGCCATGAAGTGCAGCAACTGAGCAAGGTGGATATCGCCGAGAACGTAGGTGTCGTGCCGCAGCACCCCTTCATCTTCAGCGGCTCGGTGCGGGACAACCTGCTCTATTCCAGTAAGGCGAGCATACGAAACGGCACGGGCAGGTTTGTCTTGCCTGACCTTGATCGAATCATTGAGGTCGTTCAGCAGGTGGGTCTTTTCGTCGATATCCTCAAGTTTGGGCTGCAGGCGGTCATTTCCCGGGAGAGGTATCCGCAGTTGGTGGAGCGGCTTTTAGCGATCCGTCCGGTATTTCAGGAGCATTTCGGCGAGGAACACGCGGAGGACATAGAATTTTTTCAATTGGCGAAATACCTCGATTATGGCTCCATTTCCCAAAATATCGTGTTCGGGGATTTTCTCGGCCGTCGGGCTATCTTTAAAAAGGCCTTTCAGAACAAACGGTTTCTCATATTTTTGCGGAAAATAGGGCTTGAAAAGAGCCTGGTTACGTTCGGTGCCGACATCGCCGCGTCCACGGTACCCATCCTCCGTTATGCGGCCAAGACCCAGGAATTATTTGCCGACAGTCCTATTGCAAGTGAGGAACTCGATGATTATGTCGCTGTAGTTGCAGACCTCTCCATGGATGGACCCAATGGTTTGAAACCCCAGGCGCGCAACCTCCTGCTCAAGTTGGCCCTGGGCTTTATTGCCGGACGCCACAAGACCGTACCTATGCCGCAAGGCATGAAGGCGCGGATCTTGAGGGCTAGAGAGGAGTTCCAGGAATATATAAAAGAGCAGAGCGAGACCGTCTTGCAGTTCTACGACCAGCGGCAGTATATCGAGAGCCGCAACATCCGCGACAATATCCTCTTTGGCCAACTCAAGACACACCAGGGCAGTACTGTGGAACACATCGATCAACACCTGCTGCAACTCTTGATCGAAGAAGGGGTGTTGGAGACTATCTTGGATCTGGGCCTTGATTTTCTCGTCGGTAGCATGGGCGAATACCTGTCCGGCGGCCAGCGGCAGAAAATTGCCCTGGCCCGAGTTTTCCTTAGGCAGCCTGCCATATACGTCTTGGATGAAGCCACTGCCGCCCTGGATAACGCTTCTCAATCCAGGGTGCAGAATTTTCTTTGGACCTTGCGCGGCAAACACACAGTTCTTTCCGTCGTCCATCGTCTTGATAGCATATCCACCTATGACAGGGTTTTGGTCATGAAGGCCGGAAAGATCGTCGAGAACGGTCCCTACGACCAGCTCATGGCAGCCAAGGGGGCACTGTATGAACTTGTCGGCAAGGGATAAGGAGAGGCGCGAGTTGCAAAGCGGTATGCAACCCATCAGAAATGCCCAATTTTTCAGTGCAGTCCAAGTATGCCACGTCGCCCCAGCTGGCGTATAAAGGTAGCCACGGCATGTTCGGCTTCCGACGGATGGCAGGCATAATGACCCGTTACAATTTCCGCCAGTTTTTGTACCGAATTCTTGCCGTCGATATGGTTCCAGACAAAGGAACCCATGCTGTCCAGCTCTAGGGTGCGCATGGGGAGTGACATTTTTTCGGGGAGAAAGCGGGCAAGCCAGGGTTTCAGGTTGATCGGGTAACGGATGCGCACGAGTCCTTGCGGGTTGCTGTGCAGGCGGATATCGGCGCTCGGCACGGGGACGGCGTTCAGCGCCTCAGCTTTGGAGAGAGGGGGTGATTGCATAGCTGGTAAGGATTCGGTGGTAGGTTGCAGCCGTCATCTCCGGCCCCTGTTCAGTTACTACCAAAATTTTATTACCTTCGACAACATGGCGGATTTTACCCCTGAGAGGTGGGTGAAGTCCTGGCAACCACGGCAGGGTTCGATAGAAATACGATGGTTTTGTAAAAACATCAACCTCCGTATCGCCGACCGAGACAATCGTGGTGCCGCTGTCGGCGCCATCCCCCAGATATTGTCTGCACCAGGCGACCAGGTTCGTATGGTCGAGCAGCACATTTGCCGGTGCTAAACGATCAAAGATCAGTTTTCCGGGGCCATGGGTGAAAGTGAGGTGGAACCTCCCCGGTCGAAAGACGGCTTTGTCCAGTGCGTAGTCCGGTGGGGTTTCGAAAGTTATGTCATAGCAGCACCAGCGGCGCCAGGTCCGGGGGGAAACCCAATGGAGGGATGTGAGAATCGTCTGGGCCATGTTAGGCGGAGGAGGCGCGGAAAAAAGGATTGCCACAAGGCCTCGCGAGTCCCTGAACTGTAACAGAGAGAGCCTGTCGCTGGTGTAGAGGTTTCCCGGAAGACGTTGCGCCCAGGGTTCGCCGCAAGGGTCAAGGGTTTGTCCTGATAATTCTGCTGCGCGAAGTATTCGACGGGGGTCTTTATGCGGATCGAAGGGACGTTTTTCGGGAGCAAAACGCAGCTCGACCGTCGGCAATTCCGGCCCGACGAGGCGGATAAATCCGCGGTCGAGAATAACCGGTTCCATTGTTCTCGGAATTTGCACCTGCAGGCCATCCCAGATGAGCAGCATGAGATTCTTCCAATATGCGTCTAAGTAATGTGTTGTTTTTCAATCACTTGATTTCAAGCAAAGCAGATTCTGAAGGCTGCACCTACTGCCGGTTGTCTACGGTTGCTGCCGCGGCAAAACTTCTTGAATGGCGGTTATGACCGACTCCGGGCTTTCCAAGGGTATGCCGTGTCCGCTATCCACCCATACTTGCTTTGAGCCGGGATACAGCCGGGCGATGTCTTTCCTCTTTTCATTGGCATCATCGGCCAGCTCGGATTTTTCTTGCATCGGTTGCAGTGCACTCAAGACGATCACCGGTTTGCCGGTTAGGGTCGGCAGGGCCAATACCTCCTCTCCCGTCGTATTGATGGCATCCATTTCGGCGGTTGCCGCCGCCGACAAATATAGCCGAAAGGCCAAGCGAAACCAGGCCGGCCAGTTTTCGACCGAGCCTTTGCCCTTGAATTGGGCTGGATGTGTTGAATCAACAAGAATAAGGGCGCTGACCTCGCCTGGATAGCGGCGGGCAAAAAGCTGCATGTACAAACCGCCAAGCGAGTGCCCGACCAGCACATAGGGAGGTTGCAGCCCTATACTTCCGAGAAGCAAGCGCAATTCATCGACGGTATGCAGACCGTCGCGGGGCGTTTCGATGGGATCGCTCTTGCCGTAGCCGGGGCGGTTGTAGGCGAAGGTGGTGGTGTCTTTTGCTATCTCCGGAAGGACCTTCTTCCACCAACCCATCTTGCCGTCGAGGCCGTTTTCAAAGACGACAGTCCCGGTCCCGGTTTCGTGCCTGACCAATGCATATTCAACCAGTTGATGGTTGATCGCTCCCACTTTTTCGTTTGGGAGCGATGCGCATCCCGACATGAGCATCACAAGTGAAAGGAGGATAGGCAAAGAGATGCGGTTTGGGATTGGTAGGTTCATGGTAAGAGCCCAAGGAAAATTGTCAGCAATGCGAGGTACGGGCATCGGCTGAAGCACCTGCTTGGGCAGTTGACTCCGACCAATGTTCGATTATTATTATCAATTTGCCAAGACTACCTTCGGCAACTTCCGTATCGTGGGCAGCTTGAGCCCGCAACCAATAACCGTTGGATAAACCGAAGAATCGGAATAACCGTAAATCAGTATCAGCGGTGATCGAACGCTTGCCAGCAACAATCTCACTGATATCTTGAGTGGGAACATCGATTTCTTTGGCCAAACGATACTGGCTGATAGTCATGGGCTTGAGAAACTCCTCCAAGAGGATCTCGCTTGGAGTGATAGGTTTGAGTTTGCTCATACGAGATTTTTCTTGAGGATCAGATCTTGATTGTTCATATTTAAGTTGATTGTCAACAATCGAGATTTGAACCCGACAGGCACCATGAACCCGACAGGCACCCAACATACAGAGAACTTGCAGCCGTAAATTTTCATTGTTACGAAAACAGCACAAGAAAGCTTATTGTCACCGCAATGTCTTAGCCAGCCCGCTGATCTTTCGCTTGAACTCTTTGCATTCAGACTCGAAATTTTCTTGTGCGGCAGCGAAATTATTTGCGCTGAGCTTGCTTTCACTCGGATCGGACAAAAACGGAACAATGCGACGCCTCGCTTTCTCGACCAAAAGATGTTCATTGACCAGATTCGGAAAACAATGCTGTGTCGAGATTCATGCTGCCTTCAACATAAAATCCACATGCACGGCATCAAAAGGGAAGACAATCAAGCCGTTGTCGGTTTTTTGCAACATTCCGGCCTTGAGCAGCGCCTGCACATCGCCATGTACAGCCTTCACATCCCTTTTCATTCGACGGGCCGCCTCACGAATCGTCATCGGCCCAGCACCAGTCATGACCTTTATCAGGTCCCAACGTTTTCCTGAAAGCACCTTGAAAAGAAGTGCGGGTGATTCGAAGCTGATAAATGTCCCTTGCGATTCTCCCTCGAATGCCCGCAGGAATCGTTGGCTGATTTTCTCTCGGGAAGAAATTTCCAATGTAACGGTATGCATATCAGTACCTCCAGTTGTCGACATCGTTCCAGAAATCGTTGAGCAGAGCTTGTGGCGTAGTGAATTTGTAGGGAATTTCTTTTTCATCCACATGCTTATGATCACCTTTGCCGGCTTCGTTGTCATAACGCATCACACAGCGACCATCTACGACAAGAGCAAGCCGATATTTGAAGTCGTGGTGACTGCCGGAAAGAGGCGCTGAAAGGCGCCACACCACCATTTCAACGAAGGTGTCTTCGGAGAGAGAATATCGCTCGTTGAGCATGAGTTCAGCAGCCATGTTGGAGATAATAACAACAATCGCAGCTGTTGTCAAGTTCTACAACAGATCCCGTTTCAGCGTTTCGGTATTTTTGACAAGAGCGGTATTTACGGCCAAATCCTTACGCAATAGCAGCCTACCTCCACCTTCTATTGCTGCGGTGCTGATAGCGATAGCCAAACTTGGTGGCTATTTAGCAAGAAAGATGGATGGTCCACCAGGTACCCTCGTACTTTGGCGTGGATGGAAACGACTGATGGATATTTCTGAAGGATGGTCTATGGCCTTAAAGCTGTAATATTTGTGGGTAATAGAGAGGTGGTGTGGGGCTGGGGAAGAAAATCCCCCGGCTACCCGATTAACCATTATTTTATCATTATTCCCATGGGTTAAGAAGTGCTGCTCCGCTCGCTACCATGTCTGAAATATTGCGGGTTACTGCTGTTAAATGATGAGTAATGCCTGTTGCGGCAATGAGAGAATCTATGGCGGATATTGGTTTGCCAACGCGTTCCGCCATTCCCTGGATCTTTCCCCATGTCATCGCAGTTTGCAGGTCAATGTCGATGATTCTTGTCCAAAATCTTTCCTTGAGGTCATTATCTACCCAATTATGCAATTCTTCCTTTCTTCTCGATTCGTCAAGTTTTTCGATTCCTTTGTGAATTTCGCCAATTGTCAAAACACTGATGAAAAAATTGCTTTCGTCTTCTTGCTTTATCCATTTAGTGACTTTTGTGGATGGTTTGGGGCGTATTTTTTCTGAAATGACGCAGGTGTCCAAGAGGTATTTCATAATTCAATATCCCTTGATGAGCTTTTGTCTCTTGTTAGGTCAAGGTTTATGTGAGAAAGGGGGGATTTCTTAAAAAATGAAATTAAATCAGAAGTTGGCTCGTTGTGTCTGGTGTCTTCGTCGAGAAACCGCTCTAACTCTTTCTCCGTATAAAAGGCTTTCTCGAAAAACAGCCCGGCCGCGGGAGCCGTATGATTGAAGGGAATATCGGAAGGGGTGTGCAACAGAGCGGCGACCTCTTGTTCCGGCAAGCGGCCACATCCAACCTCCACCAGTACCCCGACCATCCGGCGCACCATATGCCAGAGGAAATGCGAACCGACCACCCGCACCCGGAGCAGTTCGCCGTCGGTCAGAAGCCTGACCTGATGCACCATGACTTTGGTCGATTTTTTCAACTCCTGTTTTTCGGCAAAGGCGGCAAAATCGTGCATCCCCGTCAGCACCGTCCCGGCCCGCTGCATGGCGGCAAGATTCATCGCCTCGTGGATCCACCAGCTATAGCGCTTGCCGAAGGCGGATTTACGGTTGCGCAGCTGGTAGACATAGCTCCTGGCGATGCAGCTGTGTCGGGCATGAAAGCGCGGGTCTGCGTCCTCGACCGTGCGCACCGCCATATCCTTGGGCAGGGTTTCATCCAGCAGCCGCGACACCTCCTGCGGACCTAAGGCGCTTGCCACCTCCAGATGGGCGACATATTCAAGGGCGTGGACGCCGGCATCGGTGCGGCCGCAACCCTGAATATCCATCGGTGTGTCGCCAAAGACACGGGCCGCCGCCTTGAGAAGATCGCCCTGCACGGTGCGGGCGTCGGCCTGTTTCTGCCAGCCGCTGAAATTGGTGCCGTCATACTCAAGGGCGAGGCGATAGCGGCGGAGCGTGGTCCTTTCAAGCATTTTTTCGCCAGACCGTCACCTGGCTGACGGAATGCTGGAATTTGCGTTTGGTCTCGCGGATGACGAACTGTACATCGCGCGGTTCGGCGACCAGGGTAAAATGCAGTTTCAGCAGATCCTGCAAGCCCTCCAGGGTGGTATAGGGTTCGCCATCTTTTCGGTAGCCGCCGAGCCATTTGTCGCGAACCGTAAATTCCGGCATCCAGGTATAGGGCGAGGCGAGGACCAGGATGCCGCCGTCATTTAAGCGTTCATGCACGGTTGTCAGGAATTTCCCCGGATCGGACAAACGATCGAGGAGGTTGGCGGCGAGAATGAGGTCGTAGTTGCTGAATTGCGGCTTGAGGTTGAGGGCATCGGCCTGGAAAAATTCCACCCGGCCGGCTGCCTCCTCAAGGCCCAAATCGGCAAGGTGCCTTTCGTGGTAGGAGACGATCTCGCCCTCCTCCGGCAGCTCGTAACGAATGACCCCTTTTTCCTGCATCTGGTAGGCAATACGGATGAAACGCGCCGAGAAGTCCAGGCCGCTTACAAAGTCAAACTCCCTGGCCAGTTCGAAACTGGCGCGGCCGACCGAACAGCCGAGATCAAGCGCCCGGCCTTTCTTTTTTTCCGCCATAAACTCATGGCAGATTTTTGCACAATTCTCCGGGAAATTGGCCACGCTGAAGAAGGCCCGACCGTAGTGCGCCTCACAGTACTGGGAAACCGCCATGTCGCTTTCATACATCGCCTGCGCTGCCTCCAACGGCTGGTCGGACTCGACATAGCGAAAGCCGGCATGCTGGAAGAAATGGCGACGAAAGGCGTAGCGCGAATCCTTGGTCGCCTCGTTGCCGGTCGAGATCCAGGAGCCGCCCTTGATCAGGTTATGCTGGGTGTCGAAGGTCGGGGTGGAAAAATCATCGTACCAGGGATGGACGGCAAAACCGTCGAAACCGCTGATCGGCGTCTCCGTCCACTGCCAGACATTGCCGATGATATCGAAAAATTCGCCAAAGCGAAAATGATCGACCGGGCAGGAAGAGGCCCAGTGCTCAAGATTGATATTGCCGGGAGCTTTCGTCCAATAAGGCTGATCGGGAATCTCATGCAGGTCGCGCAGCCGGTACCACTGGTCCTCGCTCGGCAGGCGAATTTTCGTCCCTTTTTTCTCGGCGAGCCAATTACAGAAGGCCTTGGCCTCCAGGTAGTTGACCTCGACCGGCCAGTTCCACGGCATATCGATGATCCCGGCAAGGGTGCGAAACCGGTAGGCCCCCGCCTCACCCTGCCAAAACAGGGGGTGGCGGGCCTTGCTGTACTGTGTCCAGCGCCAGCCTTCCTCGGTCCAGTACTGCTCTTTCTCATAGCCGGCATCCTCGACAAAGCCAAGATATTCGCCGTTGGACACCAGATATTTGCCGGCTTTAAAATCCCAAACCTCGGATTGGCGTATGCCGAATTCATTATCCCAACCATACAGCGGATGATCCTTGTCCTTGCCAAGCACGATCTTGCCACCGCTCACCGGCAGGAGGCTGTTTTCCGGAGCTTTGCCGACGAGCGGACAAGGGTCCCAGCCGTCAAGATGCCTAACCTGATCAATCGGCAGGCGGCGAATGATGACCGAGGAGGTCTCGATATGGATGCGTTGATGTTCGATGCCCATCATGATCGCCCAGAATGGTGAGTCCCAGGTTATCGGCAACGTCAGCGGTAGACTGCCGATAACCCCGGTCACATACTCCCGCACCTCACGGCGATAGGCGCGGACGTCCTCGACACGTGGCCAGTTGTAGTTTTTAGCACTGAGATCGTCCCAGGACATCTCATCGACGCCGATGGCAAACATCGATTCGTAGGCCGGATTGATCCGCCGGTCGATGAGTCTCGCGATATTCAGTTTATTGATATAAAAGGAGGCAGTGTGGCCGAGATAAAAAATGAGCGGATGGCGCAGGGGCTCGGGGCGCAGATAGAAGGTTGCATCGCTTGCCAGATGATCGTACAGCTGCTCGTCGAGGGCATAGGTTCTATGGAAATATTCAAGAATCTCTGCACGTTTTTCTTCAGCGGTTCCTTCACTCAGGATGGTGGTACGGGTATTTTTCAGATCCATGGTCTCCTCCTCATTGGCTGACAGGCGAGTGACATTTATGTTCCAGAAGGTGATGTACTTATGTGGAACTCTATGTAATCAAAGAGGTTGTGTCAACAACGAGGTGGGCATCCGGGCTTATTATGCTGGCTCTGGTGTTCTTCTTGTTGTCCGGCGGCGCATTTTTGCTTACAATCCGCTGAATACGGTCCTCTTACCCCGACAACCACCATGAGAAGGAGGCGAAGATGCTCCGCCTGTTCATTGCCATTGCCATTCCCGCAGCCATCAAGGCCGAGATTGCCGGTCTTGGCAGGTCGATTCCGGGTGCCCGGCCGGTGCCGGACGAGCAGATGCATCTCACCCTGAAATTCATCGGCGAGGTGGAAGGCAGCAGGTTGCTGGATATTGAAGGGGCACTTTCGGAAATCTCCCGGCTGCAGTTTACCTTAAGTTTGCAGGGTGTCGGCACCTTTCCGCCGCGCGGCACGCCTCGGGTTCTCTGGGTCGGAGTGCAACCGCCGGATAACCTCGTGGCTCTTCGTCAGGCAATTGAGAAAAAACTCGGGGAAATCGCTATCCCGCGCGAAAAACAGAAATATGCTCCACACCTGACTCTGGCAAGACTCAACAACTCGCCGCTCCACCATCTCCAGCAGTTCTTGGCTGGCAATGCCTTCCTGCGTACTCCCGAGTTTACGGTTACCGCCTTCAACCTCTATAAAAGCCAGCTGACGAGAAACGGGGCGCTGCATACGCTTCTTGGTGCCTATCCCTTGAAAAGCGCAGCGGCATAAGTTGCGCCCCTACAGTCGGTCAGCCACCTCCGTCCCCTGGGCAATAGCCCGCTTGGCGTCGAGTTCGCCAGCCTTCAGGGCGCCGCCGATGAGATGATAGCGCATCCCTAAGGCGTCGAGTTCTTTTGCCAGGCCAAGCTCCGACATCTGCCCGGCGCAGACCACCACATCATCGACTTCAAGGAGCTGCTCGCGGCCTTCATGGCGGATGCGCAGGCCCTCGGCGGTGACGGCCAGATACTCCACCCCGATGAGCATCTTGACACCGTTCTTTTTGAGAATCGACCGGTGAATCCAGCCGGTGGTCTTACCGAGCCTCACCCCCGGCTTGCTGGTCTTGCGCTGCAGCAGATAAATTGTTCTCGCCGGAGCCTCCCTGCGCACCTCCCCCAGACCGCCCTCGCCGCCGTATTCCATGTCAACGCCCCAGGCGCCCATAAAGGCGGCAGGGGTTTCCGGACCTGACCGTTCGTGCAGGAGGAAGGTGGCCATATCAAAGCCGATGCCGCCGGCGCCGATTATCGCTACCCGAGCGCCGACCAGCTTCCTGCCGGTGATCACCTCGGGGTAAAGTGAGACGTTCGTGCCCTCGCTGCCCTGGATGTCGATTGGCCGCGGCTTTACCCCTGTGCTGATGACGATTTCCGCAAAGGCCTGCAACTCGGCCGCGGTGGGGGCGACTTGCAGCCTCATGCTAACACCGTTCAGCTGCACCTGCTGTTGATAATAGCGGAGGGTCTCGGCAAATTCACCCTTGCCGGGAATTTGCCGGGCGAGACGGAACTGGCCGCCGATCTCGCCGCTTGCCTCAAAGAGGGTGACCTGATGGCCTCTTGCCGCAGCGGTAACGGCACAGGCAAGGCCGGCCGGACCGGCGCCGACCACCGCCACCTTTTTCGCGGCTGCGGTCTTCACAAAGGGCATGATCGTTTCCCGGCAGGCCCTGGGATTGACCAGGCAGGTGGCCGACTGCCTGGCGAAAATATGGTCGAGACAGGCCTGATTGCAGCCGATGCAGGTGTTGATCTCTAGGCTCCTTCCTTCTTTGGCTTTTCGCACCCAGTCCGGGTCGGCGAGAAAGGGCCTGGCCATACTAACCATGTCGGCGCATCCTTCCGCCAGCACCGCTTCCGCCACCTCAGGCATGTTGATGCGATTGGTGGTTATCAGGGGTATCCCTACCTGCCCCATCAATCGCTTGGTCACCCAGGTAAACCCGGCCCTTGGCACCATGGTGGCGATGGTCGGCACCCTGGCCTCGTGCCAGCCGATGCCGGTGTTGATGAGGGTCGCCCCGACCTGCTCGATTTCTTTCGCCAGCATGACTACCTCTTCCCAGGTGCTGCCGCCCTTGACCAGATCGAGCATCGACAGCCGGTAGATGATAATAAAATTCGGGCCCACAGCCTGGCGAACACCGCGGACGATCTCCAGGGGAAAGCGGATGCGGTTGTTAAAAGAGCCGCCCCACTGGTCTTCGCGCAGATTGGTTTTGCGGGCAATAAACTCGTTGATGAGATAGCCTTCCGAGCCCATGATCTCGACTCCGTCATAACCCGCATCCCGGGCAAGGGTGGCACAGGTAACGAAGTCGCGGATGGTCGATCTTACCCCCCGGTCGCTGAGCGCCCTCGGCTTGAAGCGGTTTATCGGCGCCTTAATCGTCGACGGCGCCACACAGAGCGGGTGATAGCCATAACGCCCGGCATGGAGGATCTGCATACAGATTTTTCCGTCTGCCCGGTGCACCGCATCGGTTATCAGGCGATGCTCTTCCACCTGCGATGCTTTTGCCAGCCGGAGCGAAAACGGTGCCACCCAGCCGGCGCGGTTTGGGGCCACGCCGCCGGTGACGATCAGTCCGACCCCGCCCTCGGCGCGGGCGGCAAAATAGGCGGCCATACGGTGAAAGCCGTCTTTTTCTTCTTCAAGGCCGGTGTGCATGGAGCCCATGAGAACGCGATTTTTTAGGGTCACGAACCCGAGATCGAGGGGTTGCAGGAGATGAGGATACAGCGGCTTGGAGATATTCATTATTTATTCAATCCTTTGTCTCGGCCTTCCAGCAGAGGAAGGTTTTCTGTTGCAGTGTAAGCTTTGTGTACTATAAGTGAAGGGGACAAGCCATTTTATCAACTCAGACCCCAAAAAAAGACTATGCACTATCAAGGCAACATTTTCCGGCCACCGAGTGAAGCCTACTCGATTCTCCTGCAGATCACCACCGGCTGTTCCCACAATAAATGCACCTTCTGCGGCATGTACAAGGGGTCTCGGTTTTCCATCAAGGACGACGAGACGATCATGGCCGATATCGACTTCGCCGCCCTGCATTGCCGCAACCAGGACCGGCTGTTTCTCTGCGACGGCGACGCCCTCATCCTGCCGCAGGAAAGGCTGCTTGCAATCCTTGCCGCCATCCGCGGCAAACTGCCCTGGGTCACGAGAATCGGCACCTACGCCAACACTAAGAGCATCCGTATGAAAAGCCCGGAACAGCTTCGGGAACTGCATGAAAACGGCTTGGGTATTGCCTATATGGGCCTTGAATCGGGGGATGACGTCACCCTGAAAAACATCAATAAGGGCGCGGATGCGGAGCGAATGATCGACATGGGCAGAAAGCTGCGCGCCGCCGGTATTAAGCTGTCGATTACCGTCCTCCTCGGTATAGCCGGCAGGGAGCGTTCCCATGTCCATGCCCGGGAAACCGGTCGGGTCCTGACGGCTATCGACCCGGAATATGTCGGCGCCCTGAGTCTCATGCTCACCCCGAACACGCCGCTCTTTCAGGCCTCGAACCGGGGCGAATTTGCTCTTCTTTCGTCCAAGGAAATGCTCGAAGAGCTGGCGATCATGATCGCCGAAACCGAGCTTACAAACGGCTATTTTCATGCCAATCACGCCTCGAACTACCTGCCGATCAAGGCCAAACTGCCGCAGGACAAAGAGGCCACCCTGCAGCTTCTCGCCCGGGCTCTTGAGGGTAAAGTTGGCCTCAAGCCCGAATATCTGCGCGGTCTTTAGTTTCCGTAAAAACGACAAACCCCCTTGCTGCCGGTGCAACAAGGGGGTTTGATTTTCTTCTGCAAAAGATCTCTTAGAATCGGTAATTCAGGCCGACAGAAATCAGGAGCGCCGATGCGTCGGTGAATTCGCCATATACCCTGTCAGTCGGGTTAACCTCGACCTTGCGGGTTTCTTTATGGTCATAAAGCATGGCTATACCAACGTCCAGCTTGTCGTTGATCTTATATTGCGCACCCAGCGAATACAGCCATGCATCGGAGTCGGGAAGTTCAAAGCCGACTTTATTGGTCGGAGCCGGATTTTGGTCATGGCCAAAACCGACCATGAGATCAAGGCTCTTGGTGACGCCATAGGTCACGCCGATGCGGAAGGCATCGGTATCTGTCCAATCCCTTGCCTGGGCAGGCTCAAAGGGGTTGCCGGGGATTACCGGGGTGAAATCGAAATCGAGGTTTTTATATTTGGACCAGAAGGTCCTGTCCCAGGTCAATTCTACATTGAGGTTGTCAAGTATATTATAGGCGGTAGAGAGGGCAAATACCGCAGGTGCCGGGATGGTTACCTTGGCGGCAGGGTTTACTCTTCTCCCCAGCAAGTTGAGTTTGGTTGCATCGTCTTCAAAGTTCAAATCAACGTTTGATCGATAGGTTGCGGAAATATTCAATTTGTCTATTGGTTTGACGGAAATCGCCGCATTCCATCCCCATTCCACTGTATCGGCGGACATATCTCGGGAAAGAGGTACGCCAATGCCGCTGGCATCGCTTTGAACGGTGGCATCTGCATAGAGCATCCTGGCACCGGCAGCAACTGAAACCTTATTGGCAAAGCTATACGATACGTTGGGATTCACTTCGACGACCGCCAGCTTAAACGCTTCGGCAGCGGCTTTCTCGTAGGGGGAATTCCAACGTTTTGCTAATCCATAGGGCTCGACTATCGCCAGACCGAAACGTGCTCCGCCATAGGAGGGTGATACGACGAAACCAGTCGGCAAATAAAAGTTTTCATCTTCCGACTTGCCATCGTATCTGGAGGTTCGGGCATCGTCATAATCGATAGGAGTAAGGTGGATATAGGTGACGTCGAGCTGGGTAGACCAGGTGTTTTCCATCCATGACATGTTGGCTGGGTTAAAATACGCTGCGTCGGCCCTGCTGGCCGAGGCAATGTTAGCCCCTGCCTTGGCGGTGGAATCAACCGACTGCTCCGGAATACGCCAACCGGAAGCCATGGCCGACCCCGCAGTTAAAATGGATGTTAATGCCAGTACGGAAATCGCTTTTTTCATACCTTTCTCCCTTCAGTATTAGATTCTTACTGCCTTGGCTTGAAAGATTTTTCCCATACACAAGAGCGGCATGGGCCGAGGAAGAATAGACAACCGCCCCGAATCCCAAGCTGGTAGCCATGCTCTTCCACGAATCTGTCAGGCCATCGACAGACGCTTCAACACCCTCTATTTCATCGGAATAACGACGAAATAGAAAGCCTCCTCGAAAAATATAACTTTTACGTTCAGGTTAATCAGCGAGCCAAAATTTCTCCTCCACTTCTACTCTTGCTGATTAATATATAAACGCAATGAATGTCAACTATAAATCCTGGTTGGCAGATATCATTACCCTGCAAGCCGGTGACGAGGGCGGAAACCAGGTCTTGTTCGCAGCTACTGCAGCTTCTCAATCTCCGTTCGAACCTCGCCATCCATGGTTACTGCCCGACCACTCCGATCGGAAATGACAAAGGTGATGAGCGCATCGGCCGCCACAGCCTTGTTTTCCTTCAGAAGGATCTCCTGCTTGAGCACCACACTTCTATTGCCTATTTTTTCAAGTTTTGTGGTGACCAGCAGGGTTTCGCCAACCGGAACCGCCCGACGATAATTGACATTGATATTGACCACGAGGAAAATAAGGCCCTTCTCCGCCCATTTCCGCAGATCGATTTTCGATTCCAGGTGTGCCCAGCGGTCTTCTTCAAAAAACTCAAGGTATCTGGCATTGTTGACATGGCCATAGAAATCGGCATGATAGCCCCGCACCTTTATTTCTGTCAGGTATTCCATTTGCTTATTTTCCTCTCAATAAAAATCAGGTCCCTTTGCCAAAACTGCGGAGGAAATCCTGCAGTGCCGTGGGGTTATTGGATTTGATCGTGCCGGTCATAAAATCCTTCATCCCCGGCCGATAGTTGTCCTGCCAGATCCGCAGGAAAAATTCCGGACTGGTCTTGCAGACACAGTCGGCGTTTTCAACAGCCTTGCCGTCGGTCACCCGGCAACTGTCACTGCTCAGTTCGACGGTCTTTTTTACATCCCCCAAAGAAAAGTAAAAGCTTATCGGCTGGAAAAGGGTCTTCGGTACAAAGGATTGCGACAGTGTCGCAAAAATTTCTTCTATCATAGGGTCCGGGCCTCTTACAGGGATTGAATTTTTTCGGTGAAGAGAGGCACAAACTGCTTCAGATCGGCTACCACCAAAACGTCGGCGACATCGCCGATGGGGGCGTCGCGGTCCGTATTGATGGCCACGATGAACTCCGATTTCTTCATCCCCGCAAGGTGCTGGATGGCCCCGGAAATACCGCAGGCGATGTAGAGTTTCGGGGTGACGGTCTGGCCGGTAGTGCCCACCTGGCGATTATGCTCGACCCACTCGGAATCGACCACCGGCCGGCTCGCCCCGTATTCCCCGCCCAAGGCCTTGGCAAGAGCGGCGATCATCGCCACATTCTCCGGCTTGCCGATACCGCGGCCGGCGGAGACGATAACCTGGGCCTTGCCGAGGTCGACACCGCCGGCGGCGGCCTGCTCATAGCCGGTGAACTGTACCCGTCCTGCTCCGGCGACGGCGATTTTTTCAACCTCCGGAGTGCCGCTCGGCTCGTCGGCAAGGCCAAAGGCCCCGGCCTGCAGGGTGACCACCGATTTTACGGTTTTTGCCTTGACGTCGCGACGCAGTTTGGAGTTACAGACGGGCACCACCGGCACTCCGTCGACCACACCGACCACCTCGGAGATCTGTGCGGCTTTTAAAGCATAGGCGATGCGTGGCGCCAGGTCCCAGCCGTAGGATGAATGGCAGAGGGCCACCATGTCCGGATTCTCCTTGGCGATGACGTCAAGAACCAGCTGCTTATGGACATCGGGATTATATTCGCCGGCAGCCTTGCCATCGGCCAGATAGAGTTTGCCGGCGTATTTCGGCAGGACGGTGTCATCGCCGACCAGAAACATGACGCTCTCGGCATTCATCTTGGCAGCGAAGGCCGCGAGTTCATAGGTTCCACCGAGAAGCTTGCCTTCCCGGCTTTCTGCAATAAGCAATATTTTCATTATCCTCTCCTATGCCAGAACAGCGGTTTTCTCTTTCAAGATTTTGATCAGTTTGTCGGCCAGTTCGGCAATATCCCCTTCGAGCACCAGACCACCGCCTTTCTTTTCCGGGAAATACATTTTGGCCGTTTCCTGGCGGGCCGCAACCTTGAGCAGGTCCGCCACCGGGATGGTCAGCAGTTCCTTCTTTTTGGCCTTCATGATATTCGGCAGGGTGGGGTAGCGCGGGGTGTTCATGCCGAGCTGGCAGGTGATGACGACCGGGGCCTGCACTGTGACGCAGGCCTTGATGCCGCCCTCAAGCTCGCGTTTTACCTGCACTGTGCCACCGGTGTAGGCAAAGTGGACGACGGTGGAAACGCTCGGCAGGCCGAGCATCTCGGCCACCAGGACACCAACCTGGCCGCTGCCGCGATCCTGGGATTGCATGCCGGTGAAGATCAGATCGAAATTTTTGTCCTTGGCATATTCGGCGATGATGCCGGCAATCTCGAAGGGTTCCTTGCCGGAGGCATTGCTGTCGGCAATATGGGCACCGCGGTCGCAGCCCATGGCGAGAGCCTTCTTCATGGTTTCTTTCACTTGGTCGGAGCCGATGCACAGCACCGTCAAATCGGCGTCTTTTACCTGCTCTTTCAACTGCACCGCCTGCTCCACGGCGTATTCGTCGTATTCGTTCATCCGCCAGGCGAGGTCGGTCTTTGCATACCAGGTGCCGCCGGCATCTATCTTGAATTTTGATTCCATATCGGGAACCTGTTTTATACAAACGAGAATTTTCATGCTCTCCCTCCAGTTGTTCTATTTGCTTAGGTTTTTTCGATTAATGGATACGTTCCGCCAACACCTCGGCGATGTCTTTCGGCCGGAGCCTTTCCTCTACCCCGGCGCCCTTGACGCCGTCCTCAAACATGGTCAAGCAGAAGGGGCAGTTGGATATCAGGGTTGAAGCTCCGGTTTCCGCCGCCATTTTCACTCTTTTGATATTGATCCGTTCGCCGATCTTTTCCTCGGCGAGAATGCGGCCGCCGCCGGCGCTGCAACAAAACGCCTCGTCCCGGTTTTTATCCATCTCCACCAGCTTGCCGCCGGCTGCAGCAATGAGGTTTCGTCCCGCCTCGTAGATGTCGTTGTGCCGCCCGAGATAACAGGAGTCATGGTAGGTGCAGGACAAATCGGCCGTATCAATCTTGAGTTTCCCGGTCGCTATGAGCTGCTCAAGAAAGACGGTGTAGATCTCAACCGGTATCTCAAGGCCGAGATCGCGATAATCCTTAGCCAGGGTATTGTAGCAGTGCGGACAGGTGGTGACGATTTTCTTCACCCCATAGGCCTTGATTTGTTCGATATTTTCCACGGCCAGGCTCTGATACAGGTATTCATTGCCCATTTTGCGCATCGGCTCGCCGCAACATTTTTCTTCCTTACCGAGGATGCCTATCTTTACTCCCGCAGCCTGACAAAGTTTCACAAAACTCTTGGCGACGGCGATATTGCGCTTATCAAAGGAGCCGTAACAGCCGACGAAAAAGAGGACATCGACCTCGGCATCGTCGGCCAGGGGTTTAATGCCCAGGCCTTCCGCCCAGTCGCCTCTTTCGGCATAGCCTATGCCGAGGGGATTGCCGTTGACCTCGGTCGCCTCCATGGCGGTCATCACTTCCTCGCCCGGAAACTCGCCTTCCATCAGGACCATAGAACGGCGCAGTTCGATGATCTTGCCGACATGTTCAATGGCCGCCGGACAAATCTCCTGGCAGGCCCGGCAGGTGGTGCAGGACCACAGGACATCCTTGCCGATAATCTCGATCAGGTTGGCCTCGGGGTTGGTAAAGGCGACCTCTCCCAGTTGATTAATCACCTTCATCGGCGACAGCGGCTTGCCGGTGGCAAAGGCCGGGCAACGATCTTGACAGCGTTTGCAGAGGGTACAGGCGTCGGCATCGAAGATATCCTTCCAGGTCATCTCCTTGATGGTCGTCGCCCCGAAGGTCTCACTGGCCTCATTTTCCAGGTCAAGATTTACCAGTTTGCCCTTCGGGCCGAGATCGGAGAAAAGATAGTTGCTGCTGGTGGTAAAAATATGCCTGAATTTAGTGAGCGGGATGATGATAAAAAAGCCCATCACCAGGAGAAGATGAAACCACCAGGTGAGTTTGTGCAGGAGGAGCAAACCGCCCTTGCCGATACCGATGCCGACGAGGACCTTGGCCACCACCAGCCCGCCCGGCGACCACATGGCCAGGGGTGTACCCAGTTCCGTTACCGCCATCCGTGCGCCCTCAATGATAAACCCGGTGACGAGGATGGTGAGCATGAGGCCGTGCATAATCGCATCGTCTTTCTTGGTCTCAAGCCCTTCGGGAGCAAAAAAATAGCGGCGCACCAAGAGGCCGCCGAGCATGACGATACAGACCAGCCCGGCCAGATCGAGGACGATGGAAAAGAGTTTATAGAAGGTGCCTTTCAAGAATTTAATATTAAACAGCAGATCGGTGAAATCGGCCTGAATGACAATCAGGGTCGTGCCGATAAAGAGGAGGGCAAATCCCCAGAAAAAGAGTCCGTGCAGCAGTCCTGGCCACGGCACCCTTGTCACCTTTTTCTGCAGCAGCATGTTTTCAAGCATGAGGCCTATACGCCTGCCAAGCTGGTCGGTTCTGTTGAGCGGCAGCCCCTGTTTGTAAACCGTGACCCTTTGCAAGAACCCTCTAACCAGCAAGCCGATGGCGATCGCCGCCAGCAGATACATGGGTACCAAGGTCCAGGCGCCATGACCGACATTCCAGTAAATTTCTCGGGTGAATTCCATGGTCTTCTCCAAAGCCGTAACGCATTCTTGTATTTTTTCGAGTGAGTGCCCTGCCGATGAGCATGCGCCGGGCCTCGCTGATAATTTCTTTAACTCTCCTTATAAATTGTGTTTACGTAAAGGTCAAGAATTTTTCTCGGGCTGCTGCAAATCTTCCGCAAAGGCAAAGAAAACGTGGCGCTATATTGATTTTTTTATTTGACAGGTTAATGGCCGGCATGCTACCTTAGCTTAAACGCATTACGTAAAGGTAAATGTAAAGCTGCTCGGATCTCCCCTCGAACATCTTTCAAAGCCATTGAAACACGCGGCTTACGACACTGCTGGATACCTGTGAAAGGCACTGTCGGCCGTAACGGTTGTTGCTTTAAAGGAAAACCAGCATGAACAAACCTGAAATCAAACCGGTACAAATCGGTGAACTGGCAAAAACCCTCGATATCACCACCCGGACAATCCGCTACTATGAAGAGATAGGCCTCATGGGTAAGACAGATAGGCTGGGCGGCGGCACCCGTACCTACTCGAAAGACGAGGTGCTCCGCCTGAAGTTCATCCTCAAGTTGAAAACCATGGGGATTTCTCTGAAAGAGATGAAGGACCTTTCCGACATTTTCGATATTCACGAAAACGACTTTACCAAGATTACGCCAAAACTTATCGAAATACTCGACAACCATATCGCCAAGGTCGATGAGAAGATGGCCAGCCTCTCTTCGCTGAGAAAAGATATCGTCGATTACCGGATTCGCATGACCGACTTTCTCACCCACCACGACCGGGAGTGATCCCCGGACTATGCCTTTTTTTCTTCTATCTTCACAAGAATCCGACCCAGCAGGGAAGCGACCAAGATAACCCCCATCCCGAGCAGCACCCGCCCCGACACCACCTGGTGATGAATTACCGCCACTAGAAGTACCGCCAGCGGCGGCGTCAGATAGCTGAGAAAACCGATGACCACTACATTACCGTGGGTCATGGCCCGATTCCATAAGAAAAATGACAGACCGAGAGGAACGCAGCCGAGATACACCGCCGACCCCAAGGCGGCAAGCGACGGCATTGCATGGGGCATGGTCAGTACAAAGAGGACAGCCGACAAAAGCGCCGCGTACAGGGTGAAGGCGGTCATCGGTTCCTTTTTCACCTTCATATGCGCGAGACCAACGGAAAAGCTGGACCAGATAAGGCCGCATAACAGCGCCAGCAAATAGCCCTTCATATAGCCCGTGTCAAAGGACAGCTCCTTGCCGGCGCTGATCACCAGTCCGGCGCCGAACAATCCGACCAGGGCGGTAATAACGATGGACAGTTTGAGCTTTCTAAAAAGGAGGAGCGAGGAAAACACCACGATCCAAAACGACCAGGTAGTGGCGAGAATTGCTCCTTCGGCGAGTGGGGCATTATTGAGGGCCAGGTAGTAGATATAGTGATAAAGAAAAATCCCCCACACCCCCATCAGCGATGCCTTCGGCCCAGGGAAGTATATCTTGGCGGTCCGCAGGGTCACAAGATCCTGGACATAGAGAAAGGCCGCAGCGCTGGCAAAGCTGTAGAACATCAGTTCTTCAGTAAACAGCGCCTTCAGGCCGGAGCCGGTTGCCGCCGGCAAACTCGCCCAACAGAGAATAGCCCCGAGGGCGTAGAAATAGTATTTCACTGATCTTTTTTCCTTACACGCCAGAATTATCGTGTCGGTTTGCCTCGTTGCCTCGACTCACCCTTTGGCCACCGCCACTTTGACCACAACCTTATGGAGCACCCCGGAGGCAATCAACGGCAGATGGGCATCCTCCGGGAAAAAGATGACAAACATCTCCGGTCCAACCGGCAGCCAGGCAACAGGAGGGTCGGCGAAGAAGCGGATATCTCTTTCCAGGTCAAGCGGCCCTGCCGGTTGTCGGAGGAGGGACGCGGGCCGCCAGCCGATCTCGTCGGTCCCGTCCAGCACCACCTGGATGTCGATATACTTCTCATGGACTTCCAGCTGTGCCTCGTTTTTGCCGCGACCCTGCTTTTTTGTCACCATGGCAAAAACCCGGTCGCCATCAATAGCGTATCTGTCCACGGCTAACTCCCGCAGATCCGGTCGTCCAAGGAAGGCAAAGGCCTTAGCAAACCCCCCATGCAGCGCCGCATAACGGTTGGCGTTTTCCAACGTATCGTAAATCATGAACATCCCCTTTTTCAGGAATCACCAACGGGTAATTAAACATCGGCAAGGGAGATCTGGAGGACAGAATACATTAACCGGAGGGTGGTATTCTGTCCCCAGAATTGCAAATCCGCTTACTTCTTAAGGGCGGCAAGGCGGTCGCTGAGCGAACCCTTGGGTTTTTCGCCGGCGGCCTCTTTCAGGGCCTGGGCGATAAGCGGGTCCTCGGTTTCCTTGGGTACGGACAGCAGATTGGCCTTTTGCTTATGCACCTCGGCATCGGTTTCCATTTCCTCGGCCCGCTTGTTCATGGCGTCAAAGGCCACGCCGATATGCCCGGCGTCCTTTTTGATGCCGGACAGGACCTGAGCGCGTTCCTCCTGCTCATGGGCCCGTTCGGCCCTGATCTTGGCCATGTCCATGCGGCGCTTGGCCTCGGCCATCTTTGACCGGGCCTCCTTCAGTCGTGCGGCTGCAGTCTTCACGGCGTCGTTCAGCTCGGTGTAGTACTGCTGTGCTTCCTCGGCCTCGCGGGCCTCGCGATCAACCTCCGATCCCATGCGCTCTAGTTCGTCGATAAGCTTGCCAAGGCTTGTCTCAACCTTGGCCTTCTGTTCGGGGTCGGTCTCGGCATCGAGTCTCGTCTGAAGACGTTCGGCGGCGCCCATGCGCAGGTCGTAGTTCTTCTTGATCTCCACGGCCTCGCGTTGTTCCTTGTCCCAGGAGTTCTTGGCCAGAACCATCTGTTTGGTGATCTTCGTCAGGATCTCGTCCAGTTCGGCTATCTGGGCCTCGGTGGCCGACTCGGGATCAAATTCAACGATCAACTTAATAAAGCCGGACTTGACGTCCTCGATCTTCTGTGATGCGAATTGTGTAAAAAAACCCATAGAGGTAACCTCTTTTGTTTGTATATTAATAAAAGCGCTTGCGGCGATTCATAAACAGCTTCACCGCGAACACACTAAGTCCGATGACGATAATAAGCAGGGCCCAGGTCTTCCAGCCGCCACCCTTGTTGGCGGAGGTGGGGGAGCCCTCTTTGACCACCTGGTCGGCGGCGTAGGCCACGGAATCGTCCACACCCTCGGGAAGAGTCCCGGGCTTGGCCGCGACACCGGTCTTCTTCATGTCCTCGACTTTGGCGTCGAGGTCTTTCAATTGCTGGCGGAGCTCGGCGTTGTCCTTGGCCTGATTTTCGGCTTCCCTACGCCAAGCCTGCACGCCCGGGTCCGACCAGTTGTTGTAGTAGAATCCCGGGCCGGTGGAGTGGCTCAGGAGCGCCCACAGGAACACGCCGTCCCAGAGTCCAAAAGAGGGATAGCTATGGTAGGCATAGGAGGGTACAAACCAACCACGGGAGGAGTAATAGCTGTCACGGTAGGTATAGTATTCGTGGTAGGTGGTATAGGTCCGAGTAACCGTCGGCGAGCTGGACTGGGAAGAGGGGCTAACCGGGTTGCCGCTCTTGCCGAAGCGCGAGGAGTACTCGGTGTAGGACTTGGCTGCGGCCTGCTTGGAGACCGAGGCACTGCCCGCGGCGGCGAAAGACGAAGTGGACTTGGCACCCAAGGCTTGCCCGGCCGAAGTCGAGGCCCCGGAAGAACTGCTGAACCCCGAGCTGCCGGAAGAGGCGGATGACGCGGGTGCCGAGCTGGACGTTCCCGTCGATTTTCCGGTCGAGCTGCTAAAGCCGCTGCTTCCCGTCGAGGACGATGAGGGGGAGGAGGAAGAAGATCTCGACGAACTCGAGAACCCCGAGGAAGAGGATTTGCTGGAGCTGCTGGAACTGCTCGAACTGGTTGATTTGGCCAGGGTGGCCACTGGTTCAAGGCCCTGGGCTACAACCAGGCCCAGGAAAACAGCCAGGAGAACCGGCCAGAGAAATCGTTTCATGTTTTCCCCCTCCTTACATCGGCGTTTGGGTGAAGTGGAGTGTCGCGGTCTCGGCAATTTTCCCGCCTGGCGGCAGCCGCGACGGTGCCAGGCGTAGCAAACCGCAAAAAAACGTCAATCACGATTGCCGCGTTAAAACACCTTGAGGGCGCCCGTGAACATACTCACGCCAACCCAAACCCGGACCAGGGCCTCATCCGGCGTTTCGTCCGCGGACAAAAACATGTACTCCGTGGCCTCGTCGCCAAGGTCACGGCTGTAGAGCATCATCTTGTGGGCGATGGAGGCGGGCGCGGCCTTGGCGTCCGCATACACGGCCTCGTCGCTCTCAACCGGGGGCATGTACTGACCCTGGCCCCAGGCGCGTTGATAGGTCTTACCGTTGGGTGCGTTGATGTCCGGCCCGCCTATCAGACCACCCTCGCCGAGCCAGACGTCCCATTCCTCGGCATTGGGAGGATAGATCTCCTGCGTGCAGGTGAACACGCTTACGTCCTTAGGCGTCCCATCGGCCTCGCAGTTGAGCTGCACCAGCCACCGTACCTCCCCCTGATTAGCGTAAACCCGGGCAATGCGCATGCCGAAAAGATTCTGGCTGGACACTCCGGAGACGATCAACTCTTCCTGGGGCAGGGCAACGGTCAGGTCCAGGCCCTCGTAGCGCAGGATCTCGCCCAGATCGAGGTTGAGGATCGCGCCCACGCGCAGGTCAAGCGGCAGGTCGGGATAGCCCGGATGACGGTCGTTCTTGGCCGATTTATTCCAAAAAAGGCTCATGGTTTCCTCTTCGGCCCTAAGGGCCTTTTTAACTTTATTTCATGATGAACATCTTACCATTGCCCAAAAAAGAGCACAACTCCCTTCAACATCGTCCCGCATAATCAGAGGCCAGTGAAAGTAGCCCACCTACGAGCGTGCGGTGGTCAGGAAGATCCGTTGGGTTTAACGACAATTGTATTTTTCCCTGAGGCTTTGCGAGAGATAGTTTACCATGGCAAAGGCCTTCTCGACGGTTTGCCCCCCATCCTGATTGACGAGGCAGCAGGTCGCCGGCGAGAGCATGCTTCTGGAAATTATGTATTCGATCTCCAGTCCTTTTTTGCTTAGATGCCGCCAGATGCCTTCCAGTTTCATACTGAGGAACCCAAGACTTTCCTTGGAAAATGCGGCAAAACCGGTCGGGATAATGCCCCAGACGATTATTCCGCCACGATCCAAGAACTTTTTTATCGATCCGGCGCAGTTGGCAAAGATCTCGGCATTGGTGTAGATATCCATCGACAGGATATCCATATCAAGGCCCAAGAGGAAATCCCAGTCAGGGTTGCCGCACAGATGGATACCCCTCGGGGCATCGACCATTGCGAAAAATTCGTCGAGATCGCTTTTTGCCTTCTGTTCGCCATAGCCGGACATCGCCGAAAATATAAACTGCAATCCCGGTTCGTCAATGAACATGAAGGCATTGGCGTTTTTTTGTTTCAGCCGGGCAAGCTGGACATTGATTCTCTTGGCCATAAACTCGAACATAAAGGGTCGAATCGAGTCATCGAAGAGGATCGGGCGTTTGTCCTGGTCAAGGATATTGAAACCGAAACTGATCGGCCCTTCCAGCTGGCCGCGAATAGCCGGTCTGTCTGCGAAATCCTCGGATAAAAATCGGTGGTAAACCTGTGAATACTGCTCGCTGATATCGAAGTAGGACGGATCGTCAAAGCGGCTCATGGTCTCTTCAAATTCGCCAATAAACTTGTCCATTGAAAAGTGCAGAGTTTTTTTCTCAAGATCGAGAACAATGCCGGGGAAATGCTCCGCCGCCTGGACATACATATCTTCGTAGTAACTGAGATTCGGCAGTTGCGGCCAAAACGGTACATCCAGGGTCAAGGCCAATTTCAGGGCCTCTTCGACATTTTTATGGGGCATGACGGCCATCGCCGTGGTCAAGAGATTTCCGGGTATCGGCATGGGGTGTTCTCCTTGAATTAAGTGGCCTGGGGCGTTACAGCAAGCCCTGTTCCGTCGCATTTAAGAGGGCCGCCTGCCTGAGGCCATCGCTGATGCTCGGGTAGACGTGGACGGTTGTGGCGAGATCCACTACGGTCAGGCCGAAGCGAACTGCAAGCGTTGCTTCATGGATGATATCGGCGGCTCGCGGGCAGAGCAGCTGCACCCCGAGGACTTTGCCGCTGCCCTGTTCGGCGGTGAGCAGCACGCCGCCGAGCATTTCCCCCATGACATGGGCCTTCGGTACCCGGTCGAGCTGGAGATAGGTGGTGACCACCCGGTAGCCGTGCGTTTCCCCCTGTTCATGGGTGAGGCCGACTGTTGCGAATTCCGGATCGACGAATACCGCCATCGGCGAGAAACGGTGATCGATCCTATGACCGGCCTGGGGATAAAGCATGTTCCTGACGGCGATCTGTGCCTCCCGCGCCCCGTTCGGAGCGACCATGGGCGGGCCGGTGACATCGCCTGCCGCCCAGATGCCGGGGATATTGGTTCGCAGCTGGCTGTCGACTTTTATGAACCCGGCCGGATTGGTGGTAATGCCGATCTCTGCAAGGCCTATCCCCGTGGTTGCCGGTTCGGTGCCGACGGCGAGCATCAGCCGCTCGGCGACGAAGGCCACCTCCGCCCCGTTGATGCGGGCATACAAACAGCTTTTAACGCCGACCATTTCCACCCGCTCGGCCACTATATTGCAGAAGATTTCCACTCCGTCCCGCTGCAGCATCTGCCGGAATTGCTCGGTGAGGCGCTGGTCGAATTCGGTGAGCAGGCGCGGGCCGCGTTCGAGGATGGTCACCCGGGTGCCGAAGCGGGCAAACATCTGCCCCATCTCCAGGGCAATAACCCCGCCGCCGAGAATGGTAATCGACTCGGGAAAGCAGGGGAGGTGCATGGCGCTATGGCTGTTGAGATGATTTACCGTCGCAAGGCCGGGGAGTTCGACGCTACGCGGCCTGCCGCCAGTGGCGATGAGGATATGCGGCGCCCGGTAGCGCTCTTTGTCGACCTGGATTTCCTGGCGGGAAAAGAATCGGGCACGACCATGGATGAGATCGATATTCTCGGAAGTGTTCAATTCGTGCTGGTAGTGGCTGGTTCGTATCGTCTCCACCGCCGCTTCCTTGAGGGGCATCAAAGTGCCGCAATCCGGGGATCCGGCTTGCAGATTCAAGCCCCAGCGCATCCCCTTGCGGGCCGCGTGGTACATTTCGGCCTTGTGGATCAAGGTCTTGCTCGGAATACAACCCCAGTTGATACAGGTGCCGCCGATATGCGATTGCTCGATCATTGCCACCTTCTTGCCGGCCGCGGCGGCGATGCGCGCTCCGGCAAAGGCGGTGGTGCCGGCGCCGAGGATTATGATGTCGTATTCATGGGTCATGCTCTTTCTCCGGGTGTTGATATTTCAGCCGTTGTCAAAGACTAACTTTTGGGGATAAATAATGGGACGTAATTTGTCAGGTAATTTGTTAGGTGATGCGCAAAGAGAAATGTTACCACATCTTGCCCAGCAATTCCTGCAGAGTGCTATTGATAACAGCAAAACCCTGTTTATTGGCAACCATTTCCTGAACTTCCTGAATGTAAGGTCCAGGGACAATTTCGTCAGCGCAGTTGGCAATAAGTTGTTGGGCACTCGCAAGGGTTGTTTCGAGATGAAATTGCAACCCGACAATTCTTTCATCATAAACAAAAGCCTGATTTTCACAGCCGGCGCTGCGAGCTATCTGCTTGGCCCCTTGTGGAATATCGAAGGTATCACCGTGCCAGTGAAACGCTTCCAGACACTGAGGAAAGGTATTGAACAGGGTGCTGGTGCGCGCATTTTCTGTCGTTTCCACCGGAAACCAGCCTATTTCTTTGTTTTTGTTGGCATATACTCGCGCACCAAGCACACCTGCAAGGAGTTGCGCGCCAAGACAAATGCCTAAGACCGACCGACCCTTGCTGATCGCTTTGTCAAGGAACCTTTTTTCTTCCACCAGCCAAGGATATTTGCTTTCTTCGTAGATGTTCATCGGACCGCCCATCACTACTAACATATCAATATCTTCAATAGGTGGAAATTCTTCATTGAGGTATGGTCGAGTTCCTGTCAGAAAATGGGCATTTTGTTGAACCCAAGGCTCGATGCTGCCTAATCCTTCAAACGCCACATGTTGAATGTAATGAATATTCATCCGCACTCTCCTTTAATAAGCAAATTTGAATCGACAAAACCTATTACTTCCTATGTAATTATATGCTAGCAAACTCTTTTGACAATCTGATTGACCTAAGTCAAACACAAATGCCAAACTATCTGTTTGGATATGTACTCCAGACAATTCCGCCAAAAACAGGAGGGATCCAATGCCACAAAAAGAAGCTGATTTATGCAGCCCATTAAACATTTCCGAAGGGGATATCCTTGAGGCGATGAGCGATATCCAGGGATATTTAGACATCAGCCCAGGTGATTTCAAAGAGATCTTTCAGTTTGCTTATCGTCACGCCGTTACCCGGATAATGGATTCTCGGAAGGCGGCTGATATAATGACCAAGGAAGTGCACTGTCTCGAATCGGCCATGGACCTGCGGCAAGCCGCAACCTTTCTTGCCGACAAAAAGATTTCCGGAGCACCCGTCGTCGACGCCGAAGGGAAAGTTGTCGGAGTGGTGTCGGAGAAGGATTTTCTTGCGAAGATGGGTGTTGGCAAAGCCGCCTCTTTCATGCAGATCATCGCCCACTGCCTGAACAATAAGGGCTGCGTGGCGACACTCCTGCGTAATCACAGTATCGGGGAGATCATGACTGCACCGGCCATAACCGCTGGGCATGACATGACTATCGGCACTATTTCCGCTCTCTTTATCGACAAGCGAATCAATCGTCTGCCTATTGTCGACGGAGATGGCAGGCCGATAGGAATAGTCACCCGCACAGATCTGGTCAACTCCTATTGTTTCTCCCGGTAGAGGCCGATAATATGCTCTTTTTAGAAAAAATGAAAGGCAGTGGCCAGAGCCCACCTCGGGTGAGTTTGGTAGAGGTCTGCTGGTCATGGGTTGGCAGTTTTCTTGGCATTGCCGCAGTTGCTCTGCTGCATTACCGGCTGGTTGACGAGAAGGGCTTACTCATGCTCATCGGCTCCTTCGGCGCATCGGCGGTACTCATTTACGGAGCCGTGCGCAGCCCTCTGGCCCAGCCGCGTAACCTGTTGGGCGGCCATATCCTTTCAGCCTTTATCGGGGTCACCGCCTACCTGTGGTTCGGTGGACAACCCTGGCTGGCGGCGGCCTTGGCTGTTGCCACCTCGATCGCCCTCATGCATCTCACCAAGACCCTCCATCCGCCGGGCGGTGCCACGGCCCTGATTGCCGTGATCGGTGGTGAGAGTGTGCATAATCTCGGGTATCTTTACGTATTCATGCCCGTTGCCCTGGGGGCAGCAGTCATGCTTCTTGTCGCCCTCATCGTCAACAATATCCCCAAGACCCGCAAATATCCTGAGTTTTGGCTATAGGCTGTCGGCAAAAGACTGCCACGTCAAAGAAAAAAGACGGACAAAATTCCCATCCCGCCTGTATGAGGGCTGGGTTCGAAACTCTTACCTTCAGTCAAGTTGCAACTGGCGCATTTTCTCCCAGAGGTTCTTTCGGCTGATGCCGAGCAGGTGGGCCGCTTCAGTCCGGTTGCCGCCGCTTGCCAGTAAGGCCTGTTGCACAAAACCTTTTTCGGCGACAGCGAGTTTATCGCTGAGGCAGAACGACGCCGTCGGTGCGGCGGCGATCTCGGAGATCTCATAGGGCAGATCAATTGGGGTGATTTCGCTTCCCCGGCAGAGCACCGACGCCCTTTCCATAATGTTCTGCAGTTCCCGTACATTTCCTGGAAAATCGTACTGTTCGAGGTGATGGATCGCCTCTTTACTGATACCCACATTGCGACCATGCCGGCTGCCCAATTCGTGGAGGAAGATCCGGCAAAGTTCGTCGATATCTTCCCGGTGCTCCCGCAGCGCCGGCATTTTCAGCGGGATGACCTGGAGGCGGTAGAGGAGGTCCTGACGAAAGCGTCCGGCCTCGACCTCCTTCTGCAGGTCTTTGGAGGTGCAAGAGATGATCCGGACATCCACCCGGATGCTTTTACTGCCGCCGACTCGTTCTATCTGGCTTTCCTGGAGAACCCTAAGCAACTTGGCTTGGAGCGGGCCGGGGAGGTCGCCGAGTTCGTCAAGCAGCAGTGTCCCGCCGTCAGCCAGTTCAAATTTTCCTTTGCGACGCTGGTCCGCGCCGGTAAAGGCGCCCCGTTCGTGGCCGAAGAGTTCCGATTCTATGAGACCGTCCGGGATAGCCGGGCAGTTGATGGAGACAAAGGGCTTATCATGGCGCGGACTTGCCTTGTGGATGGCTCTCGCCGCCAGTTCCTTGCCGGTTCCCGATTCCCCTGTGATGAATATCGTCGAGGTGGTCGGAGCCACCTGTCGGATCAAAGCATAGACCCGCTGCATGGCTGCACTTTTACCAAAGAGTGTCCGGTCATGGAGTGATTTGCAGGAGGCCTCAAGGACCTCGCACTTGGCTTTCATCGACTGTTGATCAAGGAGGCGGGTGACGCGGATGATCAAATCGTCGATATCGAAGGGCTTGAGGATATAGTCGGTCGCCCCCTGCCGCAGACAGCTGATGGCATCATCGACCGAGCCGTAGGCGGTCATGATGATGATGTCGGTATCGCTATTCTGCTGCCGCACGTTTTGTAAGAGGGTGAGGCCGCTCATGCCCGGCATGCGGATATCGGAGATGATCAGATGGTAGTGGTTCTTCTCGTAGAGGCCCATGGCCTGGCGTCCGTCTTTCGCCTCATCGACCTGCCAGCCGTATTTTTTCAGACGGTCGGAGATGGAGATGCGCATGATCTCATCGTCTTCTGCTAGGAGGATTCTCGGCATAGTTATTCATTGAGGTTGAGGGAGTAGGGGGGACTGCGCCCACCGGCAAGCACAGCGATTTCTTTTCATGTCATCGTTTGGGCATTTGAGCCGACCGGGATAGCGATGGTGAAGGTTGTGCCGTGCCCTGCCTTGCTGTCAATACTGATCCGGCCGTTCATCCGCTGCACCAGAGAATAGGTCACGGCCAGACCAAGGCCGGTGCCTCCGCCGACCCCTTTGGTGGTGAAGAAGGGATCGAAGATATAGGGCAGGTTTTCCTCGCTTATGCCCATGCCGGTGTCAAGAAAGATAAGAACCAGGTGGTCTGCTTCTTCCCGGCAGGAGATGCTCAGTCTGCCGCCCGTCGGCATGGCCTGGATGGCGTTCAGGCCGATATTGATGATGATCTGCTTCAGGGCTTCGGCGTCCAGCATATAGCCGCCTAAGACCTCAATGGCGGTGGTCAGTTCGATATCCTTCAACTTATAGGAAAGCAGCATGGCGCATTCCTCGACCAGGGTACGGACATCAACCCTGCGGATATGCAGGGGCTCCATCCGGCCGAAGTTGAGCAGCTGGCGCATGATCGTTTCGATCTGCCGCAGCCCCTTGTCGAGAAGGGGCAGATAGCGTTCCACCAGCTCACGGTCGGCGGGGTTTTCGCGCATCGATTTGACGCAGTTGAGCATGCCTCCCAGCGGATTGTTGACCTCATGGGCAATCCCCGAAGTAAGGATGCCGAGGCTCGCCATCTTTTCGCTGAGATGCGCCTGGGCCTTGGTATTGAGCAGCTCTTCCTGGGATTTGGTCAGCCGCTTGCAGAAGACGATGAAGTTGGTGAAAACCGCGTCGAGTTCATCCTTAAAGCGTGACGGCGGGAGATAGCGTTCCGGAGATTCGTCGGGAAATTTGGCCATGGCAAGCGAGAGATTGCGAATCCGGTGGACGATCAGCACCTCGAACATAAGAAACAGGGCAACGGTGACAATAGCAATGCTGGCCACGGCGATAAAGATCAGCGCCTTGATATTTTTGTCTATCAGATCCCGGGCCCAGTCGATGGGGATGGTGATGGACAAGCCTCCCCGGATATCACCCAGACTGTAGCCATGCTTGGCGTGGCAGCCGAGGCACGATTCCGTCACCAACAGCGGGGCAATGAAACGGACCACCTTGCCCATCTCGCTCTGATCAACATCGATAACTTCCTGACGGCCCTGGATAAAGCTTTCAAGAGCGGCTTTTTCGAAGGCATCGGGGAAGTTCTCCGGATTGACAGGTTGCAGGCTGGTAACCCGGAAAAAGCCGAGGCCGTCCTTTTTCGCGTAGGCCGCTAGTTCCCTGGTGATCATCGCCGGATTGCGCATGAAATAGGTGTGGCCAAGGGTATCGGTGATGGTCGGCAGGTCGAGGTAGGGGTTGGCCTCGACGCCTTGTCGTTGCATGATGAAGAGACCATTGTGATCCGAAGCCCACTGTCTGGTGAGGAGAATCTGCTTGTAGAGCATCCTGGCCTGCTGTTCGGCCTGCCTGAGGATCATCTTTTCGTCGAAGATAGCGGTACGGTAGAGCATGAAGAGGTAGAAGGCGGAAATGATCGCACCGATAAAGATGATGAACTTGGTGCGCAGGGAAAAGCGGATGGGGTTGGGTCGGTTCATGGGGTGTCCATAGCGCCTGTCGGGGGAGGAACTGTTGCGATCTTTTGGTTTTCGAATTCCCTGCATACCACATCATGTTACCGTTTGGTAGCACAAGATCTGAAAAATGTTACCGCACGGTAGCAATGGGACGGAGCATATCCGGGAAAACCAGGGAATTCACAGGGATTGCCCGTGGAACGGGCTTTGCAAGATGTCGGCCAGAATCATCAACGAACAACAGGATACTCACAGGGCAAAAGGAGGGGAAGTGTGAAAAAACTACGACGACTAGAAAAACCAGGGCTATTGCTCGCCATTCTGACGGTGTTGCTGGCGGTATCGGCCATTGCTGCCGATCGACCGGTTCATCCGCGGTTGTCGGCGCAGGAAATGCTGATCGACTGTGCCGAATGCCACAAAACGGTGACCCCGGATGTGGAAAAGGAATGGTTCAATTCTCTCCATGGCATCGCCATGGTCAAATGCTATCAGTGCCACGGTACCTTTGAGACCTTTGCCGTCACCCCGAGCAGAGAGACCTGTGCCGTTTGCCATAGGGACATGATGAAGAAATGTTCCCAGGAAAAATCGTGTTGGGAGTGCCATGCTCCTCATACGTTTACGGCCAAAAAGTAGGGTCATACGGCACCGATTGCCAAGAAGGAGAAAAAAATGAGCCAAACACGACGCGATTTTATCAAAATGGCGGCAGCCCTGTCAGCCGCTTCCTATGTAAGTATGCAACTTCCCATCAGTAGCTTAAACATTGCTCGGGCCGATGAAGGGGTCAACTGGCACCGGGGCAGCTGCCGTTTATGCGGCGTCGGCTGCCGTGTCGAACTCGGGGTCAAGGACGGGATACCCATGGGCTTACGCGGGGTGCCCGAATCCCGTACCAATTTTGGTTACGTCTGCATGAAGGGTATGCATTTCTGGAAGTGCATGCGCCATCCCGACCGGTTGACCACGCCCCTGTATCGCGCCAAAAAGAGCGACAAGTTTCAGGAAATCAGCTGGGACAAGGCTCTCGATCTTGCCGCCGAAAAATTTGCCGAGGCCCACAAGGCCGGGGGCGGTGCGGCGGTGGCCTATTACGGCTCGGGCCAGGCGCTGACCGAGGAGACCTATTTCTTCCAGAAGATCATGCGCGGCGGCCTGCAATCCAATAACGTCGAGGGGAATCCACGGCTGTGCATGGCCAGCGCCGTGGGCGGCTACCTGAGTTCTTTCGGGGCGGACGAGCCCATCGGCGGCTATTCGGACATCGAAAAGGCCCATTGTTTCTTCATAATCGGCTCCAATACCGCCGAGGCCCATCCGGTTATTTTTCGGCGGATCATGCGCCGCAAGCTCGATAATCCCGAGACGGTGAAGGTCATTAATGTCGATCCCCGCCTGTCGCAGACTTCGCGGATCGCCGATCTGCATCTGCAGTTCAAACCCGGTACCGACCTCTCCCTCCTTAATGCCATGGCCCAGGTCATCATCGAAGAAAAGCTCTATGATGAAGAATTTATCAAGAACTACGCCACCTTCAAAAAGGGTAAGGAGGAGCCGGCAACCTTCGCCGACCTGCAGACCCAGCTCGCCGGCTACACGCCGGAGGAGGTGGCAAAGACCTGCGGCGGTTCCTTCAAACCTGACGATATCCGCAAGGCGGCCCGGTGGTTCGCCACCTCGAAGGGCACCGTCAGTTTGTGGTGCATGGGCCTCAATCAGCGCAAGCAAGGGGTGTGGGCCAATAATCTGGTGCATAACCTGCATATCCTCACTGGCCAGTTAATGAAGGACGGGGCCGACAGCCTGTCCCTCACCGGGCAGCCCAATGCCTGCGGCGGGGTGCGCGAGGGAGGCGGGCTGTGCCACATTCTGCCTGGCCATCGCCCGGTGGAAAAGGAGGCGATGCGCCGCCAGGTGGAGGCGGCTTGGGGGGTACCCGCCGGCCGTATTCCGGAGCAGCCGGGACTGCATACCATGGCCATGTTTTCGGCGGTGAACGAAGGCAAGGTCAAGGCTTTGTGGATCAACTGCACCAGCCCGGTGCAGAGCCTGCCCAATTGCAACCTCTATAATCAGGGGATGGACCGGGAGGATGTCTTCATCGTCTGCAGTGACATCTTTCCTACCTTGACGACGCAGAAAGCCAATCTGGTACTGCCGGCCTCCTTCCATTTCGAGAAGACCGGAGTTTATGGCTGCACCGAGAGGCGGTCGCAGCTCACCAAAAAGGCGATCAATTCCCCCGGCGAGGCCAAGCCCGAGGTGTGGATGATTCGCGAGTGGGCGAAAAAGCTTGCGGAAAAACTGGGCGACCCGGTTATCGCCCAGTGCATCAAGCCCTTTGAGGGATTGGAGGAAGGCTACGCCCTGCCGAAGGCGATCTGGGACGAGTACACCCAGAAACTCACTGCCGGCCGGGACAACGATCTGCGCGGTGCCACCTACGAAGTGTTGGAGAAGATGGCCGACGGCGTGCAGTGGCCGGCGCCGACAACGGAATTTGCCCTCACCGGCGGCACGGTAAAGAAGTTTGTCAAGGGCCGCGATCCCATGGCGACGACGGAATCGAAGAACGACCTGCCCTATCAGTTTTACGGACCGGCGCATGCCGACCGTCTGCTGTGGATTTGGCTCCACGATCAGGCCAGTCCGGAAGAGGTTCCCGATGGCGAATACCCGTTCTATCTTTCCACCGGCAGGATCATCGACCACTGGCACACCATGTCGATGACCGGCAGGGTCCCCGAACTGCTGCGGGCCAATCCTTATTCCTTCGTCGAGGTCAACCCGAAGGATGCCGAGCGTTTGGGGATTAAACCCGGCGATATGGTGGAAATCAAATCGCGGCGTGGCGTCAATATCATGCCTGCCAAGGTCTATGCGGGGCCGGTGGAGGGCATGGTCTTCGCCTACTGGCACGACCAGCATGGCGACCGGATGATCAACAAGGTGACGAAGGATGCCGTCGATCCCGGCTCGAAGGAACCGGAGTTCAAAATCTGCGCCGTGCAGGTGAAAAGGCTGTCCGGGCCGACGGCACTTACGCCCTATCTTGTTTAGGGGCCGTTAAGAAATGGAAAATATTGCAGGATAGGAGTTGCCATGCCGATAAGCGGCGTTGTTATCAGGAGTCAGCCCAGGGAGAGGAAGGAGGCGGTGTGCTATCTCGCAGCCCTTGCCGGGGTCGAGGTATACGGCAGCGACGCGGAGGGCAATATCGTCGCGGTTCTTGAGACCGCCACCTCCGAGGACATGCAGGAACTCATCGACCGGCTGAACAAAGATACGCGGATCGCGAGCGTCGGTTTGACCTATCTCAACACGGAAGACGAGGCGCAACCGGTGGCGGAGGGAGAAGTAACCCCGCGGCCGCTTGGTTTTCGTGGGGATTGTAAGTAATGACCTTGGGGCGGCGGGATTTTCTCCGGCAGGCGGGGGCAGCGTGCTGCTTGTCGCTTCTGCCGGTTTCTGTTGCCGCAGGGCTTAGCGCTACGCCGGTGGCCAGAAATCTGCTGCGTCCACCCGGGGCGGTGGTGGAGGAAATCTTTCCGGCGAAATGCATTCGCTGCGGCAGGTGTGTGGAGGTATGCCCCTACCGCTCCATCCGCATGCTTGATATCCGCCATGGGTTGCATGCCGGAACACCGCTTATCGAGGTGACGAAGATCCCCTGCTACCTGTGTATGAAGTGTGTCGATGTCTGTCCCACCGGCTGCCTCAGACGGATCCGGCAGAGCGAAACGAGGATGGGGCTGGCAATTGTCGACCGCTTTCAATGTGCGACCTGGATTGGCACGACCTTATGCCGCACCTGCTACGATAAATGCCCTTTTGCCGATCGGGCCATCCGCCTCGATCAGTTGCGGCCGATAGTCAACGAAGCTCTGTGCACCGGCTGCGGTATCTGCACCCATACCTGCCCGGTGACAGGTGCCGACGGCAGCAAGGCCATCAATATCCTGCCGTTGCAGGCAGTCGAGAAGGCGGTGGGATGACGCGGCAGGAGGAACCGGGCCCGTTGCCTGCAGCCGGTGGGAAAACAACCCGACTTCCGCGTTTCCTCGGCCGGCGGCGGAGGGTACTTGCGGCAGCGTTTCTTCTCATCGTTCTTAACCCTCTGTTGAACTATTATCTGCACAGCAGTTTTCTTCAGGGTTGGTATCAGTCGTTCAGTATCGGTAACTTGTGGTTTGTCTCGCCTCTTGAAGGGCTTGAGAGCCTCCTCATCAGTAAAACTTTGTATACGCCCTCGCTGATCGGCATGGTCATTCCGGTCGGCATCGCCTTGGTTCTCGGTCGGGTGTTCTGCTCCTGGGTCTGCCCGATGTCCTTTCTCCTCGAATTGGTCGATGGCCTTCGCCGGCATCTTTCCGGGCAGCGTCATCTTGCTAATCGATTGCTCTTTGCCAAGAGAGTTTTGTGGTTTGTCCTCATCGGTGAGATAGGCCTCAGCATGGTACTGGGTGCACCGCTCTTTGTCTTTCTTTCCCCGCCGGGCCTCGTTGGCCGGGAGATGATGATGCTGGTGTTTTTTAAGAATTTGGCCCTTGAAGGGCTGCTGCTTGTCATCATCATGCTGCTTGAACTGCTGACTCGCCGGTTTTTCTGCCGCACCTTCTGTCCGCTTGGCGGGATGCTGGCGTTTCTTGGCAGACATCGCAGGCTGCGGATCCACCTCGACAAAGATGGATGCACCTCCTGCGGTGCTTGCGGCAACGCCTGCCCTCTGGGGCTTTTACCGGAGCAGGGCGAAGGAACATCCGCCTATTGCTGGAATTGCGGGGAGTGCGTCGATTCGTGCCGGCAGAAGATGCTTTCTTTTCGCTGGCAGCTGGAAAAAACTGCAGTCAAAAGAGGGAATGAACAATGAAATCCAGGACCTTCGGGAGTGTTTCTGCGTGTTCTGAGGATGACGTTCTCCTTGTCGTTTTCCCATGCTTCTCGCCGACATCCCACCGCTACCATTTGGTAACGGATTCGATCGGAGTGTGTTACCAAATGGTAGCGGTTCCTTTGGGAAAATTAATTTTTCCATTGAAATTGCAGGACTTATTTTCTGGTATGCAATTTGCTCTATGGGGGGAAAGGTCGAGGCCCTGTAATTCAGGGCAGCCCAAGCACCTCAATGAGGATAGCTTCAGAGATCATCTATCCTTAAGACAGGCTTGAAAGAGCTAGTCGTAAGGAATAGAAAAGTAAATCCTGCAATTTTGTAGGATTTACGCCGACTTCAGGTGGGTGAGATTGCATTTGCGGGATAGTTGAGAAAGCGCCGTCATCCGGCGGCAAACCTGTCCATTGGTGGATACTAATCAGGTTGAACTATGAAATATCTAGCCATATTTTTGGTCGTAGCAGTTGTCGCAGTGTTTGCCAATCTGGTCCATGAATCGAAGATGTTGTCTTACCTTTCCAGTGACCCGAAGGTATGCATCACCTGCCATACCATGAACACCCACTACGACACCTGGCAGCACAGCTCGCATCGCAACCGGGCGACCTGCGTTGATTGTCATCTGCCCCGCGATTCCTTTGTCAATAAGATGCTGGCCAAGGCCCGTGACGGCTATCACCATTCGCTGGCCATGACTCTTAAGACCTACGGCCCCAATCTTCGCATAAGTAACGATGCAGCTCGGAGAATCCAGGACAATTGTATCTCCTGTCACCGGGAGACGGTTTCCCAGATGCTGACCAATAGCGCTCTTTACGACAAAGTCGAGGATGGCCGTGTGCAGATGGGGCGGCCGTGCTGGCAGTGCCACCGGGATGTGCCTCACGGGACAATGCGCAATCTCATGGCGACCCAGAATAATTTTATCAATAAGGTACTTTAAGGATCTCAATCGGGAGGATGTGTATGAAAAAATCGATGATTGTTGTTGCTCTTTGTGTGGTCGTCCTGGTGCCGATGGCGTTATTGACGATCTCCATCAAAGAGAATAAAGCCGAACAACAGGCTATTAACGCGGTTCCGGGCATCAAAGACAATGAGACTCGCGCCTCCGAATGGGGTAAGAATTATCCTCGCCAGTATGACACCTATATGCAGACGAGAAAGAGCGAGGATATCACCGATGTCTTGAAGCAGGACCCGGCCCTGGTGGTCATGTGGGCCGGCTATCCGTTTTCCAAGGATTACAATAAACCGCGCGGCCATTATTACGCACTGGAGGACAACATCAATACCCTGCGTACCGGCGCGCCGGTCGATAAAATAACCGGGCCCCTGCCGACCGCCTGCTGGACCTGCAAGTCCCCGGACGTGCCGCGACTGATGAAGCGCGATGGCGAACTGGAATTCTTTACCGGTAAATGGGCCAAGTACGGCGATGAAGTCGTCAATACCATCGGCTGCGGCGATTGCCATGACAACCAGACCATGAAACTGACCTTAACCCGCGAATACCTGAAGCGCGGCCTTGACGCCGAGGGCAGCCTGAAAACCGCCGATGCCACCCATCAGGACATGCGCTCTCTCGTCTGCGCCCAGTGTCATTCCGAGTATTATTTCAAGAAGACCGAATGGGACGACAAAGGCACAAAGAAAACCGCCATGGTCGTGACCTTCCCCTGGAATAAAGGCTTTGCCGCAGAGAAAATGGAGGCTTATTACGACGAACTTAACTTCTCCGACTGGACCCATCAACTGAGCAAGACCCCGATGCTCAAAGCCCAGCATCCGGATTACGAGACCTTCGTCACCGGGGTGCACAGCCGTAACGGCCTGGCCTGCGCCGATTGTCATATGCCCTATGTGCGTGAAGGTGGGGTTAAGTATTCCAGCCACAAAGTCGGCAGTCCCCTCGACAATATTGCCAACACCTGTCTGAACTGTCATAAAGGCACCGAGAAAGAATTCCGGGCAACAATCGACAAAAAACTGGCAAGGAAAAACGAATTGGCCAAGATAGCAAGTGATGTTTTGGCCAAGGCGCACCTGGAGGCTGCCAAGGCCTGGGAAGCGGGAGCGACGGAGGAGGAAATGAAAGCGGCTCTGCAGGATATTCGCCATGGCCAATGGCGCTGGGATTATGCAGTTGCTGGCCACGGCGCCTTCTTTCACGCCCCAGAGGAAATCCTGCGGACCCTGGGCGGGTCCATCAATCTGGGGCAGGATGCCCGGTTGAAGATCCGCATCGTCCTCGCCAAACACAACGCCGTCGATTATGTCGCTCCGGATTTCTCCACCAAGGAAAAGGCCCAGGCGCTCGTCGGTATGGATTACGGCAAGTTGGTTGAGGAAAAGAAAACCTTCCTCAACGGCCTGCGGCAGGAATGGATCAAGCAGGGTGAGGCGAAGGGCATTTACGATCCCGAGTCCCGCAAGGATATGAAGCTGAAAACCTCCTACAACTGATTTTTATTGCCCGTGGACCATATGGCATTTTGACCCTGTCTGCAGGAGGATGGGTCAAAATGTCATTGTCATTTTTTTCGGTCAGGATTTGCCGAAAAGACGGTCCATCAGGCCTTTTTTCTCCGGTTCTGGCAGACCAAGCTTACGGCAGATACAGACCTCCAACTCGTGCTCGGACACATCACTGCCCTCAACGACGATCTCGTCGCCGACCATGATCGCCGGTGCTACCGGCAGATCAAGGGCGAAGTACTCGTCGGTTTCGTAGGCGGATTTTGGTTTTGCCGTGATCTCGATTGCAACCTTATATTTTTCGCCCAACCTGGGCATAATCTGTTTGAAATGCTTTCACGGCTTGCCGTTTGGTTCGTTGAGAAAAAAGCGGACTTTCAGCATGGTTGTCTCCTTCTTCGGTTTTGTGGTCACTTGCCCGGTGGGGTAATGCTGCGCATGCGCTGCAAAAACTGCTCGGCCGGCAGATAATCGACGAGGCGGAGGTCTGTTCGTTCCTGCCCTTCCGCATCGATAAAAACAAGTGTCGGCACTCCTTTAACGCCATAATTTTTCAGGAGTTCTTCATGGTACGGATTGCCACCCTTGGTGACATCGACCTTAACCATGGTAAAGTTTTTTCCCGCCAACCCGACGACATCCGGCTGATGAAAGGTCACCTCTTCCAGTTCCCGGCATGGCGTGCACCAGTCGGCGTAGAAATCGATGATCAGCGGTTTGCCCTGAGTCTTGGCCTCCCGGAGGATTTGTTCCGAGTAGGGATGCCAGACGATCCCCGGCCCCTGCATGACCGCAGAGGTAATCCACAGAGTCGCCATGACCAGGCAGGCTGTACCGGTAAGGGCTTTCAGCCAGGAAAAGGCGCGAAAGTTCGCCTCGTTTTTATCAAACCACCCAAGGTGCAGGCCGGCAGTCAGGGCGACGGTAACCGGCAGGAGTATCTTGAGGAAATCGGGGAGTACCGGGCGAAGGAAGTGGATCGCCATGCCCACCAGTACCCAGCCCATGAGTTTACGCACCCAGAGCATCCAGCCGCCGGCCCGAGGCAGTCTCTGCAGCTGACCGGAAAAAAGAGCGAGGACGAAAAGGGGCAGGCCAAGCCCGAGACTGAGGACGAAAAAGATCAAAAATCCGAACCAGGGATTACCCATGCCGGCAACCCAGGTGAGCAGGCCGAGAACGAAGGGGCCGATACAGGGGGCGGCGACGATCCCGAGAGTCAGCCCCATAAAGAAACTGCCGAAATAGCCGGTATAGGATTTACCGGCCATTTGGCTCATCCCACCGGGCAACCGCAGTTCCCAAAAGCCGAAGAGGCTGGTGGCGAACAGCACCAGAACGCCGGCAACCAGGGCAAGGACCAGCGGACTTTGCAGCAGCGAGCCCATCAGACCGCCGGTTAAGGCGGCAACGACGCCCAGGGTCGAATTGGTCAAGGCGAGACCCAGCAGATAACATAGGCCATGCAGGACCAGCCCCAGCTGTCCGGGTTTGTCGCCGGCGGAGCGACCGCCGAAAAACGACACGGTGATGGGAATCATCGGGTAGACGCAGGGGGTGAGATTGAGGGCCAATCCTCCGGCGAAAATACCCAGCAGCGTCCAGAGCATACCCCAGCCTTTAAAGGAAGGGTCGTCCTGTGGTCCGGCAGGTGTTGCGGCGGATGATGTGAGGCCGGCCGGGATGCTCCGTATGGGCAGGCCCTGTTCCTGCCACTTGGGAAATCCATAAGGGTCGCGGTAAACGTTTTTATAACCAAGGGTGACGGCCACCCGGGCCGCCGAGTCGCTGCGGACTCATGTCAGGCCAGCTCAGTAAAAAACCAGCAGGTGATCTTTGTCCGCGCCCAGGAATTTTTCCAGGTCACCCGCCCTGCGCCAGCGTGCCCAGGCAGTTGGTTCCATGGGAAAATTGACCGCGCCTTCGATATGGCCGGTACGGAATTCCCAGTCCTGGCGGGTATCCACCATGGTAACGGCGGTAGGGCTCGTGCGATATCGGTCGGCAAGCTCTGTCGTTGAGATGATGCGGTAACCGCCGGCCTTGGCCTCGGCCACGACGTCATCCCAGGTGGCCTGTTTGGGTACTGCGGGACGCTCTATATACCAGACAAAAACGACGGTGAGCGCCATGGCCGCGAGCGCCGGAAATATCGATGTCCATTTTTTCATCGGAGGTCTCCTAAACTCCATTTCCAGTTCTTTCCAGTTTTGACAGAAGAAAGGTCGCGCCCCTGACGGAAAGGCCGAGTTTGTCGGCTAAACCCTTGCTGTCCAAAGGGCCGTGGGTTTTAAGAAGCGCCACTACTTCCGCTTCCAGCTCCTCCAGCCAGTCCTCGAACAACACCAGCAGATCGGGATCGGCGATAGCCCGGAGTTGTTCCGACTGAACAACCTTGTCCACCAGGCTCCGGCACATCTGTGTTGGGTCGACACCTTCGCCCATGCACTCGGCTAGTCACAAATGGACGAGGCCGGCAACTTTGTCGCTTTCCGACTGGCCGATGAGATTCATCAGAAAACGCTCGCGGCCGTCGTGGTCGAGATCCGCCAAAAGCCTTTCCAGGACCATGGTGATTTGCGACAGGGCCTCTTCCGGGGTCATGCGGGCAATGATTTTAAAGAATTCGTCCATACGGATGTTGTGCCTCCGATTGTTTAAAAAGTGGTTCTCACGGATAACAGGTCTGTCGCCACCTTGCTCAAGGTTCGGACGACACCCAGAATTCTCGCATCCGCCAATTCATAGTAAATAAACGGTCCCTCACGCTCTACTTTGACCAAGAGAGATCTTTTTAATTCCCTCAAATGATGCGATACCAGCGGCTGCGACAACTCCAGTTTCTCGACGATGGCCGATACCGACTTCCGACCATCGCCGACCAGTAGAAGTATCCGCAGACGATTGCCGTCGGACAGGCTTTTAGCGAGAAAGGCGGCGCGTTGCAGATGATCGTCAGTCAACTGATCCTGCATCTGATCGCCATCTGCAAGGTCGGCCGAAGACTTGACAATGTGTTCCGGATCGCCGGGGATGGGGTGTTTTTCCGTCATGGGGCAGCAGCGGGTAATTATGAAACATCCTGAGGACAACACTCATCAACATATAAATGAATGTTTATATCTACTTTGTCGGTTTGTCAAGATGCTTGCTGGGCGGAGGGAAACAATCATCTGCAAGCGCAGACTTAATCTCACTGCAAACGACGCATCAGCCGCATGCCATTCATTGTTACCAGAAGCGATGCGCCCATATCGGCCAACACGGCAAGCCAAAGATTCGCCATGCCGAGAACAAGCAATACCAGGAAGATAACTTTAATCGAAATGGCGAAAACGATATTTTCTTTAATGATAGCCACGGTCTTATGACTCAGCTTGATGAGATAAGCCAGCTTGCCAAGGTCATCGGTCATTAAGGCCACATCCGCCGTTTCCAGCGCCACGTCCGATCCCGCTACTCCCATGGCCACGCCTACGGTCGCTGCCGCCAGGGCGGGGGCATCGTTCACACCGTCGCCGACCATAACTATCTTACCGTAGTCACCGGCAATTTTTTTGACTGTTGCTACCTTGTCCTCAGGCAACAGGTCACTGTAGTAGGTGTCGAGATCAAGTTTCTTGGCAATTGCGCCGGCTACGCGGTTGTTGTCGCCGGTGAGCATGGCTATGTGCTTCATGCCGGCTCGATGAAGTGCTTGTATTGCCTCCCGGCTGTTGTCCCGTAAGGTATCGGCTACCGCAATCATGCCGAGAATGTTATTTCCTGTACCCATTAACATAACCGTCTTGCCTTGTTGTTCAAGGTCAGCCAGTATTTGCTCGTGGGCGGTCAAATCATAACCGAGGTCTTCAAACAACCGGACATTGCCGATGTATATCGTTTGTCCATCGATCTCCGCCTGTGCGCCACGTCCCACCAAGGCTTTGAAATGAATGGCAGCCTTTAACTGAAGCCCTTTGGCCTTGAGAACTACAGCATGGGCTAAGGGATGCTCCGACCATTTTTCGATGCTCGCAGCCATTGCTAACAATTCGGTATCGGAATAGCCATTTGTCACCACAATATCGGTAACCACTGGGCGACCTTCAGTTAAGGTTCCGGTTTTATCAAAGGCGATGGCATTGATAGAGCCCATCTCCTCCAAATAGGCGCCGCCCTTGATGAGAACGCCGCGCCTGGAGGCATTGCCGATAGCGGAGACGATAGCTACCGGGGTAGAAATAACCAGTGCACAAGGGCAGGAGATAACAAGCAATACCAAGCCATTATAAAACCACGGGGCGAAAGGCTTTTGGAAGACCAGCCAAGGCACAACCATAACGCAAGCGGCCAGTACGAGGACGAGTGGGGTATAATACTTGGCGAAGACATCGACAAACTGCTGCGAGGGGGCCTTCTGCGCCTGGGCTTCCTCGACGAGATGGGAGATCCTGGCCAGAGTCGAATTATCGGCACTCTTCGTTACGGAGATTTCCAAGGCACCGTGTTCGTTCACTGTCCCGGCATACACCGTGTCGCCCGCTGTTTTTTCAACGGGAATCGATTCGCCGGTAATAGTGGCCTGATTGACTGCCGAAACCCCAGCAAGAACAATTCCATCCATGGCGATCCGTTCACCGGGCTTGATTATGAGGACATCGCCTACCACGATGTCCTCAACGGGCAAACAATTTTCCTCGTTGTCCCTTCGCACCAAAGCCACCGCTGGAGCCAGTTCCATCAAGGAGCGGATGGACCGGCGGGTTTTATCCATGGTGTACGCCTGCAAGGTGTTGCCGACGGAAAACAGAAAAGCGACTGCGGCACCCTCGTTCCATTCGCCTATGGCCGCTGCGCCAATTACGGCGGCAGTCATCAGAAAATTCATGTCGAGCGATAAGGAACGAAGGCTATACAGGCCGCTTTTTGCGGCGTGAAACCCACCGGTAACGGCAGTGAGAGCATAGAGGCAAATCACGATGCCCCTCGTCATCCCCAGCCAATCGAGGAGCGTGGCAATTGCCAACAGTATTCCGGAGGCGATGGTAGCCAGAGTCCGGGCGTTTTTCCACCAGACGGTTTCCGGCAAGGGCCGGCGAAGGGCCTCATCCTTTCTTGCCCCATATCCGGCTTGTTTCACCGTTTGCAGGAGAGCGGAATCGGCAATGCTGTGTTCGACCGTCAACTTGCCGGCACCAAAGTTAATAGTCGCCGACCTCACACCCGGTAGCGCGGCAAGTCTTTTTTCCAGTTTTGCAGCGCAATCGCCACAGTCCATGCCGGAGATGAGAAAAACCGACTTCTGCATTATTTTTACCCATGTTTGATATGTTCAATTCCCTGAGCCAGAAGCAGAGAGATATGTGTATCATCAAGAGAATACCAGGCCATTTTGCCCTCTTTACGGTATTTAACCAATCGCGCGCCACGCAACAAACGGAGCTGGTGCGACACTGCCGATTGCCCCATGTCAACGATGGCGGCAATGTCACACACGCAAAGTTCTCTTTTGGAGAGGGCATGCAAAATCTTAATCCTCGTGGGATCTCCTAAAATTTTAAACGTTTCGGCAATCTGTCTGGCATCTTCGTCAAGAAGCATTTCGGCTTTTGCCAAGCAGACAATCTGGTCATGTTCGCATAACTCTTCGCAAACGTCTGTGTCATTGTGCAGCTGTATCATGCAGTATCCAACAATATATGATCATTTGTTCATATGATAAATAATGTACCACAATGTGTCAATTGATTTGGTTGGCTTACACCAAGAATAAGCAATTCCTTCAAAACGGTAAAAAAGTAGAAGGAGACGATGGCTCAGGTCACAGCCGAGCAGAGTCAAGCCGCCAGCACCTGACGAATCTTGGCGGCCAACTCCTTTTTCGCAAAGGGTTTATGGATGAAACAGATCCCGTCGTCCAGCACCCCTTGGTAGGCAATGACATTGGCCGGATACCCGGACATAAACAGACACTTCATCGTCGGCCGACTCGTAAGTATCTGTTCCGCCAGGGTATGGCCGTTCATTTCCGGCATGATCACATCGGTCAGGAGCAGATGGATGTCGCCGGCGAATTGTTCAACGAGGGCGAGGGCCTCGCCGGGACTGTTTGCCGGCAGTACCGCATAGCCCAGGCCTTGCAGGATCGCCCTGATCATTCCCAGGATCGCCGGCTCATCCTCCACCAGCAGAATAGTTTCATGGCCGCGTGCGGCAGGTTCCGGTGGGCTCTGCACCGGCACTTGGGCAGCTGTGCTCATATGGCGGGGCAGATAGATGGAGAAGGTCGTCCCTTGTCCCGGTTCGCTGTAGGCGTTGATGAAGCCGTGGTTTTGCTGCACCGCGCCATAGACCGTGGCCAGACCGAGGCCGGTGCCCTCGCCGACACCCTTGGTGGTGAAAAACGGCTCGAAGATGTGGAGCAGCAGGTCTTTTTCCATGCCACAGCCGTTGTCGCTGACGGCGATTCGGACATACTCTCCGGGGAAATGAACGGTGTTTTCGTTACAGTCTTCCACCTCGAAGGCGCAATTTGCCGTTTCGACGGTAATCTTACCGATGTCGGTGATGGCATCCCGGGCATTGACACAGAGATTGGCGAGGATTTGATCGATCTGCGACGGGTCAACCCTGACCGGCCACAGATCGGCTCCCGGCGACCAGACCAGTTGGATGGCCTCGCCGATCAGCCGCCGCAGCATTTTCAGCATGCCTTCGACGGTCTCGTTGAGGTCGAGCACCTGGGGCTGCACCGTCTGTTTGCGGGCAAAGGCCAGCAATTGCCGGGTAATATCGGCGGAGCGCAGTGCAGCCTTACGGATTTCCTCCAGGTCGGCCAAAAGCGGCGACGCCGGGTCCATCTGGTCCATGGCCAGTTCGGTGTGACCGAGGATCACCCCGAGCATATTGTTAAAATCATGGGCCACCCCGCCGGCGAGCTGGCCGATGGCCTCCATTTTCTGGAGCTGATGGAGTTGTGCCTCGAATTTGATTTTTTCTTCCTCGTTTGCCCTTTTTTCGGTGATGTCTCGATGCATGCTCATAATGCCGAGCACCGCCCCGCCTGGGCCGACAACCCTGGTGCCGTTCGATTCGGCCCAGAACAGCGAACCGTCCTTTCGCCGGTATTGCAGTTCATAGCTCCCGCCCTCGATTTCCGGTCCGCCGTGAAAGCGACGGCGTCCCTGATCGAGGTAATCGGCCGGGTCGGTGTAGAGAAATTCGGTGGTTCGGCCGATTGCTTCCTCGGCCCTGTAGCCGAACATTTGGCTGAAGGCGGTGTTGACCAGACGGATATGTCGATCTAAATCGGCAAAGATGACCGAATCGAACATCCCCTCGAAGATGGCGTGAAACTCGGCCTCGCTCTTGCTGAGCACGCTCTCGACCCGTTTGCGTCTGCGAATATTGACGAGCAGGGCGACGATCAGTAGGGACTGGCTGAGTATGAAAATAAGGGTGCCGACGATGATTCCGCCGTATTGCTGCCAGGCCGAGGGCGGGCGATTGAGAAAGATCGTGCCCTCCGGCAGCCGGCTCGGGTCACCGCCAAAGCGGCGGATCTGCTGCCAGTCGAACATTGGAATGTTTTCGTTCATTCGCAAGGTTCCCGCAGCTGTTGGAGGCAGTCCTTGCAGAAGTTCGATTGCCAGCTTTCCGGTCCGAGAGCCGGAGGCCTCGACGGCGATGACCGAGCCGCCGATCCCGCCGTTTTTCAGATTGTAGTCGTAAAAGCCGAACACCGGGGCGTTGGCCGCCTTGATGATCATCTTTTCCGCCTCGTAGGCCAGGGCCACACGGCCTTTACTGTCTCGGTTGTATTGGGTGAAAATGATGATGCTCTGCGGCGGCAGGTTAGCCACCTGCAGAAGGATTTCATCAAGGGTCATGCCGGTGGTGTATTTGAATTCCAAGTGCTCGCGATACGGCAGGGCGACGGCGGCAGCCTGTTCGGCGAGTGTGACGTCGGCCTCGCTGCTGCCCGAGGCAAACAGCACCTGTCGGGTTTTTGGAAACAGTTCAATCGCTCTCTCCAGGGTGCCCTTGATGTCGAATTGATTGACCTCGCCGACGATGCGGCGGCCGGCCTTTTCCTCTTCAAGGAGCGGTCGGTGCTGGAGAGTGATAACCGCGGCATCGGGGGCGATATCCCGCCCCTCGGTGAGCAGGAAGGCGAGAGCCGGCTGTTGCACAGTGACGATGAGATCGATCCGCCGCCTTCCGTATTTATTTTCGAGTGTTTTCCGCAGATTCCGACGATAGTCCGGCAGCTCCCGGTTGCGTTGCAGATCGAGGTATTCGGCATAGACGTTGGAAACGGAGAAGCCGGCCTCGGTAATCGCCTTGAAAAACCCTTCGCTGAACAGTTCCACTCCCCGGCCGCCATAGCCATAGGCGTAGAGCAGAAGGATATGCGGTTCGTCCGCCGACTCTGCCGGGGCATTGGAACTGCCGAGAGCAAAAAACAATAGGGCCGCTACAAGCAGAATACACACTCGGCGAATACCCGGGGTCTTTCTTGAAACGGCAACCATATTCTCTCCGGCTATTCTCTCCATGTAACTTCAGGGCAGGTCCGACGTCTTTTCCGGTACGCGAATTATGTGTTTTTCCTGCAGTTCCCGGATCTCGCTGTGGCTCATGCCGATGCCGCGAAGAATCTCCAGGGTGTCATGGCCGATAGCGGTATGGCCGGGATGGCGAATGCGGCCCGGTGTCCGTGAGAACCGCGGTGGGATGTTGGCCATCCGTATCTTGCCGAGATCCTCGTCCTCAAGTTCGATGATCGACTGACGGGCCCGGTACTGGGGATCTGCCATGATCTGGCCGATATCGTAAATCGGGGCAATGGGCACCTGGGAGGCCTCCAGGGTTGCCAGCACCTCGCTTAAGGGACGGTTCCTGATCCAGTCGGCAACGATGGCATCCACTGCATCGCCGTTCTCCAGCCGCTTGGCCGCGTTGCTGTAGCGTGGATCTTCCACCATGTCCTCGCGACCGATAGCCTCGAAAAGCCGGAAAGCCATATCGCTTGCCGATGCGGAAAGAGCGACCCAGCGTTTATCGGCGGTCTCATAGGCGTTGCGTGGTACGCCGCGGGTCGAACGATTGCCGGCACGGCCCTGGATCTTGCCCAGCTGGTCGTACTCGATGGCCTGGGGACCGATGGCTGCAAAAATCGACTCGAAAATACTCAGGTCGATGACCTGTCCCGGCTTGCCATGCACATCGCGGTGGTACAGGGCCATCATCACCGAATAGACTCCGACCAGGGAGGTGATGCCGTCGCCTAGGGCAAAACTGGGCAGGGTCGGCGGTCCGTCCTTCTGGCCGGTAATGTGGGCAAAGCCGCTAAAGGCCTCGGCTAGGGTGCCGAAACCGGGCCGGTCCTTATACGGACCGGTCTGTCCCCAACCGGTAATGCGGATCATGATCAATCCGGGATTGTCACGCGCCATACTCTCGTAGTCGAGACCCCACTCCTCCATTTTTCCCGGCCGATAACTCTCGATGAGAATGTCGGTTTCGACGGCGAGCCGGCGAACAATACGCTGCCCTTCGGGAGAGTTGAGGTCGACGGACAGCAACCGCTTACCTCGGCCGTGGGATTTCCAGGCCAGGGGCACCCCGTTTTTTTTGTGGCCCCAGTTGCGGATGTAGTCGCCCAGTTGCGGATGCTCGACCTTGATGACATCCGCCCCGAAATCGGCAAGGATGGTGGAAATGCCGGGGCCGGCGATGAGGTTCGAGAGGTCGAGGACCTTGACGCCGTCGAGCATTTGTTCTGTTTGCTGTTGCATGTGGCTCTTAAACCTTAAAACGCCCGACAAGCTGCTGTAATTGAGCTGCCAATTGTGCAAGCTCCTTCGCCTTCACATCTACCTGAGAGCTGTTTGTGGTAATGTCCTGAACCCCCTGGTTCACATTGGCAATGTCGCTGCTGATGCTCGATGACACAGCCGAGGTTTGATTAACATTCTGATTGACCTCTTCGATCCCCTGAGAAGCCTGCGCGATGTTATTGGAAATTTCCTGACTGGAGGCCGACTGTTCCTCGACAGCTGCGGCTATAGTACCGACAATATCATTTACTTCATCAATTACTTTCGATATCTGACCGATTTCCGCAACCGTCTCGTTGGTAGAATTCTGGATGCCTTCAATGCGCGATTTGATCTGTTGCGTGGCGGTGGCGGTCTGTTTTGCCAGTTCTTTGATCTCGTTGGCAACGACGGCAAAGCCTTTACCGGCATCCCCCGCACGAGCAGCTTCAATAGTCGCGTTCAGGGCCAAAAGATTGGTCTGTTCCGAAATCTCGGTGATTACCTCCGTTACCTTACTGATCTCCATGGCGGCCCGTCCCAATTCGTTCACTTTTGCCGAAGTGCTATTGGCCTTCGTTACCGCCATTTCCGTGATTCCTCGGGCCTTTCCTGAATTCTGAGCGATTTCCCGAACAGTGGCGGTCATCTCTTCGGAAGCAGCAGCGACCATGTTCACATTGGTGGATGCCTGTTCACTCGACGCCGCCACATTACTCAGATTGGCACTCATCTCTTCCGTCGCAGTGGCGACACCATGGGAGCGTGATAACATATTTTCCGCACCCTTCGCCAATTGTTGGGCAATAGTGGTTAAACCGGTGGAGGAGGCTTCCAGCGTCCTTGAGTTCCCGGCAATTTCCTTGATCAACGACTGCAGTTTATCCATAAAAGCATTGAACCGTTGAGCCATATCGCCGATTTCATCTTTTGCGGCGGTGACGATACGCTTGCTCAGATCACCTTCGCCCTTGGATAATTCCATGAAGAAACTGACCATGGCGTTCACCGGCCGCAAAATGGCCGCACCGATGCTGTAGCTCAAGAAGGCGATTATCACAAGCATTACCAGGGTAAAGCCAATTAAGCCTTGCAGCACCCACCGCTGAATCTCGGCTGTTTTTTTCTCGATTGCCGTGCTCTCTTTGTTGGCTTCAGTAACGACCTGATTAATTTTGGTGCGATGCTGCTCATAGAGACGATCGAGTTCCGCTTCAATGGTTTTGATTTTTTCCAAATCGCTGTTCCTGACGGCTGCAATAAATTCATTGTTGACGAGAGTAAAAAACTTGACGCCAGGTTCATACGAATCTACCAGCAACATATTATGCAAGGAACCCGGCGGAATGCGAGACTTCCAGAACTCATGACGCTCACGAAAATCCTTTTCCAGATCGGCAAAACGATTGATTAACTCCTTTTTTTGAGAAGCTTCTTTTGCTGCAATAATTTGTTTGGTAACCAGATAGGTTTCAATGATATATTCAGGCGGCGGCAGGATATCGGCCACCAGGTCCTTGTTATTAATGATTTCATTATATAACGATCCATTGACGGCCACCACCTGCATGAGTTGATAACTGACAGCAAAATAACCGATAAAGCCGAGGATCGCGGTACCGGCCAAGAGTGCCAGTTTGCCTTTCATTTTCAGCGTGTTGAGAAATTTCATTGTGTCTCCTTCGGCAGGTTAATGTGATTGGTATTTTTTTTGGTTTTCAGTTCACCACATCGTGGTATTTACACTTTCTAAAAGTCTACGTTTTTCAGGAGAAAAAAGTCAAGATGCTGGTAAAAAAAGGCAAGGCCGAAAAGATGTTTGACTAAAGAAGCTGAAAACCTCTATCATGGATAAATAAGCCTCCGGCGCGGTCCTTGGCTTGGAAACTTTTCCGGATGACAGCGATTCCCCTATTATTTTTGACAAGAGGTCAATCATGACGGAGAGAAGGTATCAATTTTCGTGGGATCTTTTAGGCGATATTACCTTAGGTCGGCCCAATCTCGGCCCGAACGTACGGCTTGAAGTGTATCGCCTCATGCAGTTTACCTTCAGAGATGTTATTGAACAGCATCTGGGAGCGGAAAAAACCGATCACATCTTTTATGAAGCAGGCAAGCTGGCGGGCACCGAGTTTTACAAGAAAAACTTTGCAAATATTAAAGACTTCAACGAGTTCGTCAGAAGTCTCCAGGAGACACTCCGTGATCTGGGGATCGGCATACTGCGTGTTGAGGAGGCGGATATCGCCAAGGGGTCCCTCGTTCTGGCTGTTTCCGAAGACCTTGACTGTTCGGGCTTACCCGAGCTGGGGTACGAGATCTGCACCTATGATGAGGGTTTTATTTCCGGACTTCTCGAAAGCTTCACAGGTTGTGCATTTCGGGTTAAAGAAATCGACTGCTGGTGTACCGGCGACAGGACCTGTCGCTTCACCGCTGAAAAGATAACCTAACAGCAACACCATCGTAGGTCGAGAGGTCAACATGCTGCCATCTGAAAATGAGCACGATACGGCAGATGCGCTTTCCAGGTTTTTACTGGACGTCATCAAGCTTGCCGAGCCGCCTCAGCTCCCAGCCCGGTTTGCATCGGTTGATTCCGTCCAGATCCTTTATGGCAAACTCCTTTCGCTCAGGGAATTTTTAATTGCCGCCTCCCATGGGGATCTGTCGAAACAGGTTGCTCTGAAAGGATATCTTGGTGGCACGCTGAAAACACTGCAGGCGCACCTCAAGCATATGACGTGGCAGACCAAGATGGTCGCTTCCGGCGATTTTTCCCAGCGGGTAGAATTCATGGGGGAGTTTTCCCAGTCCTTCAATGCAATGGTCATGCAGTTGGACCGGACCCTGCAGGAGCTCGTACGGAAGGAAGCGGAACTCAGCCAAGTGAACACGGAGCTGCTTCAAGAAATCACTATCCGCAAACAGACTGAGGCCGCCATCCGGGAAAGCGAAGAGGCCATGCGGCTCCTGGCTATAACCGATGCACTCACCGGCCTCTACAACAGAAGACATTTCAATAAACTCGCCGAGGATGAGATCGGCAGGGTTCTTCGTTACGCACGGCATCTGTCGGTTATAATGCTCGACATTGACTTCTTCAAGCGCATCAATGATACCTTTGGACATTCGATCGGAGATAAAGTGCTTCAGAGTGTTGCAAATATAATCAAAGAAACAGTCAGGCTTTCCGATATCCCTGCTCGCTATGGGGGTGAGGAATTTATTATCCTCCTGCCGGAAACACCGGTGATGGAAGCTGCCGCTATTGCCGAGAGGTTACGAGGACAGATAGAAAGTACAATTCTTCAGGAAGAAAAAGACGCGATTATAGTTACTGCCAGCTTCGGAGTCAACGACTTCTTCATCGTGACGGATACACTCTCACACGAGAGAATGCTGTCGGAGTTAGTTACCAATGCCGATGCGGCGCTGTATGCATCAAAAGATGCGGGAAGAAACCGGGTTACTGTTTATGGTCCTAACAGTGCAACACTGCTGTAACTGCCGCACGGCAAATCGGGGTTGCCGGATTTCACAATGGCATCAGTTGCTGAGAGTGTCAATGAAGGTTGCGGCGGCGATGGAGAGCTGCAGATTTTTCGGCATAACGATGCCGATCTTTCTGGAAGGCAGGGCAGGATGTACCGGGATTTCCTTGAGGACACCCTGACTCAGTTCTTCCTCAACAAAGTTTCTGATCACCAGTGCCACGCCAAGTCCGATCCTGGCGAACTCTATGAGAAGATCCATGCTGCTGATCTCTATTTCCGGCTGGAGGACGACCTGGTTTTCGCGCAGATAGGCATCGATATAGGCGCGGGTCACATTGTCTTTTTCAAGCATCATGAGCGGATAGCGGCTGAGGCTCTGCAGGGCGACCGGACTCTCTATCTCCGGATACTCCTTGCCGGTGACGAAAACGTCCCGGATAGTCAACAGCTCGCGATAGGTGAAGCCGGATCTTTCCTGCGGGATACTGATGACACCGAAGTCGATCAAGCCCTGTTCCAGCAGTTTCAGGGTCTCCGTTGAAGTCCGGTTGACGATTGTCATCCGGATCCCTGGATACCTTCGGTGGAATGCCTCAAGGTGCGGCATGAAATAGTAGCGGCACAGGGTATTGCTGATGCCCACCTTGATCAGTCCCTGCTCTTTATTGCGTATCTTTTTCAGCACCCGCTCGCCATTTTCGAGATGCTCGAAACCGTTTTTCACAAACTCAAAAAGAATCTGTCCTTCCGTTGTCGGTTTTACCCCTCTTGAGCTGCGGACAAAGAGTGTGCAGCCCGTCAAATTTTCCAGTTTTTTAATAGACTTACTGACTGCCGGTTGACTGACGAACAGCTGGCCTGCGGCTGTTGAGATATTGCCGCTGGCAGCAACGGTGTAGAACACCCTGTAGAGTTCTGCGTCGATCATGCTATAACCGTGGATTATGACAGAGATGAATTATATGTATTTCACTTATAACAAAAATTCGGCTACATATGCAAGGACAAAGTCGGAAGGGCCGGCGATAACGTGGTAGAGGAAACGAATTGTACTCGGTGAAGACAATAAGGAGGAACACAAGATGAATGTTATTGAAAAGATACTTGCAGCCCATAGTCCCGAGACCATGGTGCATCCGGGACAGATTATCGAAGTTGCACTCGACGCTGTGATGGCGAACGATGCCACTGCTTGTCTTGCCATCGATATCTTTAAAAATGAGCTGAAAACGGATCGGGTCTTCGATCCCGAAAAGGTGATTCTGGTGATGGATCATTACACCCCGAGCAGCTCCATCGCTGCCGCCGATTCCCACAATAAGATGCGGAAATTCGCCCTGGACCAGGGACTGCGCTACGTCTATGACGGTGCCGGTGTCTGCCATCAGCTGATGATGGAGCACCATGTGCTGCCGGGACAGTTGATTGTCGGCGCCGATTCGCATACCTGTACCTACGGGGCGCTGGGGGCACTGGCCACCGGCATGGGTTCAACCGATGTGGCGGTGGCCTGGAAAGAGGGGAGAATCTGGATGAAGGTTCCGGAGGCCATGCGGATTACGGTGAGCGGCCAGTGGCCGGCCCATGTCTATGCCAAGGATTTGATCCTGAAGATCATCGGCGATTTGACGGTCAAAGGGGCAACCTACAAGGCCCTCTGTTTCGATGGCCCGGCTGTGCAGGCCCTTCGGATCTCCGAGCGGATGACCATCTGCAATATGGCCATCGAGGCCGGGGCAAAATTTGCCTATGTCCAGCCGGATGCAACAACCGAAGCGTATATGAAAAAAGCCGGCCGGGAAGGGTATAGGGTTTTTACCGACGATGCAGACGCGAGGTACGAACGGACGATGGAATATGATGTGAGTGCCTTGGCGCCGCAGATCGCCTTCCCGCACAGTGTCGATAATGTTCGCGATATTAGCACCTTTGCAGGGACAGTCATCGATGAGCTTTTTTTGGGTGCCTGCACCAACGGCAGATTTGCCGACCTGGAAATCGCCGCAGCCATTCTGAAGGGCCGGAAAATCGCAGGAAATGTCCGGTTTCTCGTTACCCCAGCCTCAAAGGATGTGTATTTGCAGGCGCTGGAAGCAGGGTTGATCAGGATATTTATGGAGAGCGGCGCAATGGTCAGTGCCCCCGGCTGCAGTGCCTGTTTCGGCGGAAGCGGCGGCATTCTCGGCAAAGGCGAACGGCTCTTGACCACGGCCAACAGGAATTTTCGGGGCAGGGTGGGCAGCCCCGACAGTGAAATCTATCTGGCCAGTCCGGCGGTGGTCGCCGCCTCCGCCATCAACGGCTGCATTACCGATCCAAGAGGAGGATTGCGATGATAGAGGGCAAGGCAATTATATTCGGCAATAATATCGATACCGATCAGATTCTCGGGGCGCATCATCTCGTGCTGCCCACTATCGGCGAGATGGCGGGGTACACCTTCGAACACCATGCCCATTTCACCAGCGGTTTTGCAAAGGGCGATATCCTGGTTGCCGGCGACAATTTCGGCTGCGGCTCTTCACGGGAACAGGCCGCTGCGGTACTGAAGGAGCGCGGAGTTGCGGCGGTTATTGCCCGGGGATTCGCCCGGATCTTCTTTCGTAATGCCATCAACCTCGGCTTACAGCTGATCGTTTGCCCGGAGGCCTCGGAGATAGCGGCAAAGGATAAACTGACAATCACCGCCGAAAAGATTCGTAATGAGACGACAGGCAAGGAATATGCCAGAGAACCCTTGCCTCCTTTTGTCGCAGGTATCTTGAAGAGTGGAGGAATCATTCCGTATTTACAGAAGAATAGGTGAGGATCGACCTGGGTCTTGCCCCTTCGGAAGAGTCGGTGCACAGAAAAACATGTGGAGCAATTTGTTTTCTTGCTGCGCAATTGATATGATTGCTGCTAAGCCGTTGTAAATTTTGGGGGGGCATGTCCTGTCTGTAGAGGTCCAAGGCGTGCCGGTTATGAATGCATCAACAGGAGCATCGCCATGACAAAAAAGTGGGTTTATCTTTTTGATGAAGTGAATCAGATCCAGGACGGTTTGAGCGGCAATTGGGATAAAGTGCGCGGCTTACTGGGTGGCAAAGGCGCCAATCTTGCCGATATGGTTCGCCTGGGAATCCCAGTTCCCGCCGGTTTTGTGGTGACTACCGAAGCCTGTAATGCCTATCTTGCAGGAGGTGGAACGTTGCCGGACCGGATGTGGGAACAGGAGGTCGAAGCCCTGCACGATGTTGAAGCGGCGACCGGCAAGGTCTTCGGCGGTTGCAAAAACCCCTTGCTCGTCTCCTGCCGTTCCGGGGCGAAATTTTCGATGCCGGGGATGATGGATACGGTGCTCAATATCGGCCTGAACGATCAGACCGCCCAGGGGATGATCGAACAGACCGGGGATGAACGCTTTGTTTACGATTCTTACCGGCGGCTCATCCAGATGCTCGGCTGCGTGGTCATGGGCATGCCGGACGAGGTCTTCGAGAAAGTGTTGACGCGGGTGCGGCGAACCGCGGGCGTTTTCACCGATGCGGAATTGTCCGCCGAGCATTGGAAAAACGTCACCGCCGAGTTCAAGGAAATCTATCGGCACCATACCCTGCACACCTTTCCGGAAGACCCCTACGACCAGTTGGACATGTCCACCGAAGCGGTGTTCAAGAGCTGGAACGGCAAGCGGGCGATCGATTATCGCAACGCCGCCGGCATTGCCCACGACCTAGGAACGGCGGTGAGCATCGTCGCCATGGTATTCGGCAATATGGGTGCCGACAGCGCCACCGGGGTGGCCATGACCCGCAGCGGCTCGACCGGGGAAAAGATGCTCGAAGGCGATTATCTCATCAATGCCCAAGGTGAGGACGTGGTTGCCGGCATCCGCCAGACCAAGGATCTACGGGAGATGAAGAACGAGCTGCCGGAAGCCTACTCTCAGTTCGAAGAAATTGCCCGGAAACTGGAGACCCATTACCGGGAAATGCAGGATGTCGAATTTACCATCGAAAAAGGTAAATTGTGGCTGTTGCAGACCCGTAACGGCAAACGCACCGCCCAGGCGGCGGTCCGCATCGCCGTCGATATGGTCGCAGAAGAGCTCATTTCCCGCGAGGAGGCGGTAATGCGGGTCAGTCCGGAGCAGGTCGATTTCTTTCTCCATCCCCAGTTCGATCCGGCGGCGATCAAGGCGGCGCGGGAGGCGGGGCGGGAACTCGCCTCGGGGCTCAATGTCTCGCCCGGTGCCGCCTGCGGGGTTGTCGCCTTTGATGCCGATCTGGCCGAATCCTGGGCAAAGAAATCCGGCAAGAAGGTAATAATGGTCAGGCCGGAGACCAAACCGGACGATGTCCACGGCATGCTGGCGGCAGAGGGAATCCTCACCAGTAAGGGCGGCCGGACGAGCCATGCAGCCCTGGTCGCAAGGCAATTCGGCAAACCGGCGGTCGTCGGGGCTTCAAGCCTCAACATCGAGGTTGCCAGACGGCTGATGAGCGTCGGCGACCTGGTCATCCATGAAGGCGACAGCATCTCCATCGATGGCACCACCGGCAAGGTGTATCTGGGTGTGATGCCCACCATGATCCCGGATATCCGTGATCAGTGGCTGATAAAACTGCTTTCCTGGGCCGACGACTTTAAACGGCTGGGGGTGTGGGCGAACGCCGATTACCCGCAGGATGCAAGCCGGGCACGGGAATACGGGGCAAAGGGTATCGGCCTCTGCCGAACGGAGCACATGTTCTTTCAAGCCGAGCGCTTGCCGCTGATCCAGAAAATGATCATGTCCGATCGAAGGGTGGACCGGAAGGAGGCCCTGGATGCCCTTCTCCCGTACCAGCGCGAGGATTTTTCCGGCCTTTTCCGGGCGATGGACGGCCTGCCGGTGATCATCCGCCTGATCGACCCTCCACTCCACGAATTCCTGCCGAGCCACACCGAGCTGATGGTGGAGCTGTCGGACCTGAAATTGCAGTTGCAGCACGCCTCCCGGCTCGACGACCTGAATGCCATCCTGGAGCAGGTCCATATCAAGGAACTGGTGCTGAAACGCGTCAATTCCCTGCGCGAGGCCAATCCGATGCTGGGACTGCGCGGCGTGCGTCTCGGCATCCTCATTCCGGAACTCACCATGATGCAGGTGCGAGCCATCTTTGAAGCGGCCTGCGAAGTGAAACGGGAAGGCGTGGTGGTGCATCCCGAGGTGATGATTCCTCTCACCAGTCATGTGAATGAGCTGAAATTACAAAGGGAAGTGCTGGAAAAAGTGGCTCAGGAGGTGATGCGCGAGCAGGGGGCGGTGGTTGATTATAAATTCGGCACGATGATTGAAATCCCCAGGGCGGCGATAACCGCCGATGAAATTGCCAGCAATGCCGAATTCTTTTCCTTCGGCACCAACGATCTCACCCAGACAACCTTCGGCATTTCCCGCGATGATGCGGAATCAGGTTTTCTCATCGATTATATGAAAAACGGAATCCTCCCCCATAATCCCTTTGCCACCATTGACGAGGAGGGGGTCGGGGCCTTGATGAAGATCGCCATCGAGAAAGGCCGCAGCGTCAAACCGGACCTGGAATGCGGCATTTGCGGCGAGCACGGCGGCGACCCGCAATCCATCGATTTTTGTCACCGGATTGGCTTGAATTATGTTTCGTGCTCCCCCTACCGGGTGCCGATCGCCAGATTAGCGGCTGCTCAGGCGGCCTTGAGAGGAGGAAAATAGGGGCGGGGCTTTTTACTCCAGGACCAGCAATTCGAGGGCGTTTCCGGCCAAGGCTACATCGATTTTGGCCATCAGGACCTGGTCGGCGGCGGTTTCAACATTTGCGACCCTCTGCCGGTACTCCAGCTGGGAGATTCTGCCGGATTGCAGTTGCGATCCGGCAGCCTTCTCCCTTGCTTCCTCAAGTTTTTCGCGGGTAAGGGCCAGGGAAAGCTGGTCGCGGGCCGTCTCAAGCGCCGTTTTCCTGACATTTTTCGCCTCGGCGAGTTCCCTTTTTTTCTGTACCAATTGGAGCCGCTTGATCCGCACCTCCGCTTCGGCCTGGTTGATATTTTCCATAGTCTTGAAGCCATTGAAGAGGTTCATACTGAGCCTCAGGCCGATCATCGAGTTGTCCGCTTGGGTGTCGCCCCAGGCATCCCACAGGGAATTGGAGTCGCGGCCGATGAGCGACTGCCTGGCAAAAAGGTCTAGCTTTGGCAGATTTTCAGCTTTTGCCGCCTCTTTCCGTTCGGAGGCCGCTTGCAACTCGGTACCAAGCCGCAGGATATCCGGATGATCCGCTATCCCTCCGGCACTGTTCGTTTCGCTGTCGGGGTCGTCGGTCAAGCGGGGAATCTGTTCGACTGAGGGCAGCAAGCCCTTGTCCTCCATGCCGACAACATGCAGATAGTGGTCAAAAGCCCGGAGACAATCGCGGTCCATGATTTTCACGGCAACCTCTTTCTCCCGGCCTTTCAGCACTACCGCAGCATATTCGACCTCCGAACTGCGGTCAACCCGCTGCTCGGTTGCGGCGATCTCCATCTCCATCCGGACGAGTTCGAGTTCCCGCTTGGCCATCGAATAGCGGAGATGAGCCTTCTTCAGCTCCCAGTAGGCCCTCGCTACCTCAAGCCGCACCTTTCTAAGCGTTGCCCCTTCCTGATGGTGCGCCGCTTCGAGATTGTCCTCCGCCTCGCCGAGAAGGGCACGGTCCCTGCCGCCGGCATAGAGGTTGAGGCCGAGGCTCAACTCATCGTTCAGCTGGTAGGAGGGAACGTTTTTGTCGATGGTGACGGAGATATCCTGACCGGCAATCCGTGCGGAAATGTCGATCCCGGTGAAGTTGTCATAGCTTTTCACATAGGAGTTCGAGGCAAGGAAGTCGAGGGTCGGCAGGAAATTTCCGCGGGCCTGCTGCACCTTGGAGAGAGCAAGCTTTGCCTTTTCGATCTCAAGAGAAAGTTCGGGCCTGGCTTTGATGGCCAACTCGGTGGCCGCGGTCAGGCTCAGCGGAACGGCAGGGAGGCCATCTTCCGGAGCAGCGGTTGCCCTCCCTGTGGACACGAGCACCATGATGGTGGTGGCTAAAGCCAAGAGAGCGTATTTATTCAAAGCGAAAGGCCTCCACCGGTTTGAGCCCTGCGGCATGGTGCGCCGGATAGTAGCCGGACAGGAGCCCGACCCCGATCGACACGGCCATGGAGACCAGGACCATCGGCCAGGAGGGTTCGAGCGGAATGTGCGAGAAAAACGCCAGGGAATATCCTGCCAAGATTCCCAGAATCAAACCGAGGATGCCGCCGATGAAGCTGATGAGGATGGCCTCCAGCAGGAACTGAATCAGGATCTCTTTGCGGCTCGCTCCGAGCGCCTTGCGCAGGCCGATCTCGCGGGTCCGCTCAAGAACCGAGGTGCTCATGATGTTCATGATTCCCATGCCACCGACAAAGAGCGACACCGAAGCGGCGACCACGCCGATGAAAGTGACCCATTTGAGGATATTTTCCGTGGTCCTGATATACTGGGCCATGGTGCCGCTTTTATAGGTAAAACGGTCACTATGGTGGCGCTTGAGAATCCTGATGATCTGGGAGACGGCGGTATCGGCATCCGGCAGTGAGATTGCCTCGGCCTGAAGAAAATTGATGTCTTTAAAACCGGTCATCTGCTGAAACACTGTGTAGGGGACAAGGAGCCGGTTGTTGGCGTCCTGCCCGCCGGAGGAGCCGATACTGGCAAGAAAATCCCGGCTCTTGGCGGCGAGAACGCCGATAACGGTGAACTTTCTCTCGCCGATGCGGATATCCCTGCCGACCGGATTACTGAGAGGCCCGAACAGGTCGCGTTGCACATCGGTGCCGATAATCGCCACCTGGCGGTTGCGGCTGATGTCCTCTTCCCGAAAAGACCGGCCATACATCAGGGTATCGTTGTTTATCTCCAGGTAATCGGCACCGACACCGTTTATCTGACCATTGCCGTATTTGTTGCCGTAGCGGACCAGCATCTTGTCCCTTCTGCCGTATACCACGGGGCTGAGCAGACGAAGAGCCGGGCAGCCGGCAGCGCGGATTGCGGCGTAATCGGCGTTTTCTATGCCGGTGCCGGCCCTGACTGCCCGATGCGGGTCCTTGTCGGCCTGGTCCCGGTATACCCAGACCGATTTCAGGCCGAAGGTCTCCAGTTCCGAGAAGATGATAAAGTGTCCCCCTTTGCTCACCGTCCCGACCGTCATCACCGCGGCGATTCCCACCGTGATCCCGAGGATGCTGAGGATGGTGCGGAGGCGGTTGTCGCGCAGGGCGAGGAGCGACTCAAAAAAGATATCCAGCAGAAATCCCGGGCTGAGTTTCTTTTTCATGGGCGGATATCGTCCCTCTCTATCCGGCCATCGCGCAGGCGGATGACTCGCCTGGCAAAGGCGGCGATATCCTCTTCGTGAGTAACGATGACAATAGTCTTGCCCTCGGCATGCAGCTTGGCGAAAATCTCCATGATCTCCCTGCCCGCCAACGAATCGAGGCTTCCGGTCGGTTCGTCGGCGATGATGATATCCGGCCGGTTGACCAGGGCTCGGGCGATGGCCACCCTTTGCTGCTGCCCGCCGGACAGCTGCATCGGCGAATGCAAAGCCCGGTCGCCGAGCCCCACGCTTTCGAGAGCCGCCAAGGCCAGCCGTTTTCGCTCGTGCCGGGCAATGCCGGCATAAAGGAGAGGCAATTCAACGTTCCGCTCGGCGTTGATGCGCGGAATGAGGTTGAAGAGCTGAAAGATGAAACCTATCTTGTCGCCGCGGATGAGGGCCAGCTCTTCATCGCCGGCCCCATCGATCGGTATGCCGTTTAAGTGGTAGCTTCCCGATTCGACGCTATCGAGGCAGCCGATAATATTGAGAAGGGTCGATTTGCCCGAGCCGGACGGGCCCATGATCGCTACAAATTCGCCTGCGCCGATAGTGAGTGAAATGTCCTTCAGGACCGGTAGGAGCACTTCACCCAGCCGGTAGCTTTTGCAGATGTTGCTAAGACGGATCATGGTCGGGCCGGCACCCGGGTGACGGTTTTGACCCGTTCCCCCGCCTTGAGCGGCTTGCCTTCCGGGAGTATGACCTCTTCCCCGGCCGAGAGCCCGCTGACTATCTCCACCGATACCGCATCTTCGATCCCGGTAACCACGGGAAGCAAGTCGATGATCCCGCTCTTCACCATGGCGACAAAGGTCTTGCCTCCTTGGCTGATAAGGACATCGAAGGGAAGTTTGACTATGCCGGTGCGGTATGCGGTGCGGATCTTGGCATCCACCTGCTGCCCAAGCTTCAGGTCGGGGGCCTTTTCGCCACAGCCGACCCGCACCTTGATCGAATTGGCCGCCCCTTCCTTTCTCACCGCCGTGGCGACTTCCTGCACCTGTTCCGCCCAGGAAATCCCGGGAAATGCATCGCTGCTCAGCAGGGCTTCCTGCCCGGTCTTGACCAGGCCGCTGTCCGATTCGTCAACCATGACTTCAATCTCTCGCCGGTTCTCCTTTGCCAGGGTAAAAATCGCCACCCCAGATGCGGCCCACTCCCCTGGATTGATGCTTTTCCTGGTGACGATGCCGGTGAACGGCGCTTTGACCCTCAGTTTATCAAGGATGACTCGGGCTCCATGTAGTTCTGCCAATGCCCTGCCGGCCGCAGCCCGCGCTATTGCCAGGTTGCTCCTTGCATCCTCGACCGATTGCCGGGAGGCGCCTCCAGCGGCATAAACCGCGGCCAGCGCCTCGGAATCTCGTTGCAGCAGACGGACCTTCTCCTCGGCCTCGTGCACCGATTCGGCGGCGGCCTTGGCCTTTTCCTGCGGTTCACGGTCGTCGAGAAGCGTCAGGACCGCCCCGGCTTCGACCCTCTCTCCCTCTTCCACCAAAACCGCCTTAACCAGGGCAGGTACCGCCGCACTGATGCCGGCCTCCTCCCTACTGACAACCTTCCCCGTTGCACTGAGCGTCGAGAGGATCTCTCCCTTTTCCGCCGCCAGTACCTTGACGGTAATCTCCTCGCCGCCGCGATGGAGGAAAAAGATGACAGCGGCGATGAGCGTTATTGCTGCCAGTGTGATGATGGTCTTTTTCATGCCTTGCTCTTGGTGATTCCGGGTTTCGGATTGCCGATCGGCAAACAACTGAGTGTAAAAGGTTGTGTGAAAAGGAGGCGGCTATAAATACCGACACCTTTTATAGGCTGCATTTTTAAAGAACATCGCTTTGTAAATCATGGAAACTGAGACATTTCAATCTTTATTCTGCCTTCTTCTTGAGATAAGTTTTCGAGGAGGGGGAAATGGCTTGCCCCAGGATGCCTGTTCTCGGTTTCCGACATCAGTTGCGGTTGTTCGGCACAAAGGGCTTGCATTCTTCAGTGGTTTATGTCAGGACGGGTCCCGTCCATTAGGACCACTCGAAACATCATGTTTCGCCAAATGACATAACTAACAACTTGCAAAGCCAAAAAAAAGATATTTATATACGTTTCTAATGGTTACAATAAAACCAAAGGAGCAGAACTATCATCCCTCACACGTTTCTTTGAACATCACTGCATCTTGGATCTTTGGGGTTACTGGTTCTACAGAAACTTTTGAAGTCCTTGTTATGCGTCACCATTGTCTGACATCGTAATATGGTTGAAGTAATCGAGTTTGAGACTGAGCGTCTTTGTTTGCGGCAGTGGAAACCTGCCGACCGTGAGCCGTTTGCGGCTCTCAACTCGGATGCAAGAGTTATGGAGTTTTTTCACTCCCCGCTCACACGCTTGGAGAGTGACGCGATGGCTGACCGTTGCCAGTTGCTTATAGAAGAACGAGGTTGGGGCTTTTGGGCGGCTGAATCCAAGGACACACAGGAATTCATCGGATTTGTAGGCTTGCACATTCCATCTGCGGGCCTTCCGTGCTCACCGTGCGTAGAGATTGGCTGGCGTCTGGCATTTCAACACTGGGGCAAGGGGCTTGCTTCCGAGGCGGCGAGAGGTGCTCTTCACGTTGGTTTTCAGTTGTTGGGGCTGCTGGAGATTGTCTCATTCACAACCATCGGTAACCGTCGGTCCCGCGCTGTTATGGAGCGTCTCGGCATGTGGGAGTCTGGAACTTTTGTGCATCCTCAAGTACCGGAAAGCAGTTCCCTAAGGCGGCATTGTTTGTATCGTCTTTCGCGTGAACACTATGCACTCACTCACCCAATAAATAGGAGACGTTCAAATGAAAAAGAACTTTTTAGATACGACCGTAATATTACCAGCAAAGAATGTGATCGAAACAGCCAAATTTTACCAAGATAAACTAGGATTTGAGGTGAGTCTAATATGGGAAAATCCAGCATACGGTTCGGTTAGGCGTGGTGATGTCGTTATTGAATTTGGTGAGGGTCGTAAAGAGTTTGCGGGTAGCGGTGTGTGCTTTATCCACGTTGATAATGCTGATAATATTTACAACGAATTGAAATCTAAAGATATTGAATTTGTAGGTGATTTTGGCGATAGAGACTACGGAAGTAGAGATTTTCGTATCAAAGACAATAATGGGAATACACTTATTATTGGCCACGCTTTAAAAAACCAAAAAGAGTTGTTAAAAAAAGGAAACGTTGCATAACATTTTTCTGCACCTGCCGGGTATTCCGCAGCGCGCCACACTTTTAGAAACCTTATTGAAATCAATCGACCCCGTTCTGAATCCGGGAACCTATGTCTTTGGATCGGTAAGAGACCTGCGGTCACTTGATCCGGTATCTATTGTCGCTTGCATCAGAGAACAAGAAGGCCTCTCGGTTGTTCTCAGGGAAGAGGACGCCAATCGACAAGGCGTTGCCGTACTGTTTCGATGCGCCTGGATTACTCTGAACGTTAACTCCGCTCTTCAAGCGGTAGGGCTCACCGCTGCATTCTCGCAAGCCCTTGGGGATGTCGGAGTTAGCTGCAATGTTGTTGCCGGGGCGTTTCATGATCATATCTTCGTTCCAAAAGAAGAAGCCGAGAAGGCAATGAACGTACTCCGATCCATACAGCGGAAAGCAAATGCCAAGTAACGCAATGCAAGGACTGAAAAGTAAGGGTGGTGGTTCAGGGCGAAAGTTTTACCATAAAGGGAAAGATGCTTTGATTTGTTGCCATCAACCCCATCCAAACCCATGTGTCGATAAAGGGTGCATTAAATATAAAGAATACGAAGGGACGGCCGAGCTAGACCTGGAACGTTGTATAGGAAAGGCTCCCTGGCCGGGGGGATCCCTTCCTCTCTCACAGTGAGTACCCTACTTGCCGCCCCACGGCATGATGGGCACCGTAGAAATCGAATTCTGAGGGCTTCCTTCAATCAGTTTCTTGCTGATGGCCAGGTAGACCAGGGTGTTATGTTTGTTGTCAAACATGCGGATGACCTTGGTATTCTTGAAGAAGATGCTCGTTTTCTCGCTAAATACATTCTCCTGGCTGGGCAGTTTGTCAGGCAGGGTGATGGGGCCGGTCTGCCGGCAAGCGATGGAGAAGCGCGAGGGGTCCTCGGCGAGACCGACCACGCTGCCCCAACCACCCTTGCGGGCCTGGCTGATGTGGCAGGTGACGCCGGGTACTCTCGTGTCCTCGAAGGCCGATACGCATACCGAATCGTTGGGGCTGAGAAGTTTGAAGGTCGTATCCAGACACCCTATGTCGTCCGTCCAGGCCGGGTTGATTCCCACAACCAGCACGCCAAAAATCAGTGCCAGCATCGTTGTTAAATTCTTCACATGCTACCTCCCCTGTCTGTAAATCCATTTGCAGCCACAGCCGCCCAAATGTCAACCCTGCCAACCACATTATTTGACAATGTATTGCTGTCCAGGGCCACGAATATACTCCAGTATTTTTTCTAAGTTGTCCGAGGGTGCGCCCTTAGTTATCAGGGTAATGGGGCGCTCCACCTTCGGGATTACGGGCACATGGACCGAATCATCAAGCTGTCCCTGAGTGGCTAGGGCAATTGCGCCCGGCGTGCTTTTAACGCGAGCTTTCATGTCACCGGCGTTGCTAAGTTCAATCACCTCCGGGGCATACGCTTCGCCACCTAGGATCTGGTTTTGAAAAACCATCTGGGTACCGGCGCTGCTCTTATTGAGGAAAGCCGTTATCGACCTGTCCGGCCCGCCCACCTCCGACCAATTCTTGATTTTTCCGGTAAAGATTCCGGCCAGTTGTTCTTTTGAAAGGTTGTTCACCGGCACATCTTTGTTGGTTATGATCTGAATGACATCATTGCCGATAATCTGGCTTTTATACGCTTTCTTATCGGGAATTGCATAGCCTGCTTTTTCCAGCATGGTCATCCAATCGGCAAAGGTAACACCGCCCACTGCGGCCTCGACCAAGCCGCTTTCGAGGTCTTTGATGGCCAGAACCGGACCGCCGACAATAATCATCAATTTGACACCACCGGCTTTTTCCATAGGTTCTTTGATTCTAAAGAAAATATTTTCGGCAGCGGTAGCCCCGGTGCCTATTCTGACTGGTTGCGCTGCCGCAGCGCTCACCATTCCGATAATGCATGATGCTGCGAGGATAACCCCGAAAATCCCTTTCCTTACCTTGAGTGCCATTTTTTTATCCCTCCAGTTATAATTTTTAGGAGCCGTTAGGAATGAGATCATTTATAGCCATTTCCTTACGGCTCCTTATGCCGTTCCAGGCATGCCTTCGGCCCATATTTTTTTACAACGGCTTATGCCCTCATCCGGGGAATGTTCCAGGCCTTCCGGATGCGGGTGCAGTAACAGGTTTGTTGAGAGTTCCCAGAACAAAGCCTTGAACCTCTGAAAGTCTGCCTCGCCACCAAACGCCACGATTGCCTTGAATTGAATTTCCTTGTGCATCGAGAAATCTGGCATCTTTCAGATGGATATAGGAGGGAGATTCGGCCGGTTCGGCATTGGAAACGCAAACACACTCATCGCCAATTTTTTTAAAGGTGGCCTTTACTTCCTCAGAGCCTTTGCCGGCATCGAAGGAAGCAGCAAAATCTGAGCCAAAATCAGCAAAGTATTGTTTTACGCCGGCAAGCGTCCCTGAGATCAAGATCCCCCCGACATTCAAGGTTATGCCTAACTCAAATCGATTCTTGTTCGCCATATTCACCAAGAATTGCAGGAACCAGTCTTTTGGGGGCGCATTATCAGGAAGTTCATTCTTTTCTTTAATGACCATTTTCTTCTCCTCTTGGTGTGCCTAAGGGTTATCTTTGATGTTACTTCTTCTTATTCGCAGGGCACTATTTTTTGCGTTCCTGTGCGGCAAATTTTAGATCTCTGCTGCTTGGAGCGATACCTGCTTACTGCCATTTGCGACCCACTGAGTCCCTTGCTCCTTAAAACCAAACTTTTCGTGAAACAAGCGTGATGGTTCATTGGGAGGGAGAATATTATATTCGCAAGTTATGAGGGGGATGTCAATGTGTCGAGCGTAGCGGAACAGGTATTCGTAGAGCAGGGACCCGAGACGCAGTCCGCGAAATACGGCAGACACAACAATGCGGTCAACGTAAACAAAACTGGGGATTTTGCGTGCGAACCACGCAAAATTATCGTTCTCGTATGCTGCGCTGTTACTCATCGCCAGGAGAAACGCGGCAATTTGGCCATCTACACAGCCGACCTTATGATAACAGGAAAGGCTGTCCAAGACGAGCAAGCGAGCCAAATTCATTGGGCTCGTGTGTTTAACCTCGGCATGATTCAACGAGCAAATTGACTCGAAATCACCAGGTTCAGCATCTCGGATTATGATAGTTTGCATGAGGAGATTAACTTGCGGGTAAGGGGCGGCCACTGACCTTGCCGTGAAAAATCGAGCCTGTTCCCGTCGCCGTCCGCTTGAACCTGTTATTGGAACTTATAGACCGCCAACAGGCTCAACATCGCCGGGATTTCCCGCAGCGAGTCGCTCAAACCTTGATTGGATACGCGCTCTCGCTTGGATATCGTGGAGTTCATCGAGTCAAGGTGCATCATAGTGATATTTTATTCATTTTTATAAATATCAACTATGCCGTTACCGTATACTTTTGTCATGCCATCAAAAACAAAAGACTGACCTTTTATAAATGCTGTATCGTTTTTATTGACATAAATATAACTGACCCGTTTATCAAACAAAGAATCAACCAATTGTTTTGAAATAATCTTTTCAGAAAATAATGCACGGAGCTTGTTTTCTTGTTTTAAATATTTAGGTGTTACACTATAATGTCCTGCAATAACTTGAGCATCAGTATATTTAGCTATACGTGAGGCGATATAGGGCGTACTGAGAACAACATCTTGTGTTGTCACCTTTGACTTAAGCCAATTGAATGCCTGGACATCATTTTCTTCTAGGTAAAGAACTGGACTGTGAACATGAGTGACTTTCTGAGTAAAATAGAGTGGTATTCCTATAAAACCTGATAATACAGCAAAAACGAGTATTGACAAAATAAGTTTTTTGAATTTTTTCACACATGCAAAGGCATAGACAAAAGATAAAATACTAACGAAAGAAAATAGTGGTATTCCGACTTGCGGGCTGAAACCCAATGATGGAATTATACGACCTATATGGGTCATAGAAAAAATCGCACCGCAACTAACCACCATGAATCGTTCACTGCCGGACAATGGATTAGTCTTTATCGCAATTAATCGTAATAGAAAAAAAATTGTGAAAATGCCATAAGAGAAGAGATGCAGAGGTGGAAGCGGTACATTGTTAATGTTATAGCCCTGTAAGGACCAGTATTTAAAGACCGGATCAAATTTAAATAACCAGATAGAGTATAACAGTGATGGTAATGCCAAAAACAAAGGAATGCACTGTTTGACAGCTCTTTTTAAATCAAACTGAATAATAGATTCAACAATCACAAATAAAGGAATAATCGCAAAAAGAGAAATCAGATCATAAGGACGGACAATACCATCAACCGCAAAAACCAACCCAGAAAATAAATAATATTTTGAACTATTATTATTTGTATAAGCATACAGGTACAATGCTACTCCAATAAGTAAAATCCCATGGGGGAGTGAAAAATTTGGATTTGTCAACATCTGCTGAAAAGGGAAAACACCGGCCCAAAGGTCAAAAGTAAGTGTATGAAAAAGATCATACGAAATAAAACCAGCCAGATTCAGGAATAAAAACACAATTCCAAATCCACCGGCAAAGGTAAATAAAGTTGTTGCCCAGTAACGCTCTTTAATATCTTTAAAGAAAAATCTGGTTAGAGAAAAATATCCAAATATGAGAGACACTATTCCCAGATATCGCCAAAGTTGATATGCCCCATTTTCATTGAGGTTAAAGAGCTTCCAAAGTTTTCCGATTCCTAAAAATTGGAGATTAATAAAACAATCTCTATTCTCTATGTGTGTGAGGCGATTATTAAAAATCCACTTACCCAAATAGGCTTGTCGTATAAATGAGAAATACATGTTTTGGTCTTTTGCATATGCCACCTGACCAAGAAACATATCCTCATTATAATGATTTGAATCCGCAACTAAGTACGGAATATAACTAATAAAAAATGCACTAATTGTGAGTATTGCAAGGGCGAGCAGCAATACAATTTTTCTGTTTAATTTATTTGCCATAATCAACTTTTATTACGAATATATAAATTATTTGCATCAATAATAATTTGGACGCGAAATTATCTTCTTGAAGAGTGTAAAAATAAAAATTCTAGGTGAGTTTAATTACTGAATCAGGAATACAAGTGTAAGTACACGATAATTCGACCCATTGGCACAGATGGAAGGGCAAGGGCTTATGAAGTACTAAACAATGAACAGAATGTCAAGCGCACATTAAAAATCCTATTGCAAAAATGAACGAGCAGCAGCATCTAACCAGATCAGTAACAAAACAACATTCCGGTCAAATGCTGGACAGAAAAACAGGTCACAAGAAGAATGCATAATAATCAGCCAAACAAAAAAGCACAAACAACAAGAAATGACTCTTTGGATGTAATTACCGGAATAATGATTTTATGGATGATATGCTATCATGCTTTCATTTGGGCAAAGCTTACTCATGATGCAACATATAAAATTGGATTGCATTTGTTTTATTATTTTATGCCATGGTTTTACTTTAAGTCAGGCATGTTTTTTAGACCTTTATGTGAATCAAACCAATCATTAATAGAATACACTATAAAGTGCAGTAAAAGCTTGCTCATGCCATTGGCCACTTGGTGGCTTGCCGGCTATCTTGTAATTATTCCAGAGCTGATTTTTTTAAATAATGAACCGTTGTGGAAAATAATTACAACGCCGGTTTACACATTTTTAATGTCAGGAGACACTCTAGGAAATGGGCCGCTATGGTTTTTTATTTCGCTGTTTGTTGTTAAAGTATCAGGATATTACATTTCTCGATATAAGCACTTCTATTTTTCCTCTATTTTTATAATTCTTGTTGGATTTGTATTGTCAAAATACAAAATAATCCTTCCGCTGAGTTTGAGCACGGTTCCTATTGGGTTGTTATTTTATTTTGCTGGTTATCTCTATTCAAAACAATCTGTCATTTTTAAAAATAAATATTTGATAATTTTACTTATCTTGATGTTGGTAATATGTAATTATTACTACAGTAGTTATGTGGATGTTCATCTTAACAAAGTAAAGTACGGTAATTATTTTATATTTTCTTTTGCTTCGTTGCTCACAATTCCTGTGCTCATTTATTTATCTGAAATGATTAGCTCAAAAATATTATCATTTATTGGTAACAAGTCATTTTATTTTTTTGTTTTGCATTGGCCAGTATTTTATTTGGTTAAAGCCATATATAGTAGAATTCTATCCATTAACATGGCTGATGTTCATGGATACATTTATCTGCTGCTCCTTATCTCTGTAGCGCTTTCTGTCTGCTTGGCTACGATTAAGATGTTTGGATCAAATCAACTCCTGTTTGGTAAATAAGTCTCATTTGCATGCAAATTGATCTTAAACTGTGCCGGCTCTACGGAAATTGGGGTTTTCCGTTGAACCGGCACAGTTTGTATGCGCGCCTGCTTCGCTATTGTTTGTTTAGCAGTTACTGCTTCAGAAAGGTGCCGTTACGATACTCCTGAAAGGCCTGAACCAGTTCTTCTTCAGTGTTCATGACGATCGGGCCCTGCCAGGCTATCGGTTCGTGCAGCGGTTTTCCGGTCATGAGGAGAAAGCGGAGGCCCTGGGTGCCGGCGGTAACGGAAATTTCATCGCCGTCGGAGAACATAATCAGAGTGGCGTTGCCGCATTCAGTCGTCGCACCCGGGGCAAAGCGTCCCGAACCGCCGATCACATAGGCCATGGCGGTATAGCCTGGGCGAGTCGGGTGGGTGAGGGTGCCACCGGCGGCCAAGGTAATGTCGAGGTATTCGGGGTCGGTGCTGATGCCGGTGACCGGGCCGACGGTATCGCCGATCCGGCCGCAGATGATCTTGATGGTGGCGCCGGATGCCACTTGAACCTCGGGGATTTCTTTTGGCGTGATCCCTCGGTAGCGGGGAGGGCACATCTTTTCCCCGGCCGGGAGATTAAGCCACAGCTGAAAGCCGTGCATCGCCCCGTCTGCATCGCCCTTCGGCATCTCTTGATGGATAATGCCGCCGCCCGCCGTCATCCACTGCACGTCGCCGCCGGAGATGACGCCGCTGTTGCCCAGGCTGTCGCCGTGCTCGACCTCGCCTTTCAGCATATAGGTGATGGTCTCGATGCCGCGGTGGGGATGCCAGGGGAAACCCTTGAGGTAGTGGGCCGGGGTGTCGGAACGAAAGTCGTCAAAAAGAAGGAAGGGGTCGCTTCTCTCCGGGTTATGAAAACCGAAGGCCCTGCGCAGGTGCACGCCTGCCCCTTCCCGAGTGGGAACGCTGCTGCCGGTGCTTGCAATCGATCGTGTCTTTGCCATGATTTTTCCTCCAGTACTTTACGGGTTCTAGGGATGCGGCTTGTCATTGTGTCCGGGCCAGGACTTCCAGCACCAAATCGATGTCGGCCTCAGTATGGGCGGCGTTAACCTGGAAGCGGATGGTTTCATCGCCCTTCGGCACCACCGGGAAGGTGAGTCCCACCACGAGAATGCCGGCCGCAAAAAGACGTTTGACCAGGGCATGGGTTTTGGCCGTGTCGCGAACTAGGAGCGGCACCACCGGATGCGGGCCGGGGATGGTTTCAAAGCCGAGCTTTTCCAGGCCTTCCCGGAACTGCCGGGTGCGCTGTCGCAGGTTATCGAGTCGCTGCAGGCCCTCGGCGCTGTCGCAGATGTCGAGCGCGGTGGTTGCCGCGGCACAGTCGGCAACGCTCAACGGATTGGTATAGATATAGGTGTCGGCCCTTTGGCGGACCGCCTCGACGACTGTACCGCTTCCGGCAATAAAGCCGCCGTTCACCCCGAAGGCCTTACCGAAGGTGCCGATGATGATGTCGGGAGTCCCGCCGGAGAATTCCGGGGTGCCCCGGCCGGTGGCACCGTAGGCGCCGATGCCGTGCGAATCGTCGACGACGGTGATGACGCCGTCGGTAAATTTGTCGCTGTACCGGTCGGTGATTGCCAGGATTTTATCGATCGGCGCATAGTCGCCGCGCATGCTGAAGATGCCGTCGAAGATCACCACGACCCGCGTGATATCCCCACCCACCGCCTCCAGGCACCTTTGCAGGTCTTCCACGTCGTTATGGGCATAGATACTCTTGTTGCCGCTCGGCACCCCGGCGATGCGCATGCCGCGGATGATCGAATTGTGGTTGAGCTGGTCGCCGATCCACTGCGTCGCCTTGCCGCCGATGGAGAGCGCCAGACCGCAGTTGGCGGTATAGGCCGAGTTGAAAATCTTCGCCGCCTCCTTGCCGACAAAGCGGGCAATGCGTTCCTCCAGGGCGACATGGTAGCTGAAGGTGCCGTCGATAAAGCGCACCGCGCCGGGGCCGACGCCGCAGGCGTGGGTAGCGTTGTCGGCTCTGGCGATAAGGAGCGGATGGTTGGACAGCGACAGATAGGAGTTGGAACTCATGCGGAGAAAACGCCTGTTCTCGCCCTCCAGGGAATAGCGAGGCCCCAGGTCGTTTTCCGGGGGGTGATAGGCGGTAATGATCCGTTCCGGCGGTTTGGCGCGGCCCTCATCTTGTAAGATCTTCAGTTCTGACTGCAGTGCGCGGTCGAGTCGTGTCTCTGTCATCTTATGCTCTCTCGGCCCAGTTGAGGATGACCTTGCCCGATTGGCCTGAGCGCATCACCGCAAAGGCCTCGGCAAAATCGGTGTAATGGTAGTGATGGGTGATCAGCGGTGTGATGTCGAGGCCGGTCTGGATCATCGAGGTCATCTTGTACCAGGTCTCGTACATCTCCCGACCGTAGATACCCTTGAGAGTCAGGCCGTTGAAGATCACCTTATTCCAGTCGATGGCGGTCGTACCGGGCATGATGCCGAGCATGGCGATCTTGCCGCCGTGGCACATATTGTCGAGGATGGCGTGCAGGGCGGCGGGGTTGCCGGACATCTCCATGGCCACGTCGAAACCCTCCTTCATCCCCAGCTCTTTTTGTACCTCGGCAAGGTTCTCGCAGCTGACATCGACGACCCGCGTGGCGCCGACCTTAGCCGCCAGGTCGAGACGGTAGGGGTTGACATCGGTGATCACCACGTGCCGCGCCCCGCCGTGTTTGGCGATGGCGACCGCCATGCAGCCGATCGGCCCGGCACCGGTGATGAGGACGTCTTCGCCGAGCATATCAAAGGATAAGGCGGTGTGCACGGCATTGCCGAGGGGGTCGAAACAGGCGAGGATATCGAGGGGGATGGCGGGGTCGCACACCCAGACATTGGTGACCGGAATGGCCAGATATTCGGCAAAGACGCCCTGACGATTGACGCCGACGCCGCTGGTATGCATGCAGAGGTGGCGGCGACCGGCCAGGCAGTTGCGGCAGTGGCCGCAGACCAGATGCCCTTCGCCTGAGACCAAATCGCCCTGTTTGAAATCGTGAAAATTGTCGCCGACCGTTTCGATGACGCCGACGAATTCATGGCCGATCGGCATCGGCACCGGGATGGTCTGCTGCGCCCAGGCGTCCCAGTTGAAGATATGGACGTCGGTGCCGCAGATAGCGGTGCGGAGGATCTTGATCACCACCTCGTTTTTGCCGGGCGTCGGGATCGGGACTTCTTCCAGCCAGAGACCCTCTTCCCTTTTCGCTTTGACCAGTGCCTTCATAGTATGCATCTGCTGCTCTCCCTAGGAAGTGAAATTGACCATGGATAATTTCCGAAAGTGTAGCATATTGCCCGGAAGAATTGTATACAATTAATCCCTTTGACTCTGCCATAAGGACATCAGGACAAATCAATGTTGCAAGTAAGGAAAAAAAACCGGCCGGAAGTGGAAACGGTCGGAGGTGGGAGCGGCAAGACCTCGGTCGGCGGTCGACTGGGCGTCCTTCTGGCTTTATTTGTCACCGGTTTCTCCACCTTTATCAACCTCTATGTCACCCAGCCGCTGCTGCCCCAGTTCCGGGAGATTTTCAAGGCCTCCGAACTGGTGGTCAGTCTCACAATAAGCGCTCCGGTGCTGGCGGTGGCCCTGGCCGCGCCGCTGGTTGGCCTCTTGGCCGATGCCCTGGGCAGAAAACGGGTGATCCTTGCCGCCATGCTCGGCCTGTCTTTGCCGACGATCCTCGCAGCGACGGCAGCCAACCTGCACCAGCTCATCGTCTGGCGATTTCTGCAGGGACTCTTTATCCCCGGCATTATCGCCGTAGCCATGGCCTATATCAGCGAAGAATCGCCGCGGCAAGCGGTCGGCGCCACCATGGCGACCTACGTCACCGGCACGGTTGTCGGCGGTTTTTCCGGACGCTTCATCGCCGGTCTCTGCGCCACCCATTACAACTGGCGGGTCGCCTTCGTCTGTATCGGCATTATCACCCTTGCCGGTTGCCTCACCACCCTGTGGTTTTTGCCGCGTTCGACACAATTCGTCAGGCAGACCAGCGCCAGGGCTTCCCTTGCTTCTCTCGGCATGCACCTGAAAAATCCCCAGCTCCTCGCCACCTATGCCATTGGTTTCAACGTTTTGTTCTGTCAGGTCGGCTCGTTCACCTATATCAATTTCTACCTGGCGGATAAACCTTTTCTTCTGGGGCCGGCGGCATTGGGGGCCATTTTCACCGTCTATCTGATCGGTGCGGTGATCACCCCGGTTTCCGGGATAATCCTCGACCGCATCGGTCATCGCCGTACCTTGCGGCTTGCCGTCGGCGGGATCATCGCCGGCATGCTGCTGACCCTCATTCGCTCGCTGCCGGTCATCATCTGCGGGCTGACGCTTACTTCAACCGGTGTCTTCGCCTGCCAGGCGGCAGCGTCGAGCTATGTGGGCAAGGCTGCCGGCAAGGCCCGTTCCTCGGCGGCAGGTCTCTACGTTGCCCTCTACTATTTCGGCGGCGGCCTCGGCTCGATCCTCCCCGGTTTTTTCTGGGAGAAAGCCGGATGGGGCGGATGTGTGGCGCTTATCCTCTGTATGCAGGTCGGCATTTTGTTGATCGCCGGCAGGTTGTGGAAAGATTGACGGCAGAAGAGGGAAAAGGATACTTCCTCTCCGGACCAGGTTCTAATCGTGAAATACAGGATTTTTTCTGCAACCAAGATGCTGCACAATCCTGCCCGCCCCGATCTACATGATCTTTATATCCTTCTATTGTGCCCCATTGGCCGCTATCACTTTATGTGCCTTCTAAAGCGCTTAAAGGATTCATCGTCCGGGCAATTACATCTGCATCCACCGCGTTGCACTCCAAGCGTCCCACTCCTAATAATCTGCTGAACAATAATATGCTGATAAAACAGCAGAATAGCAAAAAAATAGAGGTGGAAAAAAGTGGGAATGCCACATCTATGTTGCAAAAACTAAAAAATCGAGACTGCGTTCTTTTGTACCGGCCTCTGACGATACCCCAAAGATCAGTTAGTAACATACTGAAATATAATAATTTGCAAACAAGAATCTAATAATTCATGGGACGGGCACAAAAGATGCTAAAGAAAGCTCAAAGTCACAAAGTTAACAAATGAAGCATTTGCACCCAGTACTATCCAGCAACTATTCAATACAGATTATTAACATGTATGTCCTTAACCGGACGCTACTGGTTAAAAGAGGAAATCATGATTCCAGTTAAGCAAGCACCACCGGAAAGTAATAAATATAGATCTTTTATTTCAGGTGGTTCGGTATTTTTTCGTAAAGGTATACCTGTCGGAATGTATCTCTTGATAACAATGAGTCTTGGTTTCATTATTGTATGCGGAACTTTTGCATTTTTGGCATTAAAGTATATTCCTGACATTATCAATAACCAAATAGAGATGAGAACGCAGGCCATTGCCACCTCATTCAGCGGAGCAATTACCAAGCCTTTGCTGCTTAAAAACTATCTCCAAGTTAATCAAGAGGCTCAACGTACCAGCAAGCTTCCCGGAGTGGCCTATGCAGCAGTTGTCAATACCAAGAATATTGCCATTGGAGGTTTTTTCAGTGATCTTAGCCGGTTTGATGAACAATTCGCAAAAAAAGTTAAAGAAAAAGGATTTCCTGGGGATATCCTCAATGCAAATAAGCTCCCTTCGCAAAAACAAGAAGCGAATGCACGGATTTTGGTGGGAGGGCAATTAATATACGACAAAGTGCTTGCGATAGCAGATGCCGGAGGTGCAGTTCATATTGGGATATACATATCCGAGGTTGATAATGCTATCCACGAAGCATTATTTTCACCTTTGACTCTCTCACTTATTGGTATTGTTTTGTTATTTGGCCTTGGGATTTTCATATTGCTGACTCGATCAATTACAAAACCACTGCAAGAAGTGACTAACGTCATCAATCGGGTCAGTGTCGGTGAGATGGATCTCACCATTGCACCCAAAGGACCACGCGAAATACGTGAACTAGCCGCTGCTTTTGAGCGCATGCATCAATCGATCAAATATATTATTAGTCAATTAGATAAGTGAGCTCCCGGACTTTTGTGAAACGTTTGAACTTTAATAGGTCAATATCCATGTTCTCCATATCCTATTGCACCGTCGCGATGTTTGCTCTTTTTAATATCCTGATTTTTTATCAGACATCAATCGCTGCCGAGTATAGACTCTCAATGCTGCCACTCTATTCGACGGAAGACATCAATGCGCGAATTACACCACTTGCCGAATATCTTGCAAAGCAGACAGGATTACCGATATCAACAACTTTAACCGCCGGTTTCAATGAATATTCCCAGCAATTGTCTTCAGGAAGAATAAATATCGGATTCGAGAATCCTTATATCTTTGTTTTGAATTCAGGGGCACATGAGGTCGTGGCCATCGCCTCCACGGCAAATGAAGGAGAAAAATTCCGGGGAATAATTATCACACGGTCGGATAGCCCTTTAAGAACAATTATTGAACTTAAAGGAAAGAAAATCGGTATTGTCGGGCAGACGAGTGTTGGAGGATTCCTCTCGCAAAAACTCACGTTGCTTGAGAGTGGAATTGATGTTGCTAAAGATTGTATTATTGAAGAGGCCCCTGAGAATAAGCATGAAAATGTAATTTTTTCAGTGTTTGCCGGTGATGTTGATGCCGGTTTTATCCGCGAATCGGCCCTGTTGCAAGCAAATGAATTTGTCCCTGCCGGAGCAATTCGTATACTTCAACCTACAGCATGGATGCCAAATTGGGCATTGTCATTAAGTCGTGAACTGCCGAAAGAAGATCGGAAAAAAATTGTTAGCGCTCTTCTGGATATTAAGCCTGGAAGTGCTGTTTTGAAATCCCTCAAGGTTGAAGCACTTAAGCCTGCGCAGGATAGCGATTATGATTCGATTCGCAAAGTATTCGGACTTGCGATGTCGGTTAAATGAAAGAAAGTGAGATTAAAATGCGGACTCATTTAAAATACACAAGGAAGACTATGAAATCCTGTTTTTCAGTTCTGTTTTTTCTCATCTGCCTCTATGGCAATGGCGTTTATGCAGAAACCTATAAATTTTCAATGCTGCCGCGCTATTTCCCGGAAAAACTCAATACAATGGTTGCTCCATTTGTTGCATATTTAAAACTGGAAACCGGCTTAAGTATTGAATATGTCCCGACCCAGAGTTTTGCCGACTTTGAAGCCCAAATTAAAAACGGCACGATTGATATCGGGCTCGAGAACCCAGTCGTATATACGAAAATTTCGAAGCAACATGAAGCAGTCGCTGCCGCAGTAGAAGACCAAAACGGACAAGGGTTTCGAGGAATTATCATTACCAGACCTGACTCTGATATCGCTCATATCTCTGATTTGAAAAATAAAAAGATAATGATTGTCAGCAAAGATTCAACCGGCGGATATCTCTCGCAGAAATTAGTATTTAAGGAAAACGCAATCGATCTCGATCGAGATTGCCAGCTCATTGTAGCTGCAGACAACAGACAAGAAAACGTTATTATCTCGGTGAGCATTGGCGATGTCGATGCAGGCTTCATCAGAGAATCGGCTCTTCATATAGCAGACGAGTTCATCACTCCCGGTTCAGTGAAGACCATGGTCGAAACAGCCTGGTTGCCCTATTGGGCCTTATCCGTCAAAAAAACTCTGCCGAAGGATAAAAAAGCAAGTATCGAAGCTGCAGTCTTAAAGCTTTCGAAAGGCGACAGCATACTTAAAGCACTGGAGATCGTCGGATTTATCTTGTCAAACGATGCTGAATATGATGTCATGCGGAAGGTAATTGATTGATAAACAATGAACCTGAATATTAGGCCAACAACAAAAGGAGTATCGGCATGCCTCGAAAAGTACTTATAGTAACATCCGATACTCACTTTATCACACAACTGAACAAGGTTCTTACACCCTTTGAGACAAAAATCGAACTTACTTTTATCAATACTAGAATAGAAGCACTCGAAATATTAAAAACCGCGACATTTGATTTTATTATCACCGCAATTAAAATTCCGCGAGTAACAGACGGATATCGATTTCTATCTCAAATTGTCGACAAAACCATAAAAGCAAACAAGATACTTATACTTGTAGATAATAATCCGGATGAGGTAAGAAAAAGTGTTAAGACATTAGGGATAACACTCATCTTCAGTATTTTGAATATCGAAGAGATTTCAAAGGCCATTATCCGGTCGTCTGGTATTTCTTCTTCTCAGGACAATAAAGAAGCTCTGGGCTTAGAGAAAGTAACTCACGATCATGAAAAAATTATAATTGCTCTCAATTTGGTGATGGGTCCGGTCGGAAGGATTATCTATAAAAAGGCAATTAATGCTATCCAGGAACAGAGCAACACCGATGAGCTGATACAAAGCATCGCCTTCGAAATTAATGATGAAGAAAAGATTGCACTGTTTTATGAAAATTTAAATTAACAGCACTGCCGATTACGCCATCTCCTGAACTTTCCGATTTATATTGGCAATATCACCGCCGATGCATCCGAGTATTAATCAGACTTTAAAACTGCCGACAATGGCATTGAGTTCGGCTGCCATGCGCTGCAAGTCTTCTGAACTCGTATGCACCTCTTTGCTGCTTTGAGAAATCACTGTGGCGGCAAGATTGACTTTTGAAATATCCTGCGAAATTTCACCAGCCACAGTCGAACTTTGGCTGACATTTTCATTAACTTCCTGGATTCCTTGGCTGACGTTGGAAATGTTGTTTGCAATTTCCTTTGTTGCTGCGGTCTGTTCTTCTACTGCTGTGGCAATTGTCCCTACAATATCATTCACTCCGCTGATTACTTCAGAGATCTGATCGATTTCGGTAATGGTGGAGTTTGTTGTCCTTTGAACATCGTCGATCTGGCCCTTGATATTCAAGGTCGCCTGGGCTGTCTGCTTTGCCAGGACTTTAATTTCATTGGCGACCACGGCAAACCCCTTGCCGGCCTCTCCTGCTCGTGCTGCTTCGATCGTCGCATTGAGGGCGAGAAGATTGGTTTGTTCAGAGATCTCCGTGATTGTTTCGGTTACCATGCTGATTTTTTCGGCTGCCGTACCGAGTTCCGCCATTTTGTCGGAGGCGTTTTTCGCCTGCGTCACTGCCTTACTGGAAACGCTTCTTGCCCGTTCGGCATTCTCGGCTATTTCATAGATGGTTGCAGTCATTTCCTCAGCGGCTGAAGCGACCATATTGGTATTGGTGGAGGATTCTTCCATCGCAGCTGCAACATTGTTCAAGTTGGCAGTCATCTCTTCCGAGGCGGAGGCCACGTTGGCAGCCCGTTGTGAGGTATCTTCAGCTCCTGCAGACAATTGGTTGGCTATTGTTGCCAGCTGGTTGGCTGAGGCATTGACCAGATTTGAGTTTTCCGCAATTCGTGTGATTATTCCCTGGAGCTTTTTGATGAAGGTGTTGAACCAGAAACCGAGTTCGCCTATTTCATCCTTGGAACCGGCATCAAGCCGCATCGTCAGGTCACCCTCGCCTTCAGCTATGTCTTTGAGCATTGCTATCGTGCGGTTGATGGATGCAGTAACCGATCGAACGCTGAAAAATAGCGGTATAATAATAGCTGCCAGCAGTGCAATACAGAGAGTGACAATTCCCCATTCTATTTTTCTCACCATCGTATACAGATCGGTAGCGTTTATAAGATATGCCATTACCCCAATTTGTTTGCCGCTGAAGTCCTTGATAGGGAATACACAGGAAAAATAGTTTTTTATCCGAACTGCCTTCAGCCCAGCTTGGCCATCTTTCAGCAATGCCGGTGTCAAAACAGCATCGGTTGTTTGTTTGTCGGTTGATGAAACGAAGACAAAGTTTTCGATAATCGGGTTTTTCGAAGCATCTTGTAACTGGTTTGCATTCGGTAGGAATTCTTTATTCATATAGACAGCTAGATACTCCCTGTCATTACTGATACTGTCTTTGACGATAGGATCGAAGGAGGAGAGTGACTCCACTGATCCCAAATACTTCCCGCTTTCGTTGATAATTGGGACTATTCCGCGAATTTCAAACCCGCCAACGCCGATTTCGATGCCGGAAATAGGTTTGTGATCTCTGCTGATTGAGGCCACAGAATCTCGGAAAGAACTCAGGTCGTCACTCTTGTGTTGATCTTTTTTCCACAGGCGGACAAGACTTCTAGCTGGAGGAACGTGGAAATGCAATCGCAGTGAACTGCCGGCATGGGTTTCCTGGTAACCTTTTTCAATTGATGCAAAATAGCTTTGGAGTTGATTGCGCGCCAATTCCAATTGAGGATCATCGGAGTTGTTCAGATTCCCTTGATATGCAGTATCATAGGCCCCCAGGATGGCCTTTGCCTGGCTGAAAAAGGATGCTTGGGTCAGTAAATTTTCAGCGATACGTTTCTCGTTGTTGGCAATGTCTGCTGTTTTTGATTGGACTATTCGATCAAAGTTTTGTTCCACCAGACGATTGAGTACGGTATTTCCAATAAAGAAAAGAGCAATGGAGAAAAGTACTGTGACGCTGATTGCAGGCAGTAATAATTTCATGCCGATTTTTTGAACACTTTGCATAATACTTGTCTCCTCTCTGTGGGCGGGGCAAAAAACAAAATACAAGTAAACAACCGGTTCAGCAGGTGTACTCGAAAAGTTTGACAATTTCGGGAATAAGAGGGCAATCGCACAACATTGAACTGCTTACAGTTCAAGAAAAGGGGAGCTTTCTTGCGCGATGATCAAAGTTTATGGTAAAAATTGTGGAATTGCAAGGGACTGGAGAAAGTCTATTTAGCAGTAGCAAACTGAAAGGAAATGATGTTGAGAGTTCATGCCACCTGAGGCTGGGGAGAATACGGCGGAATGGGGAGCCATTCCGCCATATACAAGGTTGTTTTACCCTTTCGGGTAGGTAAAGACCAGTTTACCATCCTCCTCGTCGACCGCAACCTCGCCGCCCCTGGCAAGGCTGCCGAAGAGAATTTCTTCGGTCAGGCTGTCGCCGATTTCCTTCATGATGAGCCTCCGGAGCGGCCTTGCACCATAATCCGGATCGTAGCCCTTTTTCGCCAGATAGGTTCGTGCCTCTGGGCTGAGCTTGATGGTGACGCGTTTTTCTCCTAATTGTTCCTCCAGTTCTCTGATCAGTTTATCGACCACCAGTTCGGTCGCGGCATGGTCGAGGGAGCTGAAGGAGACGATGGCATCGAGCCGATTGCGAAACTCCGGGGCAAAAAGCTTGGTGATGGCCGTCTGGTCTTTACCCTTCTTACTGCTGACAAAGCCGATGCTCCGGCCGGCCAGTTCGCGGGCGCCGGCATTGGTGGTCATGATGATGATGACGTTGCGGAAATCGGCCTTGCGCCCGGAATTGTCGGTCAAGGTCGAGTGGTCCATGACCTGGAGGAGAATGGAAAAAATATCCGGGTGCGCCTTTTCAATTTCATCAAAGAGCAGTACCGAATAGGGGTGCTTTCTGATCGCCTCGGTCAGGAGACCGCCCTGGTCGAAGCCGACATAGCCGGGGGGTGAGCCGATCAGTCTGGCAACCGCATGTTTTTCCATGTATTCGCTCATGTCGAAGCGCTCGAAGTGGACGTTGAGCACGACCGCCAGCTGTCTTGCCACTTCGGTCTTGCCCACGCCGGTCGGACCGGCAAAGAGGAAACTGCCGGTCGGCGAGTCGGGGTTGCCGAGGCCGGCGCGCGACCGTTTCACCGCCGAGGTTACCGCACCGATCGCCTCGTCCTGGCCGAAAACCACCGCCTTCAGACGGGTCGCCAGTTCGCGCAAGTCGTGAATTTCCGAACTGGAACTCGATTTGGCCGGGATTCGCGCCATCCTCGATACCACTTTCTCAATATCGCTGACCTTGACAATCGAGCCTTGCCTGCCTTCCAGCCGGAAGAGGGAACCAACCTCGTCCATCACATCAATGGCTTTGTCCGGGAGAAAACGCTCGTTGATAAAGCGAAACGACAGTTCGGCCATGGCCTTGACCGACTTCTGCGAGTACCTGACATTGTGGTGCTCTTCGTATTTGTGCTGCAGGCCTTTAAGAATGAGATGGGTGTCGTCAACCGTCGGTTCGGTGATATCAATTTTTTGGAAGCGCCGCGACAGGGCTCGGTCTTTCTCGATCTGGTTTTTATACTCCTCGTAGGTGGTCGAGCCGATGCACCGCAGTATTCCCGCCTGCAGGGCAGGTTTCAGCAGGTTGGAAGCGTCCATTGAGCCGCCGCTCGTTGCCCCGGCGCCGACGATGGTGTGCATCTCGTCAATGAAGAGGATGGCGTTTTCCTTTTTCTCGATGGCCGAGACCACACTTTTCAGGCGTTTCTCAAAATCGCCGCGATATTTGGTACCGGCGACGAGGGTCCCCATATCAAGGAGGTGAATCTCGACACCGCGCAGTAGGTCGGGTACCTGCGGCGTCTCGCCCTTGGCCCGGGCCTCTTTATCTTGGTGGATACGCAAGGCCAAGCCTTCGGCCATTGCCGTCTTGCCGACGCCCGGTTCGCCGACCAAGAGCGGATTGTTTTTCTTCCGTCGGCAGAGGACCTGCATGATCCGGTTCAACTCCTCGCTCCGTCCGATAAGGGGATCGATTTTGCCGGCGGCCGCAAGATCGGCTAAGTTGATGGTGAACTCTTCCAGGGCCTTGGCGTCTTTGCCGCCTTTCTGCTGATCCGGGGCGTCGGGCGGGGAGGAGAAGGGCTCTTTTTGCAGGCCTTCGGCCGGCAGTTCGTGAGAGATGAAGTTCATCACCTCCATCTTGCCGACACCCACCGAGGTGAGGAAATAGACGGCATGGGATTCTTCCTCGGCGAGGATAGAGATCAGAACATCGCCGCTATCCACCTGACTTTTGCCGCAACTCTGGACATGGGCCACTGCCCGCTGCAGCACCCGGTTAAAGGCGATGGTTTGAGCCGGCTCCATCGACCCGGTGCTGGAGAGGGTGGGAATCTCCCGCAGGAAGAATTTTTCCAGACGATCTTTGAGGATCTGGGTCGAGCCGCCACATTGGTTGATGATGTAGCTGGTCAGTTCGTCGTGCAGAAGACCATAGAGCATGTGTTCGACGGTCACATACTCGTGATTATGGTTTTTTGCCTCTCTTATCGCCATTATCAGGGCTTTTTCCAGTGTCTTGCTCAGCATAGTTTTCCGGGTGCGGTTGTGGAAAAGGGAAATCCTTGGTTATACCGTTTCCATCGAACAACGTAATGGAAACTCATTTTTTTTTGCCAGTTGGTGGACCAGGGAGATCTTTGTTTCACAGATTTCCCAGGTATACACTCCGGCTACTCCTACCCCCTCGTTGTGGACATTAAGCATTATTTTTGTGGCGTCAGGGGTCGATTTCTGAAATACGGTTTCAAGAATGGAGATGACGAATTCCATGGTGGTATAGTCGTCATTGTGCAGCAGCACCTTGTACAGCGGCGGCTCCCTGGTTTCGATCTCATCCTTGGTAAGGACATTTCCTTCTCTTTGGTTTTTTTGCTCGGCCATGGTCGTACGATTAAGGTAGTTCTATTATCACTTCAAGGCAATCCCGGTTATCGGCAGCCCTTATACCCAAAAAATAATTATCTCCAGCCCAAATTCAATTATACCACAAAATCTCTTCTGCCGGGAAGTTTCGCTGACCCTTTCAACATCGCCACCAGGAGTTCCTCGATGACCAGCCGCGACGGCAGGGGCGATCCCTTGAGGCGGAATTCGGCATCGAGCAGCATTGCCAGCCATCTTTTCAGTCCGGAACAGGAGTATTCCGCAGCCTTGGTAAAACTCATGAACAGGGCATAGGGGTGGCCCTGCAGGAGTTCGCCCCAGTCGTCTTCCGCTTTCAGGGCGGGGAGATAGGTGTTCTGGAAATCCCTGGCATTCATGCCGCTGCGCCAGACCGGAAAGGTACGCATCTGCAGAGAGCGGAAAATCAGCTGTTTCCTTAAATAGTTTCGCAGAGTTGCCAGGATGGCCAACTCATGAATTCCCTGTTCGAGAAGGTGCGAGAGGATCGTCAGGGTCCGGTCGGCCTGTCTTTTACCGAGGGCGTCGGTCAGCTCAAAGAGGGCGTCTTCCCGATTGCGGCCGACCATCTCCTCCACATCGTTTGCGGTGATACCGGCGCGGTCGCCGATGGAATGCACCAGTTTTTCGGTTTCCATTACCACCGCCACTGGATGGAAGCCGACCCGCTCAAAAAACATCTCCACCGCCCGTGGCTCGATCTTTTTATGGAAGTCGGTGAGGGTCTTTTGCATCATCTCCCGGAGGACTTCTTTTTGTTCGGTTTGTGCCGCGGCTCCGGAGCCGACGGCCACGGAACAATCGACAACGGAGCAGTGCTTTTTCAAGTAGGTAAATAACTTCTGGCGTTTATCGACGGTTTCGGCGGTCAACAAGAGAATATTCTGGGCGGGAATGCCTTTCTCGAAGGTCTCGATATAGCGATCCGCCAGGTTGGCGCCAGCCACCTTGACTTGATCGCCACCCTCGCCCAGCATCTGGTCGGCCCAGTCAAGGCTTTCGCTCGGTTTGGCAAAGGCAAAGATTTTCTGCCACTCCGGCGGCGGGATCTCCGACAGGGGCGTTGGCCCCTCAATCTTCAGGCCGACTGCCTGGACCATGCTTACCAGATGGTTGCGGGCCGGACCGGAGTTGCCGCCCTGGAAGGCCTGTACCGCCTTGGTCCAGATTTCTTCGACCACCGTCTTGCTGTGAAAGATCCGGCTGTCCGAGACCCGAAACAGCTGGCGGCCCGGCAGCAGGCTATAGCTCATCAGCCGGGACAAGGTCCGGCCGGCATCCTCCCGGTCGCCGTCGATGGCATGGACGGCCCCGTGCCCCATCGCCAGAAGTTTTTCTTGTACAAGATCGGCGGCCTCCTTGCAGAGAAATCGCTCGCCGAAAAAGAGAAAAACCTGGGCGGTGAGCAGCGGCGATCCTTCCTGCAGAGCCGCCGGCAGCTCCGATCTTTTAATTAGTGCCATATCCTTATCTCATTTTTCAGATCCACTCGGGCAGAACGGTTTTACCGGCAGGTAAATAGTATAGAACCTTTTAGCGACAAACGAAAGAGCTGAGACATTTTCCGCAAAATGCCTTGCTTTTGCGTGCCAGGTGAAGGTATCTTTTCAAAATTATTACAGAAGAAATTTCGCTCCTTGAGAGGTTACGGAGAACATACGCATGCAAAGGCCGACCGTTGTCGCCGGAATCATCAGTCCCACCCGATCGGTACCATCCCATATTTCTCGGCCGGAATACGCCTATTCCGGCGTTCCGGCCCCTTACAAACTGTCCTGCATCAAGAAAACCGCCGAACAGATCGAGCGGATGCGCAAGGCCGGTGGACTGGCGCGGGAGGTCCTGGATACGGTCCTTGCGGCAGTGCATCCCGGTGTTAGCACCGATGAACTCGACTGCCTTGCCCACCAGCATATCCTTGCCCTTGGCGCCTACCCGAGCCCCCTCAATTATATGGGTTTTCCCAAATCCATCTGCACTTCGGTGAATGAGGTGGTGGTGCACGGCATTCCCGATAATCGAAGGTTAATGGAGGGGGATATCATCAACTGCGATGTTACCGTCTACGCCCACGGTATGCATGGCGATTGCTCCGAGACGGTTTTTGTCGGCGAGGTCGACGATGAGGCAAAGCGGCTGGTCCAGGTGACTTGGGAGTGTTTGCTGCGGGCCATCGATGAGGTTTGCCCGGGGAACAAACTGAACGCCATCGGCCTTGTGATCGAGACCCATGCCCGGCAGAACGGTTTCAGCATCGTCCGGGAGTTTACCGGACACGGGATCGGCGAAAACTTTCACATGGAGCCCTACGTCGCCCATTTCTACGAATCGAAAAACGCCATGCTGATCAAGGAAGGCATGACCTTTACCATCGAACCGATGCTCAATGCCGGCAGCGCCGAATGTGTCGTCTGGCCGGATAAGTGGACGGCGGTCACCGCCGATCTGGCGAGAAGCGCCCAGTTCGAGCATACTCTTTTGGTGACGGCGGACGGGGTGGAGATTCTTACCGGCGGACGGGAACCCTGGTTTCTGCGATAGGGGAAATTACCCGTCTCTGTTCAAATCAGCTGGTTGCCGGATATCAAAATTTCTGCCGCAAAAATTACTGAATTTGCTATAATTCAGTCAATTAAATGACGGGGTTTATATGAATTACATCAGGCAGAGACAGCTGGATAACCTAAAAGCAACGCTAAAACACGGGAAAGTGGTTGTTATCTATGGTGCCCGACGCACCGGCAAGACCACCCTGATCCAGGAATTTCTGAGAGAGGAAGATGGGCCTTACTTGCTGGTGAGTGGCGAAGACATTACCGTTCAAGGCTATCTTTCAAGCCAGTCGCTGGAGAAACTCAAGGAATTTGTCGGCAAGAATCGCCTGCTGGTGGTTGACGAAGCCCAGAAGGTCAAAAACATCGGTCTTAATCTCAAGCTGATCGTTGACCATATACCCGATATTCGCATCGTTGCCACCGGGTCGTCTTCTTTCGATTTGGCCCGCAGCATCGGCGAACCGCTGACCGGCAGAAAAACAACCCTGATCCAGTACCCCCTGTCGCAACTGGAGCTAGGTGCGATAGAACAACGACACCAGACCGAGGCGCGTCTCGAAAGCCGCCTGATTTATGGTTCCTATCCGGAAATTGTACTGATGGGAGATAACCGCGAACGGCAGCAGTATCTCAAGGAAATCGTATCCTCCTACCTGTATAAGGACATCCTGGAACTGGAAGGCATCAGACAATCGGCAAAGATTGGCAGGCTGCTGCAATTGATCGCCTTCCAGATCGGTAAGGAGGTCTCGTACAGCGAATTGGGTGCAAGCCTCGGGATGAGTAAAAATACGGTCGATCACTATCTGGATCTCTTGGAAAAGGCATTTGTCATCCAGAAACTGGGAGGGTTCAGTCGCAACCTGCGCAGCGAGGTAACCAAGAACAGCCGATATTATTTCATAGATAACGGTATACGTAACGCCCTGATCAACAACTTCAATCTCCTTGAGTTGCGCAATGATACCGGCGAATTATGGGAAAATTATCTGGTCATCGAGCGATTAAAACGCCAGGAATATCTGAGGGAACCGGCCAACAATTATTTCTGGAGGACCTATAGTAAACAGGAACTGGATCTTGTTGAAGAGCGCAATGGCAAGTTGTACGGCTACGAAATGAAATGGGGCAAGGCAAAACCCCGTCCGCCGAAGGAATGGACTGCCGCATACCCCGATGCGGAATGGCATTTGCTCAACCGGGAGAACTATCATGGGTTTATTGCTGGGGAATGATGGGATTCAAGCTGATTCTCGGAGGTATCGTTTTCCCACACGATGTCACGAAAAGGTGTTGTGCATGTGGTTGCGTAAAAACTAAGTTAGGTGTCCCCCGAATTCTGTCACGATATCATTATTGATATTCTCACACCTCCATACTACAAGTATAACCGCGGCGCTGACCGGCGCCGTGTGCCGCTAAGTTCAGCGGCTTGACCGCTAAAACGGTTGGTTGGTAATATCCACTTTTTCTATTCAACAATTAAACAACGTCCCATATTTACGCGCGTCCCATATTTTCTCCCATCGCTTATTGTTCACTTCGCAGCCGGGGGCGCGGGGGGCGTGGGTTTCTGCTCTACAACGGTTCCTTCAAACGTAATTCTGGGGTCGCTCACTCCCACAAGTTCATGCAGCTCATAAACATTGCGGTAGCCGTATCCATACAAATTGACATAGGTGGGAATGTTCAGCGCCATCATGAGCGGCTTGGCTTGGGCGGCGAATTGGGTTGCTACCGCATTAGCTGGCTTCGGACGCGGCACGGCAACTTTTGAGGCAAAATCCGTCTGGTCGCCGTCGAAATTGTTGTTGCAGTAGATCAAAATCTTGGTCTCGGGATTTGGAATGACTTTTGTCAGATTGTCTTGGGTGAAGTCGGTAAAGGCCAAGTGGCTTGCGCCTTTAAGGTGGATGCGGTCGAAACGAAAGTCGGAACGCGAATCCAGAATCATGACTCCTTCCTCCTCGCTCATCTTGAGGAATGTGTTGAGGTCGATGAGGCGGCTGGCTCGGTGAGTCTCCACCTCCGCAACAAGACCTTTGAAGTCATCGAAGCTGACTCTAGCCTTGGGGTATTTCGTGTCCTGCGCCAATCCTACGTTGGCTGCCAATAACATGACCGCTATCGCAATTATTCTCGATTTCATTTCTAGTCCTTTCTTGGTTGGCCGGCCTTGCCAGCCGAACGGCAAGCTCAGCCGTGTGAAGTACGAGCATCGGCCGGAGCACCTTGTTGGGCAGTTGACTCAGACCAAGGTTTGATCTTTATTATCATTTTGCCGAGAGTACGTTCTGCAACTTCCGTATCGTGGGCAGCTTGAGCACGCAACCAATATCCGTTGGATAAACCAAAAAATCGGCACAACCGTAAATCAGTATCAGCTGTGATCGAACGCTTACCGGCAATAATCTCGCTGATACGTTGAGCGGGGACACCGATTTCCTTGGCTAAACGATACTGGCTAATAATCATGGGTTTGAGAAACTCTTCCGAGAGGATCTCGCCTGGAGTGATGGGTTTGAGTATGCTCATACTAGATTCTCCTCAGTGGTAATCAACTATTTCCACATTTTCTGCGCCTGCATCCGTCCAACCAAAACAGACACGCCACTGATCATTGATGCGAATACTGTATATGCCGGAACGATTCCCCGTGAGTGCTTCAAGGTGGTTGCCTGGAGGCACTCTCAAATCTTCAAGTCGATTTGCGATCTCAAGCTGTCTTAATTTACGTCGCGCAACATCAGCAATATTCGCGAACCGTCTGACGCGCTTACCTCCTGAGAGTGCTTCGGTGTATTTACATTTGAATGATCTTATCATGCGTTAAATAATAACGCGCGACGTGATTAACGTCAAGCATGATGGGCGATGGTAGTTAGAAAAAGCTGTCTCATTCACAATAACCTGGGAAGTGTCCCAGTATTTCCAAATCTTCAGTTTCAGAAATTAAATCTGTTCTCATCTCCCTGATGCAACAATTAAACAACGTCCCCTCTTTCGTCCACTATTTACCCCCCGGCCCTTGTTGCCATTAACAACGCTTCCTGTATTCTCCAGCGTAGGTAAGATTTTTGATAAGAGTTAAGCTCCAATCTAATTTGAAACCTTGCCATTTATTCAATCCCCTGATACGGTTCCTTTAAAATACCTGTGTAAATATTTGAGCAGGTAGACGATATTATCGAAAATGTGGCGTTTTTAAAAATGCGTAATAAAACCAAAAGATATATATGAACCGTTAATTTGATATGATGAGAAAACCACCATCTTGGCATTAGATGATGCCCGTGGAGTTGAAAGAGGAGACTCATCGGATGAATGCTTTTCCAGCTAAAAGACTATTGATTTTGAGCAGTCTATTTTTACAGATGACAGGGTGTGCACAACAGTTAGTATTTGATAAACTTGGTGTAACAAACGAAGAATTTAGCCGTGACAGATATGATTGTGTGCAACAATCAAGAACCTCATGGAGTGGCGGTGGGACTGGTGGCGTTGGTATTGCCATGATAATTAGCGCCCAGATGCACGCGGACGATCAGTCCAAAGATCTATTTAGGATGTGTATGGAAGCAAGAGGCTACACCGCTCACGATGTAAACGGCAACGAAAACAACGTTGGCAAATATAATGTTTACAAAGAGGCAACTGCTTCAAGTAGTATTATCGGTAAAATGGACAAGTCTGACATTGAAGAAATACTTACCAATGAAGGGGCTTATGCAAAGATAAAAAATAAAAATGGTTTGGTTGGTTGGGTTAGTAAAAATAATATAAAATAATTACATAGTTAAAAGTTTTTGCAAAGGTCAGGATGTCGTTATTTTTTGGAGATCATAGGGAGATCATAGGGTCAGGTCTTGAAATATCATATATTCACGTTTCAAGACCTGACCCTTGTTCTCGCTTTCACTACTCTTTTTGTTAGTGTATAACGGTGGAATAACCTGCTGGCCGATGTGCTGACCACCTTTTAGAAAGCGCTTATTTCCAGTCAGGTTTATTGACTTGTTAAGCGTCGTTGCTAGGTAGCTTTGGGTCAAGAACGGTGAGATATCTTTCAAGGCTAGCCTCTGCTTCATAAAAGGTTGTGGTTTTGGTTTGCAGGTAGGTTTGAAATTTGCGCATGATTCTGACCAACTCGCCAAAATTATGCTCTGCCTTCATCACACCGTCGGCGGCGGCGTCTTGCCAACCAAGCTTAAGTTGACCACTGACGGGCAAATCAATTTCATGAAAGTGGTAGCGGTTGAGAATTCTTATGGCGCCAAGCAGGGCAATTTGTTTAATGGGATGCTTATCGCTTGCTACCCCAATTTTTTGTTGAAAGAGGGCTGCAATGCGAGGCCGGAGATATTCTGCACTGTCATAGGACTCTGGGATTTTACTATTATTAAAGGAATCTTGGTAAATCTCAAATAAAAGTTCCATGGCCATAATTGAATCGTTGTCGAGGAAAAGTTGATGTTTATAGCAGAGTTGGCGTAGCTGCTGGAGCATGATCTTCGAAACAGGCTCAATGAAACCAACTTCGTCCTCGTATCCTGTTCGCAACCACTCACAATTGACCTCGGCGATTTTCGCGAGAATTTCTGCAAACGCCATGCGTTGATGATCGAAGAAAAGTGACGTTCGAAGCCGATTTACTTCATACTCATGACGGAGAGCTTGTACACGAAGATTTAATTCGTTCTTAAATGTTTCGAGTTTCTCAGAATATTCGTGCGAAATCGATTGTTTGAGTCGCTCGGAGATCCAGCCGCGAAGGAGCAATGCCAGCCCTGCACCAACAGCAGCTACGGGAAAAATTTGTTCAAATATTTTCGCTATAATATCCATAGTATCCATAGACGCTTAACGCCATGATAACCTGCGTTTTGGTTGGCGCGAGCCTTGCTTTGCAAGGGTCGTGCCGGCCAAACAAGTCAGGTTGATTATGAAAAATAGGGGGACACAATACCTATTCTGTCTATCTCAGCCCCTCCATGATCTTCTTTAGGGCAGCATTCCCCGGACAAAGATCGGCTTCCTTTAGAGTATTAAGCGGCCGCAGCGTCGAATTAATAATGTCGTGGGTTTCCATGATATCCTGATTGACGTAGAGAAGGCCGGTGAGCAATCGTCCCTTGGCCTTTTCTTCCTCAAGGCTGTCAACCGCGCGGCGTCTGCTGGTGACGTCCTTGCTGGACTCGGCCTTATGCAAATGGAGAACGCTGCCGTCGTGCATCAGGACATCCTGGCTGGTGCCTTCCGGATAGTGGGCGAGGATTTCCTGTTGCAGGGGGATGAAGTCGAAGGTGTTGGTCGAGTCGATATGCTCGCGGACGTATTCGTAGCTCTTGGTCGAGGTTGAGGTGTTGTTGAAGGTTACACAGGGCGAGATGACATCGATAAAGGCCAGGCCGCTATGGGAAAAGGCCCCTTTGATGAGCGGTACCAGCTGCTGCTTGTCGCCGGAGAAACCACGGGCCACATAGCTTGCGCCAAGCTCTATGGCCAGTTCACAGAGATCGATTGCCGAGTAAGGGTTGGGAACGCCTTTCTTACCGGCCGAGCCGCGGTCGGCGGTGGCTGAGTCCTGACCTTTGGTAAGACCGTAGCACCCATTGTTCATGCAGATATAGGTGAGGTTCAGGTTACGGCGCAGGGCATGGGCGAACTGGCCCATGCCGATGGAGGCGGTGTCGCCGTCGCCGGAGATGCCGACATAGAGCAGGTCGCGGTTGGCCATGTTGGCGCCGGTGGCAATCGACGGCATGCGGCCGTGCACCGAATTGAAGCCGTGCGACCGGCCGAGGAAGTAGGCTGGGGTCTTGGAGGAACAACCGATGCCGGACATCTTGACAACCCGGTGCGGCAGGATGGCCAGCTCGAAACAGGCCTGGATGATGGCGTTGGTGGCCGAGTCATGGCCGCAGCCGGCGCACAGGGTGGAAATCGCCCCTTCATAATCCTTGCGGCTAAATCCGGCGGAATTCTTGGTGGCTTGCGGGTGACGGAAAATCGGGCGGTCGGTGCTCATGCTGTGCCTCCATCCTTACTCTGTTGCGGTTTTTCCTGAAGAAGCGCCCCTATTTTTGCAGCGATGCAGGCGGCGGTAATGGGCAGGCCGTCAAAACTCAGGACCTTGAGCAGTTTTTCCGGCGGGAAATCACCTTCGTTGATCAAGAGGGTGCGCAGCTGGCCGTCACGGTTCTGTTCAATAACGAAAATCGTCTCATGACGGTTGATGAAGTCGGCCACCTCGTCGTTCAGGGGAAAGGCGCGCAGCCGCAGGGAATTGATCCACAAGCCCTGGAGGGCGAGGTCGCCGATCGCCTCGTAAGCGGCTTGGGTGGTGCTGCCGAAAAAGATGGTACCGAGACGGCTCTTGCCATCCCTGATCTTTATGCGCGGCGCCGGCACCAGGTGGCGGGCGGTCTGCCACTTGAGCAAAAGCCGCTCCATGCCGGCCTGATAAATCGGGCTTTCCTCGGTGTAACCCGAGTATTCGTTGTGCGAGGTGCCGCGGGTGAAATAGGAGCCCTTGGTCGGATGGGTGCCCGGATAGGTGCGGTAACAGATGCCGTCGCCGTCGACATCGAGATAGCGGCCCCATTGTTCCTGACGGGATTCAAGATCTTCGGCGGACAGCACCTTGCCGCGGTCATAGGTACGGTTGTCGTCCCAGTGCAGGGGCGGGCTGATATGGTCGTTCATCCCCAGGTCGAGATCGCTCATGACGATGACCGGCGTCTGCAGCCGTTCGGCGAGGTCGAAGGCGTCCGCGGCGAAATCGAAACATTCGCGCGGGTTGCAGGGAAAGAGGAGGACGTGTTTGGTGTCGCCGTGCGAGGCGTAGGCACAGGACAGCAGATCGGATTGCTGGGTGCGGGTGGGCATGCCGGTGCTCGGGCCGGTCCGCTGCACATCAAGGACGACCGCCGGGATCTCGGCGAAATAGGCTAACCCGAAAAACTCGCTCATCAGCGAGATGCCGGGGCCGGAGGTGGAGGTGAAGGCCCGCGCCCCGTTCCACGAGGCGCCGATGACGATGCCAAGGGCCGCCAGCTCATCTTCGGCCTGGAGGATTGCCGCCTTGCGCCTGCCGCTGTCGGCTTCCACCCGGAACATAGTGGTGTATTTTTCAAAGGCCTCGACCACCGAGGTGGAGGGGGTGATCGGATACCAGCCGACCACCGTCGCCCCGGCGTAAATCGCGCCGAGGGCAAAGGCCGAGTTGCCGTTCATGAGAATTTTATCCCCGATCCGGTCGGTTTTTTCGACCCGCAGTTTGCAGGTGTCCGGGTGATGGTCGCGGGCGTAGGCGAAGCCGATTTCCAGGGCCTTGATATTCGGTTCGGCCAGTTTCGGGTTCTTACGGTACTGCTGATTAACGGCGTCGGTGAGGACGGCGAAATCGAGGTGTATCAGGTAGGCAAGCGAACCGACGTAGATGATGTTTTTCAGCAGCTGCCGCAGTTTCGGGTTCTCGAAGGCGGTATTGCACAGGTCGGTGAGCGGGATCGGGATGGGGATGACATCGCTGCGGTCGAACTCTTCGTTCAGTTCCCTGGTGGAGTCGTAGAGAAAATAGCCGCCTGGCGACAGTTCCCGGTAATCGCGCAGCAGGGTCTGGCCGTTGACGGCGACGACGAAATCGAAGCCGCCCCGCCTGGCGAGATAACCCTGTTCGCTGACCCGCACCTCGTACCATGTTGGTAAGCCCTGGATATTTGAGGGGAAGATATTCTTCGGACTGACCGGGACACCGAGGCGGAAGATGGCCTTGGCGAAAAGATTGTTGGCGCTCGCCGAACCGGAACCGTTGACGTTGGCAAAGCGGACGACAAAGTCGTTGACGCGTTCTATCCTCTTCATTTTTCCCCCGCCGATGCACATTTATAGGTGAATTGTATCATTTCCCAGGAAGAAGTCGGACAGCGTTCGGCGCAGAGGCCGCAGTGCAGGCAGACATTTTCGTCCTTGACCATGACCCGGCCGGTGGGCAGGGTCGGAGAAACGTACAGCGCCTGTCGAGTATTGTCCGCCGGGACCAGGAGCCTTTCGCGCAGGTCCTCTTCGTCGCCGTTGTCGATGAAATTGATGCAGGATTCCGGACAGACGTCGACGCAGGAATCGCATTCGATGCAGGTGGAAAATTCAAAAACCGTCTGCACGTCGCAATTTAGGCAGCGTGAAGCCTCCTCGTGACCGGTTTTTTTGCTGAAGCCGAGTTCGACCTCCATCAGCCGGTCATGCAGTGATTTGACCCGGTCGACAGTCGGCACCGCGTGACGCCGGTCGATGGAGACGCGGCTGTCGTAGATCCAGTCCTGCATACCCATCTTCTGGCTGACCAGATTGACTGCTGGTCCTGGCCGGTCGTGCAAGTCTTTGCCCTGACAGAACAGATCGATGGAGATCGCCGCCTGATGGCCGTGCGCGACGGCGGTGATGACGTTTTTCGGTCCGAAGGCCGCATCGCCACCGAAGAAAATGTGGGGCACCGTCGATTGGTGGGTTATCTGGTCGAGTTCCGGCAGGCCGCGCTCGGTCATTTTAATTCCCAGCTCCGGTTCGATAAAGGGGAAGGCGTTGGACTGGCCGACGGCTAAAAGCACCTGATCGCAGGGCATGAAGACCGGCGGCTGGTCCGTCGGCACCAGGCGTCGTCTGCCGCTTGCATCAACCTCCGTGGTCATTTTCTGAAAATGCATGCCGACCAGATGGCCGTCCCGGATGACGAATTCCAGGGGCGAATGGTTGTCAATAATAGGGATACCCTCTTCCTCGGCATCCTCGATCTCCCAGGGCGAGGCCTTCATCTCCGCTTTCGGGCTGCGCACCACCACCGTCACCTCGTCGGCGTCCAGTCTTTTGGCAGTGCGACAGCAGTCCATGGCGGTGTTGCCGCCACCTAGCACCAATACCCTTGGCCCGCTCCTTATGATATGGCGGTAGAGCACGCCGGCCAGCCATTCGATGCCGATAAAGATTGCCTCGCCGCCTTCCATGCGGCCGGGCAGGTCGGGCAGATCGCGGCCACGCGGCGCGCCGGTGCCGACAAAGATGGCGTCGTAGCCCAGATCGACGATCTTTTTCAGGCTGTCAACCTGGTAGTTGAAATGGCTGTTCACCCCCATGTTGAGAATGCGCTCCACCTCTTCGTTCAAAATCTTTTCAGGCAGGCGGAAGGAGGGCACTTGAGTGCGGATAAAGCCGCCGGCTTTTGCCTGATTGTCGTAGAGATCGACCGTATAGCCAAGGGGCAGCAGGTCGCGGGCGACGGTCAGCGAGGCCGGGCCGCCGCCTATGAGGGCAATTTTCTTGCCGTTTTTTTCGCTCGGCACCTCCGGAAGAAAGTCGGTACCGGGGGTCTTAAAATCGGCGGCGACGCGCTTTAAGCGGCAGATAGCCACCGGGTTTTCCTCGACCCGGGTACGCCTGCAGGCCGGTTCGCAGGGCCGGTCGCAGATTCGCCCGAGCACGCCGGGAAAGACATTGGAGATCCAGTTGATCTTAAAGGCCTCGTCGTATTTGCCCTGACTGATCATGCGGATATATTCGGGTACCGGGGTGTGCGACGGGCAGGCATACTGGCAATCGATGACTTTATGGAAGTATTCGGGATTATTGATATCTGTCGGTTTCACGTAGGATTCCTCATGGTTGACGATGAATCAAAAAGGCCACGCCCCGATGCACCTCAGGCTATTCCGGCAGCAGCCGAACGGCGCCCTTGTCGGCGGAGGCGGCGAACAGGGCATAGGCCTTAAGCGCGGTGCTGATCGTCCTCTGCCGGTCGGTCGGGCGGAAGGCCGTGGCGCCTTTTGCTTCTTCTTTTTTACGTCGGTCGGCAAGCTCGGCGTCGCTGATCTTGACGCGGATCGTCCTGGCCGGGATGTCGATTTCAATGCTGTCGCCGTCTTCGATGAGGGCGATGGCGCCCCCGGCGGCGGCTTCAGGCGAGACATGACCGATGGACAGCCCGGAGGTGCCTCCGGAAAAGCGGCCGTCGGTGATCAGGGCGCACTCGCGGCCGAGGTGGACGGATTTCAGGTAGGAGGTCGGGTAGAGCATTTCCTGCATGCCCGGCCCGCCCTTCGGGCCTTCATAACGGATGATGATGACGTCGCCGGCCTTGATTTTGCCGCCGAGAATGGCCTCGCAGGACGCTTCCTGGGAGGAGAAGACCCTGGCAGTGCCGGTGAATTTGAAGATCGACGGATCGACTCCGGCGGTCTTCACCATACAGCCGTCCAGGGCGATATTGCCGAAAAGGACGGCAAGGCCGCCTTCCCGACTGTAGCAATGTTCCATGTCGCGGATGCAGCCGGACTTACGGTCAAGATCAAGTTCCAGGTACATGCAGCCCTGCGAGCCCAGGGCCAGATTTTGCCCGGAGGCGCCGGGGGCGCTGAGATAGAGGGCTTCCGCCGCCGGCGAATGCGAGGGTCTCGCGATATCCCAGATATCGAGGGTCTCTTTGAGACTTGCGCTGTCAACCCGGTATACCGTGTTGTCGAGGAGCCCGGCTCGGTCGAGTTCGCCGAGAATGGCCATAATGCCACCAGCACGATTGACATCCTCGATGTGGTAGTCGGAGGACGGGGAGACCTTGCAGAGGTTGGGAATTTTCCGGGACAGGGCATCGATGTCGGCCATGGTGAAATCGACACCCGCCTCGTGGGCAATGGCCAGGAGATGCAGGACGGTATTGGTCGAGCCGCCCATGGCAATATCAAGGGTCATGGCATTCATAAAGGCGCTGCGGCAGGCAATGGACCTTGGCAGGACGGAGGCGTCGCCGTCGTCGTACCAGGCGGCGGCCATCCGCACGATGCGCTGCGCCGCCTCTTCGAATAATTTTTTTCGGCCGGTATGGGTGGCCAACAGGGTGCCGTTGCCGGGCAGGGCCATGCCTAACGCCTCGTTCAGGCAGTTCATGGAATTGGCGGTAAACATCCCCGAACAGGAGCCGCAGGTCGGACAGGCGCAACGCTCGACCCTGTTGATATCGGCATCGCTTACCGCACTGTCGGCGGCCATGACCATGGCATCGACCAGGTCGTAGCGTTTGCTGCCGTCGATGCCCGCCTCCATCGGCCCGCCGGAGACGAAGATAGTGGGGATGTTGAGACGCATGGCGGCCATGAGCATGCCGGGGGTGATCTTGTCGCAGTTGCTGATGCAGATCATTGCGTCAACCGTATGGGCGTTGCACATATATTCGACGCTGTCGGCGATCAGTTCGCGGGACGGCAGGGAATAAAGCATGCCGGAATGACCCATGGCGATGCCGTCATCGATGGCAATGGTATTGAACTCGGCGGCAAAACAGCCGGCCGCGTCGATGATTTTCTTTAAATGTTGGCCGATCTCATGCAGATGGACATGACCGGGTACGAACTGGGTGAAGGAGTTGACGATGCCGATGATCGGCTTGCCGAATTGTTCTTCTTTAACCCCGTTGGCTCGCCAGAGACTGCGGGCGCCGGCCATTCTCCGTCCTTCTGTTGTTGTTGCGCTGCGCAAGGGAATTGCCATGATAAAAAACTCCGAATTTGCTTAAAGTGAATAGTAACAAAAAGAAAATGTGTAGAAAAAACGGGAAAAAGCTTGTAACAGTTGTTAGAGTCTTGCAATCTCTTTTTGCGAGAGTCTCAGTACTTCGCCGGGAATCTTCTTTTCTCGGGAATGAGAATCATCACAATATACTATGAAAATAAACGGCAGCGCACATTATTTCGGGGAACAGTATGAAAAAGACGGAAATTGATTACTGGATAGCCACCATGCTGGAATCGCACAGCAATGTTTCCGACCTGAATCTCACCGTCGGAAAAACCTTGCAGGTTGAAGCAGCCGGACAACTGGTTCCGGTGGATATTACCCCGCCGGTAGCCGAACTCACCCCCTTTCAAACCGAGACCTTCGCCCTCAACCTTATCGGCAACAATCGCCGGCTTTTGAGAGACCTGGTGGAAAACGGCTCGTGCGATCTGTCCTATTCCCTGTCGGATAAGGCCCGGTTCAGGGTCAATATCTTTACCCAGAAAGGCTATTTCTCGACGGTTCTGCGCAAACTGGAAACCCAGGTGCCGACCATCGAGAGGATGCAGTTTCCCGAGGCCTTCCACAAAATGGCCCGCGAGCTGAACGGACTTATCCTTTTCACCGGTGCCACCGGTACCGGCAAGACGACCTCGCTTGCCGCCCTGTTGAACCGCATCAACAGGGATCGCTCGGTGCACGTCATCACCCTTGAGGATCCGATCGAATATGTCCATGAACAGGACAAGGCAACCTTTAACCAACGGGAAATGGGCAACGATTTCAGCACCTTTGCCATGGGGATGCGGGCGGCTTTGCGCCAGGCCCCCAAGGTAATCCTGGTAGGTGAGATGCGCGACCGGGATACCCTGGAGATCGGTTTAACCGCCGCCGAGACAGGGCACCTCGTTCTCTCGACCCTGCACACCATCGATGCGGGCCAGTCCATCAACCGTATTCTCGGTATGTTTGAACAGGATGAGCAGCCGCAGATCCGCAACCGACTTGTCGATACCGTTCGCTGGATCGTCAGCCAGCGATTGATGCCGCGGGTTGGTGGCGGTCGGGTGCCGGCGATAGAGATTTTGCGCACCAGTCTCAGGGTTAAGGATCTTATCCTCAACGGGGAAACCGAGGATAAGACCTTTTATCACATCATTAATGAAGGCTCGGCCTTGGACATGCGGACCTTCGATCAACATATTCTAGAACTCTACAGCCGTGGCATAATAACCGAGAAAACTGCCGTCACCTATTGTTCACAACGGGCGGAAATGAATCGCGGTCTTGATCGATTAAAGGCCGAACGTGGGGAATCGACCACCACTCTGACCGATTTGAGCATGGAAGAGGAAGAAGAGGGTGGCGGAAAGAGATGAGCGAGAGGCTTTGAGAAAACTATGATAGTACTTTGCCCGCATTGCGGAAAACAGCTGAAACTTGGGGAAAAAATCAGGGAGAGTGTTCGGCTGCTTGAGCCTGGCCGGCGCATTAAAATCAAATGTGCCCATTGTTCCGTCCCTTTTGGCCTGGATATGAGCATGGACCGGACCTCCGGCGTAGCGCCGGAGCGTGACGCTACCGGTCGATCCTCGGAAGGAGGGCGGGTCAAGCCGCCGGCACCGCCCGATACCGATTGGTTGAAGGACGGCAGTTTTGAGGAAAAGGATGTGGTGGAGGACATCCCCAAGGCGATGGTGCTGATGCCGGACCTGCCCGGTCGTGAGCAGGTTGTCAAGGCCGCAGCGGCTGTCGGGTATCGGGTTGAAAAGGCGGCGACCCCTGTCGAGGCAATTGAAAAAATGCGTTTTGTCAACTATGCCGCAGTCTTTCTCCATAGCCGTTTTGAATCGGGCGGCATTCGTTCCGGAGCCTTTCATCAATACATGCGATCGATGAACATGGCCCGACGGCGCTATATCTTCTATATTTTAATCGGGGAACAGTTTGAAACCCTCTACGACTTGCAGGCCTTATCGTATTCCGCCAATCTTGTCGTAAACGACGCAGAAATTCCCTATATCAGCACCATTTTGAAAAAGGCCATCCCCGAATACGAGGCATTGTTCGGACCACTCATGGAGGAATTACGCATTGCCGGAAAATAAAGGTGTGAAAGACAGCATATGATGAAGACATTTCTCCTGGCGGCAGGAACACGAATCAAGAGAATTGCCCAGGCAGGTAAACGTAAATACCGCAAACTGCTGGGGCGTTCCGGCGCAACCGAGATACAAAAACCGGGTTTTCCGGAAGAGGAAAACGAGGCAAAGGCGATCGCTCGGCAAGGGGAATCCTCGGCCGTCGCAGAGGCAGTTGCCGGGTCAGGTGAGACGAAAAAATATCGTGCCCCGGTAAGGCCCAAGGACAAGCCTGAATGGAGTCTCGACAGTTTTCCGGTGATCCCGGAAGAAGGTAAAAGTCGTTTTCACGATTATGAAATCCCGCTTCCGGTTATGCGGGCGGTTGCCGAGCAGGGTTTTCAGTATTGTACGGCCATTCAAGCCAAAGCTCTGGAGGATGTGCTGGCAGGCCATGACCTGGTGGGTAAGGCCAATACCGGCACCGGCAAGACCGCGGTTTTCCTTATTGCCATTCTTGCCCGGTTACTTGGGGACAAGAACCCCGGGCCGAAAAAAGGGGGCGTGCGCGCTTTGATTTTAGCCCCGACTCGGGAACTGGTGATGCAGATCGCGGGAGATGGAATAGGCCTTGCCAAATATTGCGGCATCACGGTCTGCCCTGTGTTCGGCGGAGTGGATTATCAGAAACAGCTCGGCCTGTTGCAGAATAAAAAGTGCGATGTGGTGGTCGCCACTCCGGGCCGCTTGCTCGATTTTATCGGCAAGGGTGTCATTGATCTGCGCGATTGCCGGATTCTTGTTCTCGATGAGGCGGATAGGATGCTGGACATGGGCTTTATTCCCGATGTGCGGCGCATAATCGGTCGACTTCCGGCCAGAGAAGAGCGCCAGACCCTGCTTTTTTCGGCAACGGTTCCGGAGGATGTGCAGCGTCTCTCCTCCCAGTGGTGCGTGCGGCCAAAGGTTGTGGAAGCGGAACCGGAACAGGTGGCGGTTGAAACGGTGGAGCAGATTGTTTACCTGGCCACGGCCGAAGAAAAATATACAGTTCTGTATAACCTGATTATGCGCCATCCAGAGGATCGGATCATGGTCTTTGCCAATATGAAGAACGAAACCAAGCGCTTGGCTAATCGCCTTGAACGCAACGGCATCGATTGTCTGTTGCTTTCCGGCGATGTCGAGCAGGCCAAAAGGGCCTCCCGCCTGGAAATGTTCAGGTCCGGCAAAGTGAAGGTACTGGTTGCCACCGACGTCGCCGGCCGCGGTATCCATATCGAAGGAATCACCTTCGTGGTCAATTACACCCTGCCGTATGAACCGGAAGATTATGTCCATCGCATCGGCAGGACCGGCAGGGCCGGGGCGAGCGGCAAGGCGGTAAGCTTTGCCTGTGAAGAGGGATCTTTCTACCTGCCGGCAATAGAGGAGTTCATTCACCGAAAATTTGATTGTATCCTGCCCGAGGAATACCTCCTGGAACCTCCGCCTAAGGGACAAAACCGGCCTCCTTCCGGCAACAGTACCGCCTCGCCCCCCACCGGGGATCAGCAAAAAGGAAGAAGACGTCGTCCCGGGACCCAGGGGCGAGGCCCCCGGAGGACTGTCAAAGAATTTGTAAAATAATCAGATTGAAAAGGAAGAAGTTGTTGTCGTTTCGTTGAAAAGCTGCTATACAATATTGTTCATATTCCCGCAAGGCTCCTCCATTTTCTCACAAAAAGAGGGGCTTTGTCTTTTCTAATACCTCGGCAAACGTGCCGGAGTAACTAACCTTTACCAGATGGCCTTTGGTCGACAGGAAGAGTAAAATCCATGACAGAACAACTCAAACAATCAACCCAGGAAAGCGGTGAGGAGCTGAGTTTTGCCGAGCTCTTCGAGATGGAAGAAAATAACAAGGTGGTTGCCGTCGGTGACGTTTCCAGGGGCACAATCATCGGCAGCGTCGATGATTATTTCCTTGTTGATGTTGGTGATAAAGCCGAAAGTTATATTGCCAAGTCGGAATTCCGTCTCGATTCTGGTGAAGATATCAAGATTGGTGATATTTTCGATGTGTTTATTGAGCGCCGTAAGGAAGAAGGCGGTCTCCTCCTGTCGAGAGAAAAAGCGATAGCCATTAAGGTATGGGAAAGAATTGCCGAAATTCAGGAGGCCGAGGGCACTATCTCCGGCAAGATCGAAAGTCGGGTGAAGGGTGGTATGTCCGTCGATATCGGCGTGCCTGCCTTCCTGCCCTATTCGCAGATCGACCTGCGTCCGGTCAAGGACCTCGATGCCCTGATCGGCGAAAGCATGGATTTCAAGATTCTCAAATTCAATAAAAAGCGCAATAACGTCGTTATCTCCCGCCGCGCCATTCTTGAAGAGGAACGCAATAAACTCCGCGAGGAAATGCGCTCCAAACTGGCCGAAGGACAGATTATCAAAGGCGCTATCACCAATATCACCGATTACGGTCTGTTCATCGATATGGGCGGCATGGACGGTCTCTGTCATATCACCGACCTGTCTTGGGGCCGTGTTTCCCATCCGGCAAAACTCTACCGGGTGGGTGAAGAATTGGAGGTCAAGGTTCTCAAGTACGATCGCGAACATGACCGCGTCTCCCTCGGCGTCAAACAACTGCGTGAAGATCCCTGGTCGACGGTTGTTACCAGATACCCTGTTGGTCAAACGACCAAGGGCAAGGTGGTATCGATCACCGATTACGGCGTCTTCGTCGAGCTGGAGGAAGGGGTTGAAGGTCTCATCCACGTTTCCGAGATGACCTGGTCGAAGAAGCCTCGGCATCCCTCGAAGATGGTATCCGTCGGCGATGAGGTTGAGGTCATGGTGCTCAACATCGAGACCGAGACCAAACGTATCTCCCTCGGCATGAAACAGCTCCAGCCCAATCCCTGGGATCTGGTCACCGAAAACTATCCGGTCGGCTCGGTTATTGAGGGCAAGATCAAGAATATCACCGATTTCGGTGTCTTTATCGGCATTGAAGAGGGGATTGACGGTCTGATTCATGTTTCCGATCTATCCTGGACGGAACGGATCAAACATCCCTCCGAGAAGTATACCAAAGGTGAGACCATCCAGGCAGTTGTACTGAAAATCGATAAGGAAAACGAGCGCTTCTCCTTGGGTATCAAGCAGCTGGTTCCCGATCCATGGCAGGCGGCCTATAATAATTATCCCTCGGGTACCGTGGTCGAAGGTGAGATCACCAACGTCACCGATTTCGGTGTCTTTGTGAAGCTGGAAGAGGGAATCGAAGGGCTCGTGCATGTTTCCGAACTCAGCAAAGACAAGGTCAAGACGCCTGTCGGCATGTATCAGGTCGGGGATGTTCTGAAGGCGATCGTCATCAATGTGTCCGCCAAGGATCGGAAGATCGGCCTGTCGGTCAAAACCCTCGAAGGCGAGGATGAGGGTTCTGTCGTAGAGAAGTTTAAGAAGGCCGAGAAACTGGCCGCCGAGAGTGCACCATCGACCTTTGGCGACCTGTTGAAAGCGGCCGCAGAGGGGAGCGATTCCTCAGACAACAATTAAGTATCCGGTTCCAATCGGGTGCATGACATGCAGTGAAGAGGTTGTCTTGCCGGGGCTTACCGGTGAGACAACCTTTTTTTATAGTTTACAGTGAGAGACCTCCCCATCGTGGGGTATCCTTTTGAACATTCACAATAAACGTTAGTCGGTATGTTAAAAAAAGATCTAGTAGACAAGGTGAGTAGTGAGCTTTCCATGCAGAAACAGGATGTCGGCCTGGCTGTGGACATCATGCTGGAGGCGATGGCCCAGGCCCTCGTCGAGGAAAGACGCATAGAGTTGCGGGGGTTCGGCAGTTTTTCGGTGCGCAGTAGGAAACCCCGTTCCACCAAAAATCCCCGAACCGGCAAGGTCATGGATATTCCTGATCGGAAGACCCTGCATTTCACTATGAGCAAATCGTTGAAGGAGGCTCTGATCAGCGATACGGAGTAACATCGCCCTTGCCGACGCGCAGTACCTCGGGGGTATCGCTGGTCAGGTCGATGACCGATGAAGGATCGGGAAAAATCGGTCCGCCGTCGATGATGAGATCGATCCTGTTACCGAGGTATTGCTCTATCTGAAAGGGTTCGGACGGGGCTTCCTCGTCGTCGAGTTGGGCGCTGGTGTTGACGATGGGGTTGCCGAGGGTCTTGATGAGCAGCCTGCAGATTGGGTGTGCCGGTACCCTGATTCCTACCGTTTTTTGTTTGCTGGCCATGACTTTCGGGACCAGTTTGGTCCCGGGCAGAACGAAGGTGTAGGGGCCGGGCAGGCTTTTTTTCATCAATCGGTATGCGGTATTGGAGACATGGGCATACTGGCTGATATCGGTCAGATCGGAACACATGAAGGAAAACGGTTTGTCCTTTGGCCTTCTTTTCAGCTGCATGATCGATTTGATGGCCTTTTGATTCATAAGGTCACAGCCGATACCGTAGCCGGTATCGGTCGGATAACAGATAACAGCGTCGTTTTTCAGTAATTTAACGACCTGTTCGATCAAGCGAAGTTGGGGATTTATTGGGTTGATTTCCAGCAACATTTTCTTCTATCCTTTGCACCCTGGTTTTCGGTGATTCCACTTCCGTTGTCACAGCCCTTGTGACCGGTTCATCTTCGTCATCTTAAAAAAAAGGAGATTTTTTATAAAGATGCTTTACAATTATTGCTTTAAAAAGTTAAGGCAGAATCCAAGATAAGGAGGGAACATGTTACCAGATCATATAGAAATCGCTCTTACTTTCGACGATTTACTGCTTGTGCCGGCAGCCTCGGAGGTCCTTCCGGGTGAAGTGAACCTGGAAACTCGACTTACCGACAGCATCAAGCTGAAGACTCCGCTGGTAAGTTCCGCCATGGATACCGTCACCGAGCATCGTACCGCCATTGCCATGGCCCGCGAAGGTGGCATCGGCATTATTCATAAAAACATGAGTATCGAACAGCAGGCTCTGGAGGTTGAGCGGGTGAAAAAATCGGAATCGGGGATGATCATCGACCCGATCACCGTTACCCAGGACCAATCGGTCGCCGAGGTGCAGGAGATCATGAGCACCTACAAGATTTCCGGTCTGCCGGTGCTGCATCACGGCAAACTCACCGGCATCGTCACCAACCGCGATCTGCGTTTCGTCTCCGATGACGGCCTGCGGGTAGCCGATGTCATGACCTCGAAGAACCTGGTAACCGCCAAGGTGGGGATCGATCTGGCGCACTCCAAGGCCCTGCTGCATGAGCACCGCATCGAAAAACTGCTGGTTGTTGACGATAACGGCGCACTCAAAGGTTTAATTACCATCAAGGATCTGGAAAAGATCAAGAAATACCCTTTTGCGGCCAAAGACCAATTCGGTCGTCTCTTGGTCGGTGCGGCTCTCGGAGTCGGAGCGAATATTGAGGCGCAGGCTGAGAGGCTAATGAAGGCCGGAGTCGATGTGGTGGTGGTTGATTCGGCGCACGGCCACTCCAAGGGCGTCATGGCGGCGGTGGCAAGACTGAAAGCAGCCTTCCCGGAACTTTCCATCATCGCCGGCAATGTGGCGACCGGCGAGGGCGCTGAAGACCTCATCCGCGCCGGGGCAAACGGCATCAAGGTCGGCATCGGCCCGGGTTCGATCTGCACCACCCGGATAGTGGCCGGGATCGGTGTGCCGCAGATGACTGCCCTGAAGAACTGCGTCGAGGTGGCTAACCGCTACAATATCCCGATCATTGCCGATGGCGGCATCAAACACTCCGGCGATCTTACCAAGGCGATCGGGGCCGGGGCCAGCACGGTCATGCTCGGCAGTCTCTTTGCCGGTACCGATGAAACCCCCGGCGAAACCTTTCTCTACCAGGGCAGGACCTATAAAAGCTACCGGGGCATGGGATCGCTGGGGGCGATGTGCCAGAGTCACGGTTCCGCCGACCGCTATTTCCAGTCGGAGGTCACCGCTTCCTCAAAATTGGTGCCGGAGGGAATCGAGGGCAAGGTTCCCTATCGGGGGCTGATTGCCGAGGTCCTCTACCAGCTGCTCGGCGGCCTGCGTTCGGGCATGGGTTATGTTGGTGCCGCGACGATCCCCGACCTGCAGCAAAAGGCCAAGTTCGTCCGTATCTCCTCGGCTGGACTGCGAGAGTCGCATGTCCACGATGTCATCATTACCAAGGAGGCACCGAACTATCGCACCGCTTGAGTTGCCGGCGAGGAAAACAAGGTACGGTAGGGCGGATTCATTCAATGAACAATCAGGGAACCCATGGATATTCATAGCCAAAAAATCATCATCCTCGACTTCGGATCGCAAACCACTCAGCTCATTGCCAGGCGGATCAGGGAGCAGAAAGTCTACAGCGAAATACACCCCTTCTCCATTTCTCTCGCCAAGCTGAAAGCCTTGCGGCCATCCGGCATCGTCTTGTCCGGCGGGCCGTGTTCGGTGTACGATACCGGTGCGCCCCATTCCGATCCGGGCCTTTGGGCCCTGGATATTCCCGTTCTCGGCATCTGTTACGGGGCCCAGTTGATGATCCAGCAATTAGGTGGCAAGGTCGAAAAGGCGGAAAAACGGGAATTCGGCAAGGCGGAACTTTCGGTGAAATATACCGCCGGACTCTTTGCCGGCCTGGAAACCGGCGATGCCAGGCACCAGGTGTGGATGAGCCATGGCGACCGGGTCGAGGTCATCCCGGAAGAATTCACGGCGACTGCAATCAGCGATAATTCCCCCTATGCGGCGCTCCGTCATAAAGACAAACCGCTGGTTGCCGTGCAGTTTCACCCCGAGGTGGCGCATACCCTCATCGGCACCGATATCCTGCGCAATTTTATTTTCGGCATCTGCAACTGCCGACCGGAGTGGACGATGCACTCCTTCATCGAGCAGAATGTCCAGGCCATCCGCGAGAAAGTGGGCAGCGATAATGTTATCTGCGCCCTCTCGGGGGGCGTTGACAGTTCGGTGACGGCGGCCATCATCCACCGGGCGGTAGGCGACCAGTTGACCTGTATCTATGTCAATAATGGCCTGATGCGCACCGGCGAAACCCAGTCGATCCTTCGGTATTTTAAAGAAAAGAGCAAATTGAAGGTGATCGATGTCGATGCCACCGACTACTTTCTCGGGGAACTGGAAGGGGTCAAGGACCCGGAGGTGAAACGCAAGCGTATCGGCCTTGGCTTTATCAAGATTTTCGAGGAAGAGGCGCACAAGATCGGCAAAGTACGATATCTCGCCCAGGGCACCCTCTATCCCGATGTTATCGAGTCGGTGAGCTTCCGCGGGGAGGCACCGATCAAGTCGCACCACAACGTCGGCGGGTTGCCGGAGATTATGAAACTCGATCTCATTGAGCCGCTGCGCGAACTCTTTAAAGATGAGGTGCGCGAACTGGGCCTTGAACTCGGCTTACCGGAGGAGGCGATCTACCGCCAGCCCTTCCCCGGACCGGGGCTTGGCATCAGAATCATGGGTGAGGTTACCCGCGACCGACTGCGCATCCTCAGGCAGGCCGATGTCATCGTCCTCGATGAGATGCGCCGCGCCGGTTGGTACCGCAAAGTCTGGCAGTCCTTTGCCGTGCTCCTGCCCATCCAGACGGTGGGCGTCATGGGCGACGGGCGGACCTACGAGCATGTCATTGCCATTCGCGCCGTCGATTCCCGTGACGCCATGACCGCCGATTGGACGAAACTCCCTTACGAGATCCTCGGCGAGATCTCGAGCCGCATCATCAACGAGGTGCGCGGCGTCAACCGGGTGGTATATGATATAAGCTCGAAACCGCCGGCGACCATCGAATGGGAATAGACGATGTTTCCCGCGAACAGGGTATGCCTATGCTGAAGACCGGAATTTATGTCGATGCGGAAAACATCAGGATGTGCGGCGGCTACGGCATGCGCTACGACGTGCTGGTAGAGCTGGCGAATGCAGGCAACTCCACCCTCCTGCGCGCCAATTCCTATCTGGCGGAAGATGGCGAGCGGACCAAGGACGATCCGGAATATCGGCAAAAACTCTATCGCTATCACGATGTCATTCGCCAGTGCGGCTTTAAGGTCATCAAAAAGTTCGTCAAGCACTTCGTCGACGATGAGGGAATCCTGACCACCAAGGCCAACGCCGACATGGATCTGGCCATTGACGCCCTGCTGCAGGCAAGAAATCTCGACCGCATTATCCTCCTCACCGGCGATGGCGATTTTATCCGCCTGGTACTGGCCCTGCAGAATATGGGCTGTCGGGTGGAGGTCATCGGTTTCAAATATGTTAGTAATGAGCTGCGTGAGGCGGCCGACCTCTTTATCTCCGGCTACCTCATTCCCGGCCTCCTGCCGATAGGGGCTGCGAACGGCGACAACCGGCAGCGCGGCATTCCCATCAACTACAACCAGGACAGGGGTTTTGGCTTCATGCGCTACTATTCCCTCAGTCGTGAGGGTTTGACGCCGCACTCGGTGTTTTTTCATTGTTCCAAAGCGCCGGAGGTAAATGACACGCTGTTCCTCGATTCGACGAATATCTTTGAATTTTCCATAATTAAAAATGCGGATAACAACAGCCGCACCGAGGCCTGGGATATTCATCCGGTCAACGGCTAGATGGATGTGCCGGGGCCTCTTGCCTGGGTAACAGAAGCATGACATTGGCAACCCTTCTCGCCGCCGATATCGGTGGAACCAAGAGTGAGCTGGCGATCTTTCAGGAAGAGGCTGGAGAGTATCGCAGGCTTTGCCGAAAGCGATACGGCAATTCCCAGTTTTCCGGAGTGGAAGAGATCCTCACTCATTTCCTTGGCGAATTCCCCTATCGGCCGCTGGTGGCCTGCATAGCTGTCGCCGGGGTGGTGACCGGCGACCGGGTGCAGCTCACCAATCTGCCGTGGCTGCTTGATTGCCGCGGCCTTGAGAGGCGCTTTGGTTTTAAGCGGGTGCTGCTGATCAATGATTTGACGGCGGTTGCCACCTCCCTTTCCCATCTGCAGCCGGACGATCTTGCCGAGATCCAGGCGGGAGTAAGAGACGAGGCGGAGACACGCGGCATCATCGCCCCCGGCACCGGCCTTGGCGAAGGGTTTCTCCTTGAGGCAGAGGGCAGGACCTTTGCTCGCGGTTCCGAGGGCGGGCACTGCGATTTTGCCCCGATCGACGACGAACAGGCGGCGCTTCTCGCCTGGATGCAAAAACAACAGAGGCCGGTCAGCTATGAGTCGCTGATTGCCGGACCAGGTCTTGCCCACCTCTATCAATTTTGCAAAAACTATCATGGCATTCCCGAGACTGTGGCGGTTGCGGCGGCCATGGCTCGCGCCGAAGACCCCATCCCGATTCTCGTCGATGCGGCGCTCAGCGAGGATCGGTGCCCTTTGTGCGCCAAGGTCATTGAACTTTTTCTCAGCATTCTCGGCAGCGAGACGGGTAATCTGGCGCTGAAGCTCTATGCCCGCGGGGGTATGTATCTCGGCGGCGGGATAGTGCCGCGTCTCTTCGGTAAGGTTTCCTTTGCCGGCTTTCTCCAGAGTTTTCGTGCCAAGGGGCTGATGGCGGATTTCATGCTGACCATTCCGGTGCAGGTAATCCTCAGGCCGGATGCGGCGCTTCTTGGGGCCGCCCATTTTGGCCGGGCTGAGTTTGCGGGTTGTTTGACCCATGACCTCAGTTGACCCGCGCCGGGCGGCGGCTGCATTTTGCCGGGATGGCGCCTCCTGTCCGCTATCACCGCTCGGCTGCGGCAATATCAACGACACCTTTCTGGTAGAATCGGCTGTCGGACCGTTTGTCCTGCAACGGATCAACTGCCGGGTTTTTCCCCAGCCCCTGCGGGTGATCAACAATTTTGCCAAAATCACCGGCCATCTGAACGGACGGCGATGCCAAGGCGACAAGGAATTTTGCACTGCCTTGCCGGTGCCGACGCTTGCCGGGGTACTTTTTTTCCTTGACGCCGAGGGCGAGTATTGGCGCGGTCAGACCTATCTGGCCCACGCCACTTGCCACACCCTGACAAATCCCGGGCAGGCCTTGCAAATCGGCCGGGCTCTAGCTTCTTTTCACGTTTTGGTAGCCGACCTGGAGGTGCAGTGTCTCGAAGACCCGTTGCCGGATTTTCATAATCTGCCCCGATACCTGCAGGAGTTCGACCAACTGCGGGCAAGGTCGCAGAAAGGGAGGGATGCCGCCTGCCATTATTGTTTTGCAGCTATAGACCACGACAGGCAAGGGGCGACAGCCCTCGAAGCAGCGAAGGATGCCGGTTTACTGAGCATTCAAGCAATTCATGGCGATCCGAAGATCGACAATTTCCTCTTCGACGACCAGGGTTTGGCCCGCGGCATGCTTGATCTCGACACGGTGGGGGCGGGGATTGTCCATTACGATCTAGGAGATTGCCTGCGTTCCTGCTGCAACAGGGCCGGGGAGAGCGGCGCGGATGGCCTTGAGGTATCCTTTGACATGGAGATCTGCCGAGCGCTCCTCGCGGGTTATTTCAGTCTGCCGCAGCCGTTGCCGAGCACCGGGCAACAGGCCTATATTTTCGAAGCGATCCTGGCTATTACCTTTGAACTCGGGGTCCGTTTCTGCACCGACCATCTGCGTGGCAACACCTATTTCAAGGTGCGACGGGACGGCGACAACCTCCTCAGGGCGGTGCACCAGTTTCGCCTTGTCGAAGATATTATGCGCAAGGAAGATGCAATACGCCGGCTTGTCGGCCAGGTTGCTGCGGGATCTTATGTTTCATAGCCAATTTTCATTGTTAGTTAGTCAACTATTCAACAACGTCCCCTTGTTTTCTACACAGGAAGGTGAACTTGTTATGACAGGCCAAAGGTCGCAAAACAGACTCAGGAACATAGCGGAGGCTTTTTACCGGACGCTCCAAAAGAGAGAGATATGCACCGGGGCCATGAGATTTCTCAAAAAAACATCTGAGAAACACAATCGGCCCAAGACTTCTGGACCTCCGCGTCAGGCCGCTCATCGACATGCTCATAAGTGAAGTGTATGCCAGGGACCCCTTTCCACAATTCAGTTTCATTGAGATAGAGACGATCAACCGTTGCAACGGCAACTGCTCCTTCTGCCCTGTCAACAGAAAGAATGATCCTCGGCCCCTAAATAAAATGAGTGAAGATCTGTTCCTCTCTGTGCTGGAGCAGTTAAGGGAGGTTGATTACCGGGGGACCTTGTCCTTGTTTTCAAACAATGAGCCTTTGCTTGACAGCAGGATTATAGATTTTGCCAGGATGGCCAGAGAGGTTGTCCGGCATGCGCACCTCAAGCTCTACACAAACGGGACGCTTCTTACTGTTGAGAAGTTCCGCTCCCTGATGCGTTATCTGGACAACATGGTCATAGACAATTACAACAACCGCCTTGTCATGCACTCCAATATTCTGGAAGTCTACGAATACTGGAAAGGCGCTGAGACTCCGGACAAGAAAGTGATTTTTCCCATGCGCCTCGAAGACGAAGAGCTGAGTTCGAGGGGAGGATATGCCCCTAACCGCAAGAATGTGGCAGCTATAAAAGCATCCTGCCTGCTACCGTTTTTTCAGATGGTTGTTCGTCCTGACGGGAAGCTGAGTCTTTGCTGTAACGACGCCTGGGTACATACACGCTTGGCGACCTTCAAACACAGTCTCTTGCAGATGCATGGAACAGCAAAGCCTACAGGGAGTTAAGGGATGCTAACAGGGCAGGTCGTCAGAATGTGGCAGGCTGCGCAAGGTGTGATACCTTTTTGGGTCCAGACAATGGTCAGTCGCACCGCAAGCTGGTCGGACTTTCGTATAAGCTCCTGTCTGGTAGAGGCTATAAAATTTAAAGGGGCCAGCCGGTAAGGCCACAAAGGGGACGTTGTTGATTAGTCGATTAACCTGCCACTGAGAGCGGGATCGCCGCTGACTATCTCTCCTCCCCGCTTTACCGTGACACTCACTCCCGAGCGTGTCATGTTCAGTGCTCCGGCAACTGCTACCCAACTAAAATTACACTCCCTCACTGCCAGGTAACAGACAGCTGCCCTCGCATCGATAAGCTCTTTAAACTTGGCAGGCAATCGATTGGTAGCGGTTCTGGGAAAGGTGCCCCGAGCGTTTGTGTTAGTGATCAATTTTGCATCTTTTGGAAAAAACGGTTATATTGAAAGCAATGAATGCAATGAATGCATCAAATGCACCACAAATGCTTTGTCCCTTAGAAAATCAGAAAAGATTTCCGTTGAAGGGTGAGGAGAACAGCTGATGGCCACCATGACAATACGAAATATCGATGAAGCTCTGAAAAACAGCCTCAGGCTTGCGGCTGCGCGCAACGGTTGTTCAATGGAAGAAGAGGTACGGCGAATACTTCGGAAAAATCTCTTACCCAAATCATCTCGAAAAGGCCTGGGAAGCAAAATACATAAGCATTTTCAGCCAATCGGTGTAACCGAATTGTCCTTACCCCCGAGATCTCTTCCCCGCGACAAGTCTGACCTGTTTGAGGAATAAGAATGTTCCTCCTTGATACAAATGTACTTTCTGAACTCATGCGGGCAGAGCCATGTCAGGCCGTTGTCGAATGGCTGGATGCGCAACCGGAGAATCAACTCTCTATCAGCGCAGTGACACGGGCAGAAATCGAGCTTGGTATTGCCTTGTTGCCGGAAGGAAAGCGCCGAAACGCGCTGTATGCCGCTGCTCTTGATATGTTTTTGGAATTCGATGGCAGATGTTTACCGTTCGACGAACAGGCGGCTATCCATTACGCCCGGCTGGTCTCCCGCCGCCTGGCCGCCGGTCGTCCGATCAGTGTGGAAGACGCGCAAATAGCCTCTATTGCCATCGTCCATTCATGTTCGGTGGTGACGAGGAATACAGCGGATTTCGACGGAATTGACAACCTCGACATCATCAATCCATGGCTCTTGAAATAAGGGGCCAAAGGTCCAAAGGGGACATTGTTGGTTAGTCAACTATTCAACAACGTTCCCTTGCTTTCTATAAAACTCAACCCCCACCCGTGTTATATGGTTGCGCAGTTGATCGTGTTCCAGAGTGGTGAAAATCGACAGGTCAATGGTATAGGGCAGCAATAAATCGTCCAACGAATCGGCGACTTCCGCGAGTAATCCGGTAGTAAGCGCTTCTCCGTGCAGAGTCAGGTCAATATCGGAACCGGGTTTGAAATTGCCCTTGGCACGAGAGCCGTACAACGTCGTTTTTTCGATGACCGGATAGCCGGCAAATACCGCCCAAATCCTTTCTACCGTTTCTTAGGGGAGGCCGTGGTTCACAGATTCGGCTCAGGTTGGTGGTAGAGGATGGTGAAGTCCCGGGCCATTGCGGCAAAGGCCGGATAGAATCGCCCGAGGATATTCTGCACGATGTCTTCGGCGATTTTGGTGTTGTAGGTATGCGAGGTCAGGTTACGCGCCCTGATCATCTCCATCCAGGTTTGGCCATCGCGTATCGAGCCATTTTTAAAAGCGACTCGCGTCGCATCTTTTGAGCCGATGACACCGAAAACTCCCTGCTGTTCCAGATAGTCCTTCAGTAGATTCCAGCCAAGTTCATGAGTAAACTCGAAGCCTTGAATCAACCCTAGTCTTTCGGGTCGATTTTTGCAACAAGGGATCAGTACACTGCGCACCGATGGGTTTCACGATATCGATTTCGCCCTGCCATCGGTTCGGGAGATCGTTGCCCCGCAACATCAACCATGATTGAACAACATCTTGAGCCAAGCCCCAATGGTCTCAATCCGCTGGCCCATCAAGAGCGTAGAGGTAGTTGCCGATGGTGTCGGCCAGGTGCGGCTGGAGATTCGCAAATTCAATGCCGATCCTCGTTTCGTTGGTGTCAATGGCCAGATTTTTGATGGTCCCACCGAGTATTTGTTCCTCTTTTATACCCGGCAGCAGGCAACGGAGCATGATGTCTTCGGTGATGTCGATCCGCGGCAGGGGATCGGCCTTATGCCTGATCCGGCAAAGTGCCCCGGTCATGCTCAGATCGATAAGGGTGCCGTAGAGTTCCGGCACCTCGGGCAGGTGAAAGGTACAGGGAATAAAGATTTCACTCCTTTTTGATTCGCGCAGCTCATGGTAATGGATGACCACCGGATATTCGAAAAACAACAGCCGGAAGGGCGCTTCGACGGTTTTCAGCAGCTGGGCCTTGAACATCCATACCCGTCCCTTATGCACATATTTGATGATGACCCGCTGTTCGAGGCGCACCTGTTGGTCCATATCGGCCAGCGGTTGAGGGTTTGTGAGGATGAGATAATGGTCCTGCAGCATGCCGACCATGGTGCTTTCAAAGCGGCTGTCGAGGCGGGGAAACTCCAGTTTGACCCGCGAACCGATTTCCAAAGGGATGCGTTTACCCAGGGTGGAGAGGTGTTTCAAGGGTAATTGGTGATCCTTGGCGGGAGCGGCATCCTTCTGTTCCTTTTCTTGTTCGCTGCGCAGGCGAAAGGCCTCCATGATGATGGACAGCAGGGGTTTGTTGATCTGTCTCTTTCGCTGTCCGTTGAAGTAACGGAGCTGGACGACGGTTTCCTGCCAGGAGAGAATGAGGTGCGCTGCCTCCTCGCCGATAAAGTTCTTGGTTTCGGCGCCGATAAGCAGGCCGTTCTGAATATAGAGAAGCCCGGAATCTTTCTGGTGATTTACCTGCAGGGTGCAGGTTTTTTCCTCACTTTCGAGCATCTGCAGAAAACTGTGGATGGGGATGCCTTTGACCGTGCCGCTGGTGTCGGTATCGAGAAGGTCGGCGGCGTGCTGCAGGAGTTCCGCCGCCACGATCGGCTTTTCCAGGCAGTGACTGGCCCCCCGTCTGATCGCCTCCGCCGGCGAGGTACCTTGGTCTGCCGACAGGGCGATGCAGGGCACATAGGGAAAGGTATGGGTGAGGAGGGAAAAACCCGACAAAGTATCGGTCTTAGGCAGGGCCAGATCACAAACCACCAGATCGACATGATGCTGGGACAGAATGTTGATGGCCGCCTTTTCCTCCTTTGCCGTGAGGACGTTGATCTCCTGCTGCCACTGCTCGAAGAGACTGACCATGGCTTCCAGTTCTACCGCTTCATTTTCAATGATGACAATTGTTTTCATCTTCAATCAGGCTAAGGGGTGAGAGTCGACGGGAAGGTATCAGCTATTCTGCAATGATATACCAAAAAGAGAGGCAGTGCCACTGTGCCGCAAGCTTTTCTTGACCATACTGTCCATCCGCTTGGGCCATATCCTTGGAGAACCGGCAACCGAATTGCGAGCCCGGGATCTTCCTGGGTTGAAAATTCTCAGCGTTGATGATATTACCCCCAACATAGATCTTACGCGGTCGATTCTTGAGCAGGTCGATCTGCGACAAGGGGCAAAAGTTAAGACAACCATGCATTGAAAAACCGTTATGGCAAATACTCCATCATACACCCTGCTGACCCGCTCCTCCGAATGCGCTGCCCGAAGGGGTGAGGTCCGTACCAGGCAAGGGCTTATCCAAACACCCGTTTTCATGCCCGTCGGCACCCAGGGCACGGTCAAGGCCGTCACCCCGGAGAACCTCCTGGAAATGAAGACTGAGATCCTTCTCGGCAACACCTACCATCTGTTTATCCGGCCGGGGCATGAATTGATCGAGCGGCTGGGAGGTTTACACGCCTTTATGAACTGGCCGGGATCGATCCTCACCGACAGTGGCGGTTTTCAAATTTTCAGCTTGAAGGAGCTGGCTACCATCAGCGAAGAGGGAGCAGCCTTCAAATCGCACCTCGACGGCAGCAAACTCTTCCTCAGTCCCGAGGATGCGATAATGGTCCAACAGGCCCTTGGCTCGGATATCATGATGTGCCTTGATACCTGTATTCCCTTTCCGGCAACGCGGGATGAGACCATCAAATCGACCGAGCTTACGACCCGCTGGGCCGCGCGCTGCCGCAAGGCGCACAGCAAAAGGGAGCGCTTGCTGTTCGGCATCGTCCAGGGTGGGATGTATCCGGAGTTGCGCCGGGAACACGCCGCCGCCCTGATCGACATCGGCTTTGACGGCTACGCCCTCGGCGGGCTGAGTGTCGGCGAGGACAAGGAACTCATGTACGCGATGACCGAGGCCACCGTCCCGACGCTGCCCGCTGAATATCCGGTATACCTGATGGGGGTGGGAACCCCCTCCGATCTGGTCGAGGGGGTATGGCGCGGAGTGGATATGTTCGACTGCGTCATGCCGACGAGAAATGCCCGGAATGGCTCACTCTTTACCTCGCGCGGCAAACTTACCATCAAAAACTCCCGCTACCGCGACGACCCCCGACCGGTCGATGAAGAGTGCCGCTGCTATACCTGCCGGAAGTATTCGCGCGCCTACCTCAGCCACCTCTTTCATGCCCGGGAGATTCTCAGCTACCATCTGAACACCATCCATAACCTGCATTACTACCAGAACCTCATGGCAGAAATCCGCCGGGCAATCGAGATTGACGGTTTTGCCCGGTGGCGGAAAGATTTTTATAGCAAGCAGGGGCATGAATGATTACTTTGCACCAAGTTTTTATATATTCACCTATGTCAGTTTCATCTTTGGAGGTTTTATCATGACAGGAATTGCTTTCGCAGCCGATTCGGCTGCCGGTGGGGGCTTGGCGGGCTTGACAGGGGGCTTGGGAGGTATGGCTCAGTTTCTTCCTCTGGTTCTTATCTTTGTTGTTTTCTATTTCTTGCTCATCAGGCCGCAGCAGAAACAGGCGAAAATGCAGCAGGCCTTTCTTAACGATTTGAAAAAAGGCAACAAGGTGTACACCAAGGGCGGACTGCACGGGGTAATAACCGGCATAGCCGACAACGTTGTCTCCCTTGAGATCGCCAAGGATGTGGTTGTCAAGGTGTCCCGTGATGCCATTGGCGGTTCGTTGACGAAAGAGGGTGCCGTGCCGGCCAAGAGCGAGACCAAGAGCGTCGGGGGCTGAGGCATCAAAGGATGCTGATTTCTGCAGGTGGCGGATGAAACGAGAGAGGCCGAATCGCCCCCGAGAGAGGGTGATCCGGCCTCTTCTTTTTTGTCAAAATGGGTGAAAGGGTGCGATTTAAAACGATTCTGCCGACAGAAAAGGCCACTATCCTGGCCGTGGATGATAATCCCACCTCACTCCGGCTTATCCAGTTTATGCTGGAAAGAGAAGATTACCAGGTTCTGACGGCGGTTAACGGTCGGGATGCCCTGGCGGTGCTTGCCGCCAGGGGCGAAAACATTGATATCATCCTCCTTGATCGCCTCATGCCCGAGATGGACGGCCTGGAAGTCTGTGCGAAAATCAGGGCCGACGAAAAACTGCGGGCCATTCCTATCATCATGCAGACAGCGGCCGGGCGACCGCAGGAGATAAAAGAGGGCATAGAGGCCGGGGTTTTTTATTATCTGGTCAAGCCGCTGGTGCCCGAGACTCTCTTGTCGATCATCGCTTCAGCGCGGCAAAAGATCCGCAAGTTTCGTCAGGATGAACATGAAGATCAACAGCGTCGGGAAAGCCTTACCCTGGTGCGGTCACTGCAGTGCATCTTTAAAACCCTTGAGGAGGGGGACAAGCTGGCCTCCTTCCTTGCCCAATTTTTCCCCAATCCCGATCTGGCCATTACCGGTATTTCCGAACTTTTTCTCAATGCCGTCGAGCATGGCAACCTGGCGATCACTTATGCCTTGAAAAGCCGGCTGGTGCAAACCAACAACTGGCAGGAAGAGGTTGACAAACGCTTTGCCGATCCCCTGTATCGTGACAGGAAGGTGACGGTTTACTTAGAAAAAAGCAGCGAAAGCTGCTCGCTTCTGGTCCATGATGAAGGTGAAGGCTTTAACTGGGAGAAGTATCTGCATGTCGATCCTTCCAGGGCTACCCACAATCATGGTCGGGGGATTGCCATGGCCAATATGATGAGCTTTGATAAACTCATTTACAATGCTCGGGGCAATCAGGTGACCGGCATTGTTTACTACCGAAAGCGCTGATCGGCCTTCATACGAACATCGGAAAAAAGAGTGAAAACAAAATATTATGCAGTGGCGGTTGGCCGCCGGTGCGGCATTTTTACCGACTGGCCGTCTGCCGAAGCGCAGGTCAAGGGCTTTGCCGGCGCGCGTTACCAGAGTTTTCCCAACCGGAAAGAGGCAAGTGCCTGGCTCGAAAATCCCCTTTACAAGAAAAAAGAGCCTTGCAAGAGCGGCCCAAGTCCGGCGCAGGTCGGCCCGGAACAACGGCCCGGAGCAATTGTCGTCTTTACCGACGGTGGCTGTATCAATAATCCCGGCCCCGGCGGCTACGGCATTGTTATCGAAGAAGACGGAGAAGGGCGGGAGATGAGCGGCGGATTCCGGATGACCACCAATAACCGCATGGAGATGATGGCGGCGCTTGTCGCCCTCGAAGGTCTTGAGGAATGCCCGACACCGATCGACCTGTATTCCGACTCCAGCTATCTGGTAAACGGCATAACCAAGGGCTGGGCCCGGAAATGGCGGAATAACGGCTGGCGCAAGGCTGATGGCGAGGAGGCGCTGAACGTTGACCTTTGGCAGCGACTGCTGGCACTTGTCGAGGCACTCGATGTCCGCTTACACTGGCTGAAGGGGCATGCCGGCAATGCAGGCAATGAGCGCTGCGATAAGCTGGCGGTGGCGGCGGCCCGGCAGCCCGGCCTGCCGGTCGACGCAGGGTATCAGAACACAACAGGCAGGGAGGAGGATGAGTTTTGACAAAAGAACTCTTTAAGGGATCGATCCTCTTCGGGCCGGTACCGGCGGTGCTGGTGACGACAATTAACCGGGAGGGTCAGGCAAATATCTTCACCGTCGGCTGGACCGGTGTTGCTTGCTCGCACCCGCCGCTGGTAACCATTGCCGTCCGCAAGGAGCGGTTGTCCTATGAAAATATCCGGGCAACCGGCGAATTTGTCATCAACCTGACAACCGGCAAGATGCTGAAGATGACCGATTTCTGCGGCTGCCGCTCAGGGCGCAAGGTCGATAAAATCAAACATTTCGGTTTGGAACTCGAACCCGGCGTCGATGTGGCCGTGCCCTCCCTGAAAATCAGCCCGGTGGCCCTGGAATGCCGGGTGCGGAGTGTTACCGAGCTGGGCTCCCACGACCTCTTTATCGCGGAAATAGTGCGCAACAAGGTTGATGCCTCGCTTATTGATAAAGATGGCCGAATTCGTCTCGGCGAGGCCGGGCTTCTTGCCTACTGCCACGGCGAATACTTTGCTCTTGGCCGCCGGCCGCTGGCAACCTTTGGCCATTCGGTCGCCAAGAAAGCGGTGCGGCAGGCGAGGCAGCAAAAAAAGAACCAGGATAGGAAAGGTAAAAAGGAATCTTTTTGATTACCACTGATAGACCACCTCCAGGCCGATCTGGTCGTTTGCCGCGTATCTGCCGAAGAGGGACTGCGGCGGACCGCTGAGGAAAATGGCGGTGATCTCGGCCTTCCAGGAGTCGGAAAAGATGTACATGGCGCCGGCCTTGACCATGTCCGCGCCATGTTCCGGGTTCGAGGCGAGACTGAGACTGGTTTCCACCTTCTGGTTCAGCCAGCCGACCTTGAGGCTTGCCCAAATGAGAGTCTCGACCCGGCGCTCATAAAGCGTATCGGGCCGGTCGAGGATCATGGTCTGCTGGGCCTGAACGGTCAAGAGGCCGTCCTCGAACGGTCGGTAGTCGGCGGCTATGCCGTAATCGAGGGTATCGCTGTCAATCTCGATCGGATTCAATGGAGTGACGCCCTGGCTCTGGGTTTCCGGGTATCTCCACAGTTCCTGGCGTACATTGAAGACCCGGTTGCCGGTATAGGCCGCCTCGCCTCGCAGGCTGAAGGGCCCAGCCACTGTAGCGGCGTCAAGGCCGATGGCGGTGATCTTGTGGAAGGAGGGGACATAGCCGGGACTTGCGACCCATCCCGCCGCGGACTCGGTAACCGTCAGGGAAGTGGTCCTAAAGACCGGCCGGGGGTCGAAACCGTGGAAGAAATTCACCGCCGCCTCGATTTCCCCAAGCCGCTGCACCCGGAAACCGATGGAGCCGTTATCAAGGGTTCTGGCCGGCAGGTCCTCTTCCTGCGGGGTATTTTCAACTATCGAATTGTGTCCTGCCGTTATCGTCGTTATCGCCGGCGTAACCGACCACCGGCTGCCCGGTTCGGGAAGGCGGTAGGGGATATACCACGGCACCCAGACCAGCTGCGAGGTCCAGTCCTGACGGCCAAGGGCAGCCGACAGCGCCGGCACGCCGATCTTTCTTTCCTCCATCGGTTTGACGAGGAACTTGCCGTAGTCCCAGGGGTTGAAGAGATCGTTGATCGGGTATTCGTCAAGTCGGCCCCAGGCAAACCGCTGCACCCCGAACCGCCAGTCTATGCCGCCCAGTTGCCGCTCGACCACGAGTTCCTTTAATTCGAGAAAGCGGCTCTCGTCTTGATAGACCGCATTGAAGCGCTTGAAGGCGATTCCCTGCCGGTCGTCATCACCTGGTATCTCCCAGCTTCCTTCGACCTGGCTATGGAGCAGCCAGGCGTCCTGGCGCCCGTCGAACACTAGTCTTGCGGTCAGGCTCGGGTCCTCCTTTACGCTCTGGCGGTCAAAGGCATAATCGCCGGAGAGCTTCACCCGGCCGGCAAGCGAGACATCGTCCGCCGCCCTGGCGATACAGGGCGTCACCCAGATAATAAAACCGCTGATCGCTAGCCCGAGATATCCGCGGAGCACGGCCATTAACCGTCAAGCGCCCTTCATTTTCCGGCCCGTTCCAGCGAGCGCTGGGTGAAGAGGTCGTCCGGAAAACTGGTATGGTAATGGATTTCCTCGATCGCAACCTCGGTCCGGTGGCCGGTCTTAAGGTTTTTCATCTCCATCCTGAAGGGCGTCGGAAGGTCGTCAACGATTCGCACATCGGTAAAGGTCCCGTCCCGGTACGGTTCCTTGCCCTGATACGAGACGATCTTGCGGTGCACAAACAATTCCTTATCCACCCAGGCCTGATTTCTGCTCCATTTGCGCGGCACTTTCGGCGTTACCTCGATCACATAGCACGGCCTCGAATCGAGGACCTCCTCCCGCAGGATGGTGAAGGTATAATCGTCGAGATTCGGTGGGCCGCCGAAATCGTCGTAGGAAAAATCCGAGCCGAAGAAGGAGTCATCCTGCGAGGTTGTGGGAATCCGCCGAATCCGCTTGAATTCCGGGAAATAGGCCCACAGATCCCGGTCGGAGAAGGTGCGGGCATGAATGAGAAAGCCGACATCGCAGAGGTCCGGCGGGGTCTTGAAGACCACGAGCACCTTATAGGTCTCCCCTTCCGCCTTCTTGCCGTATTCGACCGCCGTCCGGCTGCGGGTGCCGCCACCCTTGTCAAAGAGGGTCATGGTGAATTCCGTTTGCCGATCAAGGCCCCGGGTCCGCAGTTCGTGCACCTTTTCATAAACCTGGCGACCGCTCATCGCCTGGACCGGAGCGGGGATGAACAGTGTCAATGCCAGTATACACCCGGCGAGAAGCATGAGTTTCCAATCGGTGACAAATAGGCTATTCATAGGTCAGGGCCTCCACGATGTTGGTGGTTGCCGCCCGTCGGGCGGGATAGATACCGGCGAGCGCCGAGAGTCCGACGGCAAGCAGCAGGGCCCAGAGAAGCGCTGCGTAATGGACGTGGTAGCCGATGCTTGCCCCCAGATCGACGCGGATCATCCCTTCCATCTCGATCCAGCCGATCACTATCCCGGCCGCGGCGCCCAGTACCCCGCCGATCGCCCCGATCAGTGCCGATTCGATGAGTACCATTGCCAAAACCTGGCTGCGTGTCATGCCTATCCCGCGCAGGATGCCGATCTCCCGCGTCCGCTCAAAAACCGAGGCTAAAAGGGTGACGATTATGCCGAGACCGGCAATGACCAGGGTGATGATGTTGACGGCGTTGGTCATGACAAAGGAGCGGTCGAGGATCTTTCGCACCTCGACCTTGAATTCAGCGGCCTCCAGGGCAAAGAGCCGTCTCTCGCCGCCGAACCGGTCGAGGATCGCCTGGCGCACTTCCTTGATTTTGGCGCCCGGCTTAACCAGCACCTCGTAGGTATCGACCAGCGGGTCCCGCCAATGGCGCCGGTAGGTGTTGATATCCAGCCACACCACGCCCGCGTCCGAGGAAAAGCTGACGATCACCGCTGCCACGCCGAAGCGCACCGGCCCTTGCGGGGTGGGCAGGACAAGGCTATCGCCCGGTCGCAGCCGCTCCTTCAGCGCCAGGCCTTCGTTGATCGCCACATAGTCCTGATCGGGCAGCAGCCTAGCCATATTCTCCCGTTTGCCGACGGCAATCATCGCCGGGCAGTAGTCCATCCGCAGCGCCACATCGAAGACTTCCAGCATGAGTTTGCGGCCGTTATAGCTGACACGGCCCTTGCGGAACGGTTCCACGGATTGGACCCCCGGGATCTTTTCCATCTCACCCAGCATCTCGGCAGGCATAGGGATGGTGGGTGCTCCGCCGGTGGCCAGGGGGTGGCCGGAACTGACCAGGAGATCGGCACGGATGATCGAGTCAAACCATTCGAACAGCGAGGTACGCATGCTGTGGACGGTGTTGGCCGAGCTGACAAAAAGGGCGATACTGCAGAGAATAGCGGCCACCGCCACCCCGTTGCGGGTGATATTTTTCTGCAGATTGAGGCCGGCGAGTCGGCCCTGGGCACCGAAACAGAAGGCCAGAAGGTTATGGGTTAAGGGAAGGGTCCAGGCAAAGAGGACCGGGGTGATGAGCGAGATGCTAAGCAAGAGCAGGATGACCGCAACAACCACAAAACCGAGGTTTTTCGCTGGCGAAGCGGGGCTTGCGACCTCAAAGGCCACCAGGCACGACAGGGCAATGAGGAGGCAGAGGCAGGCGGCAAACTTGATCCGCCATCCGCGGAGAAAATCGTCGGCCGCATAGGGCACGGCGCGGATAGCCGACACCGGGGTGACCCTGGCGGCGGCAAGCGACGGGAAGACTGCGGCAATCAGGCTGGCCAGGATGCCGATCCCGGCATTCAGGAGAAGGCTCGGCCAGGAAAAGACTAACTCGCTGACCGAGGTTCTGAGGTACATCTCGGTTACGCTCTGGGCCACGACGCCGACACTGGCCTGGGCAAAGCCGAGGCCCAAGGCCATCCCCAGAAGGGAGGCAAAGGTTGCGACCGCAAGCGTTTCGGCGAGAAAGAGAGCGGCGATCTGCATCCGGCCGCCACCCAGCGCCCGGAGGATGCCGATCTCTCTGCGGCGCTGCACGACCGAGATCGAGACGGTGTTGTAGATCAGATACATGCCGACGAAAAGCGCCATGCACCCGACCAGCCGCATGCTGGTGCGGAAGCGACCGAGGAGGAGCTCGACCTGCCTGGTCCGACCGGCCGGGGTATCGACGTCATAGCCGGGGGGCAGCGCAGCCTCGATACGCGCCTTCATCGTGTCGAAGTCCTGGCCGGGGAGGAAGCTTACATCGATCCGGTCGAGACTGCCGACCTTGCCGAAGGCCATCTGAGCGGCATAGACGTCCATAATGGCGATGTCGCCGCCCGCCACCCTGGCGGGCCCCTCGGGGTTGAGCAGGCCGCGCACCTTGAAGGTCTTCAAACCGGCTACGGTCTGGACGTTTACTTCCTGATCGATGCCGATACCGATTTGCCCGGCTAGGGTTCGGGTGAGGAGGATGGAATCGCGTTTGGCGAGAAACAGCAGCGGGTCGGGGATCTCGGCCGATTCGTCGGTGATGCTGTAGTCGCGGATATGGTGGTCCTGGAGCACATCGATGCCGAGGATCATCAGCGCCCGCTCTTTGTCGCCGGTGAGACCGCCGGTCGCCTCGATCACCGGCACTGCATATTCGACGCCGGGCAACTTCTGGACCCGTTCGAGCATCTCCTCGGGGAAACCCGCTTCGCCGCCGGTAATCTGCAGCACGGCCCGGCCGGTGGCGTGATTGATCGAGTCCTCGCAGGATTTGAGCACACTGCGGTTGACGAGATCGATAGCCACCATCGCCGCCACCCCCAGGCAGATGCCGGAAACGGCCATGACAAGCTGCAGCTTCTGCAGGTGCAGATGTTTCAGGCTGATGTGCCTGAGGAGATTAAGGAGCTTCATGAGGCAGTCTCCCCAATGACCATATCCTCGGCAAGCGTGCCATCCTTTAAGGTGATGATCCGCGTGCCGTAGGCCGCGGCCTTCGGATCATGGGTGACCATGACGATGGTCTGGCCTTCCTCGTTCAAGGAGCGGAGGAGCAGAAAGATCTCCTCGCTGGTGTGGGAATCGAGGTTGCCGGTCGGTTCGTCGGCGAGGATCACCGCCGGTCCCGTGATCAGCGCCCGGGCGATGGCCACCCGCTGCATCTCCCCGCCCGACAGCTGTTCCGGGCGATGTTCGCTCCGGTCGTGCAAGCCGACCTGACGCAGGAGAGCCGCGGCCTTCGGTCGCACCTCGGAAAAGGGCAGGCCGTCGAGCAAGAGCGGCAGGCCGACATTTTCTTCGGCGGTCAAAAGCGGCAGCAGGTTGAAGAACTGGAAGATATAGCCGATTCGCCTGCGGCGGATGAGGGTCAATTCATTATCGGAGATGGCGTGCAACGGCCTGCCGTCCATGAAGACCTCGCCCGCGGTCGCTTGGTCGAGGCCGCCCATCAGGTTCAGCAGGGTGCTCTTGCCGGAGCCGCTCGGTCCCATGATGCTCAGGAACTCACCCTTACCGATCATGAGAGAGATATCCTTGAGTGCGTGGACCTCGCGGTTGCCCTGCCGGTACATCCGGCCGACCTTGTTCAGTTCGATCATGATTCACCTCTTTGATGTCTTCTTGCGGTCAACAGCCGCCTTTAGTTTCGCTTCGCACAGGGTCAACCAGCGGATATCGGCCTCGGCGTGGAAGAGCCCGGCATCCATGAGGAGTTCGCCGGTCAGGCTGTCCGGGCCCTGCGCCGCCTTTTTCAAAGCCATCTTCCGTTGGGTGAGTTTGCTCATCTGCTTGAGATAGAGGGCCTTCTGTTTGTCGAGCAGCGCCAGAAGCGGGCCCGGATCATCCTTGTCCATGAAAACCAGCTTGATGAAGAACTCATCGCGGAGGGCCCGGATCTTGCCTACCGGCGTTGCCAGCCATTCGGCAAGTTCCTCGCGGCCCTGCGGGGTGATGCTGAAAATCTTCCGGTCCGGCCGTTTCTCCTGCATTTCCCGGTCGTGGGTAACGAGGGCTTCCTTCTCGAGACGGTCGAGGGTGGAATAGATCTGGCCGTAATTCAGGCTCCAGAACTCCCCGACCTTATGGTCGAAGCTGCTTTTCAGTTCATAGCCGTGCAGATCCCGTTCGGCGAGGATTGCAAGGAGTGCATATTTGATGGACATCCTATTCTCCTGTGAATATATAAAAGTATATATATCTTGAGTGAATAATTCCTGTCAAGAGGAAAGTGGCTCTTGCCTTCGGACCAGGCGGGCAAGGGCCTCAATTATCACCTTTATCGGGGTTTGGGAGAGAGGTTACCAGATAGCGGCGCTGACCTTTTTTTATTGAAAAATCTGGTAGTTGTTTCGACCACTGCTTTTTGCCCGGTACATAGCCATATCCGCATTCTTGAGCAGGGACTCGCTGTTTTTTCCGTCATCAGGAAAAAACGCGATCCCGATACTGGTAGTTATCTTCAACTCATGGCCCTTTATGATCTGCGGGGCTGTTAGTGCCGTAATGATCCTTTCTGCAATGGCCGTAGCCTTGCTTCGGCAGTCGCCGGTTTCCAGAAGAACGATCACAAACTCATCCCCGCCGATCCGGGAAAGCGTGTCGTTACTTCGGATGCACCCGGATATTCTATTGGCAGTTTCACAAAGTAAACCGTCTCCCACATCATGGCCATAAAGGTCATTGACCTCTTTGAAATGGTCCAGATCAAGAAACATAATACCGACTTTATCTCGAGTACGTCCGGCTGTGATAATGGCTTGGAGAATACGGTCATGCAGCAGGAACCGGTTCGGCAGGCCGGTGAGCTGATCGTAGAAGGCCATTTTCCGGATATGCGTTTCCGACTGGACCCGCTCGCTTACGTCGCTTATGATCAGGACGGCACCGATTGTCGTTTCATTGGTGGTGATCGGCGTGATGGTGAACTCAAAAACACCACAGGGTTTCTCAAGCTCCTGTGACCATCTGACCTTCTGATGTTCTTTAAGTGACGTGATCTCCGGCCAATCCTTGGGGAAAGGGGCAGCTCCAAACAGCATGCTGACAGCGTTTTGGTTTTGTGCCTTTTGAAGTGAAGTTCTGAACCAATCTTCTGCAATCCGGTTCATCGTCACAACCTGTCCGTCTATGTCGAGCGTCACGATTGCCTCATTCACCGAATTAAAGGTGCGTTGCCAGTTCTCGGCGGCAAGCTCCAGTGAATCAAGCGCTGAATGAAGTGTTGTTGTAAGGCGTAAAAAGGATGCGGCAAGTAAACCGATTTCGTCGCGGGATTGAATCGTTTTCAGAACATCGATGGACGAATCAGCTAGTGCCGAGGACCATTTGTTCTCCGTCTGTTCGAGTTCCATGGTAATCTGCGAGGAGGCCCGTTCCAACTGTTGCAGCGGTCTTGTGACGCGACGAATAGCGATTGCGGCAATCATTATGACCAGGAGTATGGCGCCGCCCGACACAAAAAGAATGCGCGTCCGCGCTTCCTTGACAGGCGCGTAGGCTTCCTCCTGCGTTATCTGGACCGCAACGGTCCAATCGGTGTTCGAAACAGGCCTGACCGCGATCAACATGGGCACACCCAGTGAATTTATGGTCTCTCCCCCTCCTTCAAAACCCTTCAGGGCAGCTTCCATGATCCTGTTTTTCCCTTCCTCAACGGATGTCATCAGCCGTTTGTCCTCCGGGTGCAGAACCAGTTGACGGGACCCGTCAAAGACGTACATATAGCCCGTATTTCCAAACTTCTGTTTGCGGTAAGCGCCCAACGCCTCTTGAGAAATGAGATCTATCGAGCAAGCGACGATAGCGATCATTTTGCCGTGTTCGTCGTGTATCGGAACGGTAAACGTCAGCACAGGCAGTTTTGTTCGCATGGACGTGTACGCTTTGCTCACCACTCCCCGGTCCTCCTGAATGGTGCTTTGGTAATACTCCCGGAAGGCAAAGGAACGGCCGTGCAATTCCTGATGGGAAGGATAATCCCCTAAAAATACACCCTCCTTGTTAAGTATGAATATGCCGTTCTCGAATTTCGGGAAGGTTTCGTACAGTTTTTTGAGATGGGTTTCGATTTCCCGTGGATTATCCTTGAGAAGGGCCTCAATAGGCAAGGCAGATGCGATTCTACGTGAGTCTTTGATGCCTTCATTTATGAAGGATTCGATACCGTAGGCCGTTGTTATCGCCTGGCCGTCTACACCTTTTAGGATAGTCTGCTTGAGCGACTCTTCCTGATATTGCAGCAAAATGAAGCTTGAAGCGATAAGCACCGTGGATACGATTGCCGTCACTAATGCTGTTGCCTTGGTGCCGATGTCCATTCTCTACCTCCTTGATCCCATGACAGTCAGTTGTATTTTACAATCTGAAGTTTCCCATTTTATAAATTACCCGCCGTGGAAAGCAAGAGGCCTTTATTCAAGGGGACGGGGTGGAGTTGGGTTTTCGGCAAAGATTGCCGATGGACACCGGGCTCTATCGGGCACCGTCCAGGGCCTTACGGACTTTTTGTGCCAGGGCCTGCACGGAAAATGGTTTCTGCAGGAAATTGATGTCGTGGTCGAGCACGCCGTGGTTGACAATGACATTGCCGGTATAGCCCGACATGAAGAGCACCTTGAGGTCGGGATCGATCCGGCGGAGCGCCTCAAAAAGTTCCCGGCCGTTCATGCCGGGCATGACCACATCGGTGAGGAGCAGGTCGACGGGGAGGCGTTGTTCCGTCAGCAGACGGATACAGTGGTCGGAATTCTTCGCCACCAGCACCGTATATCCAAGGCTTTCCAGGATGGCGGCGGCGAGTTGCTTGACCATATTGTCGTCTTCGGAAAGGAGAATGGTCTCGGTGCCGTGGGCGATTTCCTGGTTCGTGCGCAGTTGTTCGAGGTGTACGCTATCGTCCGCCAGACGCGGCAGAAAAACCTTGAAAACACTGCCATGGCCTCTCTCCGAATAGACGCACACCGAGCCACCATGTTGTTTGACGATGCCGTAGACCGTCGAAAGCCCGAGGCCGGTGCCCTTACCCAGCTCCTTGGTGGTGAAGAACGGATCGAAGATGTGGGAGATCGTCTTTTGGTCGATGCCGATGCCGGTATCGCTGATTGCCAGCATGACATAGGCCCCGGGGGTGATTTCGATGTGTTTGGCGGTGTAGGATTCATCGAGATCGACATTAGTCGCCTCAATGGTCAGAACTCCGCCCTCCGGCATCGCATCCTGGGCATTGATCGACAGGTTGAGGAGGACCTGCTCGATCTGGCCGGCATCGGCGGCGATATGGCCGAGGGCGGAAGCGACATGGATCTTTATGGCGATATTCTCGCGGATCATCCGGCGCAGCATCTTCTCCGCATTGCTGATGAGATCGCCCAGTTTGACCGTTTTCAGCTCGATGACCTGTTTTCTGCTGAAGGCCAGCAGACGCTGGATCAGGTCCCTGGCCCTTTCCGCCGCCAGCCTGATCTGTTGCAGCCGTTGCCTGGCCCGGTCCTCAAGGGGGGTGTCATTGGCCAAAAGATCGGCATAACCGAGGATGGGGGTCAGCAGGTTGTTGAAGTCGTGGGCAATACCCCCGGCGAGCAGGCCGACCGTCTCCATTTTCTGCAACTGACGAAGCTGTTCTTCAAGCCGGAGTTGTTCCTCCTCTGCTCGCTTTCTGCCGGTGATGTCTTCCAGGATGCCTTCGTAAAACCCAATCGTTCCCTCCCGGTCCCGGACGGCGAGACAGCTGAGACGCACCCAGATGGCGGAGCCGTCCAGCCGCTGCAGTTGGGTCTCGAAATCCCTGGAGATGCCATTTTTTTCGACCACCGTCTGCCACTCTTTGCGGTGCTCGGGGTGGGCATAGAGGGTATGGGTGTCAACAGCCAGCAGTGTGTCCTTGTCGGGATAACCAAGCATTGAGACGAGAGCGGGGTTGAGGTCCAGGAAGCGCCCGTCTGGAGTGGAACGGAACAGTCCGGCTGGCACCCGGTCGAAGAGGGAGTGATATTTTTTCTCGCTCTCTTTCAGTTCTTTTTCGGTCTCGATTTTTTTTGCAAAGAGGATGGCATTTTCGAGTGAAATCGCCACCTGCGAACAGAGAATTTCCATGACTTCCAGATGGTGCGGGCGAAAGGCATGGGTTGCCAGGTTGTTTTCCAGATAGAGGATGCCGATCCGTTCCTGCTGCCTGACAATCGGCAGGCAGAGCACCGATTTCAGCGAGTGGCTTAAGATGTAGGGATCGGAGGCGTATCCTTCGTCCCGGTCGGCATCATGGAGAAGAACATGCTGGCCGCTGCGCGATACCAGGTTGACGACCGTATGCGGCAGCTCCGCATAGTCGGTCAAGGGCAGGCAGAGTCGTTTGGTGTAAGGCAGGGCGGCGGAGGTCTCGGCTTCCACTATCCACCGGTCGTCCTTTAGCAGAAGCAGAATACCACGTTCGGCACCGGCATTTTCGATGAGGATATGGAGCAGCCGCTCGACCAGCCGGTCGAGTTCGATCTCGCCGGAAATGGCCTGGGCCGCCTTCATGACCGTTAAGAGGTCAAGTTGCCTCCCCTCGCCGGCTGCATCCGCCCCGGGTTGTGCCGTAAGCCATTGCGGGTAGCGGGCGAGAAGGGCGCGGGTTTTGCCGGTTGCTCCCCAACGTCGGTATCGTTCATGGGCCTTCTGCAGATAGAGCCCGGCGAAATCCTCGGACCCTCGCGTCAGCCAGAAGTAAGCGGCCAACTCGTAGGCCAGGGCCTCGTGTTGGACAAAGCCGTTTTCCCGGGCCGAGCGGATGGCCTCTTCATAGGAGTGCATCGCCTCCGCATCCCGACCTTCGATCCGGGCAATTTCCGCGGCAATCAGGGCCTGGAGATGGAAAAACGTTTCCGGGCAATTCTCGGCCCAGTTTTTCAGCTTCTCATGATATTCGCCGAGGGTGCGGCTTAAGGCCTCTCGTTCCGTTCCGGTTGCCCGCTCGCTGCAAGCGACCAGGGTGAGGGCGGCAAAGAAGTAATATTCGATCGAAACCGGTTCCCCGAAGATAAGGAACAGCCGGTCCTTTACCTCGTTTACAGCCAGGAGGGCCGCCTGGTAATCACCGGCGTAGAAGTGTGCGAGAAGCTTGCTGACCTGGTACCAGCATTGGCCATGAATATTTTCGCCTATCTGCTCCTCAAAGGCTGCCTCGCTGAAGTCGGCGTCATCGAAAGAGCCGAGGTGCTGCGTTTGTCCGCGGAGTGCCAGTATCAACTGCTTGCGGCAAAGGGCTAGGGTGACGATCATCTCAAACTTGACTTTCCGGGCGAATTCCAGACAGATCTCCGCCTCCTTATACACCTCGTTCAGGGGAGCGCCCTGGATGAAAACCAGGGCCAGGATGTCGATGCGGGCGAAACAGGCAAAGGGGGTATCGCCGGCTTCAACGGCGGCCTGAAAGCATCGCCCCAGATATTGCTGCGCTTTGGCAAGGGGCTCGAAAAATGGGGCGATGACTCCGCCCATCATGAAGTACACCTTCGAGCGGTAGATGGTCGAATTGAAGCGCTCCACCAGTCGGCAGGCCACTTTGCCGAGGCGAAAGGCATTGATCGAATGGGTTCTTTGTGCCAGGACTAATGCGTAATCGCCATAGGCAAAAGCCGATGCCGGTGCATTGCCGTAACGCAGACTAAGATTGCAGAGCACCGTGGGGATGAGGAGATAGAGGTTGGGGTCGGGGATGAAGTGCGACGGCGGGTGCATGATCGAGAGGATTTCCAGCGCCGCGATGATGTCCGGGTCGGTAGCTTCCGGCAAGTCGAGCAGATCTTCAATCTGCCGGGAGCCCATGAGTTTGTCGAAAAGCACTGCTTCGGCGCGCACCTCTGCCTCGGTTGGTCTGAGAGGAATATTTACTCCCAGCAGGTGCAGGCATTCTACGCCACTTTCAAGAGCCGCGCCGATCTCGCCCAGGGTGGTCAGGAGATCGATCTTTAGAAGGTACATCCGCACCCGCTCGGCGTTGGTTCTTGCATGCGCTAAAACGCTGTCGCAAAGCCGTTTCGCCGTATCCGGGTCACCCATCTGGAAATGGCATTCGGCCAATCCGGCAGAGATGGCAAAGGTAAGATCGTGGTGTGTTTCCCAGCTCTCGGCGGCAAGAAGAGCAATGCCCGAGGAATAAAAATCGATCGCCGAAGAGGAGGCGGTCGAGGCTCGGGCTTTGTTGCCGGCGGTGAGATTGATGTCGGCGTAGCGGTATCTTTCTTCCTGATCAACCAACAGGGCAGCACCGTAATTCAAGTGGCCGATGACATCGAAGAGCGCCGGGTCGGAGGCGATATCGGCAATTCGGGCGAGGAGCAGCCTGCCGATTTGCAGGTGCAGTTCGGCCCTCTGGTCGCGGGCGATTAGCGAGTATGCCGCCTGTCGCACCCGGTCGTGGATGAAGGCAAGAGAGGTGTCGGTCTGCCGGGTGATCAGACCCTCGTGCATTGCCTCCGCCACCGCCTCGTCGATTGCTCCATCGCCCACGCCGCTGAGCAATGCCAGGGTGGGAAAGTCGAATTGGTTGCCGATGCAGGCGGCAAGCCGCAGGTGCTGTTGCGTGACCAAAGAGAGCCTACGCAGTTTGTCGATCATCAGGTCGGCGACGTTGTCGGTATAGCCTTTGGTGGTAATTCGGGCGATATCCCATTGCCAGGTGTGGTTCGTGCTGTCAAAGGTGAGCAGCCCTTCAGCATGAAGCGCCGCTAAAAATTGATTGACGAAAAACGGATTACCGGCGGTTTTTTCAAAGACCAGCCGGGTGAGCGGCAGCACCTGTTGCCGGTCCGTGCCGAGAGTGTCGGCAAGAAGGGTGCCGATGTCGTCTACCGACAGGGGTTCAAGGGCTATTGCCAGCGGCACCGTTCCGGCTTTTCCGAGGTTGTCAAGTGTTGCAAGGAGAGGATGCGAGGGGCCGACCTCGTTGTCCCGGTACGAAGTGAGGAGCAAGAGATGTTCGATATCCGAACAGGTGCCGAGTGTTTTAAGAAGTTTCAGGCTTGCCGGGTCGATCCATTGCAGATCGTCGAGGAAGACGACCAGGGCATGATCCCTGGTGGCGATGGCTTTGATAAATTTTTCAAAGACATCGTTGAAACGAAATTGCGTCCCGGCCGGGCTCAGTTGCGGTACGGTGGGTTGCGGGCCGATGACCAGTTCAAGGTCGAAAATGACATCGGTCAGGACCTTGCCGCTTGTGCCAACCGCTGCCAGAATCGCCTCTTTTATGGTTGCCAGATCATCTTCGCTTGCCATCAGAAGTGAGTTGACCAGACCCTGGAAGGCTTGAATCCACCCGAAGTAGGGGACGTTCATCTGCAATTGGTCGAATTTTCCGGTGATGAAATACCCGCCCAGGACGGCGATGGGGCGATGGATTTCCCGAACCAGGGCGGTCTTGCCGATTCCGGAACAGCCGGAGATAGAAACCATTTCCCTTGCCCCGAGGGCGACGCGGGCAAATATCCGGAGCAGGGTTTCGGCCGCCTGTTCCCGACCGTAGAGTTTCTTGGGGATGCGAAAGACCTGGGCGATATCCGCCCGGGCGGGGAGAAAGGAGGTGATTCGACCGGTGGCCATCAGCTCTCGGCGGCACCGGTCCAGGTCGGCGAGTAGCCCGGCGGCCGACTGGTAACGGTCTTCACCGTCCTTTTCCAGCAGTTTCATGACGATATTCGACACGGTCGGCGGCAGGTCGGGCCTGACTTCCATTGGCGGTGTTGGCCGCCTGGCGATATGGCTGTAGATCAGCTCCAGCGGATCGGCGGCGGTAAAGGGCAGTCGGCCGGTGAGAAATTGATAAAAAAGCACTCCCAGGGAGTAGAGATCGCTGCGATGATCGATGTTTCGGTTCATCCTCCCGGTCTGCTCCGGGGACAGATAGGACAGGGCCGCGGTGGTGAACTCGGGGGCTTTTGGTAGTAGCGGCGGGGTTTCCCGGTGGCAGAGATAAGCGTGACGGAGATCGACCAGGGTTAGCTGTCCGCTGACATTGCAGCGGAGAAAAAGATCCGGGCGAAGATTGGTATGGATAACGCCCGCCGCATGCAGTCGGCTGACCGTATTGGTGATTTCTGCCGCAAGACCCAGGAAGTCCGGGAGCGGCAGGGTTTTTTCACCGATCAGGGCAGGGATCGGTTGTCCGACCGTGTTCTCCAGCACCATCATGGCCGGATTCGCAGCGGTTGTCAGCGCTATTGCCTTGATGACGCCGGGGATATCCAGGGATTGAAGAAGCTTGAATTCCTCATTGAGGCCGGCGATTAGTTCGGGAGAGGGGGTATCATTCTTGCTCAGTTTTAGAAGCACCTGCCGGTTGTCGGCGAGACGCCGGGACCGGCAAAGGAGGAAGCGGCCATCATCGTAGAGGGATTCTTCGAGGTGATAACCCGGTATTTCTCTCATGAGTCATTATGCTTCCAAGGTGCATTGATAAAAATGAGGAGGGTCACCAGATAGCGGCACTGACCTTTTTCCCCATAAGCTCCATCGTGTAAATCCGGGCGGCAGGCCTTGCGGTGATACCATAGCAGACATGCAGAGGAAGGAGGTGTTCTTCGCGCGGGTGGCAGTACCTTGCCGCCGGTGCCTGCTCCCAGTGCAGCAATCGCCTTTCGCGCTCCTCTTGGCTCAGGTTTTCACTCGTGAGGGTTTCCAGCAACCATTGCTCGAATGCCTCATTGCTCTGCCGCGACGGTCCTGTCGGCGGCTCGCGAAAGGCCCCGAGATTATGAAAGGACGATCCCGAACCGATGATGAGCAGGTTTTCCCGTTGCAGCCGGGCGAGTACTCGGCCCATGCGTATATGGTCTTCGGACCGCAGACTACCCATGAGCGAGATTTGCACACAAGGGATGTCGGCCTTCGGATACATGAGTTTCAGAGGGATGAAGACTCCGTGGTCAAAACCGCGACGATCATCAAGGCTGGCCGCAAGCCCTTGACCCAGGAAAAGCCGGTGAATCTCCCCGGCAAGCAGAGGTGCGCCCGGAGCGGGGTAGGTGATGGCATAGGATTCTTCCGGAAAGCCATAGTAATCGAACAATAGGTCCGGTGCCTTGCCGCTGGTAAGAGTCGGAACGGTCTCTTCCCAGTGGGCACTGATAACCAGAATGGCGGAGGGAACAATGAGTGTCGTCGGGATATATTTGAGAAAAGCGACCAGTTCCCGGTGCTGGAGATCGCCAAGCAAAGGCAGAGGGCCGCCGCCGTGCGTCAGATAAATCATCGAACCGGCATTGTGGCCATCTTTACTTTGATACAGTGGGGAAGGATGCATGGATCTTCTTTTTCCAAGGGCTGATATAAAAAACTGAGCTTGCCGTAACCTCTGACAATGATATGGGATTTGTACTACAGAAGTCAAGAGCTAGAAGTCTTGGAGGTAGCACTTGTTAATTTTTCCTGTATTGATTAACCGATAAAAAGAAGATAGGATTAAAGAAAGCATGGTATTACGAGGTGGTGGGCGAACCGGTACTGTATCTTCACACCAGAGGAGGGTTTTATGGCAGAGTCTCTCAAAGTTAAGCAGGCAATCAAAAGGAAATTTCCAGTCGTAGACATTGATGACAGTCTCGATATGGCAATCCAGCTCATGGCTGAAACCAATGTTTCGGTATTGGCCGTTAAGGTGGGTGTCGAACTCATCGGTATTGTAAGCGTCTGGGATGTGCTGAATGGTCTGGCCCATAATTTTGACCGGCAGCAAACCAAAATCTCCACCTTTATGACCAAATGCGAGTTCCATACCGAAAAATCCTCGAAAAATGCCTGCATTCAGCTTGATGAGGACGAGGATGTGCTTTCGGCGATCAAGGTGATGTATGAGGCGGGTGTCAATCATCTGCTGGTAACGGGCGAAAAGGGCAAGCCGGTCGGTATTGTTTCCAGCCTGGAACTCGTCAAACTCGCGGCAACCCTGTAATCTGGAAAGGATTGCGTGAAGCGCTTCTATTTCTTCATCTTTCTCCTCTTGGTGGTCGGTGGTTTTTTCGTCTACCGATATGTGTACCGGGAAAAACCGATCCATGTTTCGGTGAAAGAGGCCGAAATAGGCGTCGTCGAGGCGACAGTCACCAACACCCGGGCCGGCTCGGTCAAGGCGAGGCGCCGGGCCAAGCTCGCCCCGGCGATCGGTGGGCGGATCGCCACCCTGAATGTCCATAAAGGCGACGAGGTAAAGGCCGATCAACTTCTCCTCGCCCTATGGAACAAGGATCTTGAGGCGGAACTGGATCTTGCCGAAAAGCAGGTGAAGGTCGCCGAGGCCACAGCCAATGAGGCCTGCCTTATGGCTGAATATACCGGACGACAGGGGGAGAGGCTGACCGAACTGCGAAAAAACCGGTCGACTTCGGAATCGAGTTATGACGAGGCCGTTGCTACCGCTGCCTCGAAAAAGGCTGCATGCCGGGCCGCCCAGGCACAACGCGAGGTGAGCGTCGCGAGGATCAAGGCGGCCAAAGCGGCGATCGAACGGACGGTCATCACCGCGCCGTTTGCCGGGATCGTCGCCGAGGTCAACGGTGAGATCGGCGAATTCATCACCCCGTCACCGCCGGGGATTGCGACCTTGCCGGTGGTCGATCTGATCAATATGGAATCGCTGTATGTTGCCGCCCCGATCGACGAGATCGATGCGGCGCAGATCCGTCCGGGCATGGAGGCCCGCATCACCCTCGACGCCTTTCCGAAAAAGGTCTTCAAGGGACAGACCCGGTCCGTTTCCCCCTATGTGCTGGAGCAGGCAAAACAGGCGAGAACCGTCGAGATCGAGATGGATTTTCAGGAAGGGGTGGGAGATGTCAAACTCCTGGTCGGCTACAGCGCCGATGTCGAGATCATCATCCAAGGGCGGCCCCAGGTGGTGCGGATTGCCACTGAGTCGCTGCAGAAAGATGGTCATGTCTATGTGGTAAATCCTACGAGCAATCGCCTCGAATACCGCAAGACCACAAGCGGCCTCGGCAACTGGCAATTCACCGAGATTCGCGAGGGTGTCGCGCCTGGCGAACGGCTGGTGACGACCATCGACCGCCAAGGGCTGGGGGATGGGGTGGCGGTGGTTATCGATGCGCCGGAGTTGGGCAAGACGAAGAAATGATCGATCGTGTCCATCCTGCCGCACCTGTTTAGTCAGATGGCTTTTCGTTGGCATAGGACTATTGTAGGAATCCCGACTTAAGCACTGACTTATCATCAGCTCACCAAAGGTAGAGCGGACTTTTAGCTTCCTAGTTGGTGACGCTTTTCATCTTTGCCCTAAGGCACGTCTCAAAACGTGCCAGCACTGCACCTGGTACTTGTATCATATGAAGCTCTCCGAGTCCTTTCGGCAAGCCTGCCTATCATGAAGGTACAATAGCTGGTAAAGTCCGGTGGGGGAGTTGGTGCTGGATCTCGCTCAACAAGCGGGAGAGGTGAAGTTTTCCTTATAATTCCAGGGCAGCCAACGAGACGGAT
>CAIQWD010000058.1 GCA_903875445.1 uncultured delta proteobacterium | reverse complement strand
GACGTAGGCCACTCAGCAAATCTCATCTCACCTGACCCACCCGTATCGCTCTTTCCTCTCCCTCAAGACACTCCCTGCTGCGCACTCACTGGCTCAGTTTTCATTAGCAAAAGTGGCTCAATTCCTGTTAGCGCCGAAGTTCCCATCACTCAAACTATCAAAAACGAGCTATAAGGGTGATTTTTGTCTAATCCGACCAATGATGTCCGACCGTCTTAACTGGCTTATTATATATCATATAATATCATGTCACCGTCAAAAACTACAGATTAGGCCAAGATCGTTCTATTCTATGCGATCTTTAGCCGTTTGCAGCGCAACATTTTTATCCTTTGTAAACAGCCTCCACTGCATTTCTGAAGAATGAATACCTGCTTTTTTATCTTGACCTCGACTGAGATACCAGTGCCCAAAGCGTTCGACCGTCGAAAATGGATGGTTTTCTGTGCAAAAAAGCCCGCAAGGATTTATCTCTTTGAAAAAGATGGTTTCATCCGGATCACCGTCATAAGACATGTTGACAGGCAATACGATTTTCGAGATGTCCACTTTCTCTAGTACTTTTTCATCCAGCCAATCAGATACCTTCATTGGTACTTTCTCCTTGAGAACTCCGGCAAAAAACCATCCAATTTTCAAATTCCCAGAAACGCCTTATTTCGACAGGCGGCTGGAAATACGCTTATAGGTCCCTTTCAGTTCTTCTCCTACAACCTTGACTTTGGCGATGAATTCTTCGGAAGTTTCCACTGCATCATCTGCAATTTCAGATGCTTTGGCTTTCACTTCGACCCATTTTTTCTCCGCCTCTTCATATTCTTTTTTGGCATCCATTGAGGCAAGGTGAATCTTCAGGTTTACCTCATCCCGTTCCGACTTCAGCTTTTCAATAAGCTTGTTAAACTCTCCTTTCATATCCATAAGTAACTCCTTCTAATTTTTAATAATTCTGGATTTCATGATAGTTTCATCGCGAATTTCGGAAGACACTCCAGACAATATACCTTCGATTCGGCATAGGGTTACCCCATTCCTTGCCATTCCCTTTCGATTAGCACTCGTTTGCTCTTTGCAATTCTTACACCAGACTTCCGACCCTGATCCAAACTTGAGTCATCATTTCGATTTTAAAGGAAATAATTTGCCAAATATTTGCAATGGACCTGCCATTATAAGCAAATCTTAGAGGTCATATTCAACCATAGGCTAAATATGACCTTTAGTTTTATTGCCAATGAGGCCGATTTTAACGGCTGGATTTTTTACTACGAACAGACAGATGTGACAGCAAAGTCGAAATCCCCCTCCTACTGGCAGGTCATCATTAAGGAACGATGCATCCCGGCTTATTCCTCCCTGAGAGAATGGTCAAATATGACCGTTTGGGCAAATATGACCGTTTCCCTGTGGCCGTTTATGATCTATCTGCGCCGCCATTTTCTGAAGGTCATTTTTAAAAGGACAAAGCAAGGATGAGTTCATCCAAGTATTTATCGCTTTCAATTTCAAGGATCTCATCCTCATTAGAGGCAACTCTTTCAATTTATTCCAGCGAGATACGTTGAAAATTGTCCGGCGGCAAATGCAAACTTAACCATTTTCTTAGCCGGCACAACAAATGATGTCTTGTCCCACAAAGATGAACTGGCATGTTTTATGCTCATAGAAGATCAGTAACTTGGTCCAATGCCGGTTATCGCTAGCAACAGGCAAGTATGAAAAAGCAGTTTTGAAACATCGGTTCAGGTAGCTCTTCGCTGGAAAGGTCTTTTTTTCGATCCCAGAAGAAAGCAAATAATTACCACCACCATCACCTGATCCAAATCTGAGAGCAAGAGACACCAAAAGCCAACCGGTTCGAGGCAAATGCTTGAAACTTTTTGGCAAAAAAAATCACAATCCATGGAGGAAAATGAAATGAAGAAACTATTATTAATGTTGTTAACCGTAGCGAGCCTTGCCGCTTTTACAATGCCTGCTGCAGCTGTTGTTTTGACGCCCGAGGCTGGTGCTCACGGCAATGTTTCATCTTCTTACGCGACAGTAGATGGTGGTAAGGTTGTTTATAATAAATCACCAACTGCATTCTGTTCCGTCACCTTTAACAAGATCTTGGAGGCATACGGCGGCACATTGAAACCAGAAGCCGTAGCCGGTGTGCCGACAAGCTATGCAACGGTAATTGCCGGAAAAATAGTTTTTAATGACCATCCAATTGCCTATGAGCCGGTTGCATATCATTCAATATTCACCGCCTATGGTTTTCAGCTATCGCCTGAAGACGTCAAAGCCAAGCTTGGGGCAGTGGACTATGCAAAGGTAATTGACGGCAAAATCGTATTTACTAAGATTTGTGTTGCTTATTCTGGTGAAGGCTTTGCCGAGATCCTTTCAGCTTATACCCTTCCTTCGACAGTTACCGTAGCAGAAGAGTCTACCGGTCGTCAGGTTACTGTGCAGGACGCTGACGAGGCCTGTCCCGGAACTCCGCTGGGCGCAAAGGTTGACGCTAGAGGTTGTTGGACGTTGAACACCGATTACATGTTCGATTTCGACAAATCAGTCATTAAAGTCAAATACTACCCATTTCTTGATGAGCTTGTTCCAGTGATGAATCGCAACCCCGGTTTGAGAGTTGAAATTCAGGGGCATACCGATAGCACCGGTACGATTATCTACAACCAAGGCCTTTCCGAAAGACGCGCCAAGGCTGTACGTACCTATCTTATCAAAAAGGGTGTTGACGCATCGCGTCTTACCGCAGTTGGATTTGGCAAAGTAAGACCTGCTTATTCCAACGATACCAGCGAAGGGCGAAGCAAGAACCGTCGAGTTGAATTGAAACCGCTTCTGATTAAATAAGATGAACCCAGCTTAGAACCAAAAGAGACTCCTGACTTCCTTGCCCATAGCAGGGAACAGCAAATCAGGAGTCTGTAAAACCCATAATCGGGTAAGGTCGGGATTCTCTCCCACCCTTACCCGATTCCAGATCTTATCATTGTGCGAACTCATAGTTCATTTTGGTGATGCGCCCTCGGAAGTAGGGTTTTGCCCCCTCCCTCAGCAGCCAGGAAACTTCACCATCCAAGGGGACGCGCATGCCATCTCGAATCGCATAATTCCAGAACCGACACAGCCAAGGAACGGGAACCGTAGTGCCGGCCATCATCCGGCCGCGCGCTTCGGCGCGTACTGTATCAATCAGTCCGTCTTTATTGAACCGGAACAGGAGTGTCAGAGAGATGTCGCCGTCTTTCAGCGTCGCCTGGGCAGAATGGTCGTCAACTGCATTCCAGAGAACTCCCTGGCTGGGCAGAAGCGAGGTCGGATACCAGGCCGCTTCGGCAAAGAATCGCATCAATTCACCCTCTGCCAGGTTACCCGTCCCACGCTGGTTGACCATGGACACCAAGCCGAGCACCGCCGCATGCAAGATGCCTTCGCCTGCAAGGTATGCATCATGCACATGCACCGGTAGGCCGGGCATCATCGAGATGCGGGCGTCCCAGACAAAGCCGGGACGATGAGTGACCACATATTGGGTGGATGTGAACGGCTTCCACTGCTCGCCCGTCTCACTCAGGTTGAAGGTTCCGGTATGCTCAACTCTTATGGCGGCTACGATCGGCTGCCCATCTTTCATTACGGTGCGGAAAAAGTGTTGTACTGGCGCTGGGAGACCATCGAGTTCACGAAAATCGACGACCCGGGGACCGATCAGCACGCGGGCTGCTTCAACGCGTACTCGCATTTCTTGAGCGGCCGATTCCCATCGAAACACTCCATAAGCGATAACCACCGCTAAAACAAAAACCAAAGAAAAGACGATAATGAGAAGAATCTTCAGCCACTTGGGTATTGTTCCGAATTGCGGTGTCATGTTGCGCCTTATGGTCTCAATATTTAAATGCGCCTCCTAACCACTATAAGCCCTGCAATGCAATTCATCTATGTGATTTCGCCACCTATGTTGACCTCGACTATGTGTTCTTTGTGGTCGTCAACGAGAGTGATGCTCAAATCGAGCTGATCTTTACCATCAACACACACACGCATCACTCCACCGTCGGCAGACAATTGCCGAACCGAGATATGATAGACTGTCTCTCTGTAGCGATAATGCAGCTTGAACCCATCCCAATCCGGGGGGAGGCACGGCGTTATATGCAGTTTATCGACATCAAGGCGGAGCCCGAGCAGGGATTCGACAATCAATCGATACATCCAGGCCGCCGAACCGGTATACCAGGTCCAGCCACCACGACCGGTATGCGGTGCAAGTGCATATACATCAGCGGCTACGACATACGGCTCAACTTTATAGACGGTCGTCTCAGCCGCCGAGCGGCCATGATTCACCGGGTTGATCATGGTGAAAAGTTCCCAGGCACGCTCCTTGTCGCCGAGTCGAGCAAAGGCCATTGCAGCCCAGATCGCCGCATGGGTGTATTGCCCGCCGTTTTCCCGTACCCCTGGAACGTAACCTTTAATGTAGCCTGGATTCAGGGCCGACTTATCAAATGGCGGATCAAGAAGCTGGATCAGCCGATGCTCACGGCGTACAAGGTGCTTGTCAAGCGCTTCCATGGCCAGATACGAACGATCCTCATCTGCCGCACCGGACAACACCGACCAGCTCTGGGCAATCGAATCGATCCGGCATTCGCTATTTTCTGACGAACCAAGCGGCGTGCCGTCATCAAAGTAAGCACGGCGATACCACTCGCCATCCCAGCCATGTTCCTCGATGTTGCGATGCAGTTCGGCCGCCTCAAGGTGACAGCGTTCGACAAAGGAAATATCGCCGCGCATGCCGGCAACCTCGGCAAAACGCATGAGTACTTCGTACAGGAAAAATCCCAACCAGACGCTTTCGCCTTTGCCATGTTGACCGACCAGATTCATCCCGTCATTCCAGTCACAGGAACCAATCAACGGCAGACCGTGCTCCCCGAAAGTAAGGCTTCTCTCTATGGCTCGAACGCAGTGGTCATAAAGACTGGTCGCCTCTTCCGCGATAACGGGGAGATCATAATACGAGTCTTCATCGACATTTACCGGGCGACCTTTGAGAAAACGCACAGACTCATCCAGCACGCCCCTGTCCCCGGTGGTGGTGACATAGCGATAGGTCGTCAGCGGTAACCAGAGATAATCATCGGAGCAGTGGGTGCGTACTCCTCGACCAAGAGGCGGATGCCACCAATGCTGCACATCTCCTTCCTCAAATTGACGGGAAGCCGCCAGCAGCAGGTGTTCGCGGACCAGATGCGGCCGGGCGTAGATCAGTGCCATAACATCCTGCAATTGATCACGGAAACCGAAAGCCCCTCCCGACTGATAGGTGGCGCATCGCGCCCACAGTCGGCAAGACAGGGTTTGGTAAAGAAGCCAGCCGTTGGCCAAGACGTTGAGAGATTGGTCAGGGGTTTCCACATTGACGGCGCCGAGGGTATGGCTCCAATGCTGCCAGACCGCATCAAGGGCGCCGCGCGCCGCCGTTCGGCCACGAAAACGGGAGACCAGTTTTTCGGCATCGCCTGCGTCTTTGCCTACTCCGAGTTTGAAGATGATCTCCCGTTCCTGTCCGGTGGCCAGCTCGAAGTTCACTTGGATGGCGGCGCAAGGATCAAAACCGGCCCCGACCCGCCCGGAGAGACGGATGCGGGACATCGCCGCCGGCGCAGCCAGCGTGCCGTTACGTCCAAGAAATTCCCTCCGGTCACCGGTAAGGCTATGGATTCGGTCATCCACATCGAAAAATCCGGTTCGGTCATTGAACTCTGTATTGTATGGGTTACGCGCAAAAAGAGCGCCGCTCTTTCTGTCAATTGCAGTAATCACATGCATTGCCGACTTCGGTCGCAGGTCGCCAAGCACCCATTCCACATAGCCGGTGGCCGAGAGCTTCCGCTTCCTGCTCGACTCGTTGCGAACTTTCAACACCGAAAACTTAATTGCGGCATCAATGGCCACGTATATCCACAACTCTGAATGGATACCGCGCTCAGTATGTTCAAAGACACTATAGCCAAACCCATGTCGGGTGACATAGGGATTGATCCCACGACAAGGCGAGGGAGTAGGTGACCAGAAGTGGCCGCGTTCTTCATCACGGAGATAAAACGCCTCTCCGCTTAAGTCGCTTACCGAATCGTTTAACCAGGGTGTGAGCCTGAATTCATGGGCATTCTCACTCCAGGTAAAGGCGGGACCGCTCTCGGAAACGATAGTTCCAAAGAGTGGATTGGCCAGCACATTCACCCAGGGTGCCGGTGTCTGCTGCCCCTCCGCAGTGGTAATGACATACTCGCGCCCATCAGGGGTGAAACCGCCCAAGACGTTGAAAAATAACAGATCGTGACGCGGTAGAGGAACTACCGCAAGGGGTTCGGGACGAAGAGTTCGCGACGGAATAAGGCGAGGAATGGTTATTTCCGCTTGCGTGTGTCCGCCTATCTGCTCGGCGAGTGTTCCCCGGGTGTCGGTAAGTATTGCCCTGGCGACCGCCTGAAAAAGGATGCGGTCTTCCTCGGCTATCTGATCGGCGGGCCGCACGAAGATGCCGCCGGGTCGATCTGTGATGCCCGCCTCGATGCCTGAGGCGATGAGGCCGACGATCTGGTCATGGAGAAGTTGCCGATAACCGGCATGATCTTCATTCCAGATTACCAAATCGACCGCCAGCCCTTTAAGACGCCAGTAGGCGTGCGCCTGTACCAGTTGGCGGACCAGATCGATATTAGCTACGTCCTCAATCTGCACCAGGACAATCGGCAAATCGCCGGAAATGGCGTAACCCCACAGGCCGGATTGGCCGCGGCGATTCTTTTTCAAAATATCCTGATCGGCACGAAGCGTTGCCTTGGCATAGATCACCGCACCGGCAAGTCGCCCATAAAGCTGGCCGTCGGCCTCGGTGGCATTGATCTGCCGCAGGAGTACCTGGCCATGGGTCCAGGCAAGATCGAAGACCCGATCGGCAAGATGCCGGTCCTGATATTTTTCAACTAGGCTTAAAGCTTCGTCACGACCGGCACCGATTCCGGTAACCATGTTTATCGTCGCCGATTCACCCGGATTAAGGCTGATCCGGTACCGAATGGCGACAATCGGATCAAGCACCGAACCCTGGCTGCCCGAAAGTTCGCCGGAATCGTCGGTTCCATCGCCCATTGCCCGTGGATTCACGACACTGTTGCCACGACCAAGGAACCGCAACCTGTCGGTCTCATAAGAAATATCACTTATTTCCGCACCGTGAACGGCCATCAGGTGCATCATCCAAGGCATCTGTTCGCCCACGGAACGGGGGCGGCGAGTGCAGAGGATGGCCCGTTGTTCAGGGAGGATCTCAGTCTGCACAAAGAGATTACTGAAGGCCGGATGCAGGGCATCGACGATGGGCGGTGCCAGGACCACCTCGGCATAGCTGGTTATTTCAATTTCTCGGGTGCGACGAGTGCGGTTGGTAAGGGTAATTCGCCGCAGCTCGATATCGTCTTCGGAGGACACAACAACTTCGGTATAGGCATCGAGGTCATCATACCGGCAGCGAAACTCAGCCCGACCTTCGGAAAAAACCGTCTCAAATTTTTTGGAACGGTTGAGAGTAGGCTGATACGTTGTCGACCAGAATCTGCCGCTGGTCATGTCACGGACATAACAGAAGGTGCCCCAGTTATCGCAGGTAGTGTCTTCTTTCCAACGGGTGATAGCCAAATCCCGCCACCGGCTGTAACCGCCGCCACTGGCGGTGATCATTACGTGGTATCTACCGTTTGACAACAACTGCACTTCCGGATACGGCGTATCAGGGCTGCTGAACACCCGTATCGGGGTTTCCTCGGTGCCGGCTAGTATCTGGCTATCCGACAATTCGGATGCATGTATATAGAAGGCGGTCGCTTTGGGGATGCGTTCCTGGAGAAGCAACATGGTCGCCTGGAACATTGGTTCCGACTCGAAGCGTTTCTGCATATGCCGGTCAAGGAGCAGGGAGGCCAGAGCAAGAAAACTCATGCCCTGGTGGTGAGCCATGAAGGAACGAACCACGGTCTTGGTGTGCTTGGGCGGCATCCGCGCCAGGGTGTAGTCAATCGCTTCATAAAAGCCGTATCTTCCGGAAAAGCCTTCAGCGTCAAGCCGCTGCAGGTTGAGACAGGCCTTCTCAGGCTCCACCATCAGCGCCAGCGCCGAGGCATACGGGGCGATCACCAGATCTTCGGCGAGTCCGCGTTTCAGCCCCAGGCCGGGGACACCAAAGGCGCGGTACTGGTAGTTTTGATGGACATCGATGGCGTTATAACCACATTCGGAGATGCCCCACGGCACTCCCCGTTTTTTGCCATAGTCGATTTGGCTGGCCACAGCCGCCTTACAGGTTTGATAAAGGAGGGTCTTTTCGTAGGACGGCATAACCAAGAGCGGCATCAGGTATTCAAACATCGAACCGCTCCACGACAGGAGGATGGGCTCGCCGCCGGTAGTGGTGAGCAGGCGGCCGAGGGCAAACCAGCTTTCCTCCGGCAGTTGGCCTTGGGCAATCCCCACAAAACAGGCAAGCCTCGCTTCCGAGGCAAGCAGATCATAACAACTGGAATCCAGCCGTTGCTCGCCGACATTATAACCAATGGCCAAGAGACGACGCGAGGGATCGAAGAGGAAACCATAGTCCATTTGCGCAAGCACATCTACCTGCTGTACAAGATGGTCAATGAGCGCCACCCGTGTTTTTGCCTCACGACCAGTCACCGTGATAACGCGATGCAGCTCAAGAAGCCACAGCTTTTCCTCGCCGGAGATCGCAAGAGATATCCGATGTTCAATTTCCGGCAAAAACCTTGCTTCTATTTCAACCAGATGGCCAAGTACCGGAATCTCGTCGAGAGCGGCAAAGTCGCCAATCTTAGCTGAAGAAGACATAAGCTCTGTCCACGGAGCGAGGAGTGTCAGCTCCTCAATGGCGTCGCGGCACTGCCGAGCAAAGGCCAGTGCCCACCATTGCAATTCACTTGCGGGGTTTGGATTTATCGTTTCAATCTCGGTGACCACGAGTGCAGCAGACCGTGCAAGTTGGTCAAGACACCACCGCGCCGCGGTCAGGGTGGTGGGCGGAGAGCTAACCGCCCGTGCGATATATTCCTTTATTTGGACGAGGTGCACAGCAACAGAGTCACCCGCCATCTCGGTAAGGATCCGCAAGGTGTCGCTTAGCCCTTCGAACAATCGTTTTCCCAAAATCGACTCATTGACAAGTCCCCGCAGACCCGGTTTCAAGGTAAGGAGATGGCCGCCGAGGTTGCCGCTGTCCACTGAAGAGATATACGTAGGCAATAGAGGTAAGAGCGTTTGCGTGTCATACCAGTTAAAAAAGTGGCCGCGGTGACGCTCGAGGGTTTCCATGGTGCGTAGGGTGCCTGCGGTCCTTTCGATCAGTACTCCAGCGGAAATATAACCAAAATCATAAGCGGAGAGGTTGGCAAGTAACGACAGGCCGATGTTGGTGGGCGAGGTACGATGGGCAATCACGCCGACAGGGTGTTCCTGAAAATTATCGGGGAGCAGCCAATGGTCATCCGGGCCGAGGAAGGTCTCGAAAAAGGCCCAGGTTTTACGGGAAAGTCGGCGCAGAAAAAGATTTTGCTCCGCCGTCAATGTATCCGGTCGGCGGGAGATCGGTCGACTGATCCACCAGGTGATGCAGGGAGAGGCAAACCACAGCAGGAGAATCGGCCCGGCCACAAACAGGACGGCTGGTTGCAGCAGGAAAAGACCGACGGCGACAAGGATGGCGATGGCCGGCCCGCTCCACATAGTTCGGCAGGAGGCGATGAGATCATTGTCATCATTGTGTTGCGGCGAATCGCCGGAAGGGCTCCATTCAAGCAGCCGCCTATGACTGATCAGCAACCGCCAGAGTGTCCGCAGTATCGCATCGAGACTGAAAAAAGCCTCAAAGGGCAGACATACCAGGGTGAATACCGCCTGGAGGCAAAACTTGCCGGATGAATGCATGGTAGTCCGCAGATGCTGTCCGATAGTCACTTCAATCGGCTTTTGCAGAACACCGAGAATCGAGGCAAGAAGAGAGGGCGCCAGTATGCCGCCGATCACCGTCAAAGTCCAGAACCAGGCAGGTGCCAGCACGGTCCAGCCGAGCAGCAAAAGGAGCGTGAAGGCCGCCGCCGTCAGACTGCGTCGCAGGTTATCGAAGATCTTCCAGCGGGACAGCATCGACAGCCGATTCCGCCGCAGCTTGCCATCCGGACCGGGAACGAGGGGCAAGGTCCAGCGACCAATCTGCCAGTCGCCGCGAATCCAACGATATCTGCGTTTCACATCGGCGCTGTAACGGGACGGATATTCTTCGTACAACTGCACGTCACTGAGCAGCCCGGCCCTGGCATAACAACCTTCGAGCAGGTCGTGGCTGAGAATGAGATTGTCGGGAAAACGGCCGCTCAAGGCCTGTTCAAAGGCATCGACCTCATAGATACCCTTGCCGATAAACGACCCTTCGGAAAACAGATCCTGGTATACATCGGAAACGGCGCGGGTATACGGATCGATGCCGGGATCGCTGCCACACAGGCTGACATAGAGGGAACGGGGCGCACCGGACAGGCTCTCGGCCACCCGAGGCTGCAGTATGCCGTAACCGGCAACGACCCGCTGCCGGTCCTGATCATAACATGCCCGATTGAGCGGATGCGCCATTGTGCCGACAAAGCGCCAGGCCGAATCGCGGGCCAACAAGGTGTCGGTGTCGAGGGTGATGACGTACTTCACGGTTGATAATAGACCCGTGTCGCCTACGACACGGGCAAACTGCCCTTCCCCTTGGCCACGAAGCAGCCAGTTTAAATCGGCAAGCTTACCGCGCTTGCGCTCAAATCCCATCCACTTCCGGTCTCTTACATTCCAAAGGCGCGGACGATGAAACAGAAAGAAGGTATCGCCTTCAAGAAGCGGATATTTCTCGTTCAATTCAGTGATTTTTTGCTCAGCAAGCCGTAAAAGCGGTTCGTCCTCGGCGAGTATTTCCGCATCCGCATCACAAAAATCGGTGAGCAGGCCGAAATACAGATTGCTGTCCCGGTTGGCCAGAAAACGGATTTCCAGGGCCTCGATCAATTCCAGGGTGTTGCCGACGCTCGTCAGCATCGTCGGAATCACCACCAGGGTTCGCATTTCCGGGGGAATGCCTTTTGAGAAATCCATACGCGGCAAGAGTCGCGGCGTTGCCAGCAAGGTCGCCAGCCAGTTTACTACCGCTATGGCCGGTTGCCCGGCACAGAGCAGCAAAAGCAGCAGAAAAAAACCAAGACCCCAAGACTCCAGGCCGTCAGCTTGGGCTTTAGCGGCAAAATATCCGGCCAGGGTGGCGGTAAGTATCAGAATTGTCCCGCAATAGACGAGGAATGGAACGCGGCGGCAGACTTTGCCGAAAATCTCAGCCACGGAAAAACGCATCTTCGCCGTACGCTGAAGCTCGGCCAGCCCTTCGGCAATTAGGTAATAACCGACGTGCGCCGAACGATCATCACCGCCTTTTTCAGCTGCTGATAAATCGGCCAAATTTATCGCCTGCCGCGCCACTTCGCTTTCGGAGTGAGGACTTCCGACGGCAATCCTTTCGATGACATGGCGGTAGCGGTCACGGGTGGCAAAATCCATCTCGGCGTAGATCTCGGCAGGATCTTCCGTCAAAATGGCCTCAACCATGCTCAATTTCTCGACGAACTCGCGCCAATCCATGGCGCTCAAAAACCGCAGGCTGCCGATGCTGTTGCTCACCGAGACCTGATCGGCAGCCTGCTGCTGGGTCTCCGCCCGCACCAGTTGCTCTATAGTCAGGCTGGACTCGGCGAGGCGCTGTTCAATCCAGGTGAGCGGCAGGGCCAAGGCCAGACCCTGACCCTGCAAACGGCGAGTCAGTTCGGCGACAAAGGAGCTGACCATCGGCGGGTTTGACCGGGCCATGTCGGCGATCACCAGGATCATACTATTGGGATCCTTGGTGGCGATCTCGGTCATGTGATCGGCCCAGTAGTCAGCCCGGTTGCGATTGATCCGGTCGGTAGCGATACGGGCGGTGATCCGCCTCAGGTTCTCGATCAGAGCCAGGCGAAGCATGATCGGAATGGCCCAGAGTTCGCCGAGTTTCAGGGAAGTGACGGTCTGGTAGGCGGCGACAAAACTGCTGAGACTTTCCGGGTCGACCCGGCCATCACCGTGCGAGATAGTCTCAAGAGCAATGTCATACACCCTCGGCAACCCGGCCGATGGGCCGTTCAACAAGCGCGGCAATTGACGGCTATATCCCTTCGGTAGATGCCGTTTCGCCGTGCGGATCTGTTCCTCGATCAAATAAAAGTTGTCAAGCAGCCATTCTCCGGCAGGGGCAAGCAGACGGTTTGCGGTAATCGCCTCGGTGAACAACCTGTAGACATCTATGAGGACGGTCTCATTCTCGGCCAGCCGCTGCAGGAGTTGGTCTGGAAGACGTTTTCGGCTCAACTCATGGCTCTTCGCCAGAATCGTCCCATGCTGCTTCATCTGGTCGCTGCCGAAGAGTTCCGAACGGAGCGGAAGTTCTTCCGTGCCATGCTTTTCCACCAAACCTTTCTTTCGGAAATATCCTGAGAAATTGTTCAAGGTCTTGCGAAAAATCGCGTTATTGACCTTCATTGTCGATATCCCCTTCTTTTATGATTTATCGGCCGATATCGATAAGCCGGTTACCAACAGCTTAGCCATCAGCTCGGCGGCAACTGGTTTACTAAACAAAAAGCCTTGCCCCTCTTCACAATGCTGCGCCTTCAGAAAGGCCAATTGCTCCTGGTTCTCCACTCCCTCGACTACCACGAGTAACCTGAGGCTTTTTCCCATGGCAATCACCGCGCTGACAATAATTCCATTGCCATTGGTGACAGCTATGTCATGGAGAAATGACTGGTCGATCTTCAAAACATCGATTGGAAACTGGTGCAGATAATTTAAGCTTGAATAACCGGTGCCGAAATCATCGACCGTCAGCAACATCCCCATCCTTTTCAACTCCAGGAGTATCTTGATGGAGGCCTTGGCATCGCTCATCAACACGTTTTCGGTAATTTCAAGTTGCAGCAGGTTGGGCGAAATTCCGGCTGCATTGACAATAGTTCGCACCTCTTCAACAAAATCCTTATGGCGAAACTCCAGGGCAGAAATATTCACGGAAATAGGAATCTGCCGCAGACCAGCCTTTTGCCAACACCCGATCTGCGCACATACTTGCTGTAACATCCATTGGCCGATAGGCACAATTAAGCCGCAATCTTCGGCAATCTCGACAAAACGACCGGGCAGCTCCATGTTCCCGTCGGGATGTGTCCACCGTATCAAGGCTTCTGCTCCGGTAATTATGCCGGTCGCAAGATTCACCTTCGGCTGATAATATACGACAAATTCACTCAGTTCCAGAGCGCGCCGCAGATTGACTTCGATGACCTGCCGTTCAACCGCCTGAACATTCATTACATTTTTGAAAAACTGGTAGTTGTTACGGCCTTTTTCCTTCGCATGGTACATCGCAGTATCGGCATTCTTGATGAGTGTTTCCACATCCTCACCATCGTCTGGATAAACGCTGATACCAATGCTGGTAGTCACATGCAACTCATGACCGACAATGGTGTGCGGCGCCGTCATTGCGGCAAGAATTTTCTTAGCGGTTAATGCAGCCTTTTCCCCGTACTTATCCTCCATCAACAGGATCACAAACTCATCGCCACCCTGTCGACTTACCGTGTCTGAACTGCGCACACATAATAGAAGGTTTTGCGCGACCGATTGCAGCAATGCATCACCGGTCTCATGGCCAAGAGAATCGTTGATACACTTAAAATTATCGAGATCAAGGAAGAGCACAGCAAAATGGTTGCTGCGCCTTTTTCCCAAAGCAATTGCCTGGTTTATCCGGTCGTTCAATACTACGCGGTTCGGCAGGCCGGTCAGAAAATCGTGTTGCGCCAGATAAGCCATTTTCATGCTCATCGCCTGAGCTGCTGTGACATCATGAAAGACGATGACTGCACCGGTAATTTTCCCGTCCCAATCATGGATAGGTGCTGCTGAATCTTCAATTGCCGCCTCCCGCCCATCGCGGCGAACCAGGATCGTCCCCGCCGCAAGTCCCATCGGCTTATTATGAAACAGTACCAATTGAATCGGATTTCGCTCAACCTCGCGCGTCACGCTGTTGATGAGATGCATAACCTCGGCAATGGGATGGCCATGCGCATCGTCCCTGGTCCACCCGGTCATATTTTCCGCCGTAATATTGAGATAGTCGACATTGCCCGACATATCGGTCCCGATGACTGCGTCACTGATTGAATTGAGGGTGATGTCCGCACGGGTTCTTTCTATGAAAAATTTTTCTTCAAGGGCCTTACTCCGGATACAATTTCGCAGCGTTTGCCGAACAAGATAGCTGCCAAAGTGCGCTTTCGATAAATAGCCCTGCGCACCACGTTGCACCGCTTCCGTGGTGAGCATTTCATCATCTGCCACGCAAAGCATTATGATCGGGATATGCGGCGCGACGGCAAACAGTTTGTCAAATGTTTCGATACCCTGGCTGTCGGGTAGCGACAAATCGGCCATAATGGCGTCGATACCGCCGGTGCGCAGCAAAACTATCGATTCGGACAAATGGCTCACCCGTTGAACGGAAAACTGCCCATCTCCGACTTTGCCAAGAGCATCTTCCAGATCTTCGGCCACGATGGAATCGGCAGTGATTATTAAAACTCGATTGGTCATATCGGTTGCTTTCCGGGAGCAGTCACGATGACCTTTGTTTCCGGACATCCGGGAGAATAGGATTCCTTGCCCTTGTCATCGGTCACACTCACCCGAATTGAATAGTCGCCGGATTGCGTCATAGTCAGCCTCTCTATGAACGGCGGCGTGTCTATAACCTTTTTCGAAATCACCGAATTGTTTGCGTCCACAATCTGAACCAACATCGATAGTATTACACCATCCGGATCTGCTGATTGAGAGGCATCAACGGTCACAACTTCACCGATTGACAGATTGATCGGAGATATAGCAACCTCGCAGAATGGAACGTCATCAGGAGCAAGCTCTTTAACCGGCATCGGCCCTGGCAGAGCCAAAGATACGTTACCCGATTTGGCTGAAATGACGAAGGGATACCGAACCCCTGCTTTGTCGACATTTAATAGAAATGCGGCGAAAGGCTCTTTCCCAGCCCAAACCACATCCTTGATTACCTCAACCGTAGTCCCCTTTTTAAAGATCATCCACTGAAGCTTTTCTCCGGGATTCACATCGATCTCTCTGATGTCCGCTTGCTCTGCCTGTTTGACAAATTCTTCAAACAAATCAGTGGCCCCGGCTTTTTCAAATCCCTTTTTTAAATCCGCAAGCGTTTCCTTGATCATCTCGCGAAAATCATCGTTTGATTTCAGTTCGGGCCCGTAGAGAGAATTGACTCCCAGCTGCTTCAACTCGGTTTCAGCCTGAACCACCCCGGTAACACTTACCAGTACCAGGGCAGCCAAAAGCCATCTTCCCAATAGCACTATGTTTTTCAATTATTTATCTCAGCTCAATAACGTTTAATGAGAAGACTGCTTTCCATTGACTTGACACCCTTGATACCTCCGGCGATATCTTGTACTCTGTCGATACTGTGCTGTGAATTTACAAATCCACTGAGTTTCACTACGCCGCCTATTGTAGTGACCTCGAGCTGAGCTGTCTTTAGTAAAGGATCACTTGATAGTTCCCCTTTTATCCTTGCGGTGATTGCCAAATCGTCTAATGTCGCTGCAGTTGTTTCGCCTTTGTCGCTTATCGCATTCCCTGATTTTTCAATGTGATTTTTCACCTGTTCAACCGTTTTTTCAACCTGTTCTCTGGTCTTTTCCACTGATCCCTCCTGCCGACAACTGGTTAGCAGGAGAACAAAAGCCCACAAAACGACGGTGAGAAAACGCTTGTTGACCAGGAACATTACCCAACTCCTTTTGCGCTTAAATTTTTCCAAATACAAGCAGGATCGGCCTTGGTGCCGGATCGGGACAACACTTACCAATATCGGGAGCAGAAGCATGAGTGCGATTGTGCTTAGCGACATTATTTACCCCATAAAAACAATACAATCTAAAGCCAGGCTTTATCCTTCATAGAGCCGGAATGTGCTAAATTATATGAAGAAATGCAGACCGATCCCGAAATATTCCTCTCGATCCCGAATATAAAATTGACCATTCGGAGAGCTGCCTTTGTAATATTCAAGTAGGATTTTCAGCTTACGACTCAAGAAAACCGGGTTTTCCAATTGTATTCCCGCCCTGAGCGACACATCCGTATCCCAATCACTCGCCTGACGACTTTGAATGTCTGCAGCGGCAATTGGCCTGATTGACCCATCAAGCCATGCCACAGGACTATTAAACTCCAACCCTCCCTGAGTAATCCAGGGCTTCAGATCGGAGGGGGTTCGGTCGAATAAATAACCACCGCCGCCATAGAGACGAAAGCCAAATGGGAAATTATATGAGAGGAGGGTGTCTACACCTTCATAAGTGAAATTAATTCGCTCACCGATATTACCCCTGAGTATGTATTCATCTCCCAAGTGTGAACTTTGGTGAAAGATCTTTGCTATTGCTGAGAAGTTATCCTTTTTAAATGATAAGGGTATGGCAACAAAATAATCTGCATTGACAAGATCATGAGATTCAGCAGCCAGATCAAAAATGGAAAAGACACCAGCTTGAAGACCTATCTCCATCTGGGAACTCCAAGGGCCGGCAAAACGATATATACCGAAGGTCTCTCCAAATGTTGCCGATCCAACATTTTCTAATCCGTTAGTTGAATGTTGCTGATAGGAAACAGAAAAGTGTGGCCAACGAGGATCAGCCAACAGGGAATTGAAGAGCAGGTCCCGCGGCAGAAAAACGTTTACCTCGGTAATAATTTCCGGCTTTTCAACATGCATGACGACATCCTTTTCCTTGGTAATTACCACCTTCCTGACACCTTCAATAGACGAAAGAGAAGTTTTAATTTTATCACTCACTGTATCCGAGGCCTCAAGGCCCTGGAGATAGATGACGCCGGACTGCACTTGGAGAAATTCGGCGGAAATTTGAAAATCCCGTTTGAGAACCGCCGTAGCATAGCCGCTGATGAATTGATCGCTGGTCGGACCGGTTGCAACAGCATACCGAGGGAGAAAGAGTGTAAACAGCAGAAGTGTAAAAAGAGGGGCTAACTGTGGACTTCTGTTTGAAAACAGCCGGTTTATCTTTAATTTTTTATTAAATTCTCGAAGATTGAGAAAAAATAGTGCCATAAGAGTGCCCTCGCTATACGTCGAGTATATGATTATATAAGTACTGGTTATTTCTTAACGGCCACTAATGTTTTCCGGCAGACGTGAAAAGGCTGACAATTGCTTTAGCCGTCTCCCCGATTACCACGGCATACGAGGCGATCTGGTCGGCGGTTTCTATGGCCTTGCTGGTTTCGCTAAAACCTGTCCGCAAGTCGTGGGTAATTGCCACTACATTTTCCGAGGCTATGGCAATATTGGGAATAGCCCGGTTAAGGGCCTCCTGATTTTCTCTCAGGATGGCCCCAATATGCTCCACCGCGGCATTGACGTTTCTCATCGTCAGAATGGCATAACCACCGGCTACAACCACCACCAGAAAAATGATGAGCAATCCTAATTGACTGAAGGTGATGTATCCATCCATGATGATTATTCCTTTACGCTGAAAATGTTGATTAAGCCGGTGCTAAAAAATTACACAGCCGGGTTATTTCGAAGCGGATCCTAATCTTTTATGACCCGTCTCTTCTGCTTTCGCTGCAGGTTCATGCATTACTTCCTTTGCTGCATCAACACACTTTTCGGCTGCCGCGTATACCTGAGATCCTTTTTCCTCCATGGCACTTACCAACCGGTGTCCGGTTGAGGAAGTATTGTCCTTGATTTTCTCCCAGGCATCCCTGCTGCGCCGACTGACATCCTCGCGTGTTTCCTTCCCTGCTCTCGGAGCAAAAAGAACTCCGGCTACCGCACCGACAGTACAGCCGATAGAAACACCGAGGGCCAAGGCCCCTGCCTGATTGCGACGTATTGATTTCTCACGATCACTTCGCGCATTGCGTAGTCGGTCAACTAACTCTTTGACAATCATTACTGATCCTCCAAACATCATAAATTTTTTATACATCTCTCTTCCACCTTCAGTAAAATTAAACAGCAAGTCTCATTACTGGTTGCTTTCCAAACTCATGGTATTTTTTACTGCCCTGACGCCACGAACATCCTGTACGACTTCAGTGGCCAGTTCCCTTGCTGATTCGTTTTTGGCTTTTCCTGACAATGTTACCACGCCATCAAGCGTCCCAACCTTAGTGTTGAGAGCACTTGTCGAGCGATGGTACATTAACGTCGCTTTAACCAGCGTAGTTATTGATGCATCATCAATTATCTCTGCAACATTGCCGGCTCCATAGCCTATTTTCTTGCCAACTTCATCAACCTTGTCGCCGATTTTCTTACCCACCTCGCCACCTTTTTCACCCAAGGTTTTTCCCACTTCCGGTTGCTCATTTATCACTCCCATTTGATTTCTTACATCCTTGACGCCTTCGACATCCCTGATGTATTCAGTGGTCAGGTCAATTTGCGCGGTATTTATGGCCATACCGGTTATGGTGACAGTGCCGTTTTCCACTATAAAATGGACATCAATTCCGCGAAGTGTGCGATGGGACATAATTGCCAGCCTCACTCGTGAAAAAATCAGCGCATCCGAACTTTTGGCGGTTTCATTTTTGATCTGCAACTGGTTGTCAACGACTATAACACCGACAATACTTTCGACTAATTCCTGCGCCAAAACCTTATGAGATTCCTCGGTAACAATGCCTGTTAAGGTAACGGTACCATCTTTGGATTCAACAACAATGGTATCGTCTTGAAGGTAGTTCTTGAAAACATAGGATTCTTTGGCTGCTGTTTCGATAATATCGTCTGTTGCTGTCGCATAAACCGGCACATTGATCATCAGCAAAGCGAATGCAATCGATGAACAAAAACCTTTCAAAATCCTTCCCCGATTATTCATGATAAGTTCTCCCATAGTGAATTCGTTTGTTGAATGGAATTAGGCTTAAGTTGGCTGTAGCATACCGTTATTTCGAAATTTTCATATCAAACTTGGCTAATCTATTGGCGCTGATTGACACATTTAAGGCAGTGAATACCTCGACTTGGCATCTTTGGCGTCAAATCGATGCACGCCATCACTTGATATGAAAAGCGCTAGCTCCGAACAAGCCGATCAAGCCGATAGCAATTAAATATATTGCAACGATGTAATTCAGCAGACGCGGTGCGACTAAGATGAGGATACCGGCGATCAGCGATACCAGCGGGGCAAGACTAACATTCATGTTCATATTCATGTTCATGTCCTTGGTTGTTATTTTGGTTAGTGTTTCTCTTTCGATAGATTTAGCAAGCCCCATGCCAAAAACTACTAACACTTCTTTATTCAATTATTACTTCATGATTACAGATAAATAGATTGTAAAAAATACAAAACTCAGGTGTCATCTTCATAATAAATATGGACAGAGAATATGGTCATATATGGCCATTGGTTGTATATGACCATGCAATGATGATTGCGTAAGATGATCGTCGACAGAACAAATGGTGCAATATAATGTGATATCAATATGTTATCATATATAAGGCATGTGTTGAAAAATCGGCACAAGGATTGCTTTCATATAAAGGGGCGAATAAGGGCATTGCAGTTCTTGAACTCCCCTTTAATCCGTCTCAGGTTTCTATGAAAAGAGATCTTGCGGCAAGACGTTACCCTCTCAACAGTAAAAGGAAAAAGCATGAACAAAAACAATTCAATCGTGGCGACCTATCCCTCCCACACCGTTGCTGAAGCAGCTATCAAAGAGCTGCAACAGGCAGGTTTTGATATGAAGAAACTGTCTATTGTCGGACGTGATTATCACACAGATGAACATGTGATCGGCTACTATAATATTGGCGATCGGATGAAAGTTTGGGGCAAGACAGGTGCCTTTTGGGGTGGGATCTGGGGTTTTTTGGTTGGCTCCGCGTTCTTTTGGGTTCCCGGTGTCGGGCCCCTTCTCGTGGGTGGGCCGTTGGTCGGTTGGATCGTCGGGGCACTTGAAGGAGCAATTGTAGTCGGCGGTTTGAGTGCGCTTGGCGCCGGTTTGTACGGCCTAGGCATCCCCGAGGACAGTATATTACGCTACGAAACAGCTCTGAAGACCGGAAAGTTTGTCTTGATTGTCCACGGCTCCATTGAGGACACAATCCATGCCAAAGAAATCCTCAACCACACAAAGCCGGAGACCTTGGAGCATCATCAGTGATCGCACTCATCCGAAGACACACTACAGAAGGGAGCTTTCATGTCGGTTGATTTTAAGGACTATTATAAGGTTCTCGGCGTCGATAAAAAGGCGAGTAGTGCTGAAATCAAAAAGGCTTTCCGCAAGCTGGCACGGAAGCTTCACCCCGATGTCGCGCAGGACAAGACCAAAGCCAACGGCCTGTTCAGTGAGATCAATGAGGCCAACGAAGTCCTCAGTGACCCGGACAAACGACGTAAATATGATGAGTTGGGCGCTAACTGGAATAATCCGGAACGGCAGACACCGCAGCAGGAAGGCGGCTTTTCCGGCAATCCCGGTGAGAGTTCTTCCTTCCATTATGACGGTACGGGTTTCAGCGACTTTTTCGAGCAATTCCTCGGCGGCCATGGTCGCTCCTCCGCTGGTTTTTCCCATTTCAATCGATCCGGACGACAAGGCATGGGTGGCGCAAATATCCCACAACACGGCCAGGACATCGAAAGTGAAATCCTGGTGACCCTTGACGAAGCCTTGCACGGTTCGACGCGCAAGCTCCGGCTGCAACGCAATGAACAGCAGCCGGAACAGATCCTGCAAGTGAAAATTCCACCCGGTGTTCGGGAAGGGCAGCTCATACGTCTCTCCGGCAAAGGACACGAGGGTATCGCCGGCGGCGATTCAGGAAACTTATACTTGCGGGTGGTATTGGCCCAGCATCCTGATTTTCGGGTACGTGGTGTCGATCTGTACTCCGACCTGCAATTGTCTCCATGGGAAGCAGTGCTCGGTACCACCATCCATCTTGCCACTCTCGATAAAGCGGTATCATTGAAGATTCCGCCGGGAACGATGGCTGAACGACAGTTCCGTCTACGGGGAAAAGGCCTGCCAAGCGGTGTCGGAACGCGCGGCGACCTGTATGCCACTGTCACTATCCATGTGCCGTCGCAGCTTACCCCTGAAGAAAAAACCCTTTGGGAATCATTGGCTGCCACAGCGACCTTCAACCCGAGGACGATTCATGATTGAACACAGCCCTGCGTATGGCCAATCCTCCTTTGCTCTTGTGGTATTTCAGCCGGAGCCAAACATTCTTTACGGTCTCGATGCCGCGGCTCATCTTGCTGGCGTTCCCCGCCGCTCTCTTCTCGTCTATTGTCGAGCCGGTCTGGTACAACCAATCATTCAGCAGCCTAACGGGGCTATGACATTTACTGATGAAGCCATTTATACCGTTCGCCGACTCGAACATTTGCGGGCCATGCACAACAATGACTTGGCCTGGCTCACCACTATAATGGAGCTCGAAAATGAGGTAGAGTACCTGCGTGCTGAGTTGCGTTTTTACCGCAACACTTGAATGCGGAGCACTCCATGGAAGTAAATATTCTTATCCTTAATGATGAATCATCAGGAGGGACTAGTGATGCGTAATAGCACTTTTTTGTTACTCATATCCCTCTTCTTGTTAGCTGCCTGCCCCGACTGTTACGCGGCGGACGCCCAAGAAGTGCCGAAAATCAGCATAAAAACCGTAGTTGAATTGGCTCTCATCAACAACCTCAATCTCCAGCTCAAGCGTGATGATGTCGATGCGGCTACCGGAGTTGTCCTGGCGACGGAAGGGAAATTTGATATTGTCATCAAGGGCGAAGCGGGGCGACAAAATCAGGAGAAGACTCCGATCTTTTCCGGAGGAGCATCACAGGAAAATACCGGACAATGGAACGCCGAGGCGTCGAAACTTCTTGGCACCGGCACCGTCATCAGTCTTGGTTGGAACAATTCTAAACTTGACAGCGATGCCAGCAATCCGCTTATTAATCCGTCTTACAATTCCGGCCTTATCCTCGGACTGCGTCAGTCGCTGCTTAAAGGTTTTGGTGAAGATACCCAAAGCCTGGCGACCAGGGCATCACAAAAACAACTGCAGGCAGCTACCTTCCAAGTTACCAGTGAAACCGCGAATCTGGCGGCAGAGGTGAAACGTGCCTATTGGAACTTGGTTTTTGCCTGGCAAAACACTGCGGTGCAGAAACTCTCCCTGGTCCTCGCCCAAAAAACCTTGGAACAAACCGGAGCCAAAATCAAAGCCGGAAACCTGACCGAGGTGGAAATATACCAGCCTCAATCGGAGGTGGCCAGACGCGAAGAATTGCTCATTTCTACCGAACGTGAAACCGGGGCTGCCGAGGATGAACTGAAACTGCTGATGAACGTCAAGGACTGGCAGGAGAACTTTGAACCAACCGATTCGCCAACCGCCGTACAGGTTGAACTGGACCCCGCGACGGTGCTGGCCAATGCCTTGGAAACAAGGCCGGATGTCATGGCTGCAGATCTTTTGGTCGAAGCTGCACAACTCGACGAGATGCGAACAAAGGACAATACACGCCCGGATCTGGCCCTCATCGGCGGGATAGGCGTCACCGGCACCTCCAGTGCTTATGGGAATTCGATTGACAACAATCTCAACGGCCAAAATCACCTCTGGCAGGTGGGGATTGCTTTTACCATGCCTCTTGAAAACAGGACGGCGGAAGGATTATACCGACAGGCCAAGGCCAATTATAATAGTTCTAAAACCAAAGCTGAGCTTCTGCGCCAACAGATTCGCAAGAATGTGCGAACTTCCATCCGCAATACCCAGCTGGCAACAAAAGCCCTCGAAGCAACCAAAAAGACCAGCTTTGCAACGCTCAAACGCTTAGAGGTGGAGCAGGCGAAATTTGGATCCGGCAGGTCCACAACCCTCGATGTGCTCATCGCTCAAGAGGCTTACTCCCAGGCACTGAGGCAGCAGAATATCACTGAAATCAACTACGCCAACAGCCTGGTGGAACTCGACCGTATCCAGGGCCTGATCACCTTCCCCTCTCTCCGCTGATCAGGGATGTGGCTTCAACGACTGGTGCCGCCGAATCTCTGATCTTCCTGCTTTGCAGGTGACCTCTCCATGGCACCAAGATTCGACAAAAGGGCCATATACGACCATTGGTTGTATATGACCTTTTTATGCCGGCTACGTTAGAGTTCCCCTTGTGGAGCATCTTTAATATTTTTACAAAATAACAGAGTGTTATCCGGCAAGGCGTGAGTGCTTGGAATTTGGCACAAGGATTGCTTTTAAAAATAGAGATCTTGTGGCAAGACATGACACCTTCAACAGCAAAAACAGGATAAATCGTGTCCTTTCGGCAAGCCTGCCATGACGCCAAAAAATTGATCTGCTACAATCGGTACCCTTCTTATAACCAATGGAGGATTACCGATGGATCAATCACCAGCATTTCCCCCCGCGACACTGCCAGAAGTTCAATCCAG
>CAIQWD010000057.1 GCA_903875445.1 uncultured delta proteobacterium | reverse complement strand
CTTCTGGTAGTGTAGCGAGGGGGAATGCTGGTGATTGATCCATCGGTAATCCTCCATTGGTTATAAGAAGGGTACCGATTGTAGCAGATCACTTTTATGGTGTCATGGCAGGCTTGCCGAAAAGACACGGTAAACCGGAGGAGATCGTTGGACTCGGCAATGAACGTATCCTCTTTATTGATGATGAGGAAATTCTTGCGGAAATGAGTAAAATCATGCTTGAACGACTCGGTTATCACGTAACTGTCCGTTCCAACAGCCTCGAAGCCCTGACGACCTTTCAGAATCAGCCTGATGCGTTCGACCTGGTGATCACCGACCAGACCATGCCGGGCATGACCGGCAGCGACCTGGCACGGCGCATCCTGCAGATACGCCCATTTATGCCGATCATCCTCTGCACCGGCTACAGCAGTCTTATCTCGGAGGAGAAGGCTAAATCCCTTGGAATTAAAGGATTTGCCATGAAACCACTGGGAAGAAAAAGTATTGCGGTACTTATTCGGGAGGTACTTATTTAACATGCTTTACAAACAGCACTTATTGACCCAAACAACGACGAAGGAAGGGTACGTTGAAAATGCAGCGGGTGGTAAATTCACCTCCCGCTATTAGTATCTGTGAAAATATACATAAATAGAGATATCTGTCTAATATCGCAAATTTTTAATTGACAAGCACCACCTTCATCATCGACTGACCTTAAAAAAGCGACCGGGAGGCGCCGAAACAGGAGGTAAATTTACCTCCTGTTCAAAAGGACCAGCGATCTGTCGCTGCTAAGATGTGTAGTTCCCTCGCCTCAACAAATTGATGTGTCACAATAAACGCGCTGGAAATATTGCCAATTCCAAATAACAGGAGATTCTGGCATGTTTTTCGCTCTCATCCTTGCAGGCAACTCTAAAAAATCATCATGGGCTATACCAAGAATCTTTTCCGGTTTTTTTAAATTACGAAAACTACTTAATATCAAATGGTTGTCGACAAAAACTCGGAAAGAACAGCTTTTCACATTTTTCATCCTTACACCCGTGCGGGACATGAAACCCACCGAAGCGGAGATAAAATGATAGACAGCTTGATAAGGCGACTACATCCAGTTTCGTTACAACCCAAGCAGCCCGCATCGGACAGGAACTCGCTATGACAATCCAGCCAGAGTTTTCACTTAGAGCGGCCTCGGCAGGAACAGATCACCTTCAGGTCTGGCGCCCCATTCTCACCTCCTCGCTCGAAACACTGCGCATGCTGGCAGGTGCCACTGAGCGTGAGTTTCTCCAAATCGGCGCCCGAATGCAGGAAATTCATCAACAGGCCTTTGATCTTTCCGGGACGGCGCAGCAGCTGGTCGAGGTGGCCTCCGGTGAGCGCCTCCAGTCCCTGATTCATAGGTTACGGGAAATCCTCAGTGAAATGGACAAGTACCTGGGCCAGGCCCAAAGTCTGAGCGAAACCAGCTGCGCTACCTTGAATTCGGTGGGTGACCTGCTGAAGGAGGTGGGAACGCCTCTCCTCGGGGTAAAGAGGATGTGTAAGCATCTGTATATCCTTGAGGTATCGATCAAGATCGAGAGTACCCACATAGGGGAAATGGGCGGTGAATTCATCAATCTCGCCATAGATATTAAAAAACTGTCGCAGCTGATCAAAGAAAAGGTCAACGCCATCCTGGAGCTTCGCGCTCTGCTCACGACAAGCATCAACAAAAACAACTTTCACATAAAAACTGTCAAGGCGCAGCAGGACGCCAAAGCCGAAACTACTCTCGGCAATACCAGCGAAAGCCTGGCAGAACTGGAGGAGGTCAAAGGTCACTTCTCCCGGCTGGGTAGTCTTATCTCCACGATATCCATAGAAAACACAGGAAATATCAGCACTATCGTTCAATCCATGCAGTTTCATGACATTTATCGGCAGCAGGTTGAACATGTTGTTGAAGCTATTGAAGGCTTGCTTCCGGCTTTTGCAGCACTGCAGACTTCAGATGCCCCGACCGAGGACAACCAATGCCAGACTCTTATCGGCATGGTCGGCGATGTCTGTGAACTGCAGCAGGCCCAGTTGCAGTTCGCCTCATCTGAGCTTTACTCGGCGGTGGTTGCTATTGTCCGCAATCTCCAGTTGATAGGCAGTAAACAAAAGCAGATGGCCAAAGATATCTTTGAACAAACAGGAACACTCGATGCATCAGGAACCTCGTTTATAGACGAGGTGAGTAGCCAGATGACCTCACTTGCAGCCCTCCTGGGCTCCTGTGCCGATAGCAATGCCGAAGTGGCTGGGATCATGAGGAATGTCACCGGGACAGTGGGTGAGATCACCGGCTTTGTTACCGATATTGAGGGTATTGGCCGCGATATTATGCAAATCGCTCTCAATGCACGAATCAAGGCTGCCTCCACCGGCAGGGAAGGAGCATCGTTGAGCGTCCTGGCCGAAGAAATCGGCCAGTTATCCAATGAAGCTGTGGACTGCACCGACCTGATCACCAAGACCTTAGCGGAGATTGACTCTACCACCCATCAGCTGTCCGCCGAAGTTAACAGCAGCGAGGAGAATCTCACGGTGCGACTGACCGGCATGAAGGACGAGCTGGTCAGCATTCTCAGCGTTCTCGACAAAATGGGTGATGAACTTTTAGCGTTGCTTTCCCAGGTGAAAAATCAGGTCGCCTTTCTTTCCAGCGAGATTGAAACTCTCACCGGCGGTATTGACGTGCACGAACGGACCAAGGCCCTGGCAGATGCCGTTTTGATAAGTCTTAAGAAGATTTTCAGCGAGGCCAGGCAACTGCATCCGGCCAGTGAGGCGTTCAAAGAGGATCTGCGCCTCATGGCCAAACGTTACACCATGGAAAGTGAGCGGCGAATTCATGAAAGCATCGCCAGCAGGCATGGGGTGGGGCCGGCCAAGGTCCAGGCCAAAACCACCGTACCACCAGTCAATGATACGGAATTTGGTGATAATGTAGATTTATTTTAAAAAGTAAGGTGCATAAAACCCATCCTACAATATTGAGAGAACCAAGTAAGGGAGTCAAAAATGGCAATTTTTGAATGGCAAGATCGTTTTTTTATCGGCGTAGCGCAGATTGACGAGCACCACCTGCACCTTGTGGAACTCCTCAACAAGACCCACCGGGACTTTCTCCGCCAAGCTCCCCCCGATATCCTGGCCGAGTTGTTCGAAGAGCTTATCGATTACGCAACATACCATTTTAGCGCAGAAGAGAAAATTATGCTGGAGAGTGGCTTCCCCGACATCGACCGACACAAACAGAAGCACGCCAAGTTTTCTGCAGAAGTTGTTGAAATGCACGCCAATTACTTGAAGAAGCAAAAACCTTTTTTCCTGGAGATTCTCGCGTTTTTGCAGAATTGGCTAGAATCACATATACTCCAGTCAGACTGCGAACTAGGTCGCTTCCTGGCGAAGAGAAACAAATAATCAAACCGGACTACAAGGAGACAATATGGTAACGCCCAAAGGTACCGGCAAACTTATGGACCAAGTGCAAAATGCCCTGACCGGCGACCGGCACGACGAGCTGGTCATCAACAGCGGCGATCACCTGACCATTGAGACAATAGCCGACTTCGCCCAGTTGCTTCGCAGCGGTCTGGCAGAAGCGGCAACCGTGGTAATCGACTTCCGCGAAAACGTCGAAATGGACATCACCGCCGTGCAGGTTCTCTGCTCAGCCTGTCAAACCGCCTCGGCGGCTGGAAAGAAATTTATCTACCGTGGCCCTCTGCCGACAACCCTGCTGCGTCTTGCCACTGCCGCCGGCTCGGAGCGCCATGACCATTGTAAAATCGATAACCCTTCATGTTTTCGTAAGTTCGGAGGATTATAGTAATGGGCAAATTGATTATGACCGCCGACGATTCGGCAAGTGTACGGCAGATGGTCGCCTTTACCCTCAAGCAAAACGGCTATGAGGTCATCGAGGCGGTGGACGGCCAGGACGCGCTGACGAAACTCGGCAGCAAAAAGGTCGATATGCTGCTGACCGACCTCAACATGCCAAAGCTCGACGGCATCGGCCTTATCAAAGGGGTGCGGGCCAGTGCCCTCAATAAATTCATCCCCATAGTCATGCTGACCACCGAATCTCAGGATAGCAAAAAGTCGGAAGGCAAGTCCGCCGGAGCCACCGGCTGGATCGTCAAACCGTTCAAGCCGGAACAGTTAATTGCCGTGGTCAAGAAATTGCTTGGCTAGGTCATAGGTAACAAGGCCAAAGAATTGCAGTAGGGTGCATGAAATGCATCCTACGATAAGTGCCAACCCAAAATAACTGGGACAAAAAGGATTGACGCCATGATGGAACAACACGTTGCCGCTTATCGTGAAGAAGCTATCGAATTGCTCGCCGAACTTGAAACTTCCCTTCTCGACCTGGAAGAAACCCCGGACGACCATGATCTTATAAGCCGAGTCTTCCGGGCTATGCACACGATCAAAGGTTCCGGCGCAATGTTCGGATTCGACACAATCGCCGCTTTCACCCATGAGGTGGAAACTGTCTTTGATCTGGTTCGCAACGGCAAGATGAAGGTGACAAAAGAGCTCCTTAACCTAACCTTGCAATCACGTGACCATATCTCCGCACTGCTCGATGCCTCCTCAGGGCTCGGTGAGATCGACGGGAACGCAGGCGATGCCATCATCGCCGGGCTGCGCACCTTGGCGAAACCAGTCGAGGCAGCCCAGGACCAGACGGCACCCTCTGCCCCACCTGTTGAGGTGGTGAAGCCGAAAGAGACTGAGCTGCAAACCTGGCGTATCCGCTTTGAACCAAACCGGGAACTGCTATTGTGCGGCAGCAATCCACTTTCTCTCCTCAACGAACTGCGCGACTTGGGGACATGCCAGATTACCGCCCACTTCAATAATGTCCCGACCCTCGACACCCTTGTTGCCGAACATTGCTATCTTTATTGGGACATAGTGCTCACCACAAGCCGCGGCGAGGCAGCAATCAAGGATGTCTTCATCTTCGTCGAGGACGACTGCCGAATCACCATTAAACTGATCGACGACGCCAGCAAGACCGACAACGAAGTGAGCAAACTGGGGCAAATCCTTATAGAGCGCGGTGACCTGTCGGCAGATAAGCTGCAGACGGTTCTGGAGCAGCAAAAACCTCTCGGAGAATTATTGGTAGCGGGCGGGATGGTCACTGAGGAAAAAGTCCAGTCGGCCCTGGCCGAGCAGCAGCATGTGAAAAATGCCCGCCAGGAACGAATGGCCGCCCCTGAGGCCGCCGCCTCCATCCGCGTACCGGCAGAAAGGCTCGACCAGCTGGTCAACCTGGTAGGCGAAATGGTTACCGTCCAGGCCCGCCTTACCCAGGTCGCGGGTAAAATGGGTGAACCCGACTTTGTCGCTATCGCCGAAGAGGTGGAGCGACTGACCAACGAACTGCGGGATACCGCCTTAAACATCCGCATGCTGCCCATCGGCAGCACCTTCAGCAAATTCAAACGGCTGGTCCGCGATCTTTCCATGGAACTCGGTAAAGAGATTGAAATGGATACCTTCGGAGCCGAGACCGAGATCGACAAAACGGTTATCGAAAAGCTCAACGACCCGCTGGTCCATATCATCCGCAACAGTATCGACCATGGTATTGAGAAACCGGATAAGCGTGTAGCCGCCGGCAAACCGGCCACCGGCACTATTCGTATGGGAGCCGAACATGCCGGTGATTCAGTGCTTATCACCATCTATGATGACGGCGGCGGCATCAACCGCGATGCCATCCATAAAAAAGCCATCGAACTCGGCATGGTATCGCCTATCGCCGAACTGACCGACCAGGAGATCTACAGCTATATCTTCGCCCCCGGTTTTTCCATGGCCGCCAAGGTCACCAGTGTTTCCGGGCGCGGCGTCGGCATGGATGTCGTCAAACGGGGTATTGAGGGATTGCGTGGAACGATTGTCGTTGATAGTGAACTTGGTGTCGGCACCACCATCACCCTGAAGATCCCCCTGACCCTCGCCATTATCGAAAGCCTCCTGGTGAAGATCGGCGACAGCCATTTTGTCCTGCCGCTTGCCGCGATTGAAGAATGTGTCGAGCTGTCACGGCTGGACATCGTTAATTCCCATGGCCGCAATGTTGCCAACGTCAGGGGCCATCTCACACCCTACATCTGTCTCCGCGATCAATTCTCCGTTCCCGGAGAGCGCCCGGAAATCGAACAGATCGTCATCGTTGCAGTGCATGGCTCCCGCATCGGCTTTGTCGTCGACTTTGTAGTTGGCGAGCACCAGACGGTTATCAAGCCGCTTGGGGCGCTGTACCAAGATGTAAAGGGCATCTCCGGGGCTACTATCCTTGGCGATGGCTCGGTGGCGCTGATTCTCTCGCCTGTGGATCTGGCGAAAATGGCTGAAACTAGGGAACATGAACAAGTTATATAAGCAACCAGAATTTTCGATAGACCGTTATCCATCTATACGCAAACATCAAGTAGGGAAAAAAATATGTCCATCTATTCTTTTACCGATTTGGACAAAAATGAAAAAATAACCAATCTTGCTCCCACATGGAAAGAACCCCTTGTAAGATCCATTGACCATCCTAAAAAGGAGACCAAGATTCTTGTCGTGGACGATTCGATTTCGGTTCGTCTTGCGCTTCAGGATGGACTTGAAAAATTAGGATATCAGGTGCTTACTGCCGAGAATGGTAAAAAAGCCATTGAAATCCTCAAAGACACTCTGCCCGATTTGATACTTTCCGATGTGTATATGCCTGAGATGGATGGTCTTGAACTGTGTGCGACACTCCATGGAAATCCGTTATTTTCTCATATTCCCTTTGTCGTCATGAGTACAGAGAACGACGCTGGCAACATGCGGCAGATGATGACGCACGGTGCGGCGGCGTTTATCATTAAGCCGTTTAATATCGAACAGCTGACAATGACTTTGAATAAGATATTTTCGTATGAATTTATGCTTCTTTTAAAGGAAAATGAAAGGCTGGACGGTGAACACAAATTGTTGCTCGCCGGCATCACAAGTCTTGTGAAGGCCTTAGAGGCTAGAGACCAATATACGCGGGGCCATTCAGAGCGGGTATCCCGGATCTTGGCAGGTCTGGTGGAATATTCGGGAGGTTCAGAACCTACCATTGAGCGTGCCCTGATAGCAGGAAGGCTTCATGACATTGGGAAGATCGGAATCAGGGACAATGTACTATTAAAACCTGACAAGTTGAGCGACGACGAATTTGAGCATATTCAACAGCACCCCTCCATCGGTGCCTCTATCATTAAAACCATTCCCAGCATCTTGGATATTCTTCCGGTTGTGTATTCCCACCATGAAAGAATGGACGGCAGGGGATATCCACAAGGCTTGATCGGCCAGTCTATTCCCTTAACGGCCAGAATGACATCGGTGGCAGATACTTACGACGCACTCACAAGCGACAGGCCGTACAGAAAGGGGATGGAACATGGCAAAGCCATTGATGTCATCGGCAAGGCCTCGGGGAGCCAGCTCTGTCCCGACACCGTCCGCCTTTTTTTCGAATGGTGCAGTTGTTAATAGCCTGAAGAGAGGTTGTATTTTTTTACCCATTTTCGCTGTTTTTCTGAATAAAACCGTAATAGAAAAGCAAAATGCGCGGCAAGGTTTCACTGCTTATAACGGTTTGAAAATTGCGCAATTACCATGAGGGCTAAAAATTATGTCCAACCAATCTTTAACCGATTTAGACAAAAGCAAAAAAACCGATCCTTTTCCAGCACTGAAAGTCCCCTTGAACAGCTCCCCTGAACACTCAATACAGAAGCCCAGGATTCTTGTGGTGGACGATTCAATTTCGGTTCGTCTTGCGCTTCAGGAGGGACTTGTAAAGGAAGGGTATCAGGTGCTTACTGCGGAGAATGGTAAAAAGGCCATTGAAATCATCCAAAGCGCACTACCGGATTTCATTCTCTCAGATGTGTATATGCCGGAAATGGATGGGCTTGAGCTGTGTGCAACACTCCATCGAAATCCGTTGTATTCTCATATTCCTTTTGTCGTCATGAGCACAGAGAAAGACGCAGGCAACATGCGGCAGATGATGACGTACGGTGCTGCGGCATTTATCATTAAGCCTTTTAATATCGAACAGCTGATAATTACGTTAAATAACAAAAGCGAACAGAAAAAAAGCCTGAAGGAAAAGGAAATCCTCCATGCCCAGCTGCTGCAAACACATAAGCTTGAGTCGGTCGGCCAGCTTGCCTCCGGCATCGCCCATGAGATCAATACCCCCACCCAATTTGTCAGCTCGAATGTCAGCTTTCTTGAAGACACTTTCGCGGATATTCAGAAGATGGTAAAGACACTGGTCACGGCCAATGCCGAAAAGACGCTGACCGGCGATGTCCTGAAACAAGCCCTGGAAACCGCCGACTGGCCTTTTCTTGAAAAAGAAATTCCCATGGCAATCCAACAGTCCCGAGAAGGTCTGTCCCGTGTCACGCACCTGGTGCGGGCGATGAAAGAGTTCTCCCATCCCGGCGGCAAAGAGGCCGAACTTGTCGATATCAACCGTCTCATCGAAACGACGGCGACAGTGGCCCGTAACGAGTGGAAATACAGTTCAGAACTCCAGCTTGATCTTGCCCCTGATCTTCCCAAGGTTGTCTGTCTGGCAGGCGAAATAGGCCAGGTATTTCTCAACCTTCTGGTTAATGCCGCTCATACCATCACCGAGAAACTAGGACGAACCCCGGTAGGTAACAAGGGACTCATTACCGTAACAACCAGGGTTGACGGTTCTTCCGTCCTGATCCATTTTGCCGATACAGGATGCGGTATCCCAGATTTTGCTAAGGCGAAAATCTTTGACCCCTTCTTCACTACCAAGGCGGTAGGCAGCGGCACCGGCCAGGGATTGGCCATCGCCTATGATGTCGTCACCCGAAAACACGACGGTACTCTCACCTATATTACGGCGATTGGCGAAGGTACGACCTTTACAGTCAGGTTGCCGATAAAAATAAGCTGAAAATGAAGCGGCAGGAGAGAATAGGGAGGAAGCCGGCCTCAGTGCAAGACTAATTTTCGTGTTCCGTGACCAACATATCGCTGTCCCGCCTCTACGGCATTCTCACGGGAGGCAAAGTTACCTCCTCAATAAATCGCCATTTTCTATTTCACCAGTACCGAACACACTCCTACGTTACATAGCGTTCACATCTATATCGCCACACTATTACTACGTAAAATCAGAACATTACATGATACAATGATTCTAGCGTAATCGAGAATCATTGCCGCGTACTCTTCCCGCACGGATTGCCTAACATCGTCAGCCCCTAGTCTTTCACGGTGTGGTTATATCTCCTCAGAAATGGCGGTAAATTTACCTCCCCGAGAAAACATGCGGCACAACCGTTGCCAAGTATACTCTCTTAAATATTTCGGTACCATAAGTCGCAAGACAGTGTGGCAGAATACCTACCTCGTTAACCTACGTCTCGGATCCTGGCGAGAAAAGGTGGTAAATTTACCTCCATTTCTTGTTTCCCTGCTCTTCTCCCTTTGTGTTTCTCCATTTTTCCTCTCAAACTACCGATCCCTCTATACCCATCATTTTGATAACATAACGGAAAAACACAACGACTCAAATCTGGCATGTTTCTCGCTAATGCTTTGATGGGAAGATCCTCCTCCCAGATAGCGAAGATCGGAAAAGAACGATTCGATACTTGAATCTTTTAAAAAAGGTTCACTTCCGATCATAAAAAACACAATTTATATAAAATAGTAGGTAATGACATGGCATTTACCTTTTTCATGCGCGATCAACCGACGCTTGAGCACGCCGCCGACCATATGATTCCCTACGCCAGCGGCCGGAGTCGCATCAAAATCTGGGATGCCGGCTGCGCCCTCGGCCAGGAGACCTATACCATCGCCATGATCTTTGCCGAAAAGATGAACTCCTTCGGCTTCAAAAACCTGCGCATTGATGCCACCGATCATGACAGCGCCAATAACTTCGGCGATATCGTTAATGCGGCGACTTATCCGAACGACGAATTGCAGCGCACCCCAGCAGAACTCTTGGCCAAATATTTCGAACCAGCGGAGAAACCCGGCCATTCCCGCGTAAAACCTATCCTCCGCGACCGAATTTACTTCCAGTATCACGACCTCCTGTCGCTGAAACCAGCCGGCCAGGACTACTGTCTGATCGTTTGCAAGAATGTCCTGCTCCATTTTCAGTATCCGGAGCGGGTTGAGGTGTTCAAGATGTTTCACCAGGCCCTGGCCCCTGGCGGCTATCTGGCCAACGAAAATACCCAGAAATTACCTCAAGAGGTGGCGCATCTCTTCACCCAGGTAGTGCCGGACGCACAACTGTACAAAAAGATTGGAGACTGAGGAGTGAGGATAATCCCTTTGAAGAAGAATGAACGAACTTACAGCTGCCATTCGTATCTGATCCTCGGCGACTGGAACCGGGTCGAAGACGTCAATACCCTTATCGATCCGGGGGTAGACGGCTTTGTTTTGCAGGAAATAGAGGGCCTCTCCACCGGCTTCGGCAAGGTGGCCATCGAGCAGATCATTCTCACCCATAACCATTTTGACCATGCAGCCGGGGTCATGGCGGTCAAGGAACGCTATGGAGCCAGGGTACTTGCCTATATCGATGGCCCCGGAGTCGATGAACTGCTGCCGGACGGCCGTTTCGTCAAGGCCGGCGACGATTTTCTCGAAGTCATCCATACACCCGGCCATTCGTCGGATTCCATATGTCTGTATGCACCGGCGGTAATGGCGCTGTTTTCCGGGGACACGCAGTTAAGGCCACATCAAAGTTGTGAGGAATACACCAGGGAGTCTATGGCCGGACTGATGAAACTTGCCGGTCGGGCAATAGAGAGCATCTATGCCGGGCATGATGCTCCACTGACACACGGGTGTGACAAAATTATTCGGCAAACGTTGGAAAATCTGAAGAAATGTGCCTAGACCTCGGGGAACGAAAAAGCCTAAGAAGAAGATAGGCAAGGTAACCAATGAGGACCACAATTGATACCTCAACCAAACTCATAGCGAGACAACAAAGAGGAGGGGCGGCGATGCAGAAAAAAGCTATTACTCTCTAATTTCCCCGCAATGCGAAAATGAACAAAACCACGATTCAACCAAAGGTGAAAGCGCAGTTTACGAGCAGGCTGTTTCAACAATAATTGCCACCAAAAACACATCATGGAGGAAAAAACATGAGCTGGTTCAACAACATGACACTGAAAGGAAAACTGCTGGCCGGATTTATTACGGTGGCGATTATTGCCGGGGCGATCGGTGGATTCGGGATTTACAACATCAAGCAGATTGATGCTGCGGACACAAGGCTTTATGAGAAAATCACCGTACCCCTTGGGGATATAGCCGATGCATCTATCGCCTTCCAGCGTATACGAGTCAATCTTCGGGATATCATTACCGCTTCCACTGAGAAAGACAAAGAAAATTTCTTCGGTCGCATCAAGGAACTCCGTGAGAGCCTGGCAAAGGACTTAGGCGCTTTTGAAAAAACCATCTTAACTGATGAGGGCCGCAAGCTCTTCGATGATCTCAAAAAATCCAAAGCTGCTTTAGAACCGCTACAGGAAAAGGCCATACAACTGGCTCAAGCAGATAAAGACTCCGAAGCTAATGCCCTATTGCAAGGCGAAGCAGGCAAGGCATCCCGCGAAATGCAGAACCTCATCGACAAACTGATGGAGAGCAAACTCCACCAGGCAAAACTTACCTCAGACGAAAACACTGTTCTCGCCAATAGAGCCAGCACCATTATGACCATCCTGGCCATACTCGGCGCCCTGGTTGCCATCGGCCTCGGTTTCTTTATCGCCCGCATTGTCCTGAAACAACTGGGCGCCGACCCGAAACAGGTGGGCGAGATCGCAAATTTGGTTGGCGTTGGTGATCTGTCCAGGGAAATTACTCTTGCTTCCGGCGATACCACCAGTGTCATGGCGGCGATGAAAAAAATGATGGACACCATCCGCGCTCTGGTGGCCGATGCAGGCATGCTGTCTAAGGCGGCAGTGGAAGGTAAACTTGCCACCCGTGCCGATGCCTCGAAACACCAGGGGGATTATCAAAAAATCGTCGTCGGCGTTAATAACTGTCTTGATGCGGTTATAGGACCGCTTAATGTGGCCGCCGAATATGTCGATCGGATCTCCAAGGGCGACATCCCGCCGAAGATTACCGACAGCTATAACGGCGACTTCAACGAGATCAAAAACAACCTCAACGTTTGTATTGATGCCGTTAATGCCCTTGTTGTCGACGCAAAAATGCTCTCGAAAGCCGCTGTAGATGGTAAACTTGCCACCCGTGCCGATGCCGCCAAACATCAGGGCGACTTCAAAAATATCGTCCAGGGCGTCAATGATTGTCTCGACGCGGTTATCGGACCGCTCAATGTTGCAGCCGAATATGTCGATCGAATCTCCAAGGGCGATATTCCACCGAAAATTACCGACAGTTATAATGGCGATTTCAACGAGATCAAAAACAACCTCAACGTCTGTATCGACGCCGTTAATGCCCTTGTTGTCGACGCAAAAATGCTCTCGAAAGCTGCTGTAGAAGGTAAACTTGCCACCCGCGCCGATGCAGCCAAACATCAGGGCGACTTCAAAAATATCGTCCAGGGCGTCAATGATTGTCTCGACGCGGTTATCGGTCCGCTCAATGTTGCAGCAGAGTATGTCGATCGGATCTCCAAGGGGGACATCCCACCGACCATCACCGACAGCTATAACGGCGATTTCAACGAGATCAAAATCAACCTCAACAACGTCGTCAAGATGATGAACGATCTTCTTGCCCAAACCGATATCCTTATCCAAGGCGCTGCCAATGGCGAACTGGATAAACGCGCCGACGCCACTCTTTTTGTCGGCGGCTGGAACAAGCTGGTAGCTGGAGTCAACGACACCGTCGTCAATATCGTCAACCCCTTAAGAGTAACCGCCGACTACGTCGACAAGGTCGCTAAAGGTGTTATTCCACCCACCATCACCGCTGAATATAAAGGCGAGTATAACGTCATCAAGGGCAACCTCAACAACATGGTCAAGATGATGAACGATCTTCTTGCCCAGACCGATGTCCTTATTCAGGGTGCTGCCAATGG